>JBKCTV010000032.1:0-30261 GCA_046318595.1 Burkholderiaceae bacterium | reverse complement strand
AAAGCCGACTATCGGACGAGGAAAACGACGCTTCCCTCTCGTTTCCGTTCTCGGTGCCGGCATCAACCGGGGCCTGAACCGCAAAAATTATGCGGTTTGCCCCTCAGGAGCGGTGCGAGCCTCTAGAGCCACGGATTCAGGAGAAATTAAATCTTGAAATAGAAGAGGCCAGTTCATTTCTACGCTTGGCCGACAGTTCGCCCAAGGCGGTTTGGTTTTCAGCCATTTTTTATGGCCTCCACGTTATGCTGCTTGGCTGCGATTTGAGCAATTTGTTCGATTGAAAAGCCTGCTGTTTTCAAACTGTCTTGATGCATTTGGGGGGCAAGGAACTTTTCTCGGTCTTTTTGATACTAAAAATCAACAAAACGTTTAAATCAATGATGCTGGCGGCCTATGCGTATTCCCCCATTAAATTCTGCTTCCAATGCTCCGCAACCGGCTGATGCTCCTCGTGCTCAGCGTCAAGGTGGCCACACGAGCAGTCATTCTTCTCTTCGCCAAACAGCACCTGAGCGATTGGTCTCTCCCCGACAGTCTCCAGCCGGAGGTTACCGTTACTCTCGCCTACCGTCTCAGGCGCCGGGTATCCAACTGGCGCGTAACAAACGCAAAGCCGACCATCGCAGCGCAGGCCATGAACTCAATCCAGCTCAAGCGAAAAAGCAGAAAATACATCGACAGCCGGATGATATTTGGAGACGAAACCAGTTCGAAAAAATACTCCGCAAAAATAATATTGAAATAGGTGCTTGGATCACCTTATCAGAAACACCATATGAGCAGGTAATTGTTGATGTCGACAATCAATTGCGCGCAGGGCATCTTCCTCACCATTCTGTCATTTCGTATTGTTTCAAGCATTGGTCGCTTGCCGATATGGAAGAAATACTTCTCGGAGTGCTAGGATCGCTCGATTTATGTAAAAAATATCGTCGCTCAGACGTCACCGTGTTGTTTAGCCAACTGATTAAAGCTTACAACGAAGCGGGTCAGCTCGAAGATGCACGCGAGATATTTGACAAAGCGCGCACAAGAAATTTAGCGAATGTTGTCACTTACAGCACCATGATCGACGGCTACAGCAAAGCATGCCGGCCAGATGAGGCGCGCAAGATATTTGACGAAGCGCGCGAAAAAAAACTAGTGAATGCGGTCACTTACAACACCATGGTCGACGCTTACTGCAAAGCAGGCCTGCCAGATAAGGCGCGCAAGATATTTGACGAAGCCTTCACAAGAAATTTAGCGAATGCTTCAACTTACAATGCCATGATCGACGCCTACGGCAAAGCACACCGGCCAGATGGGGCGCGCAAGGTATTTGACGAAGCGCGCGAAGAAAAACTAGTGAATGCGGTCACTTACAACACCATGATCGGTGCCTACGGCAAAGCAGGTCTGCCAGATGAGGCGCGCAAGATATTTGACGAAGCGCGCGAAAAAAAACTAGTGGATGCGATCACTTACAACAGCATGATCGACGCCTACAGCAAAGCGAATCGGTTGGCTGAGGTAGAGGAGATATTTAAAAAAGCGTGCAAAGACAAAAAACTAGTGAATGTAGTTACTTACGGCACCATGATCGATGCCTACGGCAAGGCGGGTCGGTTTGTTGAGGCAGAGGAGATATTTGACGATCTGTGCCGGAAAGATTTAGCGAACGTTGTCACTTACAACGCCATGATCGCCGCCTGCGGCAAAGCGGATCGGTTGGCTCAGGCAGAGGAAATATTTAAAAAAGCGTGCGAAGGCGAAAAACCTTTGGCTGATTCGTTCACTTACAACACCATGATCGCCGTTTACGGAGCACGCCTGCCAGATGAGGCGCACGAGATATTTGATAAAGCGCGTACAAGAAAATTAGCGAATGTTGTCACTTACAGCACCATAATCGGTGCCTACGGCAAAGCAGGTCTGCCGCATGAGGCGCGCGAGATATTTAATGAAGCGCTCGAACAAAAGTTAGTGGATGCGATCACTTACAACAGCATGATCGCCGCCTACGGAAAAGCAGGTCTGCCGCATGAGGCGCGCAGGATATTTGACGAAGCGTGCAAAGAAGGGTTAGCTGATATCGTCACTTACAGCACCATGATCGACGCCTACGGAGCAGGCCTGCTAAATAAGGCACGCGAGATATTTGACGAAGGGCGCAAAAAAGGGTTAACGGGTGTTGTTAGTTACAACACCATGATCGATGCCTACTGCAAAGGGGGGCGGTTGGCTGAGGCACAGGAGAAATTTGACGGGGCGTGCAAAGCAGGGTTAGCGGATGTGTTCACTTACAGCACCATGATCGACGCCTACGGCAAGGCAGGCCTGCCAGATAAGGCGCGCGAGATGTTTGACAAAAAAGAGTGCAAAAAATTAGCCAATACGGTCACTTACAACGCCATGATCGACGCCTATGGCAAAGCAGGCCTGCCAGATGACGCGCGCGAGATATTTGACAAAAAAGAGTGCAAAAAATTAGCCAATGCGGTCACTTACGCTACTATGATCGACGCTTACGCCAAAGCAGGCCTGCCATATGAGGCGCGCGAGATATTTGACCCGGCGTGCCGGAAAGGTTTAGCGGATGGATGTACTTACGCTACCATGATCGACGCCTACGCCAAAGCAGGCCTGCCAGATCAGTCGCGCGAGATATTTGACCAGGCGTGCCGGAAAGGTTTGGCGGATAACGTCACTTACAACACCCTGATCGACGGTTACGGCAGGCACAGCTTGTGGAAAGAGGCGCAAGCTGTCTTCAATCTAGCGCCTGCTCGACTGGTCAATACACACATGTATTCCTGTTATTTGAATAGGCTGTTACTCAACCCGCCTCCTATTGTCGAACTGATAAAAATCGCAGTGCCGCTGATTGAGGGCTTACTGAGTCAAGGTGCGGCCATGCGGCCCACTATAAAAGTCCGGTGGTTCGACTGCCTTAGACGGAACGGCTTGATAGATGAAGTCGACAAGTATATCCGTGCGTTTAGCAATCTCACCACGGGTCGCCAAACACGAGCGTCGCGTAGTACTCTTCCCACGACGCAAACGCTCCTAGATCTTCTGCGTACGGTGCAAGATCGGGAAACGACGATTAACGGCGTTGAGTCTGCCGAAGAGCCGACATTCGGTATCGAATCACAAAGTTTAGCAACAGAGTCAACCGATTTGATGGAAACCGAACCATCCAGCTTTAATCCTGGTTCAAACACGGATGTTCCCGGGCAATCGGATCCCAAACCCAGAAGATGCCTTCCCACGCTGCGCCCCGCATTGCTGGTCAGCGCACCCAGTATGGAAAACGGCGACTGGAAAATTGAACCCAACCGTTTGCTGCGCCAGCAAATGCTGGTCGTCGATGGCCATGATTTCGGTAAAAGCGAACTTACTTTCAATCATGTCGAGTGGGGCCGGTTCTTGCGCAGCGTGGCGCTCGAGGTGCTGCGCGAAGACTATCAAGTCACCATTCGCCTGCGCAGTCCCGAAACGGCTCGAAAAATCTCTGAACCGGGGCAGCGACCTGAGGCCAGGCAAAACGCGGACGCGATTGATGGCGAAACAGCACTGCAACCGCAAAGCCAGGAAGAATTCGAGCGTATCCGTACTAGCATCAACAATCTTGCTCACGATTTGACGGCCGTTGGCCCCTCGATCATCGGCGATGTGGCCAAAAAAGGGATTCTGTACCGCTCCGAAAAGCCGAATACGGAATGTCAGCTACCCCCCAGCCTCAACGACAGTCTGCGCGATGCGTTGCAAACCCTTATGGCACAAGAGCGATGGCAAGAGCAGTTGACGTACCGCGAGCGCCATACGCTGCATCGCCTGGTCGATGGCGGCTGGAAGCAAAAGCTGCTGATCGATTCGTACGGCGCCAGCAAATGCCAGATCGTCAGCGTCTTCCTTCGTGTTCTGCAAGTGGCTCGGGCCGTCGAGCAACCCTTGCTGATCGTTTGTGAAAAAAGCGAGATAGAACGGTGGCAAAGTGGCCTGATGGCCATGGGCCATGCACAGCGATCGATTGCCGTGCTCTCGGGTAAAGGGGGGCAGGTTTTGCCGGAAGAAAAGCGAGTTGCGCTCGTTTCGATCGATAGCTTGAAACAAGGCGTCGGTATCAAGAATTACCAAGAAACTTTCCAGGGATGGGGCGACCGATATGCAGGCATTGTCATAAATGCGACCTGGGCGCACCAAGGTATTACCGATAAGATGATTGTCAGTAAAACCCTGGCCCAGATTTTCCGGAGAGCCGAAAAAATGCTATTGCCGGTCGGCACCACATTTGATCCCCGTGCAGTCGATTCGCTGTCGAGCTTTCTAGAGTGTGGGTATGGGGAGAAACATTACACCTTCAACACCCAGCTCACGCCAGGCAAACTGGGCCAGTTGGCCCGAAGTATGGCGAATCGTTTGCTGGCGCACCGGCCGCTGGACGGGCACCTGCGGGTTCGCGATCGAGTGGTGAGGGACGGGGCGCTGCGCGCCCAGCATGTGCAGCCAGACCTCGACGCACTTGGTGCGCATGAAAAAATGGTGATCTACGTCCAGAAGCTAGAGGAAAGAGCCAGTTTGATGGCGTATGTGCGCGAGCAGAAAAAAAATGCACTGATCGTCGGCTACGACTACCGAGTACACGCCAATCGCCGGCGACAGATCGATCTGCGTTTTAACCAGCACGCGAACCAAGCGGTTTTAATCACGACCATCGGGATTGGTTGCCGCGCATCCCTGCTGGAAGGGGTGCGGCGCGTCGTATTTTGGGGGGCGGCGGGAGCCGAAGAAATGCAGCTCGGCATAGGACGCGTGCTCACCGAAGGTCCTCATGACGATCAGGCAGAGCCAGTGATCGTAACGCGCTACCACGTCGATGCGCAGTCTAATACGGCCGACGACTTTGTAAGGCGTGCGAATTTTGTTGAGACGCTGACGTCTGGTGTGGTGCGTTCAGAAGAACCTGCCGCGCCGCCAACATCGACAGGCTTGCAGACAGCTAGGCCGCCGGCTCGGCGCGAGTCGCCCGCTAGGGTAATGGTGGGTTCGAGCGCGCCTGAGGTGCGCGATGAAGTAAATACTCAACCGTATGAATTGCCCGAGAGATTCACGACGCCCGAAGGTTTGACCTTGTTCCCGAATGGCCCGGCGGTTTTACAGACAGAAATAGATGGCGCATTAAAGATAATGCTGTCAACAATCGAATCGTCGATTAGCGAAAGTGATTATCCCTCTGGCATGGCTGCCTACTTTTGCCGTCTGCTGGGTTTGGATATGCATGTTCACTTAAAGAAAACGGATACGCCGCAAAAAATTAGGGCGTTGTTTGCCGATGAGATGTCTGCGAAAAATCTGGAAAAATACATGACGGTGTATCGGCTTTACGAAAGAGAAACACTTTCTTCGGGTCGGAATGAAAGGCAAGAGGCCCTGACTTTCAAAAAGCAGATGGCGAATTTGGAGGCAATGCCCTCAACGGCCAAATCTTACCTGAACCGGTTGATCGCACGAAACAGCGCAGGCGAAGCAGTAATCGATACCAACAGCCCGAATTTTATGTTGGATGTGCTCTCCAGGGCAATGAATCGGCGTATCGTCGTTTATGAATATGACCCAAGCGATGCAGCGACGGGCTTACAAAAAAAACAGGAGTACCAGTCGACCAGTAGGCCGCCATCCGAAACGGTTCATTGGCTGGTGTACGGCGGACGGTTTATTGCGCTGACGGAGCAGGCGCCAGTATTGTCGAGCGAACGATTTTATGTCGAGAGGCAGGAGGGGCATCTGTGTGCGATTCATGCTGCGAATGCGATGTTTGGCGAAAAGGTTTTTTCCGTGAAGGATTTTGCAATACATGAGCTCGGGTTGCGGGGGAGATTGCTCGCTGAGCGTGATGATGTTGACGATTCATTGTTGAGCCCGGCCATTGAGAACATTCGCGATCACGGGCTTATGTTTGAAACCACGGTTGCGGTCTTGAACGCTTGGTTGCAGGGGAATGGAAGAGATGTCGTCAGGCAGCTTGTGTATATGCCAGGCCAAGAGCGAGATTTTGAGAGTCAGGCCCGTGAGCTCGATGGGCTGCAAGCCGATCGAATGATGCTGCAGGTCGACCGGCAGGGTGAGCAGATAGTCAGTGCCTCTTCTCATTATGTCGCTTTTCGCAAAGACCATCGAAACCGCTGGGTTCTTCTCGATAGTGAATCACCAGGGCGACAACCGGTTTGTAAACCTTCCGATTATATAAATGAGTGCGACGGCAACAATTTTTCGGCGATTTATTGAAGCCATAGCAGGCGCTAGGCGATTTTTAAAATCAGCGGTTGAATGTCGGCTTGATCGGTGTAAACCATGCCTTCCTGAATGGTCCATGCAAAATGCATGTTTTTACCGGCCAGGCGGGCCAGGCTGGCGCTGTCGGTCGCGCTGATCTGGTAAATGCTTAGATTCTCTAAATTTTCCAGGGGGGTGGCGTTCTGTTTCCACCACATGTCCGCCGATCTGCCGCCGTAGGTTATGAGCACCACGCGTTTGGCCCGGCCGCAGGCTTTTTTGAGCCGTGCCTCATCGGGCAGGCCGACATCTATCCAGCAGTTAATCGTACCGTCCAGATCGACGTCCCAAAGCGCCGCTTCGTCTTGATCGGATAAGCCTTTGCCGAACTGTAGGGATTCGCTGGCATTCAAGGCAAACGCCAGGAGACGGACCATCAGCCTTTCGGCGGTTTCGGATGGATGCTGCGCCAGGGTCAGGGCGTATTCGCCAAAATGCGACCGGTCGAGGTCGGACACTTGCAGTTTGACTTTGGCAATCGTGGCGCGCAATGCCATCGCTTGCTCAGCTAGATGGGTTTGATGGGTTTGGTATGCCGAGGCTTTGTTGCAATAGCCGGGCGACTGCATCGTCTACCGTCGACTGCTCAGCCACGGCGTATTCGCGCACTGCTGTGGCCAAACGGGCGTCGAGCTTGATGGCAAATGGAATCAAACCTTTAGCCTGATCGAGCTTGCGCTGTGCTTTGCGGTCGAGCTGTGCGCCAGCGGCGAAGCGGTCTGGGGTAATGGACTGTTTCATCAAGCCGGCGGTTTTGAGCGCAAGGCTTTTATAGAGATCGGTTTTTTTCATGCACCGATTTTAACCGCTTTCGGCAGGTCGCATGGGATGGCATCAAAACAAACGGGTGCATGGGGTCGTGGTGTATCGGCGCAGCATCTGTCACTGAGACAATAAAAAGCCTGCCGAAGCAGGCTTTTTAAACCGATTGACCGAAGTCTCACATCCCCAATGCCTGTGGCAGTGCCAACGATATCGCCGGAACGTAAGTAACCAGCAACAGGAAGCCCAGCATGGTCAGCAGCCACGGCAGGACCGCCACCGTGAGCTCGCTGATGCCCATTTTTGTAATCCCCGAGGCCACGTAAAGGTTCAGGCCCACTGGCGGATGACACATGCCGACTTCCATGTTGACGACGATCAGGATGCCGAAGTGGACCGGATCGATGCCGAGGCTGACCGCCACCGGGAACAGAATCGGCGCCATGATCAGCACGATCGACGATGGCTCCATGACGTTGCCCGCCAACAGCAACAGAATGTTGACCATCAACAAGAAGCCGATCGGGCCGACGCCGGAGCCGGTCAGCCAGGACGCCATTTCCTGCGGGATGTTTTCGCTGGTCATGAGAAACGAGAACAGCACGGCGTTGGTGATGATGTACAGCAGCATCGCCGACATGCTGGCCGAGTCGAGCAGCACCTTGGGCACTTTCGACAAAGGCATGTCCTTGTAAACGAAAACGGCAACGATGAACGCATATACCGCGCTCATCGCAGCGGCTTCGGTCGGTGTGAAGAAACCGGTGTAGATACCGCCGATCACGACGACGATCAGCAGCAAGCCCCAGACGCTGTCCTTGAAGGTGCGCAGGCGCTCTGCCACACTGGCTTTGGGCAGGCGGGGGTAGTTATGCTTGCGGGCCAAATACCAGGTCGTCAAGCCCAGCAAAAAAGCCAGCATGATCCCGGGCACGACACCCGCCATGAAAAGCTTGCCCACCGAGGTGTTGGTCGAGACCGAATACATCACCATGACGATCGACGGCGGAATCAGGATACCGAGCGCGCCTGAGGTCGTGATGACACCCGCGCCGAACTTGCGCGGAAACCCCTGCTTGACCATTGCCGGCAAAATTATCGAACCGATCGCCACGACCGTGGCCGGGCTCGAGCCCGACACCGCGGCGAACAGCGCACAGGCCAGCACGCCCGCCAGGCCCAGGCCGCCATGAAAATGGCCGACCATGGACGTGGCGAAGTTGATCATGCGTCGCGCCACCCCGCCATGCGTCAAAAAGTTGCCAGCCAGAATGAAAAACGGAATCGCCATGATTTCGAACTTTTCGATGCCGGTGAATAGCTTCAACGCCACGGCCTCGATTGGCACGCTGGTCATGGTGTAGAGGAAGGTCAGAACCGTCAGACCCAGGGAAATCGAAATCGGCATGCCCGTGAGCATGAGCACGATCAGTAAAACAAATATCAGGGCGGCGCTCATGCTGGGCTTACCTTCTCTTCTTTGATGTCATCGATGCCGTCGACATGACTGTGGTCGTGTTTGGGCAACTCGTTGGTTTTCAGGAAATGATAAGTGACTTGCAGGAAACGGAAGCACATCAGCGCTGAGCCGAACGGAATCGCCGAGTAGACGATCCAGGTGGGCCATTCCAGGTCGGGGGTGGTGGGGCCTTCATAGGTGCCGCTATCCATTCCGAGCGCTGTGAAAATAGCGTAATGTGCGCCGTTTTCCCAGACGAATGTGGCGCCCAGCGTGGCTACGATGCCAGTGAAGAGGGCGCCTGCCAGCAGACCGAAGGCGACCATTTTCCGGTACCAGGTGGTGTTCAGGCGGTTGATGATCACATCGACGCCGACGTGGATACCTGTGCGCACACCATAGGCCGCGCCAAACTTGGCCATCCAGACGAACATGATGATGCAGAGCTCTTGCGCCCATGACGTATCGATCTGCGCCAGATAAGGTTGCAAAGCGCTTACCGAGGAAAGGTAGCGGTGAACCACCGCAACGAAAATGAGCAGGGTGGCTGCACCCATCAGGAAGGCGATCAGCACTTCCTCGAGTTTGTCGAGAATTTTCATAGGTATCCGGAGATATTGAAAGCCGCCCGCGCGGCACGAGCCGCAGGGCGAATTGGAAACCGATTACCGACCTATGGATTGCTGCGAATAGATCGGCACTTCTTTAAAAAATCACTTGATGCCCAGGGCTGCGGATTCGGCGTTGATGCGCTTCAGAATGTCGGCACCGACGCGGCTTTCGACCTGCTTTTGCACCGGCAACATGGCCTTGCGCCAGGCGGCGTTTTCAGCGGGGGTCAGATTGTAGACCTTGGTTTTGCCGGAATCCTTGACTTTCTGCATCGCCATATCGTTTTCCTGCTGGGCGATGGCGTTCGCGTAGCGGGTGGCGTCTTTCATGGCGCTATCTAGCTGGGTGCGGATATCGGCCGGCAGACCTTCCCAGAATTTCTTGTTGACGATCACCGCATAACCCAGATAACCGTGGTTGGTTACGGAAACGTCCTTTTGCACCTCGTGCATCTTCTGGGTGTACAGGTTGGACGGTGGGTTTTCGGTGCCGTCGACCACTCCGGTTTGCAAGGCTTGGTAGACCTCGGAAAACGCCATGACCTGCGGGTTGGCGCCGACGGCACGCATTTGGGCGTCCAGCACTTTGGATGACTGGATACGCATTTTCAGGCCGCGCATGTCTTCCGGAGTATGTAATGGCTTGTTGGCGCTCATCACCTTGAAGCCGTTATCCCAGTAAGACAGGCCGATGATGCCTTTGGGTTCGAGCTTTTTCAGCAGTTCCTGACCGATCGGGCCCTCGGTGACGCGCGACAGCACATCTTTGTTCGGGAAAATATACGGCACATCGAACACTTCGAACTCTTTTACGCCCAGCGGACCGAACTTGGCCAGGCTGGGAGCCAGCATCTGTACCGCGCCCAACTGCAGTGCTTCCATTTCCTCTTTGTCTTTGTAGAGCTGCGAATTTGGGTACACCTCGACTTTGACCTTGCCGCCGGTCCGCTCTTCGGCTAATTGCTTGAAGCGCAGGGCGGCCTTGCCTTTTGGCGTGTCGTTGGCGACGACGTGGCTGAATTTGATGACAATCGGGCTTTGGGCATGAGCCAAGGGCAGCATCATGCACAGCGATGCGGCCAGGATGCAACGACGAAAGGAACTGAATGGGGGCATCGTGACTCCGTTATAGGTTTTTTTAGTGTTATCAGTCTGCGCGTGTCGCTTGGCGTGCGCCATTGTGGATTTCCACAATCGGGGGAAGCTTGTCGCCTTTTCGTGGCACCATGTAATGCCCTGGTTCGCCAATTTTCGATTTGCTCCCGAACTCCGTACCCTCCACCGGCAATCAACAGTTGCGTCAGCAGTTGTGGCGCTTTTTGCTGCCGATTTTAACGATCGCTTCGCTTGCCATCACGTTCTGGGTGACGACCTACTGGTCGCGTCAAGGGGAGCTGGAGGAGAACGAAAGCAAGCTGATCGCCGATGCCTTGTGGGCGCGGCAGAACCTGGCGTTTCAGCTCGAAAGCAAGGGCATCGCGCTGCGCAATGTGCTTAATGCCGTGCATGTGCGACAGGGTGCGATGTTGCGCGCTGGCATGGAGCAGTTTTTTCGCAACGCCCCGGAAATCGAAGGCGTGTTGCTGCGCCAGGGGATGCGTTCGGAATGGATGAGTGCCATGCCGGGCGCGCCCGAGGCGCTCAACGACTTGCTCGATATCACCCGTGACCAGCGCGATCCCCCAGAAAGTGGCGGTTTTCCGACTTACGATGGGCCGCGTTCGATCAACGGCAAACACTATCTGCTGATCCGCACTTATAGCGTGCCGCTGCAGGCAGAGGCCTGGGCTTTGCTCAATCTGCAAACCTTTCTGGACAACGAACTGCCGTGGTGGTTTGCCGAGGGGCATCAGGTGAGTCTGTTCGATGCCAACGGCAGCCATTTGCTGGCCAGGGTACAAAAGGGCGGTCCTGGCCTGGGGGTGTATACCCACGATATGCTGTTGGATGAGGGGTCGGTCACGTTGTCGATGAACGTCAACTCGCGCCGGCCAGGTCCCCGCCTGTTCAGCAACGCCATGGCGATCACCGTCACCATTCTGTCGACGCTGCTTAGCCTCAGCCTGGCCTTGCTGTGGCGCGATTTTCGGCGGCGCCTGAAAATAGAGTCGAAGCTGCGCGAGGAAACGGCCTTCCGCGAATCAATGCAGGACTCGATGGCGGTCGGTCTGCGGGTCTGGGACTTGGACGGCCGTATCCGCTACGTCAATCCGGCGTTTTGTCGGATGGTCGGGCGCAAGGCCTATGAGCTGGTCGGGCGGCGACCGCCGATGCCGTACTGGCTGGCCAGCGAAACCGACGAATACCGCCGGTTGGTGGCGATGACGTTCGCCGGGCACGCGCCGCGCGACGGTTTCGAAACCAGCTTTTGTCATAAGGATGGCCGGTCGATCCATGTGCTGATCGTCGAGGCGCCGCTGGTCGACAGCGAAGGCCGGCAGGTCGGCTGGATGAGCTCCATCCTGGACATCACAGACCGGAAAAACTCCGAGGAGCTGATCCGGGTACAGGAAGAAAAGTTGCAGACCACGTCGCGTTTGGCGCTGATCGGCGAGATGGCCTCGAACATTGCCCATGAGGTCAATCAGCCTCTGGCGACCATGGTCAGCTATGCGCAAAGCGGCATCAACCTGACCGACCGCCTGCAGCCCGATCTGCAAGATTTGCGCTCGTTGTTCGAACGCCTGCGTGATCAGGCGCAACGGACCGGTAAGATCATCAAATCGGTGCAGAACCTGGTGCAGGAGCGGCAGCCCAAACGCGAGCAGCTCAGCACTCAGGCGTTGCGCGCCAGCCTGTTGCCGACGCTCGACGCCATGGCCAGGCCGTTGCAGGCCGAGATCGATTGGCCAATCGGTGCCGGCGACTTTTTCCTGCATGCCGACCGCATCATGCTCGAACAAGCCGTCATCAACCTGGTCAAGAACGCCCTGGAGTCGTTCGGAGAAAACTCGTCCGACCGCAGGGTCGCGGTGACCGCTGTTTTGCGGGGCACGGTATGCGAAATCGCCGTCCAGGATAACGGCAGCGGGCTGACCGACACTGATGTCGAGCATATTTTTAAACCGTTTTTCTCGACTAAGCCCGAAGGGTTGGGCCTGGGCCTGAACCTGTGCCGCAGTGTCGCCGAGGCGCATGGCGGCAAATTGAGCTGCGACGAGGTCCCGACGGGCGGCATGCGTTTTACAATGACGTTTTCCGTGGGGGATGAACCGATTGGCTGAAACCGAGACTTGTGTGCTGGTCGTCGATGACGATGCCGATGTGCGCGAAGGCTTGACCTGGCTGCTGAAATCGTGCGAGCTTCCTTCCCGGGCATTCGACGGTTTCGTGCCGTGCCGCGATGTACTGTTCGATTATCTCGCTGGCCCGGCGGCGCTGTGTATGTTGCTGGACATACGAATGACCGGGGTGTCGGGCTTGGAGGCTTTTCAGGGCATGCTGCACGCCGGTGTCAACCTGAAGCGGTTGCCGGTAATTTTTTTGACCGGGCATGGTGACATCGCGACTGCGGTCAATGCCGTCCAGAACGGCGCGTTCGATTTTTTCGAGAAACCGGCGACCGATAATCGGCTGGTCGACCGGATTTGCGCGGCGCTCGAGGTCTCGCGTGAGGAAATGCGTCTATTGGCGTCTTCGAGTTCGATTGAGGACCGTCTGGCGCTGCTTTCGGAGCGTGAACGGGAGGTGATGATGCGGGTGGCCCGCGGGCAGATGAATAAAAATATCGCGGTTGAGCTCAGCGTCAGCATGCGCACGGTGGAGGTGCACAGGGCCCGCGTATTCGAAAAGTTGGGGGTGAAATCGGCGCCGGAGCTGGCGGTTTATTTGACGCAGGCGAAGCGATTGTAGGGGTGATGAAGGTTGTGGGCGCTTCGGCATGGCTGGGTAAGACGGTTTCGTTGTAGCGCTTCGGTGTTGCCGGGTATCGTGCCTTTCATGCGATCGTCCTTCCGCCGTGCCGGTCGAAAAGCATGACCGGCTGACAACGGCTTCAGGAAAATCGCTGAAATGCGCTTTGTGATCGAGGCACCGCAGCGATTACAAACTTATTCGCTGCGCCACCGCTCCGTCCGGCGCGGCGCGAATGTACTGCGCTCGCCGAAGGTTTTGGGGCGCGCGGGAGGGCGTCCTAGGCTGGACGGGGCCGCCTGCTCTGCTGTGACCCGCGGGCGGTCCGACGGCCCGGAAAAACCGGTGCCGGGTGCGAAACGGCGCATGGTCTTGGGGCGCTCGATGGTCGACAGCGCCGATTCGTAGCTGCGCGGTTGGCCGCCGTCTTCCAGTCCGGCGTTCGGACGACGGTCGTTGTCCGAACGCGCGGCGCGGGGCTGCGCATCACGATCGCGGCCGGCATAACCGCCACTGCTGCTGCGCCCGGGGGCACCATCGCGCGTGCTTGGACGGCGTGGCGGGCCGTCGCGGTAATTGTCGCGTCCACCACCAAACCCGGACGAACCGCCGGGGCGGCGGGCGGGTGCAGAGGATTTGCTGAACGGTTTGGGTTCGAGTCCCACCACTTCTGACACGGGAATGGCTTGGTGAATGAAGCGCTCGATGGCCTGCACTTTACGGCGGTCGCCGTGCTCGGCCAGGGTAATCGCCAGACCATCGCGACCGGCGCGGCCCGTCCGGCCGATTCGATGCACATAGTCTTCGGCTTTCATCGGCAAACCGAAGTTGATGACGTGTGTAATCGTTGGTACATCGATGCCGCGGGCGGCGACGTCGGTGGCGACCAGAATCTTGAACTGGCCATCGCGCAGACCTTTCAGCCGGCGGTTGCGCACGGCCTGCGGCATGGCGCCGTGCAGCGCGATGGCGCTCAAACCTTCGTTTTCGAGGTCGCGGGCGATCACCTCGGTGTCAGACTGCGTGCTGGCGAAAACGATGGCCTGATCGACGCCGGCATCGTTTAGCCAATGGCTGAGCAACCGGCGTTTATGCGCGTAGTTGTCGACCCAGTTCAAGTGCTGGCCGATGTTTTCGTTGCTGGACGTGGTGCCGGTGCTGATCGCCAGGCGCTGTGGCTCGTTCATCAGCTCGGCGCCCAGCGCCATGATTTTTGGGGCGAACGTGGCTGAATACATCAGGGTCTGGCTGCGTTTGGCGCAGAGTGCATGAATGTTTTCGAGGTCTTCGGCAAAACCGAGGTCGAGCATGCGGTCGGCTTCGTCGACGACCAGAACACCGACATCGTTCAGATGAACCTTGCGTTGATTGACTAGATCGAGCAGGCGGCCGGGCGTCGAGATGACGAGCTGCGCACCGCGCAAGGCGGCGATCTGTTTACCGAAAGGCGTGCCGCCGATGATGGTGCCGATGCGGATGCCGCGGGCCATCTTGACGAGGTTGATGGCATCCTGAGCAACCTGCTGGGCCAGCTCGCGGGTAGGGCAGAGCACGAGACCGACCGGGCCGGTGATGGCTTTTTCCGGGCTGTCGATGGACTGCAAGATACGTTGCAGAACCGGAATCAGGTAGGCAACGGTTTTGCCGCTACCGGTCTGGCTGCTGACCATCCAGTCGCCGCCGGCGATAGCGCTTGGAATGGCTTGCGCCTGAACGGCGGTTGGGTTGGTGAAATTCAGTGCTTCGATGGCTTTCAGCAAAGGCTCAGCTAAGCCCATGTCCGAAAAAGTCGGTTGGGTGGTCATGCATAAACTTTCATAATGACGAGTGGGTCAAATACATCGACCCGCAGCGTTATTGCGAACATTTACGCATGCGAATGCGAGAGTGCGCTGGACTGAAGGCGATGGATATCGTAGATGTCGGGAAGAGAGTATGGGGATCGCTTCACACTATGCGACTGCTTTAGAAGTGAAGCAAGAAGCATAAAATTCGACAACGAGAATCATTCTACAGCTTGATCGTCGAACCGGCAAGTTCTGTTTTGCGATGCGATGCGGTGAGACGAATTCCCTCGACGACTGCTCACCCCCAACTCGCCCGCCCCTTCCTGATCCGAGGGGCTTTCAACGACGCCGAAGGGGCTGCCGCAGAAAGGGCCTGCAGCAGATGCCCGGCCTGGGCGTGCGTCAGGGCGGTCGCCAACGCATCGGCGGCATCCGTCCCGGGCAGGCCCGGCAGGCTCAACAGGCGTTGCACCATGCACTGCATTTGTTCCTTGGACGCCCGGCCATAGCCGACGGTCGACTGTTTGATCTGCAGCGCTGTGTATTCGGTGACCGCCACACCGGCGTGCGTCAGTGCGGTGAGCGCCGCGCCGCGGGCCTGACCGAGCAGTAGCGTGGACTGTGGGTTGACGTTGACGAAGACGATTTCCACGGCCGCGACTTGTGGCCGGTACTGCTCGACCAGCTCGACCACACCGCGAAACAAGGTGTGCAGCCGTTCGGGCAGGGATGCGTCGGCGTTCGATCGGATGACGCCGCTGCTGACGTATTGCTGGTGACCTGCTAAACAATCGATGACGCCGTAGCCCGTGACGCGCAGGCCCGGATCGATGCCGAGAATGCGCATCGGCCGATCGTCAATGTCGGAAATGCCGCACGCCGGTGAGCACCATCGCGATGCCGCGTTCGTTGGCCGCTGCGATGACGTCGTCGTCGCGTAGCGACCCGCCGGGGTGGATCACGCAACTGGCGCCCGCGTCGATGACGACGTCGAGTCCGTCACGAAACGGAAAAAATGCATCGGAGGCGACCGCCGAGCCCTTGAGGCTCAGGCCCGCACCTGCGGACTTGATCGAGGCGATGCGCGCCGAGTCCAGGCGGCTCATCTGGCCGGCGCCGACCCCGAGCGTCATGCCGTCCTTGCAAAAAACAATCGCATTGGACTTGACGAATTTGGCGACTCGCCACGCGAAATGCAAGTCGAGCCACTCGGCGGCGGTTGGTTGCCGTTCGGTGACGACCCGCAAGTCGCTGTGCTGCACGTCGTGCACGTCGGGCGTCTGCACCAGCAGGCCACCGCCGACGCGCTTGATGTCGAAGGCGTTGTGGCCGTTGCCGGGCACGACCTCCAGCAGCCGGATGCTTGGTTTGGCTGCGAATACAGCCAGCGCCGCCGGGCTGATGGCCGGTGCGATCACGACTTCGACGAACTTCTGCACCACGGCCTGGGCGGTGAACTCGTCGATGTCGCGATTGAATGCGATGATGCCGCCGAACGCCGAGCTCGGGTCGGTCTGCAAGGCTTTGCGGTAAGTGTCGGGCAGCTTGTCGGCTGTGGCCACGCCACAGGGGTTGGCGTGCTTGACGATGACGCAGGCCGGCTCGGCGAAGCTGCGCGCGCATTCCCAGGCGGTATCGGCATCGGCAATATTGTTGAACGACAGCGCTTTGCCTTGTAGCTGCCGGTAATGCGCCAGCAAACCGCCCGGACTGTGCAGGTCGCGGTAAAACGCGGCGGCTTGGTGCGGGTTTTCGCCATAGCGCATGTCCTGTGCTTTTTCGAACTGCAGGCTGAGGGTCTGCGGAAACGCGTTGCGCTGCACGGTATCGGTCAGGGCGCCGTCAGTGTTTTCGAGCGCGCTCAAAAACCCGGCGACCATGCCGTCGTAGCGGCTGGTGTGGCCAAACGCGGTTTTGGCCAGGCGAAAGCGGGTGGCCGCCTGGGTCGTGCCGCCGTGCGCCTGCATATCGGCGAGCACGGTTTCGTAGTCTGCCGGGTCGACGACGACGGTCACCGACGGGTAGTTTTTCGCGGCGGCACGCACCATGGCCGGCCCGCCGATGTCGATGTTTTCGATGGCGGTTTCGAGCGTCAAATGCTCGGCTGCGACCGCTTTTTCGAAGGGGTAGAGATTCACCGCCACCAGATCTATGGCGCCGATGCCGTGCGCGGCCAACGCGGCCAGGTGTTCGGGTTTGTCGCGCCGCGCCAGAATGCCGCCGTGTACTGTCGGGTGCAAGGTCTTGACCCGGCCATCCATGATTTCCGGAAAGCCTGTCACGCTGGAAACGTCTGTGACCGGAATGGCGTTTTCGCGAAACAGCGCAGCCGTGCCGCCCGTGGATAAAATCTCCACGTTCTGGGCGACGAGCGCCCGCACAAAGGCCAGGACGCCGGTTTTGTCGGACACGCTGATCAGCGCGCGGCGGATGGGGAAGGATTCAGAGCTCATGCGGGGCCTCTAACATGCGTCGGCGGGTGGAATTTATAGCAAATGGTGCTGTTGGAGCTTTTTACGCAGCGTATTGCGGTTGATGCCCAGCATTTCGCTGGCCACCGTCTGATTTTGCTTGGCGCGCTCCATGACGACTTCGAGCATCGGCCGTTCGACCGCCAGCATCACCATGTCGTAAATGGTTTTCGCGTCGTCGCCTTCGAGGTCGGCGAAGAATTTTTCGAGGTGTTGCCGGACACAGTCGGCGATCGTTAGGGAAGGAGCGTTCATGCAACCATGCAATCGGGTTTAGACGCGGAAAAAAATACCGGCGGTCGAGACAGTATAGCGGAATGCCGTTGCCAATTCGTGAAAAAAGCATCGACGGCCGCGATTTGGTCCGGGCAGTGTGCAATACCCATCAAAGCCGTCAGAAAGGGGTGGTCGGTGCCCAGCAAGGGGGCGAAATACCATTGCAGGTGTTTGCGCGCGGTGCGCACCCCCGTGAAGGCGCCGTAGAACGCATGATGCTCGATCAGGTGGTCGCGCATCAGTGCGTGCAATTCCGCCACAGTGGGCGGCGGTGCGATGTCGCCGGTAGCGAGAAAATGCGCGATTTCCCGGAAGATCCACGGCCGGCCCTGGGCGGCGCGGCCGATCATGACGGCGTCGGCTTTGGTATGAGCCAACACGGCGCGCGCCTCCTGAGGCGTGCGGATGTCGCCGTTGGCCACGACGGGGATGCGCACCCGGCTCTTGAGGTCGGCGATCGTGTCGTATTCGGCATGACCGGCGTAGCCGCAGGCGCGCGTGCGGCCGTGCAGCGTCACCAGGGCGATGCCGAGGTCCTCGGCCAGCCGGCCGATCGTCAAGGCGTTTTTGTTGGCGGGCGACCAGCCGGTGCGGAACTTGAGCGTGACCGGGACGCCATGAGGCTCACATGCCGTGACGACCGCTTGCAGGATATTCGCGACCAGGGTTTCGTTTTTCAGCAAAGCCGAGCCCGCCGCCACCTGGCAAACTTTTTTGGCCGGGCAGCCCATGTTGAGGTCGATGATCTGAGCGCCGCGTTCGATGTTGAACACGGCCGCATGCGCCAGCATGGCGGGGTCGCTGCCGGCGATCTGCACGGCGATCGGCGCACTTTCGCCGTCGTGGTTCAGGCGGCGGGTGGATTTGTCGGTCGCCCAGAGCTGCGGGTTGCTCGCGGCCATCTCCGACACGGCGTGCCCCGCGCCGAGTCTTTTGCAGAGCGTGCGAAACGGCCGGTCCGTGACGCCCGCCATCGGGGCCAGGAAGAGGTTATTCGGAAGGGTGTACGGGCCGAGTTGCATGTTGGACCTCTCTTTTTGCAATACTATCGCGAGGATAGACCCGCGCTCGATCATTCATTTCACAGCCCCTCTCCACGAGAGATTGTCCAACCGGACGACAAAGCCTCTGCCTGCTGTAAAACGGTTTGTACAGCCGCGTCCTGCAAGTCTGGCGGGTAGCCGTACTTGCGCAGAATGCGTTTGACCAGAACACGCATCCGCGCCCGTGCCGGATCGCGGTGTGCCCAGTCCACCGAGACGTTTTCGCGCAGGCTCATCAGCAATTCGTGGGCGATCAGCCTGAGCTTGTCGTCGCCCATCATCTGCACCGCGCTGTCGTTCTCGGCCAGGGCGTCGTAGAAGGCGATCTCTTCGTCTGACAGCCCAGACTCTTCGCCACGCTGGCGCGCCGCCCGGATGTCCTTGGCCAGTTCAATCAAGGCCTGCAGCACCTCGGCGGTGGTGATGGCGTTGGCGTGGTAGCGCGCCACTGCGTCTTCCAGTCGTTCCGAGAACGCCTTGGTCTGCACCACATTCGCCTTCGATCTGGAGCGAATGCCGTCGTTGATCAGCTTGCGCAAGGCTTCCAGCGCCAGGTTCTTCTTCTCCATCTGCTGTACTTCGGCGAGGAACTCGTCCGAGAGGATGGAGATGTCCGGGCTCTTGATGCCCGCAGCGGTCAGGATGTCCACGATTTCGGTCGAGACCACTGCACGGCTGACGATCTGCTGGATGGCCAAGTCGCGCTCTTGCTGGGTCACGCCGGAGCCCGTGCTGCTCTTGACCAGCGCGGCGCGAATTGCCTGGAAGAAACCGACTTCCTCCCGTATTTCGCGTGCCTCGTCAGCGGCGGATGCCAGCGCGAAGGCTTTGGACAAGGCCAGCACGGCGTCCTGGTAGCGACGGTGAGTGTTCTTCTTGCCTTCCTTGGAGTTCTCTTGCGCCGCCAGCTTCTGTTGCAGGTCGAGAATCCAATCGATGGCGCCGGCCATCATCGCCAGCCGCTCCTGCGGTGTGCCGGACATTGCCGTCGTGTAGTCGAAGCCGTGGTACATGTCCCGCACCACCTCGTACTTCTCCATCATCACCGTGACGGCTTGCGCTTCATCGATGCCGGTGTTTTCCTGGTCGTTCTTCGAATACTGTTGCAGGGCAGACTTCAGGTTTTGCGCGATGCCGATATAGTCCACGATCAGCCCGGCAGGCTTGTCGCGGAACACCCGGTTCACCCGGGCAATCGCCTGCATCAGCCCGTGCCCCTGCATGGGTTTGTCCACATACATCGTGTGCATACAGGGTGCGTCAAAGCCAGTCAGCCACATGTCGCGCACGATCACCAGCTTGAGCGGGTCGGCGGGGTTGCGGGCGCGCTTGGCCAGCAGGTCGCGCCGGGCCTTGTTGCCGATGTGTTGCTGCCACGCCTGCGGGTCGCTGGCCGAACCCGTCATCACGATCTTGACCGCGCCTGCGTCGTCGTCGGCACTGTGCCAGTCCGGGCGCAGCTTCACGATTTCGTCGTAGAGCCTCACGCAGATGCGGCGGCTCATACACACCACCATCGCGCGGCCAGCGAGGGCGGCCACGCGGTCCTCGAAGTGGGCGATCATGTCTTTGGCCACCAGCGCCAGGCGCTTGTCGCTGCCAACCAGGGCTTCGACCGTTGACCACTTTTTCTTGAAGCGCTCTTGATCGGTTTCGGAGTCGTCCCCGGTCAGTTCATCGACCTCGGCATCGATCTTCGATTTCTCGTCTTCGTCCAGCTCAATCCGCGCCAAGCGGGACTCGTAGTAAATCGGTACCGTGGCCCCGTCTTCCACCGCACGGCTGATGTCGTAAACGTCGATGTAGTTGCCAAACACCGCCGGGGTGTTCACATCGTCCGATTCGATGGGTGTGCCGGTAAAGCCGATGAAGGATGCGTTGGGCAAGGCGTCGCGCAAATACTTGGCAAAACCGTAGGAAATGACGCCCGTTGCCGCGTCCACCTTGGCCTTGAAGCCGTATTGGCTGCGGTGTGCCTCGTCGGCCATCACCACCACATTGCGGCGCGTGGTCAGCGGCCCACTGGTTTCACCAAACTTCTGCAGGGTCGTGAAAATCACACCGCCCGAAGCCCGGCTCAAGACCTTTTGCAAATCGTCCCGGCTCTCGGCCTGTACGGGTGTTTGCCGAATCAGGTCGCGGCACATCGAGAAGGTGGCAAACAACTGATCGTCCAGGTCGTTGCGGTCGGTCAGCACCACCAGCGTGGGGTTGGCCATGGCCGGGTGTTTGACCAACTGCCCGGCGTAAAACGCCATCAACAGGCTTTTGCCCGAGCCCTGAGTGTGCCAGATCACCCCCGCACGCTTGTCGCCTTGCGACTGTGTTTTGACGCTGGGGAACCCATGGTCGGCTGGGTCTTCGGCCACACCTTGCCATTGGGTGGACGCCCGAATGGTCGAATCCACCGCACGGCGCACCGCATGAAACTGGTGGTAACCCGCGATGATCTTGGCCAGGCCTGAGCCGGTTTCACCGAACACCGTGAAATCGCGCAGCAAGGCCAGCAGGCGGCGGTGCGCGAACACGCCCTCAATCAATGTGGAAAGCTCGGGCGCGCCCTTGGGCGCAATGTCTTTGCCATCCGTGGTGCGCCAGGGCATGAAGCGCTCCAGGTCTGCCGACAGCGAACCCACCCGCGCCGCAATGCCGTCCGACGTGACCAAGAGCGCATTGGTGTTGAACAGCGCCGGAATCTGCTGCTTGTAGGTTTGCAACTGGTTGAACGCGCCCAGCAAATGCGCCCCCGCGCTGCCCGGCGCTTTGAGTTCGATCACGCCCAGCGGCAAGCCGTTCACAAACACCACCACGTCAGGCCGCCGCTTGCTCTGGCCCTTGATGACGACGAACTGGCTCACTGCCAGCCAGTCGTTGTGCGCTGGGTGCTCGAAGTCGATCAACGCCACCTTGCCTGCCGTCAGTGTGCCGCGCATTTCCCCTTCTGTGGCGTAGTACTCGACATCCACCCCTTCCGTCATGAGCTTGTGCAGGCGCCGGTTTTCTTCGAGCAGCGATGGCAGCTCGGACTGCGTTACGCGCCGCACTGCATCCTGCCGCGCCTCTGGCGGCAAACCAGGGTTCAGGCGGGCGACAGCATCCTCAAAACGCTTTTTGAGTACGACTTCATCGTGACTCTCGCGCTCGGGGCGCTTGCCTTTTGACACGTCCGCGTCGGGGCCGATGTCCTCCTCGCGCTCGATGCGGTACCCCAGTCCACGCAACTGCTCCAGCAGTGCCAGCTCGACGGCGGCTTCAGAGAGAAATGCCATTACAGATCCCCCGCAGAGAGCAATTCAACCAGGGGCACGTTGATAAAGTACACGTGCTTACCCTTTGCATGCTCGCGCACAAATCCTTTGGTTGCCAACATTTTGAGGTACTTGGCCGCCGTCTGGCGCGTCACCCCCAAATCGCGCTGCACAAACTCAATGCGTGTGTAGGGGTGCCGAAACAAGTTGTTGAGCAAGTCTTGCGAATACAGACTTGGAAATTCTTTGCGAAGCCCGTGTTTGGTCTGGGCCATGAGGACCCGCATGCCCTCGACCAAGACCACGGTGGTCTGCGCGGTTTCAGCCACGGCCCGTAGCATGAACAGCAACCACTCATGCCAACCGCCATCGTCCCGCACCGCTTGGAGCAAAAGGTAGTAGTCGGACTTGTGGCGGTTGATGTAACGCGACAAATACAGCACCGGCGCATTGAGCAAGCCTGCCTGCGTCAAATACAGCACGCACAAAATCCGACCGATCCGACCATTTCCATCGCTGAACGGATGAATGCTCTCGAACTGGTGGTGAATCAAGGCCATTTTCAGTAAGGGATCGAGGTCCTCGCCAGGCTCGTTGATGAACCGCTCCAGGTCGGCCATGTGGCGCTGTATTTCTGCGGCCTCTTGGGGCGGCACAAACACCGTATCGCCCGTCTTATCGTTTTTGAGCACGGTTCCGGGGCTTTGCCGAAAACCTTCGCTGCTGTTTTTCAGGACCTGGAACATGGCAATCAAATTGCTGTTGGTCAACAAACCCTGCTGCGCCTGCATCTGCGAAAAACCAGTTTGCAAAGCCTCGCGGTAACGCGCCACCTCCTTGGCGGCAGGGCTGACCCACTCGGCCAGTTGCAAATCGGCCTGAAACAACTCGTCTTGCGTGGTGACATAGCTTTCAATCTCAGAGCTGGCTTTGGCCTCTTGCAAGGCGAGCGTGTTGACCAAAATGGCCTGGTTGGGGATGCTTTTGGCGCAACCCTTGAGCTCGGCCAAATGCCGGTGCGCTTGCGCCAGTGCCTTGAGAAGATCGGGAGCGTCAAAATTCACCCCCACCGGAGGCAGGTTGGGGACAAGATAGCTGGGTTTTAACATGAGAACCTCTTCATGTTAAAAAAAGTTGACTTTTCGAACATGATTTCCAGGTTGTATTCAAAAGCTGGCGTTTTGTGAACATGTGCCTGCCCGTGCAACTGATTCGGCAGTGCTTGCGCGGTGGGGGCTTCAGAGAGAAAGGTCATTACGGTTCACCGTCCTGAATGTCCACCGCCAGCCCCACGTGAGCGTCAATCAGCGCGTTGTCTTTTGCAAATCGTTCCCACGGTTCGCGGGAGCGGATCGGGTCAAGCTGCGCATCCAAATAGGCCTGATGCAGGAATGCCACGATGGCATCAGCAGCCAGAATTGCGGAGCGACGGTGATACGCAGTCAGGGTTTGGATAAACCCGTCTTTTCCATGGCTCAATGGCCCTGAGTCGTTCCTTAAGACACGCAGTGACTCTGCCAAGCCGTTGTGGTGCTTTATCAAGTTAGCGAATTGTCTATCCCGGAAATCGCTGAGTTTTAAAAGTCGAATCGCTACTGATACCCATTCGGTAATAGGTGCGTCGTCCCGAGGCTTCAGGGGTGCAATGGTGGCGTCGAGTTGATCGATGATGACCCGACAGACACATTCAACCAATCCTTTTGCCGCATCAATTGAAGCATCGCTCTCGTTTTCGAGGCTTGCCTGCAAGGCATCAAATGTGTGCTGAAGCATTGGCGCTTCACGCCAATGCGCGCATGCTTCACGAATGCCAGGGCACCAATCGATGTTCATGCGCTCAGGTCATCCAATTTCATCAGGATGAAGCGAGGCCTGCCCTGGCCCACTTGCATGACGTTTAGTTTTACTGTGACTGGCTTGTACAGCCACTCCCGGTTGAGGATGTGCGGGTCATCAATCGCCAAATCCACCTTGCCCTTGATCAAGCCTTGTTGATCTGCAAGTCGGAACTCAAAGGTTCTGCCCGATGGCTGTACCCCCTGAAATTCACCGCGATAGCTTTCTTCTCGCTCCTGGATGTTGTCGGATTTCAATCGCTCACACGATGCCTTGATTTGCGCATAGTCGGCATAGCGGAAAAACCGGTCGGCAAACTCAAGGCCGCACCAAGCGTTTTGTTGAACCAACAGGTCCAGAAAATCGTGGACTTTCTTGACAGCACGGGGATGAATCTCCTCAATCACTTCGGCAACTTCGTCATCTGTGCCTTCGGCAGCCAGCCTGAACAGCGCAGCGATTTTGGACATGGCCTCTTGCGCCTTTTCGGTATCGGGAAACAGACCCGGGTCTTCGTTGGGCAGCTCAAACTCAAAGCCAAACGAGCCTACAGCGGTTCCAGTGATCAATAACTGGTTCTTGTCACGGTTAGGAATGGGGCCCATGTCGCGCAAACCCTCGTTCAGCCCGGCCGTGACGGCGGCAAAAGCATCGGAGAACGCTTCCGCCGCCTTGCCTGCAAAGTCTGCCGCGATACCGTGGCTGCCGAAAACCGGTTTGCCACGAAAGGTGAGGCGCGCCTTGGGCGCTGGTTGCTGTGGTAAAGCGGCCAATGCAGCTTTGGCCGATTCAAGCCGCGATTCGAGACTCAGCCGCTCAATCACGTTAGCTTGCGGGATAGCAGCCAACAAATCTTCCAGCTCTCGGATCTCGGATGCCACAGATGCATGGTCATTGGTCATGATGATGTACTCCTGTGAGATTCAGAACGGCGCGTGCATTCGCATCTTGCGCTGGATTGAGGTCAACCTGAATAAACCCTTTCCATAGGCCATCGCGTCGGTGTGACCACATGCTGTACCAATAGGAAATGTTTTTCACCTGCCATGGGTCTGTGGGCTGCCCAAGCACGGCGAAATAGGCATCCACCCCATAGGTCGCTTTGACATGTTTTTGATCAAACAGCAAGCGATGACTTTGGGCCAATGAGCGTTGATCCTGCCCTTGCGGCAAATAGAAAAAAGTCACCACGTCCATGTCTTTGGGGGCGCGGTTTTCAAGTGTTTCGATGTCTTCAAGAAAACTCCCGTCCAACCATTGGAACCCAGAAACAATGCCAGCCGCTTGCAGATCGGCGCGAAACCGCAGCAAGCCGTCAAGGATCGTCATTCGCGCCGGTGAAGTGGCAAAACGATCAACCACTATGGCCAAATCGACAGCATAAGGCGACCGGTCCGTGCTGTGGCCCGGCGCACTGGGCCGAATCGGCGGTAACACCCCGGCGCTGTTCCATGAGGGGATGGCAACCGTAGGAAATGTCATGAAACGCTCCTGTTTTGTTTGTCTGATTCGCTTTCCATCCGCGCTATGAAACCATCCACGTCCGAGACCCGCAGTTCGCCAGAGATGAGTTTGGGCAGCAGGGTGTCGCGGAGTTGGGCGAGGGCACCACGGGATTGCCGCGCCTCTGGCGGTACCCCCAGTCCACGCAACTGCTCCAGCAGTGCCTGCTCGACGGCGGCTTCAGACAGAAAGGTCATGTGTGTTTCCCTTGTATTTCCGGGGCTCGTCAGCAAGCCCAAATGTGCGTCGATATGCACATGTTTTTCCGAACCACAACTGAACTGTGATGCGGTTATACTTGATAGCAATACGCCCGACGCCTCTGCACTTTGTGTACGCGTCGGTTTTCATTTCTGAACCTGTGTTACCCACGGCTTTGTCTGCGACCAGCCCGCCTCACATCCCAGATCACCCAGCCTCAGCCCACCGTTTGGCGTGCTTGGAAAGTCCTTCTCCAACAGTGAAACGACACGCTGACCCCATGTGGAGTTGGGGCAAATCACGTTGAGCAGGTGCTGCATCAGGCAGAAATAGAAAAAAGGCCGGGAGTTATCCAATGTGGCAGGCCAGTCCGCCGGCACGGCTGATCGCTCCACCACATTCAAATTCCATAAGCGGCTGTGGTGAGCCGCTACATTGCGAATGAAGTTCAAGCTTCGCAGCCACTGTGCAAAGGTGGCGCCATCAGCGGCACCATAAATGGCGGCCACGGTTTGTTGTTCGGCATATCGCATGCCTGCAAACAGCCTGGAGAGCAGGCCAAAGTCCCATACCTCGATGGCGACCCAAATCGGCAAGGTGCCGTATTCCCGCAGATGGTGTTGAACAAAAGGCGTACCCCGTGCTCTGTTCAGCAATGCTTGATACTTGCTCAGCCACGCTTGGTGCGCCGTCTTTCCGGCATCAGGCCCCTTTGTGATCACCTTTTTGGCAAAGTTGCCATGCAGACAATCCGAGATCTCATGCGCCCTTGGGTCTAGCTGACCCAGTAAATGCGCCACATCCACACGCACGGCCATTTCGATACGTTCCAACGCATCGAGTGCCAGCAAACGCAGCTTTTTGTCAAACACATACAGGCGAACCACATCCCCAAAACGGCTGCCGGGCACAAAGTTGTCCAGCAGCACGGGCCTGCCCTGCGCTGTGCTTGCCGCCGAATCGAGGGTTCGCAGGGGGTACCAGTAACCGCTTAGGCGGTAGTAGCCCAAGCGCTCAAGATAGTCGAGAGCCGCAGCACGATTGCCTACCTGCAAACCACGGTTTTGCAGTTGTTGCAGTTGGTCGGCATACGAAATCCAGGGTTTCAGGGGTTTCATGCTATACCTCGCAACTGATCCAGCAGTGCCAGCTCGACGGCGGCTTCAGAGAGAAAGGTCATGGAATTCCTCACTTGTTCTTGTCGATGCTTTCGACACAACGCAAAAACATGTCGAAATTTTCTATAAAAATAAACATACCTCCCCAAAGGATCGATTGGTCGGACATGTCACCGAACCAGTTCTGCAAACAAGGCGTCGTTGATGTAGTACATCTCGCGCCCCATTTTCCGTGGGCTCAACACGCCCAAGCCTGCCAAAGTCTGTAGGTAAGCCGATGCCGTCTGTCGCTTGGCCAGCCCCGCATCCACCAAAAACTGGATTTTGGTGTACGGGTGGCGAAAAATGACTTCAATGAGGTCTTTGCTGTAGATGCCCGGCGCATCGCGCTGCACCCGTGCGCGCACTTCTTCCATCAGCCCCCGAATGCGCGTGACCTGGTCGAAAGTCTGCTGGGCCGTGCTCGTCACGCCGCGCAGCATGTACAGCACCCAAGACTCCCAAGCCTGCGCCTGAGTCACTCCGCGCAATCCGGCGTAGTACGCTGCCTTGTTCGCCATGATGTAACGCGACAGAAACAGCACCGGTATGTCCAGCAAACCCGCCTGCACCAGATACAGCAGATTCAGGATGCGCCCCGTGCGGCCATTGCCATCGTCAAAGGGGTGAATCGCCTCAAACTGGTAGTGCAGCACCGCCATTTTCACCAGTGGGTCCAGGCCATCATCGGCGTGGATGAACTGTTCCAGGTTGCCCAGCTTGTCGCGCAGCAGCGCCTCGCCCACTGGCGGGGTATAGACCACTTCACCAGTCGCATCTTTGAGAGCCGTGCCCGTGGTGCGGCGCACGCCAATGTCTTGCTGCTTGATGATGCGCACCATGTCAACAAACAGATTCGTGGTCAGTGGTCTGTCTTTCAGTGCGTCAAAGCCAAACCTCAAGGCCTCGCGGTAACGCAGCACCTCCTTGGTGTGCGGATCGGTCTTGCCATCCGCATGCGCATCAGCGCGGTACAGCTCGTCGTTGGTGGTGACGATGTTCTCAATCTCGGACGACAAGCGGGCTTCTTGCAGCACGATGCTGTTGATCAAAACCCCTTGGTTCGGAATCTGCGCCGCCAAGCCGCGCAGATTGGCCAGCACCCGGTTGGCCGCAATCGCTTCCTTTAACACCGCCTTGGTTTCCAGCTCCACGGCGGGGGGCAGCAGGGGAAGGTCGTTGTAGGGTTGCAAGCGATCAAAGGGCATGGGCGACCTCATGGCTGGGGCTTAACATGAGACGACCTTCATGTTAAAGAATTTGGATTTTTCGAACATGAAAGGCGATTCACGTTCAAAAACTGGTGTTTTGTGAACATGTGCGTGACCGTGCCGCTGATTCGGTGGCGCGATGCCTATTTGCGATGAAATAAAAAAATTCATATAAATCAATCGTTTAAATGTTGGTGGCTCAGTGTGGTCGGTTTGCAATGAAATAAAGGTCAGGCCCACATCGGGATGTACCGCGCATAGCGCCGTGAGTCTGGCGCTTTGGGGGCGCTTTATCGCATCTCGCCAGAGCGCGCAAGCTTCACGAATGCCGGGGCACCAATCGAGATCTGCTCCAGTCACTTGATCGGTTTCCTGCTGGCTGCCACAAACTTCTCCGGTTTGTCTTTCACCAATTCCAATTGATAACGTCGGCGGTCCATCACCTGCAGAAACGCCATTTCGTGGCCATCGGCAATGATGACTCTGCCTTTCGATTCAGAGATTTCAACGCCCGTGCTCTTGCAGAGCTTTTTAAGCGCGGTCTTATCGATGTCTTTCATTCCTGCTTGCCCGCGAATAGAGGCAAGATAGCGGGCTGCGCGTGGATGTTTGGTTGCGTACTGCTCGATACGATCGAATTGGATGAAGGTCAGTTCCGCCTTGATTGTCGCCACATTACCAGGCACCGCGTCGAGGATGGCTTGTTGCAGCTTGCCCGCAAATTCGAAGCCACTCGGTCTCAGGATGTGCACATTTTGGGCATCAATAAGCAAGTCGAAATCACTGTCAAGTTTGAAAATGGTGTCTTCAACAATCTGCAGTGTGTCATTAAGCAAGCGAATCAAGCGCCCCTTGTTTTTAACTATGCCCTTGAACTGGCTTGCTCTCCGCAGGGCGGTTAGCTTGCGCTGCTGCCCGTCTGTCAGTCGTACGAAGTAGCAGAATAGATTGCCAGGCGTAGTCAAGGCCATTGCATTCATCGGCAAATTTACTGCTTGATGCAAATCACGCACACCAGCAGCCATGTCGTCGACCAAGGGAAGATAGAGGTACTCCAGATTTCCGTGTTTGTCCGAGGGTTCATATTTCGTCGGTTTTTCTTCGCCGTCCTGCATGATTTTCCAGGTCGAGAGCGCTATATCGCGCAAAACTTTCTGAACCTTTTCGTCCACCGGCACGACAACAAAGGCTTGTCCGTTACCGTCGTCACGGCCGATACCGAATTCGGTAAGCGTTATTTGCTCGAAATCAAATTCAAGTTTCATTCAACCTCCAGGTATACGGTATTGCTCAGACGATATGTGATGATTTTTTCGGTTGGAGAAAGACTTATACGGCGTGTGATGACCGCGCAGCGCGTTTTTCCGCTAAGGGGGTTGCCGTTATCCGGCGGGTATACCGTAAACACGCGGTAGCCAAGCACTGCGAACGCCAGGTTTATATAGTGCAGATTCAGGTGACAGAACAGGAAAACGATGAACGAGAGCGCGGCTAGCGTGGAAGCCAGATCTCGTACCGTACCAAGGTCTTCTGAATAAAAGGGCAGCAGCATTGCAAAAAGGTAGACCAAAATATGGTCACGGTGATCATCTGCAGTACCTACAGTAACCTCGTACTGGTCTTTATTCCGCTTGGCCGTTCTGATTCGCAGCCAGAGAAAGACGTTCGGTAGCAGCACCATCAACACGCAAAAGCCGATGAAGTATCGATCCGGGATTAGACTATTACCGCGTATGGCCCAAATTATGAACAGTGGCGAAATGCTGCTGAGTACCATCAGCAGCCGTGCCGTTTTCATCCCTTCGCCATAAGTCTTTGTCAGAGACATGCTCATCTCCTAGTCCTAAATACGTACTTCTCAGCATCCGCAACGCGCAGCTCGCCGGAAATGAGCTTGGGCAGCAGGGTGTCCCGGAGTTGTGCGAGGGAACGTGATTTACGTTCGTTTTGTTCTATTTGAATGTGGAAAGCGATAACCCATTTCGAAAATTCTGAGCAGATGGGGCGTGGCGCAACAATTAGGTCTTTTGCGATTAACTCCATCCAGTGCCGTCGATATTCTTCAAATTTCTGCTTTTCATTAATGGCGTAATAGACCCAAATTGTCGGGCGACTGTGACCTCGCAGGGGAATTACGTTTTGTGAAACATCAAAAGGCTGACAAGAAATCTTAGTGATACAGGTGTGATCCCCAAAAACAAAAGCCGGATCAACTGTACTGGCTTGATAGGAAGCCACCGCGTCATGAAAACCCAAAACAATCGATGCCCCTTGTTCAAAAACCGGTGTTTTTCCGTATGGCAAAACCTCTTCTTTCGTGTATCTGACTTTGACTGGCAATCGATTTAAAACGGTCTCAACTTTCGCTGTTTCCCACCCCTCCGGAATCTCCCCCAACTCCGATTCCACAAGCCGATCAGGAAACAGGCCGTAGAGGTGCGCGTGAAGGCCGGGCAGGGATTGGCCGCGTTGCCAGCGGCCTTCCATCTTGGCGCGCACGGGCTCGAAATCGACAAACCACGC
>JBKCTV010000031.1:0-48472 GCA_046318595.1 Burkholderiaceae bacterium | reverse complement strand
TCGTCGGTTGGCATTCGGGCGACTCAGCAAAATCTCTCAGGTTTTGCGTATTATGCCAGCGATTCCTGAGAGTTTTAGGGGACGGAAAATTGACGCTTGGCCAACGGCTGTAAGGGTTTCAGGAGTTTTGCAGGGACGACTAATTATTGAAAGACCAGAAAGCACAACGGCCCAAGTTATTTTGTTATAAAACCTGGGCCTTATGAGTTCTATTATTTTTAGGGTATATGAAAATAATTCTTTCACTCGATTTCCTTGAAATGCAATAGTCTAACGTAATATATACCGCAAAACCTGCAGGATAAAACCGGAGCAGTCGGATGCATCCCTCAGCCAAATCTTCCGCAAGCCGCTTGCAGGCTGGCTTGCGCATTCATACGCTGGATAAATCTCTAAATATAAATCTACCGTGAAACAGTCACGCAAATTTCTCAAGTTTGCCGCAATCAAGCGCCTGCTTATCCAGCTTTTTACGATTTTCCGACTAGTCTTTGCCCCCGGACTCAAACCGTGGCACCGTCGCCGGCTCGTACTGCTTCAACAGCCGCCGGGCTGCTTCGTATCCCGGGCATAGCCTGTCGACCATCGCCCAGAAGCGGGCGCTGTGGTTCATCTCTTCCAGATGCGCCATTTCGTGCGCGACGACGTAATCGATCACCGCCGCCGGGTAATGCACCAGCCGCCAGTTCAGCCGAATGCAGCGCCGGCCGGAGCAGGAGCCCCAGCGCGTTCGGGCGCTGGATAGCGCCCAGGCGGCCAGTTCGACTTTCACCTGGCCGCGCAGTGCGGAGATCCGGGTATCGAATGCCTGGCGGGCACGCATTTTGAACCAGTCGTCGAGCTTTTTTTGCAAACGGTCCAGCGGTTCGTCCGGCTGGTGGCGCAAGCACAAAGTGTTCGCCGCTGCGTCGAAAACCGGCCGTGCGGGGTGCCCGGGGCCCAAGCGCAGCGTCAGCGGCCGGCCGAACAGCGGTAGCTGCATGCCGTCGCGCAAAGCCTCCATCGGCGCGATGCGCTGAGCTTCGAATGCCGCGCGCTGCGCGAGTTTATCGACGATCCAGTCGGCTTTCTCGTGCAACACGCTTTCGATGTGGGCGATGCTTGCGCGCTGTGGCGCCCGGACTTGCAAACCACGACCGTTGACGATCAGTCCCACCGTGGTGCGGCGCGTGCGGACGAGTTCGTAATCGAGCGTCGCTGGCCGAGCGCCGAAGAGCTTAGTGAGGAATCGTAGCGGCATCGGTGCGAGCGGTTTGGTCGATCTGCGTCATTTGGCTTTCGATCCACGACTCGGCGGCGTTCATCAGCGACTCGGCCGTATGCCCGGCGGGGTCGAGCGCCGGGCCGATGCGGACGTCGATCGTCCCGGGGCGTTTCAAAAAAGCGCCTTTGGGCCAACAGTCACCGGCATTGTGCGCGATCGGAATCACGGGGAAACCGCTGGCCACGGCCAGGTGGGCGCCGCCGAGTTTGTAACGCTTTTTCTGGCCTGGCGGCACCCGCGTGCCCTCTGGAAAAAAGATCACGCAGGCGCCGGCCCGCAGGCGGTCGGTGCCCACTTTTTGAACTTGCTCCAACGCCAACGAGCCTTTGCTGCGATCGATCGGCACCATGCGCAGCAGCGCCATCGACCAGCCGAAAAACGGGATGAAATTCAACTCGCGCTTGTACACGAAGCAAATGCGGCGCGGAAACAAAATCACCGGGATGCCGAAGGTCTCCCAGGTCGACTGGTGTTTGGCGACGATGATGAAACCACCAGTGCTCGGAAGATGCTCGCGCCCCTGAACGGTCCAGCGCACACGGCACAGTAGTTTCAGCGCCTGGACGATGCCAGCGATCCAGCCCATGCACATCAGCCAACGGTTTTTCAGGCTGAGCAGGGGCGCCACGACGATGACCGCCGAGGCATACACGATGGTAAAAATAGGGTAAAAAACGGCGAAGCTCAGCGAACCGAAAAATTTTTTCAAAACATACCTGCCGATGAATCAGTGATTGGGGGCGCCACCGGACAGGTGCGGGTCGTCCGGCACCAGGTGGCGGGCGAGCGCTGCCAGGTCATCGAAAATTTCGGTGCCGGGGGGCAACGCCGCTTGCGATTCCAGCGTGCGTGCGCCTTTGCCGGTTCTGACGAGGTAAGGCTTGCCGCCCACACTCGCCGCAGCTTCCAGATCGCGCAGCGAGTCGCCCACGCAGGGCACGTTGGTCAGCGGCAGCTTGTAGCGCTGGGCGATTTCCATCAACAGGCCGGGGCGGGGCTTGCGGCATTCGCACCGGGCGTCGGGCGCGTGCGGACAGAAAAAGATCGAGTCGATGTGGGCGCCGACTTCGCCCGCCAGTTTGAGCATTTTGTTGTGCATGCTCGAAAGCATTTCGACGTCGAACAAACCACGCGCAACCCCGGACTGGTTGGTCGCGACCGCGACTTTGTAGTCGGCGCGGTTGAGCCGGGCGATGGCTTGAAAGCTGCCGGGAATCGGGTGCCATTCGCTCGGCGATTTGACGAAATGGTCGGAGTCTTCGTTGATGACGCCGTCTCGATCCAACACGATGAGTTTCATCATACGCCCGTCAATTGCGAAAGATCGGCGACCTGATTGGTGAGACGGTGCATCTGCGCCAGGAGCGCCAGCCGGTTTTGCCGAATCTCGGCCGCTTCGGCCATGACCATGACGGTTTCGAAAAACCGGTCGATGGTCGGTCGCAATGCCGCCAAGCCCATCAGTGCATCTTGGTACCGGGCAGCGCGAAAATCCTCCTCCGTCCGGGGAGCGATTTGATTAAGCCGCTCGTGCAGCTCGATTTCGGCTGGCTCCTGTAACAATGCCGTTTGGACGTCGCCTGCGGCCGGGCCGGACTTCTTGAGAATATTGCCGACCCGTTTGTTGGCGGCGGCCAGCGCCTGCGCTTCTGGCAGAGCCGCGAATGCGCGCACCGCCAGCAGGCGGGCCGGGACGTCGTGCAAATGGTCCGGCCGTAAACCGAGGACGGCATTGATTTCCGGTGTGCTGTAAGCGTGCTCGTCCCGCAGGTTGGCGGCGAGCCGGTCGTACACGAAATCGATCAGCAGCCCGGTCGCCTCGGGGTTGGTGTCGATTCGGCAGAGTGTTTGGACCGACAAGGCGTAACGGCCCTCGATCAGGATCCGGATGACGCCCAGCGCCTGCCGGCGCAAGGCGAACGGGTCTTTGTCGCCGGTCGGTAACTGACCGATACCGAACAGGCCGGTGAGCGTTTCGAGCTTGTCGGCCAGGGCCACGATTTGTCCGATGTGCCCGCGTGGCAGGGCGTCGCCGGCGAAGCGCGGCTTGTAGTGGTCTTCGATGGCGTCGGCGACCAGCGGATCTTCATGGTCGTGCAGCGCGTAATACCGTCCCATCGTGCCTTGCAGTTCGGGGAACTCTCCAACCATATCGGTCAAAAGATCGGCTTTGGCCAGCTGGGCGGCGCGGTCTGCCGCAGCGCCCAGCGCTTCATCGCCCAGGGCCGCGACGATGGCGCGCGCGCGGGCCCGCACCCGTTCGACGCGGTCGAGCTGGCTGCCCAGGCGGTTGTGATAAACCACTTTTGCTAGGGCCGGCAGGCGGTCGACCAGCGGCTTTTTACGGTCTTGATCGAAAAAGAATTTGGCGTCGGCCAGACGCGGCCGGATCACGCGCTCGTTTCCCCGGATGATGGCACTGGCATCGACCGGCGTCAGGTTGCTGACGATCAGGAAATGCTCGGTCAACGCGCCGTCGGCGGCCACGAGCGGAAAGTATTTCTGGTTGGCCTGCATGGTGAGAATCAGGCACTCGGCCGGCACCTGAAGAAAGCCGGGGTCGAAGCGGCCGGCGAGTACGTTCGGACGCTCCACGAGTGCGGTCACCTCGTCGAGCAGTGCCTCGTCCAGAATGATTGTCAGACCGCCCAGGCGCTGCGCTGCAGCCTGTAGCTGCGCTAGAATCCGGGCGCGCCGGGTCGCAAAGCCCGCGACGACCGCGCCGCGTCGTTCGAGGAGCGCTGCGTAATCGTCCGCATGGTCGAGGGTCAGCACCGGCGCGTCGGCCTCGAAGCGATGGCCCTGCGTGATGCGGTCCGCCTGCAAACCGAAGGCCTGCAGCGGTATGATGTCCGCCCCGTGCAGCGCGAGCAGGCCATGGACGGGGCGAACGAACTGGACTGTCTGCCCGTCGGGCCGCTGATAGCTCATGAGCTTCGGGATGGGCAGGCGGTGCAGTGCGTGGTCGAGGGCTTGCTGCAGACCGTCCGCCAGCGGCTTGCCGGGCGCGGTGTAACGGTAGACGAGCTGTTCCTGCTTGCCGTCGGCGATGCGTTCCAGTTGCGAAAGGTCGATGTTGCTCAGCCCGAGTGCCTGGAGTTTTTTCAGTAGCGGCGCGGTCGCTTGGCCGTTGGCGTCTAAGCCGATGCTGGCCGGCAGCAGCTTTTCCTGCACGGCTTGGTCGGGCGAGACGGCCGCTACCTGGCTGATCGACACTGCGAGCCGGCGTGGCGTGGCGAACGAAGCAATGTTGCTATGTGCATTCAGATAACCGAGGCTGCGCAGCTCGTCGGCGAGTTGCGCGGAGAAGGCCTGGCTCAAGGCGGAGAGCGCTTTGGGCGGCAACTCTTCGGTCAGCAGTTCGACGAGCAGAGTGTTGGTGCTGGTGGCGTAACTCATGCGGCAGCCGCTCCCAACATTGGAAAGCCGAGCCGCTCGCGCGAATCGTAATATGCCTTGGCGATGCCGCGCGACAGGTTGCGAATGCGGCCGATGTAGGCCGCGCGCTCGGTCACCGAAATGGCACCACGGGCGTCCAGCAGGTTGAAGGTGTGCGAGGCTTTGAGAATCATTTCGTAGGCGGGCAAAGCGAGCTTGGCGTCGATCAGCCGCTGCGCTTCGGTTTCGTAAGTGGCGAACTGATGAAAGAGTACGTCCACCGCGCTGTGTTCAAAATTGTAAATCGACTGCTCAAACTCGTTCTGATGGAATACGTCGCCGTAGCTCAGTTCACGGGTAATGCCGTTTTCTTCCCATTGGGTCCAGACCAGGTCGTAGACGTTTTCCTTGTCTTGCAAATACATGGCCAGGCGTTCGATGCCGTAGGTGATTTCGCCCAGCACGGGTTTGCAGTCCAGGCCGCCGACTTGCTGAAAGTAGGTGAACTGCGTCACTTCCATGCCGTTGAGCCAGACTTCCCAGCCCAGCCCCCAGGCGCCGAGCGTCGGGTTTTCCCAGTCGTCCTCGACGAAACGGATGTCGTTTTGTTTCGGATCGATACCGAGCTCCACGAGAGAACCGATATACAGATCCAGAATATTTTCCGGGGCGGGTTTGAGTACGACCTGGTATTGGTAATAGTGCTGCAGGCGGTTCGGGTTGTCGCCATAACGGCCGTCTTTGGGGCGGCGCGACGGCTGCACATACGCAGCCCGCCATGGCTCTGGGCCGAGGGCGCGCAAAAAGGTGGCCGGGTGGCTGGTCCCGGCGCCGACTTCCATGTCGAGCGGCTGCAGCAGCGCACAGCCTTGCCGGTTCCAGTAATTCTGCAGGCTTAAAATGGCTTGTTGAAAGGTCAACATGGCCGGAGCAATCCTCATGTGAGCACGACAGGCGAACGCCTGGCGGCTGATATCGTCGGGTCGCCAATTGTACCGCCATTCTGTGCGGTGATTCGGTTGGCGTTTCAGGCGGCGCTCAGGGCGCCGTCATGTGCCCGCCAAGCCCAGGCAAACGTATTTGGTTTCGAGATATTCGTCGATACCGGTCTGCGATCCCTCGCGCCCGATGCCGGACTGCTTGACCCCGCCGAACGGCGCCATTTCATGCGAAATGGTGCCGGTATTGACGCCGATCATGCCGTACTCCAGCGCCGCCGCGACCCGCATGATGCGCTCGACATCGCGGCTGTAAAAATACGCCGCCAAGCCGGCTTCGGTGGCGTTTGCGAGCTGAACCACCTGCGTCTCGTCGCTGAAGCCGAAAATCGGCGCCACCGGCCCGAAAGTTTCCTCGCGTGCGATTTGCATCGCGGCGGTTGCGCCCGTCAGTACCGTGGGCTCGTAGAACAGGCCGCCGAGCGCGTGCGGTTTGCCGCCGGTCAACAGCCGTGCGCCGTGCGCGAGCGCGTCAGCCACATGCTCCTGCACTTTGGCCAAACCCGGTTCATCGATCAACGGGCCTAGCTGCATGCCGTCTTCCCAGCCGGGGCCGACCGTCAGCCCGCGCACGCGGTCGGTCAGTTTGCGGCTGAATGTGTCGACCACCGAATGGTGAACATACAGCCGGTTGCTGCACACGCAGGTCTGGCCGTTGTTGCGGTATTTGGAGGTGATTGCGCCTTCGACTGCAGCGTCCAGGTCGGCATCCGGAAAGACGATGAACGGCGCGTTGCCACCGAGTTCGAGCGACAGGCGCTTGACCGTCGGGGCGCACTGCGCCATCAATAAACGGCCAACCGCGGTCGAACCCGTGAACGACAGTTTCCGCACGACTGGACTGGCGCACAGCAAGCCGCCCACCTCGACCGAACGCTCTGCATCGGCCGGCAGCACCGCCAGCACGCCGGCCGGCAGGCCCGCCAGACGCGCCAGGTATGCCAGCGCCAGTGCGCTGAGCGGGGTTTGTTCGGCTGGCTTGACGATCACCGTGCAGCCGGCGGCCAGCGCCGGGCCGAGCTTGCGCGTCAGCATCGCGATCGGAAAGTTCCACGGCGTGATCGCCACGCACACCCCGACGGGCTCGTGGGTCACCCAGAGCTGTCTGTCGGCTCGTGGACTGGCGAGAATGCGGCCCTCGACGCGTTTCCCCTGCTCGGCGAACCACTCGATGAACGACGCGCCATACGCGACCTCCGCCTTGGCCTCGCCCAGCGGCTTACCCTGCTCCAAGGTCATCAGCAAGGCCAGGTCGTCCTGGTGTGTCGTTATGAGCTCGAACCAGCGACGCAAAACGGCCGAGCGGTCGCGGGCAGGCAGCGCGCGCCACGCCGGCAGCGCAGCGGCCGCGCTCGCCAAGGCGCGCTCGACATCGACCGGCGCAGTGTTGGCCACCTGGGCCAGGGCCGCGCCGTTGGCTGGGTTATGCACCAGAAAAGCCGAATCGTCGCTGGATGGGCCGAAGCTGTTGTCGATCAACAGGCCGCTTTGCAGAAGTGCCGGATGGTGCAGTGAATCGGGTAGGGCGGGTGAGCTCATTGCGATTGTCTTTTCGGTTGAAAGTGTGGAAATGGCCTTGTGCACACTCAGACGGGGTCCAGTGAGAATAAAGCAATTAGCTGGCTAATTGCCAGCAGACCAGCGGTTTCGGTCCGGTAAACGCGCGGTCCGAGGCTGACGGGCCGGAACCCGATGCGCGTCAAGGTGGCAATTTCGTCGTTTGTCCACCCGCCTTCCGGGCCGATGGCCAGATAAATATCGGTGGGCCGCAGCATGCTCGAAGACATCGTCGGCAGGCGCGGATGCGGCCCCGGAGTCGGCAGCAGGCAGAGCCTGGACGGATCCTTGGGTTGTCTGGCGAAATGCTCGGCGTAGTCGCGCAGCGTCTGTATAGCGCCCAGCTCGGGCAAAGCCGCCCGGCCGCACTGGCTGGCGGCGGCCAGCGCGATTTTTAGCCAATGCGCTTGCCGCCGCAGCGCACGGTCGCCGTGCAGACGGACGACCGAGCGTTGCGCCTGCACGGGGTGAGCCGCGCTAATTCCGGCTTCGGTGCATTTTTCCACGATCCAGTCCATTTTATCCCCCTCGGGCAGTGCCTGCACGAGATGAATTCGACTGCGCAGCTCGGTGGCCGGTGTGACTGCCGCACCGAGCTGCGCACTGGCCTGCCGCTCGGTGCCTGCGATGCGTGCCGGCCACTCGCGACCATCGCCGTTCCAGAGCGAAATATTGGCGCCGACTGGCAGACGAAGCACGCGAAACGCATGGTGTGCGATGTCGGTGGGCAAGTTCAGCGACGCATGGTCGGTCAACGGCTGGTCAATGTGGAAGCGGGGCATGGGCAAAACGCATGACATGCATGATGGGCCAACTTATTTTAAGCCACTTCGGGGCCAGTGGGGCGATCCGGCAGGCGCCTTCGGTATTGCTGATCTGGGATGTGCCCGCAAGAGGCTGGCTGCGGCGGACGGCGAATGGATCGGCAGCGTCAGCGCGAATCGTGCGCCCTGTCCCTTGCCGGCGCTGGCGGCGGTGAGGCTCCCGCCGTGCAGTTCCACCAGATTCTTGGCGATAAACAAACCCAGTCCCGGCCCGCCATGGCTGCGTCGGCTCGATGCGTCCGCCTGGCTGAAACGCTCGAAGAGCTTGGGCAGAAAATCGGCGTCGATCCCGACGCCATTGTCGATGAAGACGATCCTGACCCGGTCGTCGATTTTTTCTATGACGATGTCGATGTGGCCCCCCTTGCCGGTGAACTTGACGGCGTTGCTCAGCAGATTCCACAAGATTTGCTGAATCCGTTCGGGGTCGCATTCGACGGCCGGCACATCGGCTGCGATTTCTTTCTCGAGCGCGATGGACTTGCCTTCCAGCGCAGGCTTCATGCTGGCGATCACAGTATCCAGCGCCTCCTGCAGATCGACGAAGCGTTTATCGAGGCGCACCTTGCCGGCGATGATGGCACTGGTGTCCAGTCCCAATAAAGCAGAAAAATCGGCCACGCTGAGTTCCTTCAAAAGGCATGCGCGAAATCGCTGCCACCATACTATCCGTTCGTTCGCAGGCCGCAAACTATTTTGCGTGTAAATTTTGCGGGCGCGGCGGCACGGCACCTGGCCGAAGTTTGATAAAATCTCGCTTTCCCGCATCAAAGCCCATCTACCCTTATGTCAGCCTCCTTGTCAGCTTCCTCCAGTCAAATGGCCAACGCCATCCGCGCTTTGGCCATGGACGCCGTGCAAGCCGCCAATTCCGGTCATCCAGGTATGCCGATGGGCATGGCGGAAATCGCCGTGGCCTTGTGGTCGCGTCATTTGAAGCACAATCCAAACAACCCTGCCTGGGCCGACCGCGACCGCTTCGTGTTGTCCAACGGCCACGGCTCGATGCTGCTGTCTGCGCTGCTGCACCTGACGGGCTACGATCTGCCGATCGAAGCGCTGAAGAATTTTCGCCAATTGCACTCGCAAACGCCGGGTCACCCAGAAGTCGCGGTGACGCCGGGCGTCGAAACCACGACCGGCCCCTTGGGCCAGGGTATCGCGAATGCGGTTGGCATGGCTCTGGCGGAAAAGCTGCTGGCCGCCGAGTTCAACCGGCCTGGCTTTTCACTCGTCGATCACCATACTTTCGTTTTCGTGGGCGACGGCTGTCTGATGGAGGGCGTGTCGCACGAGGTCTGTTCGCTGGCCGGTACGCTGCGCTTATCGAAACTGATCGTGCTCTACGACGATAACGGCATTTCGATCGACGGCGCGGTCGAACCCTGGTTTTCCGACAACACGCCGAAGCGGTTCGAGGCCTACGGGTGGAACGTCATTTCGGTGGTCAACGGCCACAAGGTGGACGCCGTCGACGCGGCGATTGCGCAGGCTAAGCAGTACGCGACGCTCGACAAGGGGCCGACGCTGATTGTCTGCAAGACCAAGATCGGCCAGGGGTCGCCAAACCTGGCCGGCACCGACAAAGTGCACGGGGCGCCACTGGGCGCCGCAGAAATCGCCGCGACCCGCGCTGCGCTTGGCTGGCCGCATGGCCCCTTCGAGATTCCTGCCGAGGTCTATAACGCCTGGGATGCCCAGGTCAGCGGTGCGGCGCGCGAGCAGGCCTGGAAAAAGCTCTTCGCCGCTTACCAGGAAAAATTTCCCGTGCAGGCGCAGGAGTTCCGCCGGCGTCTGGCGGGTGACCTGCCTGCGCAGTGGACTGAGACCGCCCAGTCGCTGCTGCAGAGAGTCGATGAGCAGGCCGAGACCCTGGCCACTCGCAAAGCCAGTCAGAATGCGATCACGATGCTGGCCGAGCATTTGCCGGAATTGCTCGGCGGGTCGGCCGATCTGACCGGTTCGAATCTCACCAACTGGCCCAAGTGCGTGTCGGTGCGGACCGGTCCGCCGCGCGCCTTTGCCGGCGGCAACCACATCAACTGGGGTGTGCGCGAGTTTGGTATGGCCGCTGCCCTGAACGGCGTGGCTTTGCATGGCGGCTACATTCCGTTCGGTGCGACCTTTCTGACGTTTTCCGACTACTGTCGCAACGCCTTGCGCATGGCCGCGCTCATGCAGCAGCGCAGTATTTTCGTGTTCACGCACGATTCGATCGGTCTGGGCGAAGATGGCCCGACGCATCAGCCGGTCGAGCACGCCGCCAGCCTGCGGCTGATTCCGCACATGGATGTCTGGCGCCCCGCCGACTCGGTCGAATCGATGGCTGCCTGGCTGGCTGCGGTCGGGCGCCGTGACGGCCCGAGCTGCTTATTGTTCTCCAGACAAAATCTACCCTTCGTCGAACGGTCGCTGGCGCAGCGCGAAGCGATTGCCCGTGGTGGCTATGTGGTGCGCGATGCGGGCGACGGTGTGCCCCGGCTGGCAATCGCCGCCACCGGCTCGGAGCTGCAGTTGGCCTTGCAGGCCGCGCGGCAGCTCGGTGCCGAGGGCGTCGGCGTACGCGTCATCTCGATGCCGGCGTCGACGGTGTTCGACCGCCAGTCAGCCGAGTACCAGGTGAGCGTCATCGTGCCCGGCGTGCCGTTGTTGACCATCGAAGCCGGCGTGACCGACGGTTGGTGGAAATACATCGCCCGGGCCGGCCGTGGCTTGCCGATTGGTTTGGACCGTTTCGGCGAGTCTGCCCCGGCACCGTTATTGTTCGAACATTTCGGCATCACCGTGGCGCATCTCGTGCAGGCGGCCCGCCAGTTTTTATAGATTTCTCATCATTGACGGAGTTTCACCATGACCATCCGCGTAGCGATCAACGGCTATGGCCGCATCGGCCGCAATACCCTGCGGGCGCACTATGAAGGCGGCAAACAGCACGACATCGAAATCGTTGCGATCAACGACCTCGGCGACCCCAGAACCAACGCGCATCTGACGCAATACGACACCGCCCACGGCCGCTTCCCTGGCACGGTCGCGGTCGACGGCGATTGCATCGTGGTCAACGGCGACCGCATTCGGGTGCTCGCCAACCGCAATCCTGCCGAGCTTCCCTGGGGCGAGCTGGGTGTGGATGTCGTGCTCGAATGCACGGGCTTTTTCACCAGCAAAGAGAAAGCGTCCGCGCACCTGAAAGCCGGCGCCAAGAAGGTGATCATCTCCGCGCCGGGTGGCAAGGATGTCGACGCGACCATCGTCTATGGCGTCAACCACCATGTGCTGAAAGCCAGCGATACGGTGATTTCCAATGCCTCGTGTACGACCAACTGCCTGGCCCCGCTAGTGCAGCCCCTGCACCATGCGATCGGCTTGGAAACCGGCCTCATGACCACGATTCACGCCTATACCAACGACCAGGTGCTGACCGACGTTTATCACGAAGACCTGCGTCGCGCACGCTCGGCGACCATGTCGATGATCCCGACCAAAACGGGCGCTGCCGCAGCGGTCGGGCTGGTTCTGCCCGAGCTCAACGGCAAGCTCGATGGTTTCGCGATCCGCGTGCCCACCATCAATGTCTCGCTGGTCGACCTGTCTTTCATCGCCACCCGCGACACGACTGTCGACGAGGTCAACGGTTTATTGAAAGCCGCAGCCGAGGGTGCTTTGAAAGGCGTCCTGACGTATAACGACGCACCGCTCGTCTCGGTCGACTTCAACCACAACCCGGCATCGAGTAACTTCGATGCGACGCTCACCAAGGTCAGCGGCCGACTCGTCAAAGTATCGTCGTGGTACGACAACGAGTGGGGCTTCTCGAACCGGATGCTGGACACGACGGTTGCCTTGATGCGCGCTGCTTAAGAAACGCCCGCCGGTCCGCTGCGCGTCAGGCTTTTTTAAAACGCGGCGTCGGCGGCGGTTCAAGCCCCGGTTTTCGGTGTGGCTTCAAGTTTCTCAAGCGCGAGTGCTTCGAGATCGTCCCATGCCCCTATTAGCTCGTCGATATAGACGCTTAGTTGTTGTGCCTTGATGTTGGGATGGTCACGGCGCACTTCGGCAGTCAGTTCCTGACGAAAGGTTTCCTGTAATTGCTCGCGCGTTTGGCCTGGCTGGCTGGACGACGATGGCGCTCTCTTTTGCTCTTCCAGTTTCGCCAGCAGGCTTATGGCTATCGGCAGCGTCGTGTCGCGAACCTGTTCATGGGATAGCGCGACGGGCTTTGCCTCGACGATTTCGGGGTGCTGTTCGGCATAGGTCGACAGCGGCGCGCCAACGATCTGGAACACCTGATTGATGAGACGGGTATCGCAGAAGCCGGTTGCTTCTTTCAGCATCTCGATCAGCAATTTAGCGCCATTCTCATGCGCCTCCTGATAAGCGTGTTCAGGGGTATGCTTCCACTGGCGCTCCAGCGCGAGCATGACGTAGGAGAGCACATGGCCGGGAGAATAATGAAAATCGTTGGCATAAGCTTTATCTTTCCCCAGCCCGACCGCGAACATGCGCTCTGCCGTCTTTCGGGCTGGCTCATCACCTGCGCCGTATTGTTGTAATAGCTGCTCGAGGCGAGCTTTAATGGCGAGCATGTCACGGTTTTGCGTTTCTTTATTGCCGCGCAGATGATCAGGAAACTGAGCCGCCAGTTCATCGATGCGTAACTTCAACGTGGCGGTAAGCTCCGGCGCGTGCACGTTCATGCCGCCTTCCGCAAGCCTCCGCAGTGTATTTTCTTGATCGATGTCCTCTGGTAAGCGGGGCAGAATTAGCTGCGGCGGTTGCAGGCCTTGTGCCTGCCGCTCTGCTACAAGGCCACGGACACGGCGTATCTCGTCCTCTGGCAAGTTATTGTTCCGTAACAAAATTTCGGTATCGGCAGGTAATTCGAGCAATACGTCGAAAACGCGGGTGTAACCGTTGTTCTCGAGATTCAAGTGGCGTAAGTGGCGCAATCTGCCAATACTGTCGGGTAAGCTTCTGAGCGCATGGCAATGGTCCAACTTCAGAGTTTGCAGCGCCGTCAGATTACCGATGTTTTCGGGTAGGTTTTTGAGTGAGCGGCAAACTATCAACTCCAGAGTTTGCAGCGCCGTCAAATTACCGAAGCTTTCGGGTAAGTCTTCGAGTGCGAGGCAACCGTCCAAATTTAGAGTTTGCAGCGCCGTCAGATTACCGAAGCTTTCGGGCAAGGTTTCGAGCGCCCCGCACTCATTCAAAGTCAGAATTTGCAGCGCCGTCAGATTACCGATGTTTTCGGGTAATTTTTTGAGTGCGTCGCAACTGGTCAAATTCAGAGTCTGCAGCGCCGTCAGATTACCGATGCTGTCTGGTAAGCTTCTGAGCGAATGGCAGCCCATCACGTACAGAGTTTGCAGCGCGGTCAACTCGCCGATTACTGTCGGTAAACTACATAACAAATTCTTATCGAATAAGAACAGTCGTGTGGCCTCAATACTTTGCGGAGCATCGCGCCCAGCATCGAAGCAAACCAGTATTTCTTTAGCTGTCGCTGTGTATTGATCTCGTGCATTATTATCCGGTGCCTCCGCGACCCATTGGTCTAGCGCCGCTATAAACTCATGCCGGGTCATGGGCGTTGCCGTTGCGGCATTAGCCACAGGAGATTCTTGACCGACCTGATCGATAGCCAAGCTAGGGCTGCCCATCGGCTGCCGAGGAAAACTAACGCAATTACCCATGATTTGGGTTTCCTTAACGAAAAAGTGACTTCCTTCTGTGGCATGAACCATCAGATAAGTTCCGTCGTGAAAGCTCATGAGGAGCAAAAATTATCTCCATCTTTGCTTCAAGCAGACTCAAGTCGGTCCCGGTCGGATGGGAAAGCGGCAGCGCCCGGTTCTGGCCGAATGGCATCGGCAAAACACGGCGGCGTATTTACTTTAGTCGTTTGTGAAATCTACTCGATGCGAGATACTCCGCCCAAGCGCCAACGGCGCCACTTGTCGCGCCATAAACATGGGCGATGGGTAGCACCGGCCCGCCGAGCACCGCCGTATCCGCTGAAAACAATTCAGGCCAACGGCTGTCGATCCAGAGCTTGATCGCCACGGCGAGTAGCACGCCGATTGCCGGCAGGCGTTGCCGAAGCGTTGTATTTCGCCGCGTTATCCGATCGATGCACCCGGCCGCCAATAAGCCATACAGCGCACCGCTCAACCCGACGTACCAGTGAATCGCCGGGTTCGTTAGCACGCCGAGCGCCACTCCGAACAGCGACCCCGCGAAATAAACCAGGGCCCGCCGCGGTGTCCACCAACCGGCGAAACCCCAGCAGAGCAGCAGCAGCCCGACGGCGTTCAGCCCCCAGTGGTACCAGCTCAGATGATTGAACTGGGCCGTGAGAGCGCTGGCCCAGCGCCAAGCCCAGGGGAGCGAGGCATCGTAACGGAATGCCGGCCATGCCCCGTGAACCGAGGCGCATAGCAAAATGATGACGAAAGCCCAGCCATAGGCTGCTATCGTGGCGCGGGCGGCGGTATAATCGCGCATTGTTTTTTCTTCAGGGTACTGTCCATGGCGCGTTTCAAGCGACTGACCGATCTCGACGTCCGAAACAAGCGGGTTTTCATTCGGGTCGACTTTAACGTGCCTGTCGATCAGGCTAATAACATCACCGAAGATACCCGAATTCGCGCGGCCCTGCCCGGCATTCGCTACTGTCTGGACAACGGCGCGGCCTTGATGCTGACGTCGCACTTCGGCCGGCCGGTCGAAGGCGAACACACCGCCACCGAATCGCTGGCGCATGTGGCGCTCCGTCTGGGCGAACTGCTGAACCGCGACGTCCCGCTGCAGTGCGACTGGCTGGATGGCGTCGACGTCAAACCCGGCGAGATCATGTTGCTCGAAAACTGCCGTTTCAACGTCGGCGAAAAAGCCAACGACGATGCGCTGGCGCGCAAAATGGCTTCGTTCTGCGATATTTATGTGAACGACGCGTTCGGGGCGGCCCACCGTACCGAGGCCACGACGGTCGGCATGGCGCAATACGCCCCCGAGGCGTGTGCGGGCCCCTTGCTGGCCGCCGAGCTCGATGCGCTCGGGAAGTCGCTCGACAATCCCCAGCGTCCGATGGTGGCTATCGTCGGCGGCGCGAAAGTCTCGAGCAAGCTGAGCATTCTGAACCGCCTGGCCGACAAGGTCGATCAGTTGATCGTCGGTGGCGGCATCGCCAACACGTTTTTGCTGGCGCAGGGCCGCCCGGTCGGCAAGTCGCTGGTCGAGCCCGATCTGGTGCCACAGGCCAAAGCCATCATCGACAAGATGGCGGCGCGCGGCGCGGCCGTGCCCGCGACCGAGGACGTGGTCACGGCGTTCAAGTTTTGTTCGTCCCAGCCGGGCCTGATCAAGTCGGTCGACAAAGTCGGGTCGGACGAAATGATTCTCGACCTCGGCCCCAATACGGCCGAAAGACTGGCCGAGATGCTCGAAAATGCCGGCACCATCGTCTGGAACGGTCCGGTCGGCGTCTTCGAGTTCGATCAGTTCGGCCACGGCACCGAAGCGCTGGCCCGGGCGATTGCGCGCTCCAAGGCGTTTTCCATTGCCGGTGGTGGCGACACGCTCGCGGCGATCGCCAAATATGACATCGCCAAAGACATCGATTATATTTCGACCGGCGGCGGCGCCTTCCTCGAGTTTCTGGAGGGCAAGGTCCTGCCGGCGGTCGCCGTGCTCGAAGCACGCGCCTGAGCCGGCCAGATTCAGTCCGATTGATCGTCCCCGTATTTCTCCATAGGAACCGCATGTCCCGCCAGACCAAAATCGTCGCCACCCTCGGCCCATCGTCCGCCGAGCCGGCCGTGCTCGAAAAAATGATTCTCGCCGGCGTCAATGTGGTGCGGGTGAATTTTTCGCATGGCACCGCCGCCGAACACACGGCCAAAGTGCAACTCGTGCGCGAGATCGCCGCGCGGCTGGCGCGTGACGTGGCCGTCATGGCCGATCTGCAGGGGCCGAAGATCCGTGTCGGGCTGTTCGCCACGGGCAGCACCGAACTGCAGAACGGGCAGGGTTTCATTCTCGACGCCGCCTGCAAGGAAGGTGACGGCAGACGGGTCGGGCTGGATTACCCCGAACTGGTGGGCGACGTGACGGCTGGCGACACCTTGCTGCTCGACGACGGGCGCATCGTGTTGACCGTCGACAGCGTGGCCGGATCGGAAATTCACTGTACCGTGAAGGTGGGCGGCACGCTCAAGAACCGCAAGGGTATCAACAAGCTTGGCGGTGGTTTATCAGCACCGGCGCTGACCGCCAAAGACATGGAGGATATTCGCACGGCCGCCGCATTCGAGGCTGATTATGTGGCTGTGTCGTTTCCGAAAAGCGGCGCAGACATGGTCATGGCGCGCGAGCTCATGCGTGCTGCGGGCGGCCATGCGCAAATGATTGCCAAGATCGAGCGCTGCGAGGCGCTCGACAATCTGCCCGAAATCCTCAACGCCTGCGACGGCATGATGGTCGCGCGCGGCGATCTGGCCGTGGAGATTGGCGATGCGGCCGTGCCGGCCGTGCAAAAGCGCCTCATCCGCCAGGCCCGCGAATACAACAAGCTCGCGATCACCGCCACGCAGATGATGGAAAGCATGATCGAAAACCCGGTGCCCACGCGCGCCGAGGTATCGGACGTGGCCAACGCAGTGCTCGACGGCACCGATGCCGTCATGTTGTCGGCCGAAACGGCCGCCGGGCGCTTTCCGGTCGAAACCATCGAGGCGATGGCGCGTGTCTGCCTGGCAGCCGAAAGCTCGGCCCAGGTCACCCTCGACACTGACTTTCTGAACCGGACGTTCACCAGGGTCGATCAGTCGATCGCGATGGCGGCGCTGTTCACGGCCCATCACTTGAAAGTGAAGGCGATCGCCGCGCTCACGCAGTCTGGTGCCACGGCCCTGTGGATGTCGCGCCTGAACTGCGGCCTGCCGATCTACGCACTGACACCCGAAGAGCGCACACGCCGTCGGCTGTCGCTGTACCGCGACGTGCAGACCGTGCTGGTGCAATACGAAACGCACGACCGCGATGCCTTGCTGGCGTACGCCGAGCAGGCGCTGCTCAACGCTGGCGTCGTCGATATCGGCGATCTGATCGTCATCACCATCGGCGAGCCGATCGGCAAGTCGGGCGGCACCAACACCATGAAAATCGTGCGTGTCGGCGATCACGCGCGCGTCTGATGAGAATGCTGTCCGGCACGATTCACCGTTTTTAATATTCAGTTTCTGGAGACTCACCATGGCCCTTGTATCAATGCGCGAACTGCTCGACCACGCCGCCGAAAACGCTTATGGCATTCCGGCGTTCAACGTCAACAACCTCGAACAGGTGCAGGCGATCATGGAGGCTGCCTCGGAGACCGACTCGCCAGTCATCATGCAGGCCTCGGCCGGTGCGCGCAAATATGCTGGCGAGCATTTCCTGCGCCACTTGATCGAGGCGGCCGTCGAGGCTTACCCGAAAGTGCCGGTCGTCATGCACCAGGACCATGGCCAGAGCCCGGCGGTGTGTGTCCAGGCGATGCGGCTCGGTTTCTCGTCGGTCATGATGGACGGGTCCCTGCGCGAAGACGGCAAGACCATCGCGGATTACGAATACAACGTCGCCGTGACGCGGCACGTCGTCGAGATCGCGCATAGCATCGGCGTGACCGTCGAGGGCGAACTCGGCTGCCTGGGCTCGCTGGAAACCATGCAGGGCGACAAAGAAGACGGCCACGGCACCGATGCCGTCATGACCATGGACCAACTGCTGACCGACCCCGAACAGGCGGCCGACTTCGTCAAGCGCACCCAGCTCGACGCCCTGGCGATCGCTATCGGCACCAGCCACGGTGCTTACAAGTTCACGCGTAAGCCAACCGGCGACATTCTCGCCATCGAGCGTATCAAACAGATTCACCGCCGTATTCCGAATACGCATCTGGTCATGCATGGCAGTTCGAGTGTGCCGCAGAACCTGCTCGCCGAAATCCGCGAATTTGGCGGAGACATGAAAGAAACTTACGGCGTGCCGGTCGAGGAAATCCAGGAGGCCATCAAGCACGGCGTCCGTAAAATCAACATCGACACCGATATTCGTTTGGCGATGACCGGCGCGATTCGCCGCTTTTTCGCTGAAAACCCCGGCAAGTTCGACCCGCGCGAATACCTCAAACCCGCCAAGGCTGCAGCGAAAGCCATCTGCAAACAGCGTTACGAGCAGTTCAACTGCGCCGGGCAGGCCAGCAAGGTCAAAGGCCTCGACCTCACGACCGTCGCCGCGCAGTACAAAGCCGGCCAACTGCAACAGATCGTGCAATAAATGCGCCCCCTGCACAGCTCCGACATTCCATCGCTCAACCTGCTGCACCGCGGCAAGGTGCGCGACAACTACTCGGTCGATCACGACAAACTCCTGATCGTCGCCACCGACCGCATTTCGGCGTTCGATGTCGTCATGCACGAAGGGATTCCCGACAAGGGGGCGGTGCTGACGCAAATGGCGCAGTTCTGGTTCGACCGGCTCGAACACATCGTGCCGAATCACCTGACGGGCATCGCTCCCGAGTCGGTCGTGTTGGCAGCCGAGCGCTCGCAGGTGACCGGCCGTGCGATGGTCGTCAAGCGGCTCAGGCCGCTGCCGCTGGAGGCGGTGGTGCGCGGTTACCTGATCGGCTCCGCCTGGAAGGATTATCAGGCGACCGGCGCGGTGTGCGGGATTGCGCTGCCTCAGGGGCTAAGACTGGCCGAGCAGTTGCCGCAGCCGATTTTCACGCCGGCGTCCAAGGCTCCGGCCGGACAGCACGACGAAAACATCGCTTTCGCGAAGGTCGTGGCGCTGGTCGGACAAGCGCTCGCCGAGCAGATCCGCGACGTGTCGCTGCGTCTTTATGACGAAGCTGCGCGTTACGCGGCGAGCCGCGGAATCATCGTGGCCGATACCAAGTTCGAGTTCGGCCTGGATGAGGATGGTTGCTTGACCTTGATGGACGAGGTGCTGACTGCCGATTCATCCCGTTACTGGCCGGCCGATCAATACCGGGTCGGCGTATCGCCGCCATCGTACGACAAGCAGTTCGTGCGCGATTACCTCGATGCCTTGACGGGCTGGAACAAACAGGCGCCACCGCCGCCACTGCCCGCCGAGATCATTGCGCAGACGGCGGCGAAATACCGTCAAGCTTATGAAGCCATCACCGGCCAGGCATGGAGCACGACGGCCGACGCAGCCGCAAGATCAGCCGCTGGGGCGGGGAGTGTGATTGCGCAACGACCGTCTGCGACCCGCGTGCAGGTCGGCGTCGTCATGGGGTCGGCTTCCGATTGGGAGGTCATGCAGCACGCCGTCGTGACCCTCAAACACTTCGGTGTCGTCTGCGAGGCGCGGGTCTTGTCCGCCCATCGCATGCCGGACGACATGTTCGAATACGCCGAAGCCGCGCGTGGTCGGGGCTTGATCGCAATCATCGCTGGTGCCGGCGGCGCGGCGCATCTGCCGGGCATGCTGGCCGCCAAAACAATCGTGCCGGTCCTTGGTGTGCCGGTTCCATCGAAGTATTTACGCGGTGAGGATTCGCTGCTGTCGATCGTGCAGATGCCCAGGGGCGTGCCTGTCCTGACGCTGGCGATCGGCGAAGCCGGCGCGGTCAACGCGGCGCTGGCCGTGGTCGCGATGCTCGCCGTCCACGACGGTGCGCTCGCCGAACGGCTGTTCGCTTATCGCAGGCAACAGCACGCGCAGGCCGCTCATAGCGTACTGCCGCCGGTCGTATGAGCCTATCGCTGCGCATTGCGCGCTCGGGCGACTGGCTCGGTCTGCTTGGTGGCGGCCAGCTTGGACGGATGTTCTGCATGGCGGCGCAGAGCCTCGGGTTTCGCGTCATGGTGCTCGATCCGGGCGCCGACAGCCCGGCCGGCACTGTCGCCGATAGGCACTTGCAGGCCGACTATGCCGATGATGCCGCCTTGCAAACCCTTGGCGACCGTTGTGTCGCCGTGACGACCGAGTTCGAAAACGTTCCGGCACGGGCGCTAGAGGCCCTGGCGCTGCGAACGACCGTCAGCCCGGCGGCGTTCGCCGTGGCCGTTGCGCAGAACCGGCTCGACGAAAAACGTTTCGTCGAGGGTTGCGGCGTCGCCGTGGCTCCGCATGCCGCTATCGCTCAAGCCAGTGACATCGGCCCGGCGCTCGACCCTTTGCTGCCCGGCATTCTCAAAATCAATCAGCTCGGCTACGACGGCAAAGGCCAGACAGCGGTCAAGACACTCGACGAATTGACAGCGGCATTCGCGGAGCAGGGCAGGGTGCCGTGCATTCTGGAAAAACGCCTGAATTTGCGCCAGGAGGTCTCGGTCATCGTCGCGCGCGACCGCAAGGGAGAAACCACGACGTTTCCAGTGGCCGAGAACAAACACCTCAACGGCATTCTGGCCACGTCCATCGTACCCGCCCGGATCGGCGACGCGATTCAAAAGCAGGCCCGGCAGGCAGCGACGCTCCTGGCGCAGAGGCTCGACTACGTCGGCGTCCTGTGCGTGGAGTTTTTCGTGCTGGACGACGGGTCGCTGCTGGTCAACGAACTGGCGCCGCGCCCGCACAACAGCGGCCATTACTCGATGGATGCCTGCGTCACCAGTCAGTTCGAACAACAGGCGCGGATCGTCGCCGGCTTGCCCTTGGGCGATACCCGGCAGCACTCGCCGGCCATCATGCTGAACCTGCTCGGCGATATCTGGTTCCGCTCGGGGGGCGCGGAAGACGATCCCGTCGAGCCCGACTGGACAGCGGTTCTGAAAATTCCTCAGGTCAAGCTGCATTTATACGGCAAGACCGAACCGCGTCCTGGCCGCAAAATGGGCCATATCACCTGTGTCGCGCCCACGTTGACCGCCGCGCTGCTGGCCGCCGACAAAGTGCGTGCGCTGCTGGGCATCACGGCGCGCTGATAATGCCGGCCCTGGTGCTAGAGCCGACCCCAGAGGTCTTGGCCCGGGCAGTCGCCGCCTGGCGCGCGGGCGAGCCCGTCGCCTTTCCCACTGAAACGGTTTATGGGCTGGGCGCAGATGCGACCAAGCCCGACGCGGTCCGTAAAATTTTTATCGCCAAAGGCCGGCCGGCCGATCACCCTCTGATCGTGCATGTCGCGCCGGGCGACGACTTGGCGCGCTGGGCGGCGGCGCTGCCGGATACCGCGCGGCGTCTGATCGACGCTTTCTGGCCGGGACCGTTGACGCTGATCCTGCCGCGTTCGGCGGCGATTCCCGACGCCGTGACCGGCGGGCAGCCGACCGTCGGCCTGCGCTGCCCGGCGCATCCGGTCGCACAGTCCTTGCTGCGCATGTTCGGCGGCGCGATCGCCGCGCCGTCGGCCAACCGTTTCGGGCGCATCAGCCCGACGCAAGCGGCTCACGTGTTCGAGGAGCTGGGCGAGCGCATCCCGTTGATCGTCGATGGCGGCGCCGCAACGATCGGTATCGAGTCGACAATTGTCGACCTGTCCGGTGAGCGCCCTGTATTGCTACGGCCTGGGCAAATCACGGTCGAGTCTTTGTCGCGCGTGCTCCAACAGCCGATTCAGCCGGTCACGGGCCGCGATTCGACGGTACGCGCCGCTGGTATGCTCGACAAGCACTATGCGCCGCAGACGCCGTTGCGTGCCCTGCCGGGCGCCGCGTTACAGGCGGCGGTCGAGCAGGCGGTGCGTAACCGGCAGCATGTCGCCGCCATCGCCTGGTCGGCGCCGATCGTCACGCCGCCAGGCCTGCCGCTTTTCAAATTGCCCCCTAGTCCCGATGGCGTCGCTCGTGGTTTGTACGATGCCTTGCGACAGGCTGATCGGGCGTCGGTGGCGGTGATTTTTATCGAACAGCCGGCGGACGGGCCGGACTGGGCGGGCATCCGCGACCGGGTCCGGAAGGCGGTGGCCTAATAGCGTTCAACGCCAATTTAAATGCCATTTTTTGGAACTATTTGTATTTCAATGCAACTAAGCTTTAATCAATCTATTTGAAAGAGCTGAAAAATGGTTTTAACTGCCGTCGGTCACATGGTTACGCCTCAACGCTTGTCCGAGACTTCTGAGGTCTCGCTGAGCTTCAGGGAAATAGTCGAAAACGCGGCAATCGGTTTGAAAGAATGCCCGGCAGAGCGCACCGCAGCATTGCAACGCCTGCTCGAAGTCGGATTCGAAAACACATGCCCTCTCGACACCCGGGCGCAGGCACTGGTCTTGGCTGCGGAGAATCTACGCCCCGCTGAAGTTTGCACCGTCGATGGACACGATTACCATGCCGTGGAAATCGCTGATTTTGCAATAGCGCTGACCCAGTCGTCTTTGCAAGGGTGTGTGCCGAGCCCTCGACAGCAACGCATTTTGGATGATTGCATCGAACGTTGGCATCATTTGGCCAGTCAGACGCCGCATGGCGCCGGTCTGACGATACGCCACCAATTGTGGCCGCAGCCGATTATCAAAATTGGGGTGGTCGAAGAAAAGCCCGGCGAACGGCGGGCGCCTTTGACGCCGGCCCAATGTACCGAAATGCGGCGCGATTACCCTGCGCTGGCGCTGGTCGTGCAGGCCAGCGCCCAACGCATATACGGCAACGCGGACTACAGTGATCAACACGTTCAAGTCGTCAATGACCTTCCCGATTGCGATCTGTATTTAGGCTTGAAAGAAATGCAGCCTGAAAAGATTCTGCCTGGAAAGTCCTACTGCTTTTTTTCGCATACCTTCAAAGGCCAACAACCAGGTTTGCTAAAAAAATACGAAAAAAGCGGCATGAATCTTATCGATTGGGAGCTGATCAAAGACAAAAACGGCAGACGCTTGATCGGTTTTGGCTATTATGCGGGAGTAGTCGGGGCCTACAATGGGCTGCGCGGCTGGGGCCAGCAACACCAAAAATTCGTTTTGGCGCCTCCTCAGGCGCAGGCCGACCTCACTGGTTTGCATCAACAATTGACGGCGCTCGATGCTGTGCAGAGCTGCCGCGTCGTTGTGACTGGGGTGGGGCGGGCCGGTCGCGGGGCCGTGGACCTCCTGGAAGCAGCCGGTTTCGCAGCGCTGGAGCCCAGTGTATTTTTGGCGGATTCTCGTCAGCCTGAAAACCAGGGCAAGGTTTATACCGTTTTAAGGCCGGATCAATACATGGCCCACCAGGATGGTCGAGGCTTTGATCGGACCGATTTCACGACACATCCGGAAAATTACCGCAGTGCTTTTCTGCCGTATGCTGCCTGTGCTGATATTTTTATTCCCTGCCATTACCATCCGCCCGGCGCACCGGTTTTTTTTACGGCCGACGATGCGCAACGGCCCGATTTTCGATTGAACTATATTGCCGACGTCAGTTGCGACATTGCCGGGCCGATTCCCAGTACCGTTCGGCCGAGCACCCTGGACCACGCTTTCTATGCATGGGACCCACGCAGCGGAACCGAAGTGTTGCCTGGTACGCCCAACAGCATCGGCGTCATGGCCGTTGATAACCTGCCGAGTGCCATTCCCCGCGATGCGAGCAAAGGATTCGGTGAAGAGTTGATCGCCAATGTGCTGCCGCATTTACTCAGCGGCGACCCGGAGGGTGTCGTCAAAGCCGCCGTGCAGTTGCATAAGGGCCGTCTGATGCCGGCTTATGCTTATCTCAACGCAGACGCTTAGATAGGCTAATGCCTCGACAGCCTGATTAGCGATCTGAATTTAGTGTTGCGCCAACCTGAGTTCTGGCGATATTTACCTACGAGGCCTCATGCTTGAATCGGCAAATAAATACACTGAGTTAGCGAAGTTTTTCCGCGCAGGCCTAGCGGGCGACCAAGCCGCTTATACCCAGTTTCTGCGGCGTATCGTGCCCGTGCTGCGGGCCATGACCGTCCGGTCGCTGCCGGCATCCGATGTCGACGATGTGGTGCAGGATATTTTGATGTCGATCCACAAAGCCCGGCATACCTACGATGGCGAGCGTCCGCTGTTGCCGTGGCTGACGTCGATAGTACGGTTCCGGGTGAGCGATCATTTGCGCCGGCACTATGCCGCGCGTCTGCATCAGATGATCGATATCGATGCAGTGGCGGAATTTTTGCCGGACGTAACCGGCGACGGTGATCAGCGCGAATATATCGATGACATGCTGGATACCGTTGCGGAACAGCAAAAGCAGATTTTGACGTTGATGCATGTCGAGGGGTATACGGCCCGGGAAGTCGGGCAACGCATGAAGATGAACGAGTCCGCGGTCAAAGTTGCCGCGCATCGCGCCATCAAAAAAATCAGAAAGCAGTTTGGCCTATGAAAAATGTCGATGAACTGATTGGTCGATTGAGCCGTGAGGCCCTCCCTGTCAACCCCTTGGGAAAACCCATTCCGGCTGGCGCGCGGCTGTCGTTCGTGCTGCTGGCTTATGCGGTCGGTACCCAAGCGGTGCTCGGTTTGCGCACCGACCTTGCGCTGCAGTTCACTCGCTTTGCGTTCGTTGCGGAAATCGCGTTGTTGCTAAGCTTGTTGATCGCCGGTGCCACCGCATGTGTCTTGTCGGCGTACCCGGATGCGTATCAACGGCCCCGGTGGTTAACGCTGCCGTATGCCGCGTTTGCCATTTTGCTGGGCTTGCTCGCCGTCGAGCTGGTGCTACCCGGCGACCATCGTATGGTGATCCTGTCGCCCGGGATGTCGGGTATGGAATGCGCATTCTGTATTGCAGCGGTCGCGCTGCTGCCGTCGGCGTGGATATTCATGCTGCTGCGCAAAGGCGCCAGTGTGCATCCATGGCAGGCCGGCGTGTTTGCCGTGTTGACGGCCAGCGCCGTCGGTTGTTTGACTTTGCGCTTGTCGGAGGCGAACGATTCGCTGCTGCATGTAGTGGGCTGGCATTATCTGCCAACCGTGCTGTTTGCCATGTTGGGGGCTTGGCTCGGCAAGCGACTGCTCTCATGGTAAAAAATTTTCGAACCGTGTAACCCGTGGCTGCCGACTGGCGAATATAAGAGAGTACAGGTTGAATATTCAGCCCGTCGTCCGGGGTGCTACACTTGACCCGGATTTATTCGTTAACCCACTTGAGGAGATTTATATGTCGAATTCTAAAATGCTCGCTTCCGCTGCACTGGCCGGTCTGCTGTCAATCGGTGTCGTCGGCGCGAGCGTGGCGCAAACCGCCGAGCAAGGCAACAAAATGGAAAAGCCGTCCACCACGGAAAAATCCTCATCTGCAGACAAAAAAGCCGAAAAGCACGCCTGTAAAGGTCACAACTCCTGCAAGGGCCAGGGCGGCGACGGCAAGAACGCTTGTAAAGGCAAAGGTTCCTGCGCCACCGACGGCGGCAAATCCGCCAAGTAAGCTATTGTGCTTAAAAACAGAAGCCTGTGGGCTTCTGTTTTTTTTGAGCTTCCATTATGTCAACGACGTTGCAAGATTTCCCTGAGTTGGGCTTCGGTCTCGGGCTACGGATTCCGCACTATGCGCATATCTTCGAGCATTGGCCCGCGGTTGACTGGTTCGAAATCATCTCCGAAAACTTCATGGATACCGATGGCAAAGCCCGGCGCAACCTGGCGCGGATTGCCGAACGTTATCCGATTGTCATGCATGGTGTCGCACTTTCCATCGGCACGGTCGATCCGCTGAATTCCGATTATCTGCAAAAGCTCAAGCGTTTGATCGACGTCGTGCAGCCGGCCTGGGTGTCGGATCACTTGTGTTGGACCGGCGTGGCGCATAAAAACTCGCATGATCTGCTGCCCGTGCCTTATACCGAAGAAGCGCTCAAGCACATCGTGGCGCGCATTCGACAAGTCCAGGATTATCTCGGCCGACCGATCGTACTGGAAAACCCGTCGACTTATCTGGAGTTCCAGGCATCGCATTTGTCCGAGGCCGAGTTCATCGCTGCGATGGCGCGCGAGTCGGGCTGTTGTTTGCTGCTCGATATCAATAACGTTTATGTGACCTGCTACAACCACCGCCTCGATGCGCAAACGTATATCGATACACTGCCGCTGGACCGCGTGGTGCAAATTCATTTGTCCGGCCATCGCAATATGGGGACTCATATCATCGATACGCACGATGACCATGTAACCGACGAGGTGTGGGCTTTGTACCGTTATGCAATCGCCAAAGCCGGGCGGACGATCAACACCATGGTGGAATGGGACGATAAATTGCCATCCTGGAACGTACTGTATGCCGAGCTCGACAAAGCCCGGCTGGCTGCAGCCGAAGCGCATGGCATGGGCTGGCGCCCACTGACGCCTACCGGGCAACCCGTAGTTAAGTCTGCGAGCCACACCCCGTTGCCCTTGGTCGATTTACAGCACCGTCTGCAAAATGCGATTTTGCCAACCGAACACAGCAGCACCAATCCTGCCGACTGGATCCGTTCCAAGCAAAAATTTACGCCCGCCGAGCAGTTGGCGGTGTATGCCAATGCCTACCGCTACCGTCTGGTCGACGTCACGGCCGAAGACTATCCGATACTGGCGCATTACCTGGGCCGACAAGCTTTCGACGAGTTGATCGATGCTTTCGTCGCCACCGTCGAATCGACGCATTTCAATATTGGCCGATATGCCGCGCAATTACCGGATTTTATCCAAACGCATTGCGCGGGCGATGTTTTTGCGCATGAGCTGGCCATATTGGAAAACGCCATCGTCCAAATCGCCGATTACCCGGAAACCCCGCCGCTGACGCCTGAGCACTTGGTCGGTATGACCGCCGACGACTTACCTGCGTATGTGCTCGAACCCCGCGCCGCGTTACGACTGTTTGCGTTCGCCTATCCGGTCAACGCTTATTACCAGGCCGTTCAAGACCAGCAATCGCCCGTCGCGCCTGCACTGGAAAGCACCCACTTGGCAGTGTTCCGGCATGACGATGTGATGTGGCGCATGCCTTTGATCGCCGATGAATATCACTTGCTTCGCATGCTGTTAGATGGTGTGCCGATTGGTGCGGCGCTTGATCGGGTACAGCGGAACTTGAGTTTGCCCGACGATACGCTTGCCGCGCAATTGTCGGATTGGTTTTCCCGCTGGATGCGTAACGGTTTGCTTGCGTGCCCCGAATAACAGCCATTAACCTTTTGTGAAAGTACATCGTATGAGCTCGAATAAGCCTAAGATTTCGACATTTTTCAAATGGCCGCTGATGTTGCTGATCGTTTGGCCGGAGCGGATCGCTGCGCATTTTTTGTGGGCTGCACCGCTCGTCGCGCGCGTGGTGGTCGGCTATGTGTTCATGCTGACCGGCTGGACCAAATTGCATAACCTGCCGTTGATGATCGAGAACTTTACCGCTTGGGGCATTCCTTTTCCAGAAATTCTGACGCCATTGGCGTCCGGCATAGAATGCTTCGGCGGGTTGGCGCTGATGCTGGGCTTGTGTACGCGCGTATCTGGCGGCATGTTAGCGGTGGTCATGTTGGTGGCAATCAAAGCCGCAAAATGGGGCGACATCGACTCGCTCGAAACATTATTCGGTTTCGAGGAAACCGCGTATTTCGTCGTTTTCACATGGCTGGCGATTGCCGGTGCCGGCAAAGTCTCGGTGGATGAGTGGGTGCTGTCCTCCACCACGGGGCGCGACCAGAAAATCTTACAAAAAAATCCGTAAGATTTTCCTTCTCTGGTTCACCGATGCCAAATTGTGCCGCAGACCGAATGAACTTCGGCCATTTGGGCCAAGCTGAATCGCCGCTCTTCGCCTTGATCTCAGCCATCCCGTCGAGCCTTCCACCAAGCGCCGCTTGCGCGGCGTAACAGTCTCGCGTTTCGCTCATGCCCGTTGAACGGGTACCTGGCCGCGTGCGCCGAGCAGCCGGTTGGCCTCGTCGACGAACACCAGGCGCGGTTCGAAACCGGCCAGCTCAGACTCGTCCAGCATGCCATACGCGGCAATGATGATCCGGTCGCCCTGGTGCGCACGCCGGGCGGCGGCGCCGTTTAGCGAAATCATGCCGCTGCCGCGCTCGCCGCGGATGGCATAGGTCGAAAAGCGTTCGCCGTTGTCGATGACGTAGACATCGATGCGTTGGTGGGGAATGATGCCCGACGCATCGAGCAGGTCTTCGTCGATCGCGCATGAGCCTTCGTAATGCAATTCGCAATGCGTCACCGTAGCCCGGTGAATCTTCCCTAACAACATTTCCCGTAACATGGTCAAATCTCCAGATTGTCGATCAGGCGCGTCTGGCCCAGATAGGCCGCCGCCACGATTACCAGTGGCATGCCTGCCGCCAATTCGGCAGTGCCTGGCGGGGTCAGCGCTGCCTGTGTTCGAACCGCGACATAGTCCGGCCGCCAACCGGCTGCGGCCAGATCCGCCATGGCGGTCTGTTCGAGCACCTGCAGGCGTTCGATTGTCGCTGTGCCGCTCAGCCAGTCGCTTCGTAAATTTTGCAAAGCCCTAAATAGCAAAGGCGCGGCCTGACGCTCCGTGGCCGATAGATATTGGTTGCGTGAGGACAGGGCGAGACCGTCCGCGGCGCGCACGGTCTCCGCGGGTATGACCTCGACCGGCAGGGAGAGTTGCTGCGCCATACGGCGTACGATCATCAGTTGCTGATAATCTTTTTTACCGAACACGGCCACGCTTGGCTGCACGCAATTGAACAGCTTGGTGACGACCGTACAGACACCCTGAAAAAAGCCGGGCCGGAACTCGCCTTCGAGGGCGCTCCCCAGGTCGTGCGGCGGCGTGACACGATACTGTTGCTGCTCGGGGTAAAGGTCGCGTTCGTCGGGGGCAAACAAAATGTAGACGTTTTCTCGCTCGAGCTTGTCGATGTCGCTTGGCAGGGTGCGCGGGTAACGGTCGAAATCCTCGTTCGGACCGAACTGCAGGCGGTTGACGAAAATGCTGGCGACCACCGGATCGCCGTGCCGGGCAGCCAGGCGCACGAGCGATAAATGACCTTCGTGCAGGTTGCCCATCGTCGGGACGAAGGCCGTGCGGTTCTGGCCGCGCAGCTGATGGCGTAGCTCGTCGATGCTGGAAATGATTTTCATGGGTTAGAAACAATGCTCCGCGGCTGGAAAAGCCCCGGATTTGACATCCTGAATGTAACGGGTGATGGCGTTTTCGATGGATGAAGCATTTTGCATGAAGTTGCGCACGAAGCGCGCTTTTTTGCCAGGGAAGATCGCCAGCATGTCGTGCAGGACGAGCACCTGCCCGGAGCAGTTCGGCCCGGCGCCGATACCGATGGTGGGAATGGTCAGCGCCGCCGTCACATCGTGTCCGACCTGAGAGGGAATCGCTTCCAGCACGAGCAGGCGCGCGCCGGCATTTTGCAGGGCCAGGGCGGTTTTTTCCAGAGCCTGCGCGGCCTCGTCGGTTTTGGCCTGCACCCGGTAGCCGCCCAGGGCATGCACCGATTGGGGCGTCAGGCCGAGATGCCCGCAGACCGGAATGTCGCGCGCACTCAGAAACTCGACCGTCGGCACCAGCCAGTCGCCGCCCTCGAGCTGGACCATTGGCGCGCCGGCTGCGAGCAGTCGCGCGGCATTGTCGTAAGCCTGCTGCGGGCTGGACTGATAACTGCCGAATGGCAGGTCGGCGACGATCCACGGACGCTGCGCGCCGCGCGCGACACAGGCGGTGTGATAGACCATCTGGTCGATCGTGACCGGCAGCGTCGACGAATGCCCACCGACCACCATGCCCAGTGAGTCGCCGACCAGCAGCACGTCCACGCCGCAATGGTCGAGCAATGCTGCGAAGCTGGCGTCGTAGCAGGTGAGCGCAGCGATTTTTTCGTCGCGTTGACGCAGATGCTGCAGGGTATGCAACAGAACGCCGGTCGAACCGGCAGCGGATGGGGTGCTCATTCGGCAGTCATGCTTTCATTGGACGCGGTTGAAAAACTCTTTCCGGCCGCGCATGGTTTCCATATGGCGAACCAGCAGGTCGAAGTCCTCTTCGGAGTCCACCGGGTTCAGGTATTCGGTATTGACGATCAGCAGCGGTGCTTCCTCATAATGATAGAAAAACCGGCTGTACGCATCGGCCAGGTCATGCAGGTAGGCTTGGGAAATCCCTGATTCGTAGTGGTTCCCACGGCGTTCGACCCGCTCGATCAGGATGGCGGCCGGCGCCTGCAGGTAGACGATCAGATCTGGCGTTGGCGTCTGCGGGCGTTGGTGGTCGTATATCTGGGTGTAGAGCTTGAGCTCCTCCTCGTCGAGTGTCAGTCCGGCGAAAATTCGATCTTTGTCCAGCACGAAGTCGCTCACGGTGCTGGCCGCGAAAAAATCGCGTTGCGTGGTCTGGCGTAGCAGGTTGATCCGCTGAAACAGAAAGAATAGCTGCGTGGGCAAGGCATAACGTGGCGGGTCGCGGTAAAACTTATGCAAAAACGGATTATCGTCGGGCTGCTCGAGCAGCAACTGGGTGCCGAACCGCTCGGCCAGTTTCCGGGCCAGGGAGGTTTTACCGACCCCGATGGGTCCTTCGATGACGATATGGCGATAGCGGTCGGCAATCATAATGTTTCAGGTCGTGTATACGAAAATGGATGGCATCGGGCCGGACGCTGTCTCTCGCTCGCAGCCCCCTCGCTCTAAAAAGCGTCCGGCCCGATGCAGGCCCCAACGTGACGTCGGAACAGACTGCCGCTTTTGCATTCGACCGGCGCCGGGGTGCTCCCGGCGAAGGCGAGTGCAAAACGGCGGAGGTATTTCAAACTTGACGAAGTAGTCGTAGCTTAGCATGGCACAATCGTTTGACCGGCGACCGCTGGCCAATGGTCCCGGGCAGCGCCCGCGCCTGGTATATGAATGTCTGGCGCCAGGTCGAGCAGCGGTTTTAACACGAAAGCACGTTGCAGCATGCGCGGATGCGGCACGGTCATCGCGGCAGAGGCGATCTGCTCGTCGCCGAACAGCAACAAATCGAGGTCGAGCGTGCGCGGTGCGTTGCGATAGGAGCGTTGTCGACCGGCCGCCGCTTCCAGTGCATGCAGATGCCGCAAGATCTCGATGGCGCTCTGTTCGCTGTCGAAAGTCGCCACGGCATTGATAAAATCCGGGCCCAGCGCATCGATCGGTGCCGAGCGGTAACGGGGCGATACCGTCACCTCGCCATTGCGCGCGAGCGGACGCAGGCCGTCGAGGGCATGGTCGAGTGCCGTATGCGGCTCGCCGATGTTGGCTCCCAAGCCGATGTAGATGTGGGTCATCGGTTGATGACTGCGGGGCTGACCGCATCGCCCGCGCTTGTGGTGTCGGGCTGCACACCATCGGCTGGCTTGCGCCGCCGGCGGCGTTTGCGCGGCGCCGCGGCAGAGCCGGTTTCGCTCAGCTCGGACAAGAGCATGTCGCGTCCTTCGTGCGCCGTTTCGTAAAATAGCCGCCACCATTGCGCCAGCTCCGGATCGGCGTCTCCGGTCGCGGCGCGCAGCTCCAGAAAGTCCAGCCCGGCGCGGAAACGCGGATGCTCGGTCAGGCGCAGCGGGGCTTTGCCATTGCGCTTTTCGAAACGCGGCTGCAGGCTCCAGATTTCGCGCATGTCCGTCGTTATCCGCCGGGGAATGGCCAGCCGTTCGAGCTGTCGGTCGGTGATGTCGTCCATCGCCTCGAACAGGGCCGGGATCTGCAGTTCGCCAGCCGCTTTGCGGGCGTTCCAGCGGCTCAGCACCAGATGCCAGAGCAGGGAGGCGAACAAAAACCCCGGGCTGATAGGTTTGCCGGCGTGCACCCGGTCATCGGTGCGGGACAAAGCCTCCTCGATGAACCGCTCGCCGCTCGTCTGATCGAGAATCGCGTCCAGCAAGGGAAACAGCCCGCCCTGCAAGCCTTCCTGGCGCAGCCGCGTCAGGCAGGCCAGGGCCGAACCGGATTGCAGGAGCTTCAGCATCTCGTCGAACAGCCGCGCGCTCGGCACGTTCTCGATCAGCCGCGCCAGGCCGGCGATCGGCTCCCGGGTGGCAGGGTCGATCTCGAACTTCAGTTTGGCGGCGAAGCGCACCGCGCGCAGCATCCGCACCGGGTCTTCCCGATAACGGGCGACGGGCTCGCCGACGATCCGGATGATCCGGTCGCGGATATCGCGCACGCCCTGGTGGTAGTCGAGTACGGTTTCGGTTTGCGGGTCGTAATAGAGGGCGTTGACGGTGAAGTCGCGGCGGGTTGCGTCCTCGAACTGCTCGCCGAACACATTGTCGCGCAGCACGCGGCCATGTTCGTCGGTTTCTGAATCCGCCGTGTGCAGGGCGCGAAAGGTCGACACCTCGATGGTCTCAGAGCCGAACATGACGTGTACCAGCCGGAAGCGCCGACCGATGATACGCGCCCGCCGAAACAGCTTTTGAATTGCTTCGGGCGGAGCGTCGGTGGCGACATCGAAATCCTTGGGCCTGATGCCCAACAGCAGATCGCGCACCGCGCCGCCGACGATATACGCCCGGAAGCCGGATTTTTGCAAGGTTTCGCAGACGCGGACGGCGTGCGACGACGCGAGCCGCCGGTCGATCCCATGCTGGGCGGCGCCGAGTACTTTGGGTTGCGGGGCGCCGAAGGGTTTGCGGCGAAATATTTTTGTGAACAGTTTACGAATCATTCGAACAGTCTAAGAACGGGCCAGCCGCGCGTCTGCGCGATCTGGAGAAGACGGGCGTCGGGATTGGTCGCGACGGGATGGGTGACTTTTTCCAAGAGCGGCAGGTCGTTCGCGGAGTCGGAATAAAAGTGTATGGTATCAAAGCTTTGCCAAGTTTTTTGGCGTTCGTGCAACCATTCTTCGGTCCGGGTGATTTTACCCTCCCGAAAGCTGGGTGTGCCGAGGACTTTGCCGGTGAACTGGCCGTCGATGGTTTCCAGTTCGGTGGCGATGAGTTCCCCCAGGCCGAGCCGGGCGACGATTGGCCGCGTAATGAAACTGTTGGTCGCCGTCACCACCACGCAGTCATCACCGGCGTTTTTGTGTTTGCCGATCAACGCGAGCGCCGCCGGCCGGATTTGCGGCTCGATGACCTCGCGCATGAACCGTGCGTGCCAGGCGTCGAGCTGCGCCCGGTCGTGGCGGATCAGCGGCTGCACCAAAAAATTGAGGAACGCATGAATATCGAGCGTGCCCGCCTGATACTGGGCGTAAAACTCGGCATTTCTGGTGCGGTAAACATCGGCATCAACCACGCCCAGGCTGATCAAAAACTGCCCCCAGCCATAGTCGGAATCGATCGGCAGCAGGGTATGGTCGAGGTCGAAGAGTGCAAGGTTCATGAGTTTCGGATGACGAGGCTGGCGCGGCGTTTCATCCAGGCGCGCAGCAGGTTTAGGGAAACGGGCTTGTGCTGTTCCAGCGAAAACTGGTCCAGCCCGTCGAGAACGGCCAACAGCGAGCCCATGTCGCGTCGGAAATGGTACTGAGCGAAATCGATGACCTCGTCGGACAGGTGCAGGCCGCGCGCTGCGGCCGCAGCCTGCAGGGCGGCGCTTTTCTGCGCGTCCGACAGCGGTGCGAGCGCATAGCACAGCCCCCAGGCGAGCCGGCTGCCTAGGTCGTCGCGCACGCCGAGCGCCTCCGGCCGCGCATCGCCGGTCATCACGACATACTGCGGCATGCCGTCGTTGCGCGCTTCGTTGATGGCGTTGAACAACTGCACTTGCGAGTACGACGACAAATGCTGCACGTCGTCGACCAGCAGATACGCCGCCTGCCGGCGCCAGCCGAAGCGTTCTCGACCGTCGATGGCCGGGACTCGCCAATGCGCCGCCAGGGCCTTGAGCAAATGGCTTTTACCGCAGCCCGACGGGCCGTGGATGAACAAGGTTCGATCGATGGCGGTGCCGACCGCGTGCTGCCGGACCTGAGCCAGCAGTTCGGCGTTGTCGCCAGTCAAAAAATTATCCAGCCGGGCGGGCGGCGGTGTGAAAACATCGAGTAGTAATTGTTGCTGCATGTTTATTGCGGGTAAAAAGCGCTGGCGTGATAGCGCAGTCGGACATGTTTGCAGCACACCCATGAGGCCGCGCCTATCGCTAAGGCCACCAGCCAGAAGAATACATTGGGGGTCAGTAGCCTATTTTGCCGGTTTTGCATGCCAAGGCTGAGATAAAATACCCGAATACGCCGAACGGCGAACCCATTAATGTAGCTGAGCGCGCTGCGCAGCTCAAGCTTTTCGAAGATCGAACATGTCCGACAATACCGTTCTACCCGCCGCCCAACCGAATCTTTCATCGCCGCCGGCCACCGGCAAAGGCCTTACCTACCGCGATGCCGGCGTCGACATGGCCGCCGGCGACGCCCTGGTCGACGCCATCAAACCCTTGGCGCGGCGTACCATGCGCGACGGGGTCCTGGCAGGTATCGGCGGTTTCGGCGCCCTGTTCGAGTTGCCCAAACGCTACAAAGAGCCGGTGCTCGTGTCCGGCACCGATGGTGTCGGCACCAAGCTCAAGCTCGCCTTCGAGTGGAACAAACACGACACCGTTGGTATCGATCTGGTGGCGATGAGCGTTAACGATATTCTGGTGCAGGGCGCCGAGCCCTTGTTTTTTCTCGATTATTTCGCCTGCGGCAAGCTCGATGTGGATGTCGCCCGCCAGGTCATCGGCGGCATCGCGCAGGGCTGCGAGCAGGCTGGCTGCGCGCTGATCGGTGGCGAAACGGCGGAGATGCCCGGCATGTACCCGGACGGCGAATACGACCTGGCGGGTTTTGCGGTCGGCGCGGTCGAAAAAGCCCGGATTTTGACTGGCGACCGTGTACAGGCCGGCGACGTGCTGCTGGGGCTCGCATCCAGCGGCGTACACTCCAACGGCTTTTCGCTGGTGCGACGCATTCTGACCATGATCGCGCCTGACCTCGAGCAGAATTGCGGTGGTGTGTCGCTGAGAGACGCCATCATGGCGCCGACGCGCATTTACGTAAAACCCTTGCTGCAGTTGTTGGCCGATATGGAAGTGCATGCAATGGCGCACATCACCGGTGGCGGGCTGGTCGAAAACGTGCCGCGTGTGTTGCCGGCTGGTTTGACGGCGGAATTACAGCGTTCGGCCTGGCCACGGCTGCCCTTGTTCGACTGGCTGCAAAAGGCGGGTGGTGTCAGCGATGCGGAAATGCATCGGGTCTTCAACTGCGGGATTGGCATGGTCGTGGTGGTGGCTGAGCGTGACGCCCAGCAGGCGCTCGCCAGTTTGCGCGTTGCGGGCGAAACGGCGTATCGGATCGGTATTGTACGACCCTCGCAGCCGGCTGAGGCGGCAACGGTGGTGGTTTGAATGCCATGTGTTCATAGCGAGAGACAACGACTGGTTCGATGCAGACAACCCAGCGCCATACTGCTGTGAGCATGCTGCAACTCCCGGACGCCGACGCCAGCGATCGCTGCGCCCAACGGTTGGCGAACTGCTTGCGCCCCGGCTTGTTTTTCACCCTGCAAGGGCCCGTCGGGGCCGGCAAGACCCACTTCATTCGCGCCTTGTTGATGGCGCTGGGTGTGCAAGGCCCCGTGAAAAGTCCCACATATGGGTTGCTTGAACCTTATATCGCATCGAATTTATATTTGTATCATTTTGATTTCTATCGCTTCTTCGATCCGCTAGAATGGGAAGCAACGGGGTTTCGCGATTTATTCGATGGACACAACATTCAATTCGTCGAGTGGCCGGAAAAAGCCGCTGGATTTTTACCGTCGCCCGACATCGAGCTCATCTTCGCTTACGCTGTCAGCGGCCGCAGCCTGTCCGTCGCCGCACACACTCCGGCGGGGCAGGCATGCGTAAGCTGCTGGCGCCCATGTTCTTGGCGTCGTCCCGACGACGGTATTGTCTAAAGCTGATTGGCGGCGTTGCGTTGGCGCCTTGCTTGCTCGAAAGCCCGGTGGCGCGGGCAGCCGACGTGCTGGCGGTTCGCTTCGTCGCCGGCAGCGACGCTACCCGGATAGTCTTCGAACACGACGCCCCTCTCAAGTTCAACCATTTTTTGCTGCAGAAACCCGACCGCCTGGTGATCGATATCGAGCGGCTCGACAATGCAGCGGCTCTCAAGGACAAAGTCGGTGTTTTCGGGGCCGACGATGCTTTCATCGCGCGGGTCCGTGTCGGGCAATACAGCGCCAGCCTTACGCGGCTGGTCATCGAGCTGAAGCAGCCGATCCTGCCGCAGGCTTCGGTCATGGCCTCGGGAGAAGGCGCTCAGGCCAGCTTCGTGCTCGACCTGTCTCCAGCCGGTAACGCCGATGTCCTGGCCCAATTCGGGAATGCCGCTGGCGAACGGCACACAGCGTCCCAGCCGGCCAGCGCCAAGCCTGCTGAGCCTAAACTAAGCCGGTCTGAGCCGGCGGCCGAACCCAAAGCCGTGCGCAAGGACGGCATGCGCCTGATTACCGTGGCCCTCGATCCCGGACACGGCGGCGAGGACCCGGGTGCCATCGGCGCCGGCGGTTCGCAGGAAAAAGTCATTGCGCTCTCGATCGCCCGGCGTCTCAAGCAAAAAATCGATGCCATCCCCGGCATGCGTGCGATGCTGACCCGTGACGACGATTATTTCGTGCCGCTCAATGTCCGCGTGCAGAAAGCTCGCCGTGTGCAGGCCGACCTCTTCGTCTCGATCCACGCCGATGCGTTCATCCGGCCCGACGTGCGCGGTTCCTCGGTGTTCGCCTTGTCGGAAAAAGGTGCCTCGAGCAGCGCAGCCAAATGGCTGGCCGACAAGGAAAACGCAGCCGACCTGATTGGCGGCGTCGATCTGAAAAACCGCGACCGGCAACTGGCGCACGTGCTCCTCGACTTATCGACCACAGCGCAGATCAACGACAGCATGAAGCTCGGTCAAGCCGTTTTGAACGAAATCGGCGGCATCAACAGTTTGCACAAAGGCGAGGTGGAGCAGGCCGGGTTCGCCGTGCTGAAGGCGCCCGACATGCCGTCGATACTGGTTGAAACCGCCTTCATCAGCAACCCCGAGGAGGAGAGGCGCCTCAACGACCATGCTTACCAGGACAGTATGGCCGCCGCCATCGTCGGTGGCATTCAGAAATATTTTCGCAAGCATCCGCCAGCGCCGCGCTCGCGCTTCACGGGCAGGCTGCCAACTAACGCCGGATGATCCTCCACAACGCCGCGCCCGCGGCCGGCACCACGGCGGCACAAACGCCCACCAGCACGATACTGTTCAGGTTGCGCGCCACCCACGGTAAATTACCGAAAAAGTAACCGGCCGCTACCAGGCTCATCACCCAGATGCAGGCGCCCGTCACGTTATACAGCTGGAAACGCACGTAGTTCATGTGCGAGATGCCCGCGACGAATGGCGCGAAGGTTCGGAGTATCGGTAAAAACCGTGATAGTACGACCGTCTTGCCGCCATGCCGTTCGTAAAATGTGTGCGTTTTCTGGAGCGCCGCGCGGTCCAGCCACCGGGACTCCCGATCGAACACTTTCGGTCCCAGCCAGCGGCCGATGTGGTAGTTGACGGTATTGCCCAGCACGGCTGCTGCGATCAGCACGAGCGTCAACAGCCACGGGTTCATCTGTCCGAGCCCCGCCAGGGCACCCGCGACGAACAGCAGTGAATCGCCCGGCAAAAAAGGTGTCACCACCAGGCCCGTCTCAGCGAACACGATGCCGAACAGCACCAAGTAAATCAGGGCGCCGTATTGCACGGTCAGCAGCGCCAGGTATTTGTCGATATGCAGGAAAAAGTCGGCGAATAGGGCGATGGTGGACATGTCGGTAGGTGGGGCAGTTTTTGAAAGAAAAGCATATTACCTGCAAAGTGAACTTCTTCTGGTTTTTCGTCCGCCAACCGGGGTGTTCATGAAAAACGAGTTAAAACGCGCGGTTATAATTCTGAGATGACCTCAAGCACCCCCATCAAAGCACTCCCCGACCTGCTCATCAGCCAGATCGCCGCCGGTGAAGTGGTCGAGCGTCCAGCCTCCGCCGTCAAAGAATTGCTGGAAAATGCGCTCGATGCCGGCGCCACCGAAATCACCCTCCGTATCGACGATGGCGGGATTGGCCGCATCGTCGTCACCGACAATGGCCGCGGTATCGCGCCTGAGCAGCTCGAACTGGCGGTGACGCGCCATGCCACCAGTAAAATCGCCAATCTCGACGATCTGGAGTCGGTCGGCACCCTTGGCTTTCGTGGCGAAGCACTGGCCTCGATCGCCGCAATCGCCAATTTTAAGCTGACGAGCCGGACTGCCGCCGCGCCCACCGCCCATACCATCGAAAACCTCACCGGACAGTGGCAGCAAGCGCCTGCAGCCGGCGACCCGGGTTCGACCGTCGAGCTGCGCTCGCTGTATTTCAATACCCCCGCACGTCGCAAGTTTTTGAAAAGCGATACCACCGAGTATGCGCACTGCGCCGAAGTGGTGGCGCGTATTGCGCTTGCCTATCCGCAGGTCGGGTTTCAGCTTTTTCGGGATGGCAAGCCGGCCCGACGCTGGCCGGCGACCTCTTGGCAGGAGCGCATTTTCAGTATTTTGCCGGAGGAGCTGCGCGCAGCGAGTCGGCCGTTGGACGTCTCCGCTGGGGACCTGCGCCTGCAGGGCATTCTCGGTCTGCCCGAGGCCGCCCGGGGGCGGGGCGATGCGCAGTATTTATTCGTCAACGGCCGGTTCGTCAAAGACAAGCTGCTGGCCCATGCCCTGCGCAGCGCCTACGGGGATGTGCTGCATGGCGACCGTTTTCCGGTCTACGTTCTATTTTTATCCTTGCCGCCAGCCCGGGTCGATGTCAACGTTCACCCCGCCAAAATCGAGGTGCGTTTTCGTGACAGCCGGGCTATTCACGAATGGGTGCGGCGCGCCGTCATGCAAAATCTGGCGCTCAGCCGCGGACATGTCGGGTCCGGCGACGACCTCGATGGCCCGCTGATTGCGCCGAGTCCGCATCATACAGCGGCGGTGTCCACCCAGTCGCCAACGGCGAATGGCGGCTTGTCGGGATGGCGCGCAGCCGAGCCCGGCGCTGGTTTCCGTCTAGACGCGGCCCAGTCGCCGCCGTTACGCCCAGCCATGCCGGGAACGGCTGCGCCACGGTTTGGTCAGGAAGCCTTGCAGTCGTTTTTCGCCTTGCATCGGCCCTTGTCCGTGCAAGATGAGACCGTACCCAGCGAAATAATCGAAAATTCCCCGACAGCCGGCCCCTCTGCGGCCTATCTCGGCGAAGCGGTGGCGCAGTTGCACGGCATTTACATACTGGCCCAACGGGTTGACGGCATCATCGTCGTCGACATGCACGCCGCGCACGAGCGTATTTTGTATGAGCGTTTCAAGGCGCTTTGGGACGGCAAAGAAACGGTCGAGTCGCAGCAACTGTTGGTCCCTTTGACTGTGCCCGTCGACCCGCGGCTCGTCGAGGGCGTCAGCGATGGGGCGGCGCTCTGGCAGCGCTTGGGCTTCGAGCTGAGCGTGTTGTCGCAGCAGGCCGTGGCCGTGCGCGCTGTGCCAGCGGCGCTGGTGGGCGGCGACATCGCCGGGCTCGTGCAGGCATGGCTGGCGGAGCTTGCCGAGTATGGTGCCGCACAGGTCATCGAAGCGCGCCGCAACGAGTGGCTCGGCAACTTGGCCTGCCATGCCGCCGTGCGCGCCAACCGTATGTTGACCCTGCCAGAGATGAATGCGTTGCTGCGGCAAATGGAGGTGACCGATCGCTCGGATCAGTGTAACCACGGCCGCCCAACCTGGCGTCACTTCAGTTTAAACGAAATGAATGCGTGGTTTTTGCGTGGCCGTTGAGCGTTTTTGGCGCGCGTGAAAGCCGCTCTGCAGCCACTCGCCATTCTCGGGCCAACCGCCAGCGGCAAAACTGCCCTGGCACTGGAACTGGCGCTGCACCTGCCGCTGGAAATCATTAGTCTGGATTCCGCCCTGATCTACCGTGGCATGGACATCGGCACGGCCAAACCGACACCCACTGAACGGGCCGCTGTGCCGCATCACTTGATCGACATCCGTAATCCCGATGAGGCTTACAGTGCGGCCGATTTCGTGCGCGACGCCCGGCGGCTGATCGCCGATATTCAAACGCGCGGCAAGTTGCCCTTGATCGTCGGCGGTACGATGATGTATTTCCGGGCGTTGACGCAGGGCTTGAACGAGCTGCCGATGGCGAATGCCGCTATCCGCCAGCGCCTGGATGCCGAGGCCGTCGCGCTCGGCTGGCCCGCGCTGCATGCCCGTCTGGCGCACATCGACCCCATGACCGCGCAGCGTCTGCCACCGACCGACAGCCAGCGTATCCAGCGAGCACTCGAGGTTTGGGAGCTGACCGGCCAGCCCTTGTCCAGCCATTTCACTGCGCCTGTGGACGCTAGCGACATCCGCATCGTCAGCCTCGAACCGACCGACCGAACGCTGCTGCATCGCCGTATTGCCGAGCGGTTCCGTGCCATGCTGAGGGGGGGCTTCCTCGACGAGGTGCGTGAGCTGCGCGCGCGGTTCCCGCTGACGCCGGCCATGCCGGCCATGCGCTGCGTCGGCTATCGGCAGGCCTGTGCGTATCTGGATGGCGATGTTGATGAAGTAAACTTTATCGAGCAGAGCGTTGCAGCGACGCGCCAGTTGGCCAAACGGCAGTTGACCTGGCTGCGCGCCATGCCTGCCAAAGCCAGCTTCGACCCGTTTGCGGCCGCAGGGTTGGCTCTGGCACTGAGGCATTGCAAGGCGCTGGGCTGTATTTGAGCGATGGGCACCTGTTGCGATTAAATTATTGAAAATGTGGTGCTGCCCCCCTTGAAAACTTGCGGCCCAAGCCTTATTATTTAGCACTCGAAACGGTCGAGTGCTTAAATCACCCGGCCGCTTACTCGATCTTTCCACCTTTATAGGAGTCAGTCCATGAGTCTTCGTCCGTTACACGACCGCGTGATCGTGAAGCGCTTGGAAAACGAGCGTAAAACCGCATCCGGTATCGTCATCCCCGACAATGCAGCCGAAAAGCCGGATCAGGGCGTGGTGATTGCAGTCGGCGCCGGCAAGCGCGACGATCACGGCAAACTGATCACACTGGACGTCAAAACCGGCAATAAAGTGTTGTTCGGCAAATATGCCGGCCAGGCCGTCAAAGTCGATGGCGAAGAGGTTCTGGTTATGCGCGAGGAAGACATTCTCGCGATCGTCGAAGAATAAGCCACTCACTTCGGTGAGTCCGTTTCGTTAACCCCGATCAATTAGAGAGAATCCACTATGTCCTCAAAAGAAGTTTTATTCGGTGACGATGCCCGCAGCGCCATGGTGCGCGGCGTCAACAAACTCGCCAACGCCGTCAAAGTCACGCTCGGACCGAAAGGCCGCAACGTCATCCTGGAGCGTTCGTTCGGCGCCCCGACCATCACCAAGGACGGCGTGTCCGTCGCGAAAGAAATCTCTTTCAAGAACAAGTTCGAAAACATGGGCGCGCAGCTGGTCAAGGGCGTTGCCTCGCAAACCTCTGACATCGCGGGCGACGGCACCACAACCGCCACGGTTCTGGCGCAGGCCATCATCATGGAAGGCGTCAAGTATGTGGCCGCCGGCATGAACCCGATGGATCTGAAACGCGGTATCGACAAAGCAGTGATCGCCGCCGTCGACAAACTGAAAACCCTGTCGCGCCCCTGCACGACCAATAAAGAAATCGCCCAGGTCGGTTCGATCTCCGCCAACAGCGACAGCTCGATCGGCGACATCATCGCCAACGCGATGGCCAAAGTTGGTAAAGAAGGTGTCATCACCGTCGAAGACGGCAAATCGCTCGACAACGAGCTCGACGTCGTCGAAGGTATGCAGTTCGACCGCGGCTATCTGTCGCCTTACTTCATCAACAACCAGGACCGTCAGGTCGCTGTTCTGGAAAACCCATACGTGCTGCTGTGCGATAAGAAAATCTCCCACAGCCGCGATCTGCTGCCGGTGCGGGAACAAGTCGCCAAGAACGGCCGGCCACTGCTGATCATCGCCGAAGACGTCGAAGGCGAAGCGCTGGCCACCCTGGTCGTCAACAACATGCGCGGCATTCTCAAAACCTGCGCCGTCAAAGCGCCCGGTTTCGGCGATCGCCGCAAAGCCATGCTCGAAGACATCGCCATTCTGACCGGCGGCACCGTGATTGCTGAGGAAGTTGGCCTGACCCTGGAAAAAGCCGGTCTGGAGCAGCTCGGCCACGCTGCGCGTATCGAAGTCGGTAAAGAAAACACCACCATCATCGATGGCGGCGGCGACTCAACCTCGATCGAAGCCCGCGTCAAGCAGATCCGCGCGCAAAGCGAAGAAGCCACGTCCGACTACGACCGCGAAAAACTGCAGGAACGCGTCGCCAAGCTGGCCGGCGGCGTTGCCGTAATCAAAGTCGGCGCGGCGACCGAAGTCGAAATGAAAGAGAAAAAAGCCCGCGTCGAAGATGCGCTGCACGCTACGCGCGCGGCCGTCGAAGAAGGTATTGTTCCCGGTGGTGGCGTCGCATTGCTGCGCGCCCGCGCCGAGATCAAAGACCTGCAGGGCGACAACCCCGACCAGACCGCCGGGATCAAAATCGTGTTGCGTGCCATGGAAGAGCCGGCCCGCACGATTGCCTCGAATGCCGGTGACGAAGCCTCGGTCGTCGTCAACGCCGTGATTGCCGGTTCCGGCAACTACGGCTACAACGCCGCTACCGGCGTCTATGGCGACATGGTCGACATGGGCGTGCTCGATCCGACCAAAGTGACCCGCTCGGCATTGCAATACGCCGCGTCGGTTGCCGGCCTGTTCCTGACGACCGATGCCGGCATTGCCGATCTGGTCGAAGATAATCCAGCCGGCGGCGGTATGCCTGCCGGTGGTGGAATGGGCGGCATGGGTGGAATGGGCGGCATGGGCATGGATATGTAAGATAGCGCGTCCACGCTGGCTGTTCATGAGGCTTCGAGTTTCGGCTCGAGGCCTTTTTTGCAATTATTGCAACCAATTCACGATTGATGAGAGCACAAGCTTCTCAGTGTCGAGCAACTGGTTTAAAAAAAATGACGCGCCCTACTTATCGTCTTCTTTACTTTAGTACACACATGTATTTACAATGGCCGGTGTGCGATTTATAGTACATCCACGCATACTTTTTAAATGAGGGGAAAATGCAGACAACCAAAGTTTTTCGGAACGGCAATTCTCAGGCTATCCGTATTCCATCCACCCTTGCCTATGAGCGTACCGATATCGAGTTTGAAATCGAGCGCATTGGAGAGGAAATTCGCATTCGCCCTGTGCGTCGACCGCTCGCTGGCGCTCTCAAAAAGTTTGCCGGATTTGGGCCGAATTTCATGGCTGAGGGGCGCGGCGATCAGGAACAGACCGAGAGGGAAGCGCTCTAATGCCGCTGTTTATGCTCGACACCAACATGTGCATATACCTGATGAAAAATCAGCCTGAGCAGGTCGCCAAACGGTTTGCTCAGTACTATGTTGGGGACGTGGTGATGTCGGCAATCACGTTCGCCGAACTAGAGTACGGCGCGACCGTCTCTGATAATAGTGCGCGTGAACGGCAGAACCTTGCCGCACTTGTCGAAGATATCCCCGTTACTTCGTTTGATGCTTCTGCGGCGTCTGCCTACGGACCGATCAGGGAGGCGACTCGCGATCGCAAGAAGGACCACCTTGACAAACTGATTGCTGCGCACGCCGTGGCGCTCGGCGTAATTTTGGTCACAAACAATGAGCGCGATTTCGTTGAATACCCAGGCCTACGAATTGAGAATTGGGTTAACGCATAGGAAAAATCGAGATGAACGCTTGGAGCGGCCTGTTTTGACGGACATTTTATGTTTTCGCCAAAGAAGGCTGAAGATGATGCGATCTTTCTTGAAGGGCTGTGAGCCTGTCGGGCATTAAGTCCGACAAACTCACAGCCGTTTTGGACGCTTGGCCTGTTTCTCAACCCACCCGCGTCTTATCGAAAAACTGTTCGTTTTCGGTCGAGCCGTGCAAAGCTGTTGTAGAGCATTTACCGCCCTCGATGACTTGCGTCACAGCATCGAAATAGCCGGTACCGACCTCGCGCTGATGCTTGACGGCGGTAAAGCCTTTTTCGGCAGCGGCGAATTCTTTTTCCTGCAAGGCGACGAACGCCGTCATGTTGTTGCGGGCATAGCCGTGCGCCAGTTCGAACATGCTGTAATTCAGGCTGTGGAAGCCGGCGAGCGTGATGAACTGAAACTTATAACCCATGGCGCCGAGCTCGCGCTGAAAATTGGCGATCGTTGTGTCGTCGAGGTTTTTGCGCCAGTTGAACGATGGCGAGCAGTTGTACGCCAGCATTTTGCCCGGAAACTCGGCATGGATCGCTTCGGCGAACGCGCGGGCGTAGGCTAGATCGGGCTTGCCGGTTTCGCACCATACCAGGTCGGCATACGGCGCGTAGGCCAGGCCGCGCGAAATGGCTTGCGCCAGGCCCGGCCGGGTTTTGAAAAAGCCCTCGGGCGTGCGTTCGCCGGTGAGAAAGGGCTGGTCGTTGGGGTCGACATCCGAAGTCAGCAGATCGGCGGCCTCGGCATCGGTGCGCGCTACCAGCAGGGTCGGCACGCCAAGCACATCGGCGGCCAGACGCGCGGACACGAGCTTGTTGACGGCTTCGCGAGTTGGGACGAGCACTTTGCCTCCCATGTGGCCGCATTTTTTGACCGATGCCAACTGATCCTCGAAATGTACACCGGCCGCGCCGGCCTCGATCATCGCCTTCATGAGCTCGAAAGCGTTCAGCACGCCGCCGAAACCAGCCTCCGCATCGGCCACGATCGGCGCGAAATAATCGATATGGCCCTCGTCGTCGGCGTATTTGCCTTCGGCCTGCTGAATCTGGTCGCAGCGCTGAAAGGTATTGTTGATGCGGCGGACCACGGCCGGAACCGAATTGGCTGGATACAAAGACTGGTCGGGATACATTTCGCCGGCGATGTTGGCGTCACCCGCCACTTGCCAGCCGGAGAGATAAATCGCTTTCAGCCCTGCCTTCACCTGCTGCATGGCTTGATTGCCGGTCAGGGCGCCCAGCGCGTTGACGAACGGCTCCCGGCGCAGCAAGTCCCACAGGCGTGCGGCACCGCGCCGCGCCAGCGTGTGTTCGATATGCACCGAGCCGCGCAGCCGCACCACGTCGTCGGCCGAATAAGCCCGCCGAATACCCCGCCAGCGCGAGCTTTCCGTCCATTCCCGAGTGATTTGCTGCGCCTGCTGTTCACGAATCGCCGACATAATGATGCCCCTTTTATGGTGAGTTGGACCTGTCAGACACCATCCTAACCCTGGTTTTGCATTGCAACAAGACCAGAATGGATGGTTTTGCTGCATCGTGGGGCGGGTAAGCCAAATGTAATCTCTGGTTGGCAGGACAAATTTTTCATCAGCCGTCGATACAGATAAATAGCAGCCGTAAGCCTTTGCTACAAATTTTGCCAAGCCATCGGCCAGCCCTGCTGGGCCTGTTGACGCTGGTCGTTCTACCCGTGATGTTCCGCTGGGTGGAGGCGCGCCGGGAGGGAAAGAAAAACGCGCCGGCCAGTCGGGTTTAAGTCGGGGAGCGCTTTTTTAACAGCTTCGACAGAACGAGCTCGATCATTTTGGTCATCGGCAAGCGGCTCGCCAGACTGATCACCCCCGGTATTTCGGCCAGCCGGTTGGCTTTGTCGATCCGCTTTTCGAAAGTGTCCCAATGCACCAGTTTGTAGGCGTCGCGCGGATTGGCGCGCCGGACGATGCGCGGCTTGAGCACATGGGCTTCCGCCTGCATGCAAAACACCCAGGTGTCGTGGTTGGGAAAGATCTTTTGCGCCTGTGGCTTAAAAAACCAGCCCTGCTCGATTTCGTTGGACCACGGTCCGGGTAGCACGACACTCAGGCCCAAAGCCGCGTTTTCCTTGGCGACCGCCAAAGCCGCCTGATACTCCAGATGGCGCACCCGGGCGCGGAACAGGTCGCTGTCGCGGTCGAGGTCGGACACCCCGAGCAGCCGCAGGATTTCCGACGACAGCGGATCGGCCACGGTGTCTTTGTCGACCATGCAGCAGGATAAGCCACGTTGGTTCAGCACCCGGACGATGCGCCGCGCCAGCGATGTCTTGCCACAGCCGGCCGCGCCCGAGATGACGGCAATGACCGGTTTGGGCGGTAACGGGGCCACGCGCCTTACGCCTTGGCCTGGGTTTGATGGCAAAATATCACCTGCTTGCCCCTCTATGGTTGTTTATGAATCCGATCGACATCGTACCGCTGTTCTTTTTACTGGGGGTCGCTGCACGCCTGTTCCGTTCGGACCTCAAGCTGCCGAGCGCACTCTATGAAACTTTATCGATTTTCTGCCTCTTGTCCATCGGTCTGAAAGGGGGCGCCGAACTGGCGCAGCAGCCTCTGCTGGATGTACTGCCCGTGGCGTTGAGCGTCATGCTGATGGGTGTCATTTTGCCACTACTTGCGTTTCCGATTCTCAAGCTGCGTTTCGACCATGCAAATGCGGCGGCGATAGCGGCCCATTACGGGTCGGTGAGCGTCGTCACGTTTGCGATTGCGAGCGCCTATTTGACGCATCGCCACATCGATATCGACCCAATCATGTCGCTGGCCCTGGTGCTCCTGGAATCGCCGGGCGTGCTGGTCGGTGTGCTGCTGGCCAAGCTGGGCAACCGCCGCGGTTCGACGGTGCGCGTCGGCGAATTGCTGCACGAGGTGCTGAGCGGCAAAAGTATCGTGCTCTTGATGGGCGGGCTGATCATCGGTTTCGTTGCCGGGCCAGAAGGCCTGTCGCCGGTCAAGGGTTTGTTTTTCGATATGTTCAAAGGCGCGTTGTGTCTGTTCCTGCTGGAAATGGGACTGGTGGCCGGGGGGCGCTTACGCGAACTGCGACAGGCCGGCTTGTTTGTCGTGGCGTTCGGTATCATCTGGCCGTGTTTCGCGGCGCTGATCGGTCTGGTGTTTGCGCATTATCTGGGATTCGATCTGGGCGATACCGTCATCTTGATGACCATGGCGGCCAGTGCATCGTATATCGCCGCCCCCGCCGCCATGCGGATCGCGGTGCCCGAGGCCAACCCGGCGTTTTCCATCGGCGCATCGCTCGGCGTGACCTTCCCGTTCAACATCATGGTTGGCATTCCGCTTTACCACGCAATCGCCGTCTACGCGCAGGGCGCCGGCTTTTTATAGGGAATCCGCATGGACATGTACGATAAAAAACTAGTCGTGATCCTGGCCGAAAGTGCGCTCGAGCCAAAGCTGGCCAAAGCGGTCATGAAGCTGGGCGCACACGGTTACACGGTCTCAGACGCGCGTGGTCAGGGTAGGCACGGGCACCGCGAAGCGAGCTGGAGCGCAGACGGTACGATTCGCATGGAAATCATTTGCGATGCGCCGACGTCTGAGGCGATTGCCGCCGACGTGCACCGGCAATTTTTCCAGAATTACGCGATTTCTTTGTACGTTAGCGATGTGCGGGTCCTACGCGCCGACAAGTACTGATGAATACACTAGAGGCACTCAAGTATTACTCGACGGTGGTGGCCGATACCGGTGATTTTCAGCGGATCGCTGACTTTGCGCCGCGCGACGCGACCACGAATCCGTCCTTGATTTTGAAAGCAGTTCAGAGCCCGACCTACGCGCCACTGCTGGCCAAGGTACGACAGGACCATGCGACTGTGCCGTTGTCGGAGCGGGCCGATCGGCTGCTAGTCGCATTCGGCCAGCAGATCCTGGCGCTGATTCCGGGCCGGGTATCGACCGAGGTCGATGCCCGTCTGTCGTTCGACACGGTCGAGACGGTGGCACGCGCGCGCCGCCTGATCTCACTATACGAGGCCGATGGTATCGACCGGAGGCGGATTCTCATCAAAATCGCCTCGACCTGGGAAGGCATCGTTGCAGCACGAATACTGGAGTCGGAAGGAATTGCCTGCAACTTGACCCTGGTGTTTTCCAGCGTTCAGGCGGCAGCGTGCGGCACGGCCGGTGTCACGCTGATTTCGCCGTTCGTCGGCCGTATCCATGACTGGTTCAAAAAGGCGGCTGGTGGGCAGTGGCGAGAGCCCGCGCCCGAGGACGATCCGGGCGTGCAGTCGGTGCGCCGTATTTATGCGTACTACAAGCAAAATATGATCACGACTGAAATCATGGGCGCCAGCTTTCGCAATACCGGGCAAATACTGGCGCTGGCCGGTTGCGATCTGCTGACCATCAGCCCGGACCTGCTGGCGCAGCTCCAATCGATGAATGTGCCTGTCGAGCTGCGGCTCGACCGTGCGTGGGCAACGGCGCAACCGGCGGAACGGTTTGCACTCGACGAGGCCGGCTTTCGCTTCGCCCTGAATGAAGACGCTATGGCGGGCGAGAAGCTGGCCGAGGGTATTCGGGTGTTCGTGGCGGATGCAGAGAAGCTGGATGCGCTCCTGGAATAAGCACTAAATCAGGCATGCAAAACATCGAAGCCACGTCAGGCAAGTTCTCATATGATTTTTTGCAACGCCTCTGAAGAGCGCCGCCTATGGCGCTTCG
>JBKCTV010000030.1:0-31198 GCA_046318595.1 Burkholderiaceae bacterium | reverse complement strand
CGATCCGAAATCGCCTGTTTCCATACCTTCACCGTGCCTCACCCGACGCGCCGCCCGAAAACGACACTTTTTGTAGGAATTACCAGATCAGTATCATTCGGCATCACTGGCTAATCCATCACTCGAACCAGCTACCACTCCCTGTGGGGCCTTCGAGGTCTCGGGGGGGTGACAAGCAAACTTGGAGCAGTCAGCCAGCGAAAAATGGTGGCCACCATTGCTGGCACCTCATGCGCAACTACCTTTTCACCTCAAAGCGCAGATAATCCGACATCCGCTTCGACTCGGCAATTTCATCGTGTGGTAGCAGCAGGTACTTCCACGGTTTTGTGCCGACATCGACGGCATGGTCTGACGCATGCTTGCACCAACGCGCCGCTGAATCCGCCTTGGCTTGCACCTCCTGGGTGTTAATGTCGTTGCGAGCCTTGGTTTCCACCATGTAGATGGTCGAATTTGTTTCGGCAACAAAGTCAGGAACGTACTCCGGCTGTTCGGTGCCGAGCTTGTAGTAAATCTGGAAATGTCCCTTCGCCGGCTTGAACCACTTCAACGCATCGCGCTCAAGGATGACGCAGAAACGACGTTCAGTGTCCGAGTCGAATTTCTGGAGCGGATATAGGCAACGCTCAAAACCGCCGAAAAGCATCTGCTTGATGCGACTCATCTCGACAAGTGTTTCCCGGAAGTGATGTGCCGTCTGGCCGGCCGTGGCGGTGTAGTTGCATTGTTTTAATTCAGTGAAACCACGACTGACCTGCACCTGATACGAAGTCGCTTGCTCCCAGAAGTGCGCCATCATCTGCGCATGGATTTCCCTTGCGATCAGCCGCCGGTCCCGATCTAGCACCTTGCGCGTTTCGTCTTCCGACAGGTGGCCGCGCAGATGCCTGACCATTTGCCCTGCGAGGTCGTAGAGCAAATCGGCGTGGGTGAAGTAGTCGATGTCATCAAAGTCCACCAGTGCATGGACGATATAGTCCTCTGGCCGAGCCTCCTTCAAACCGACTTCCGACGCCAAGGTGAACTGCTCGTTGGTGCGTAGCATCTGGCCGACGATCTCGCATTCGCCCGGCTGCAGGTGTAGTTGATCAATGTCCAATTTGAATGGATGAAAGCCCGTGATGACATCACCAGTCGGCACCACCGCAATCCGGGGAATGTCGATGGTCTGTTGAACCACGGTCTCGGTAGTTCTCGCCACAACGGCGGCCAAATCAATCTTGGCATCGTCCGCAATCAAGCTTCCTTGCAATGGCTTCAGCCGCTCGGTGACCTCGGCAAGAATCTCGCGCTGCACTTCCGGCCTGAGCAGCGCACTGCTGGTCGGAACCAGATCGCGTTTGACCTCGTATGTGCCAATCACCTCCATCACAACACGCGCCGCCTGGCGTTCCGAATCCGTGGCGAATATCGGTGAAGGCGGCATTGTCACTTGGTTTGACCCTGCAGCCGAGCCAGCTCCCGCAGGCGCGACCATGATTGCCGGTGCATCGGCCAATCCCAAACAAGTCATTGCCCCCGAGCCAACCTGCACACTGACTTTCTTGTCGTCAGCGCTCGGTGCTTCAAGGATGACCTGCTTGAGGCGAATCGGCGAATCAGCGCGGTTCGCGTCATCGATGATTTCCTGAAACTTGTCGTGAGCCACGATGTTCAGGCGATCCACCGCCGCGACGCCTGTACGCTTGCCGTAGGGCAAACGCAGGCCACGGCCGATAGACTGTTCGATCAGCGTGCGTGCATTGGCCGCGCGCAGCGGCACGATGGTATAGAGGTTGGTGACATCCCAGCCCTCTTTCAGCATGTTGACGTGAATCACGATTTCCGTTGGTTCATCCACGCTTTCCACGGCCAGCAAGCGGCTGATCATTTCCTCTTCTTCCGCGCCGGTGCGGCTGGAGTCCACCTGGATCACCTTGCCCAGGTAGCGGCCCTCGTAAAACGCCTGCGACTCCAGAAGTGCCAGCAACTGCCCCGCGTGGGTGGTATCGCGCGCAATAACCAGCATGAACGGTTTCACGATCTTGACGCCGTTTTCACGGGCGTAAGTCAGCAGCTCCACTTTTGTGGTCTCGTGCAAACGCACGCCATCTTCGAGCTTCGTTTTTTCAATTTCCTCTGGCGTGTGTGTCTTGGCGTCAAAATTGCGCCGGGTGACGACCGCCGGTTCTTTCACAAACCCGTCTTCCATCGCCCGCGCCAGCGGGTAGTCCATCACTACGTTTTTGAACGGCACGGTCTTGCCGCTGCCTGCTTCCACAAACGGCGTGGCTGTGAGTTCCAGACCAAACAACGGCTTCAAATCATTGATCGACCGCACGCCGGCACTGGCACGGTAGCGGTGTGATTAGTCCATTAGTAGGACGAGGTCGGGCAGATTCGCCAGATGATTGAAGTAGCTATCGCCCAGCACCTCCTTCACCCGCTTGATGCGCGGCTCCTTGCCGCCACGCACCTCAGAATTGATTTTGGAAATGTTGAAGATGTTGACGCGGATTTCGCCGAAGAGCTCGCCGCCCGCAATGTTCTGCTGGTCGTAGTTATCCCCCGTAATGACACGAGGAGCATTGATAGCAAACTCACCAATTCCCTTGAAAACGTACTTCAGCGTATTTGGAGTGAAATCGGCAATCAGTTTGTTATAGACCGTGAGGTTGGGGGCCAGAACGAAGAAGTTGTTGATGCCGTGCGCGAGATGCAGATAAGAGATAAACGCCCCCATCAGGCGAGTCTTGCCGACCCCGGTCGCCAGTGCAAAACAAAGCGATGGAAACTCCCGCTCGAAGTCCTCCAGCATCGGAAAATCCGCCTTGAGGCTTGCCAATACTGCGAGGACGTCGCGCTCGTGGTCCAGCAGTTCCGGCGATGCAGCGAGCGCACGCACCAAGCGAGAAAGTGATTCCGCCTGTGGCAGGCGCAGCGATAAGCGACGGCTAATATGATTCAATACCCGTGCGTTCATGCCGCACCGTCTTTGGGGGGCTCTTGTGCGTACAGGGTCAAGCATAGTTCCAGATCACTAATAATTTCATAGAGCGGACGTTTACCAGACAGCATTTCACTTTCACGCAAAATCATCTCTACGCCAAAACCCCGACGATCCATTAGATAACTCTTACCTAAAGCCGGCTCATCGACCGGATAATAACGTGACAATAAACTCGCCAATATTTCATTGCGTGGTACGGATAAGCGGCTCATCGAATCGAGCGACAAGGTATTGGGTAGCGCGCCCGGAGAATGAATTTCCAGCCTGTCACAAAACATGAACAGGCGAATTCTCTGTGCGTACATCGAATAATCACGGTGCGCCACCGCATTGACGATTGCCTCAAATACGGCGGCCATATGATATTGTGGGTAATCAACGCGCCCCAATTGTTTGCGCGCCGCTGTTTGCATATTGCGCCGGACAAAATGGAGCGCATCCATAATTTGCCGATCCAAAGGCCCTTGAATCTCAAGCGCATCGGTTTGTTCATTCGGATCGTTGCGATTGCCCGTGTGCGCCACCGCCAGAATTTCAACATTCGGCAACCAGCGTGCGGGATTGAGCGTGCACAGCAGAACGCCTGCCACCGTAGGCACAGGCACGCCCTCGCGCATATTCAACAAATGCAAGCGCCCCAGTTGCGTCAGTACATCGCCTTGATCGGGCTTGATAAAGCGCCGCAACAACAGCGCATCAAGATCATCAAAACAACAACGCGGCACATCCTGCTCTTCAAAGCGAATAATGCGAGCCTGACTACGTTGTTGAAAAAGCCGCGCCAATGCATCGGGCGGTAATTCACGTTTCGCATGACCCACGCGCCGAAAATAACCATTAGCGCTTTGATGCACCCACAGGCTTTGCGGCACGTCCACCACAATCACAGGCTGCGGCATACCGTGCGCATCAGGCAATTCAACATGGCGTGTCACCACATCCAGCGGCGGTTTGATGCGGTCATTGCAAATGGACGTCAGCCACGCCTCAACCCGATCAAGCTGGGCAATGGCAATTCCACTAATTTCGCGATTTTTGTCATCCACCCCCAAAATCAACATGCCACCACGGGCATTCGCCAGCGCCGCCAACTCATCGGACAAGCCATCAGGATGCGGCTCTATAGTTTTGCCATCGTCCCGCAGCACCAGCTTTTTTAGCTCCAGCGTTGAGTCCTCGCCGAGTCGAATACGTTGTAGGAGTTGTTCGATGTTCATGCGTCTTCTCCAAATAGTCCACCTTGCACAGGATCAATTTGTCTGCGGACATCTGTTCCGTCTGCACCCATGGGTAAAGAAGAGGCTGGTGACAGCTGCGCCATCGGCAGATTGGATACGTTCAAGCTGTAGTCATCACGCCCCCATTCACAGCGCGCCAGCACCATTTTGGGAATTTTTTTCAAAGTTAAGTTTGGCCAACGCTCGGCGGCCTTGGCAGCCGTTATGCCGTGGAATGCTGCACAGCACACCAACAAACTTTGTTCGCCGCCCACCTCGTCTGACAATCCCTGTAACTGCTGGGCCGACAAGTTCTGCGTCGTGACATAGAGAAAATCGCGCTCGCTGGAGTGCCCATGCTGCCACCACTGGGTTTCCGACGGCGAGTAGACGAAGCCTTCTAGTTTGCACAGTGCTTCGGCTAGGTGCGCCGCATTGTATTCGGGGTTGACGACTGGGTTGCCCCAGCGATCATTGACGATCAAGCTGGGTGCGAGTTTGTAGTAGCGGAAACCGCCGCCGCCTTGCCAGTTAGTTGTTTCGGTAATGCCGCCTTTGTCTTCGCCGTCGATGACTTTTTTGAGGCGCGGAATGATGTGCGTGTGGCAGTGCTCGCCCAGCTCGATCATGATCCAGCGACGGCCCATTTTGTGGGCGACGGCGCCGGTGGTGCCAGAGCCGGCGAAGGAGTCGAGGACGAGGTCGCCGGGGTTGGTGGCAATGTGTAAAATTTTATTTAATAGGCGTTCTGGTTTAGGCGTTGCAAACGGATCCCCCGGTATCAGGATTTTCTGCTCTTTACGAGACTCATCGTTGTGACCCGCTTCGTCAAATGTCCACCAAGTTGTTGGTACGACACCTTGTTGAACCTCTGAAAGATATCGCTTCAATTGTGGGGCACCATTCCCGCCACGCCCAAAAAAAACACGCCGGTCATCAACCAGAACTTGCATTCTGTCTTGACTGGTCATCCATGCTCGACCTGTCGGCGGAGTATATGCAACCCCTGTTTTTGGATTGGTAATTTCATATAGGTACGCTTGAGATATGGTTTTTACGCTCAAGTTATCTGTCCGCCATGGGCCACGTCCGTCATGATCATCATACTTATAGAGATCATTTTGTTTTTCGGATCGAGGCAATATGTTTCGCGTCATCGCCTCACTTTTTGAAAAAACCAAAATATGATCATGGGACGGTGGAATACCCTTGGCATCGCTAGAAACTGAATATTTTTTCTGCCAAACTACATTGGCCACAAAATTCACACGCCCAAAAACCTCATCACACAACACCTTGAGGTAATGTGCCTCATTGTCGTCAATCGTGATCCATAGCGATCCATCCTCGGAAAGCAACCGTCGAATTATCTCCAACCGGTCACGCATCAACCCCAACCAAATCGAATGCTCCAGCCCGTCGTCGTAATGCGCAAAGGCGCTGCCGGTGTTGTAGGGCGGGTCAATAAAAACGCATTTCACCTTTCCAGTAAACTCCGCCTCAAGCGCTTTGAGCGCCAGCAGGTTATCACCGAATATCAGTCGATTATCGAAGACGTCGCCATCGGAAACGCGATGCTTGGCGTGGTAGGATTTTTCTTGATCTTCGAGCAGAATTCGCGGCTCCAGCTTGGGCCGTTTTTCTTTACCGATCCAGGTAAGTTCTAGTTTTTGTTTACTCATAATCAGCTAATAATTCTTTGAGATGCAAGCGCGCGGGATTTGTTACCTCCCGTTTATAGGCTGCATCAGGTTTGCTTTCTCCCATTTTTTTAGACTTAGGAATTGACGGCGTCTTATTCAGCAAAGGCGATTTCCCACCGTGCAGAACGACGTAACGCTCCTCTGCTATCACCAATTTTTCATGATGGAACTCCTCGAGCAAACCCAAGGCGTAACGAATAAATTGACGCGTACTTTTGAACTGTGTGGCGTATCTAACAGGATTGCCTGACTTCAAGTCGATATACACCACTGTAAGACGTCCACCCCGATTGACCAATACCACACAATCACAAGCACGGTGATGATCATGGCCATCGATTGCCAGCAGTGGCGACATCACTACGGCATTGCACCGCTGATGAATGCGTTTACATTTTCGCCCTTGATCAGGGTCAAAGCTAAACCAGTCACCATTGGGGGCTTTCAACACCACTTTTTTGAGTTCGGCTGCTGCATCCGTTTCATCAATCTGAATATGGGTGTGTTGAGCTCCATTGTAGGTAATGCAGCTCAATGAATCTTTCAGTTTCATCATTGCATCGGCCAGCATCAAAGATCGCCCCCATACAGAATTTCGCTCTGAATGGCGTTCATTTCTTCAATCGTGGTATCAAAGGTGGTGACCTCAATACCCCGGTCGGGATAAATCTTGGCGGGTTTGAGCGTATTGATTTTTTTGGCATGTTTACCTTTGACGCTTGCGGGTTTGCTTTCGGTGCCAGTCATGTATAAGCCAACCCGTTCTGGATTCAGCAGTTCTTCATCCGCATATCCGTGTGCCTGCTGCATTTTTTGGGTGTGCGGTGTTTTTTGCGCAAGCATGATTAAGGTATTAAATTCCTTGATTAGATAATCGCTATGCGTAGTAATAAAAACCCGGATGCCCGCATTCACCATTCGCGCCACTAGCCGCGCAAATGCCCGCTGATTTTTCGGGTGCAGGTTCAATTCTGGTTCGTCAATAATAAATATATCGCCCGATTTTGCCTTGCAGCGTAGATAAAACCCAACATCCAGCAAAGCGCGAATACAGCTAGAGGATTCGTTCATCGAGAACAGTGGTTGTTTGCGGCTACCTTTAGGCTGATACACCAAACCCCGATCTTTAATGACTTTATAGCTGCCGCCGATAATCGCATCGAAGGCTTGTAGAACTGCAGGGGTTTTTGAAGCCAACTGGCCCATCTGCTTGTCGATATCCTCCAGTTGCCTAATGAAGTCGACGTTGTCTTCTACTGGCCAGGCATAACCAGAATCCTCTACTTGCTTAAGCAGTCGCAATGGGTTTCGTTTGATTTCTTTGGAGTCCATATTGCTAAGCTTTTCCAGCATTCTGGTTCGTGCTATATCAAGCTCGCGCCGAAAGATGGCTGCCCCTGTGCGCTCCGCGCTGGAAACATGGGCATCCGGCAGAAAATGGGAAAAAACGATCTCGGCAATTGCATCGACAACAAACTGACTTAACCCGAAAGGTGAGCGGAGCAAAGAGTCATCAGCTATTAGAAGCTCAAGCACTTTGCTGTCCGGTTCTTTGGTTAAAGTCGCCAAAATCTTCCCTGCAGGGCCATCTTTAATGGTGCGCTGAAAGGGTGCCTCACTGAAATCCAATGTTTTATCAACCGAAACTAGAATTCGAACGTCGTCAAAGAAGTTCTTATTCGCGGCAAAAGTTTGTGGCAATAAAGAAATATATTCTTCGCCAATTTTGGCAAGATACTCATTCACCTTGCCATGAAACATTTCGTGCAAGTCAAATTTGTATGCTCCCTCAGTCTTAGCGATTGCCTCAATTTCCGGGGAAAGAACCATCCGCAGCAGGCGCCGCCAGCTCCGCAAAAATCCATATACCGCATACGTTGCGTATGTTTTGCCGGTGTTGTTCTCGCCGCAAATAATCGTTAAATCGGCTAGTTCCAGCGTCGCTTCATCTAGCGTCCCTAACTTTTCAAATTCAAATTTCATTTCCGACTCCTAAGTGAGTTGCCATTCAGTCGTGAACAGCGTTTGTTCCTCAACATGCTGTTGCAGTTGCAGTTCGAGGGAGGAAATCAAGTGATTGCGCTGTGCTTCAATTTCATCCTGCCGAGTAAAAAGTTCACGCCGCAGCTTGTTGCGCTTTCCCTCCAGTTCGCGCTGGCGCTTTTGCCAAATCAAGGTTGAGAATGACATAACCGTCATAGTCGAAAGTAAGCCTACTGGCTGCCAATTGCCGGATCTTGACGATTGCCTCACATTTGCGGATGGTGTTGTAGTTCTTGGCTTCCAGAATCAGGACTTGCAGCGCGAACTTGTCTTGGTTGAGGTCAACCTGCGAGTCCACCAAGGTGGCAGCCAGCGAGTCCACTGTGTCACTCGCCGCGCGACGGGTCAGCAGCCACGCGTAATATTGGCTTTGGTAGGACGTGAGTAGCGGTTGTGTGATCAACTCGCTTCCCGTTTCTTTTTGTTAATGCTCTCAGCAATCCAGAGGTCAAGCTCTGAGCGACGGAAACGCCACGTTCCACCAAGCTTGAATGCGGGAGTCTCACCCTTCTGGGCGAGCCGGTAGACTGTCCGCTTGCCAGCTTTCAAGTGGGCATCAACTTCGTCGAGTGTAAGGATTTCGCCATCTGTGTCGGTCATTGTTTTTTCCGCAATGCTGGCCTACAGTCAATTCCGCTTGCCAAGTCTAGCCAATTTTACCGAGTGAGGCCTATAAACGGCTAGATTCAGTCATACGAGCCGCTATCGCATGCGCCACCATCTTGAACATTCCCGTGGACTCGTGCCGGTATATTCAAGTCAACACGATATCGTACTGCTCCTGATGAAACAGACCGTCGACTTGCAGCGTGATCGGCTTGCCAATGCTTTGCTCCAGCATGCCCAGATGCGCCGCTTCTTCTTCCAAAAATAAATCGATCACCGCAGGCGCGGCGACGATGCGAAACTCGCGTGGGTTGAATTGCCGGCTTTCGCGGACGATTTCGCGCATGATTTCGTAGGTCATGGTGCGCGCGGTTTTCACTTGCCCTTTGCCGGTGCATGCCGGGCAGGGCTCGCACAGCACGTGCGCGAGCGATTCGCGGGTGCGCTTGCGGGTCATCTCAACCAAGCCCAGGTTGGAAAAACCGTTGATGGTCGTGCGGGTACGGTCGCGAGCCAGCGTTTTCCTAAGTTCGGCGAGCACGTTGTCGCGGTGCTCGGCCTTTTCCATGTCGATGAAGTCGATGACGATGATGCCGCCGAGGTTGCGTAGGCGCAGCTGGCGCGCAATCGTTTGCGCTGCTTCCAGATTGGTCTTGAACACCGTGTCGTCGAAATTACGCGCGCCGACGAAGCCGCCGGTGTTGACGTCCACGGTCGTCAGCGCCTCGGTTTGATCGACGACGATGTATCCGCCGGATTTCAAATCCACCCGGCGGCCGAGCGCCTTGAGAATTTCGTCTTCGATATTGTGCAGCTCGAACAGCGGCCGCTCGCCGGTGTGCAGTTGCAGCCGTTCGACGACGTTCGGCGCGTAAGTGGCGGCAAACGTCCGCAAGCTCTCCAGACCGGCGGCGGAGTCGAGCACAATAGCTTCGGTGCTGTCGTCGACCATGTCACGCACCACGCGCTCGGCCAGACTCAATTCCTGGTAGAGCTGCGAGGACGGCGGCAGGCGGCGGGCGTTCTCCAGAATTTCCCGCCAGCGCAGGCGCAGGTAGGCCACGTCGGCTGCAAGCTCGGCTTCGGAGGCTTCTTCGGCATGGGTGCGAATGATGAAGCCGCCGTGCTCCTCGGCGGGCATCAGGCTCTTCAAGCGCTGACGCAGCATATCGCGTTCGCTTTCGTTGCCGATGCGCTGCGAAATGCCGATGTGCGGGTCCTGCGGCAAATGCACCAGCAGCCGCCCGGCGATGCTGATCTGTGTCGATAAGCGCGCGCCCTTGGTGCCGAGAGGGTCTTTGATGACCTGCACGATCAGTGACTGGCCTTCGAACAGCATTTTTTCGAGTGGCGGCGGTGCGGGCACGCCGGCCTTGTGCTGGCGGTGATAGTAGCGGTATTCCCACAGGTCGGCGACATGCAGAAACGCTGCCCGCTCCAGGCCGATGTCGATGAAGGCCGACTGCATGCCGGGCAGCACACGGTTGACCTTGCCGAGATAAATGTTGCCGACGATTCCGAGGGTGGCCGTGCGTTCCAGCAGAATTTCCTGCAGGACGCCGTGCTGGACGACCGCGACGCGCGTTTCCTGCGGTGTGACGTTAACGAGTATTTGATCGTTCATCGTAGCAGTGTAGCGTGATTTATCAGCAGCCGATGCGTCTCGAATAAAGGCAGCCCCATGATGCCGCTGAAGCTGCCGTCGATGCGCTCGACGAACCGGCCCGCTGCGCCTTGAATGCCGTAAGCGCCAGCTTTGTCCAGAGGATCGCCGCTGGCGGCGTAAGCGGCGAGCTCGGCCGGATCGATGATGCCGAAGGTCACGGCGGAACGGTTCAACGCCTCGTTGACGACGCCCGTCTCGGGGTCGAGCAACGCAACCGCCGTCAGCACGTCGTGCGTGCGGCCGTTCAGCGACGTGAGCATCTGCAAGGCAGCGGCGGTATCGGCAGGCTTGCCGAGAATGGCGCCGTCGAGCGCGACCGTCGTGTCGGCCGTGAGGATGAGTTTTGTCGGTTTACGCAAATGTCGCAGGCGTTTGCCGGCCGCCTGAGCTTTTGCGCGCGTTACCCGCTGAACATAGTCGACGGCGGCTTCATTCGGCAGCACGCACTCCAAGGCCTCACTGTCTTCGTCGGGCAAAGGCAACAGCAGTTCGTACGCGACGCCGAGCTGTTCGAGCAGCGCCCGGCGACGCGGGCTTTGCGAAGCGAGATAAATCATGCGTCATTCCCGGTGATAAGGGTGGCCGGTCAGCAGCGACCACGCGCGATACAGGCTTTCGAGCAAAACAATACGCGCCAGGGCATGCGGCAGTGTCAGGCTGGACAGCCGCCACTGCTGGCGACAATCGGCTTTCAGGTCGGCATGCAGCCCATCGGCGCTGCCGATGAGCCAACAAACGGAGTCGCCCACGTCATGCCAAGTACTGAGGGTATCGGCGACTTGGCGGGTCGTCAGGTCGCGGCCACGCTCGTCGAGCGCAATACACAGCGCTTGGGGCGGAATATGCGCACGAATGCGTTTGGCCTCCAGCGCGAGAATCTGCTCGGTGGTTTTGCCTTGATCGCGCGGCTCGGGTTTCAGTTCGATCAGCACCGGCTTCCAGTCCGGCGGAAAACGCCGGGTATACATGTCCAGCGCTTCCTGCACCCAGCCGTCCGGCCGGTGCGTGAGCGCGACGACCGTCAGCCTCACGCTTTGGATGCAGCGCGCCGGGCTTTTGCGGCAGGCGCCGGTGCCAATGGCTCGACCTTGACCAACCGCTCGCCCCAGATCTCTTCGAGGTTGTAGTAGGCGCGGATAGTCGGCTGCATAATGTGCACGACGATGTAGCCCAGATCCACCAGGACCCATTCGCCAGTTTCTTCGCCCTCGCTGCCGAAGACTTCGCCCCCAGCGGCCTTGACACATTCGCGGACGTTGTTGGCGAGCGCCCGGGTTTGCCGGTTGGACGTGCCCGACGCTATCACGACACTGTCGAACGCATCGGTCAGCCCGCGCGTGTCGAATGTCTTGATGTCCTGCCCTTTGATATCTTCCAGCGCGTCGACGACGACGGACTGCATTTGTTTCAATTCCATGCGGACTCTATGTATTCAGCCATTCGTCAGTTTACCCGAGTACAAGGCGTTTTCCTCGATGAAACGCCAGACAGGCGGTGGTAGCAGGCGCATCAGCTTCTGCCGGGCAGTCTGCGCAACGCTCGGCAGCTCGTGCGCAAGCAGCGGCACGAGCTGCCGGATGTCGGTCGACGATACCGCCACGGTGGGCATGGGGACACGGATCAGGCGGTTGGCGTCGAAATAGGGTTGCAATGCCGTCGGCAAGGTATCCGGGTAGCCGTCGCGACTCACGATGCCGATGCGGACGTGCGCGAACAGTTCGCGCCATCGATGCCAGCTCGGCAGACGCTGCGCCTGGTCGGCGCCGATGATCAGCGTGAAAGTGTCGGCGGGGTGTTGCGTGCGCAGTCGCTCCAGCGTGTCGATTGTGTAGCTCGGCCCGGTGCGGCCCACTTCGCTTTTTTCGATACGCCAGCCGGCGGTGTCGGCCAGGGCAAGTTCGAGCATGTTTAAACGAACCTCGGCGGCCAGCGGCTTGACGGTTTTCTGCCATGGATCGCCCGCCGGCACGAACCAGACCTCATCGGCCGCACAGTGCGCCTGGGCGGCGCGCGCGATGCGTAAATGACCGTTGTGCACCGGGTCGAACGTGCCGCCGAGCAGGGTGATGCTTTTACTCATGCGGCTTCGATGTTGCCGATACCGCGGTTGCCATGCGATCGTCCTTCCGCCGTGCCGGTCAAAAAACGTGACCGGCTGATCACGGCTTCAGGAAAATCGCTGGCAAGCGCTTTTGGATCGTGGTAGCGCATGTGTCGCAGTAATCGATGCACTATGCGACTCACGGCGCTTGTGCTGTCCATATCGGAACGACACCGACATTTCAAGTGCGACACCGTGCTAGCCAATCGCGGTGCGGCAGAAAATCGCTGTACAGCTTCGCCTCGGCGCTGCCCGGCTCGGGTTGCCAGTCGTAGCGCCATTGCACGGTCGGCGGCATCGACACCAGTATCGACTCCGTCCGCCCGCCCGATTGCAGGCCGAACAGTGTGCCGCGGTCGAACACCAGGTTGAACTCGACATACCGCCCGCGCCGGTAGGCCTGAAAATCGCGCTCGTGCGCTGTATAGGGGTGATCTTGGCGGCGCTCGATGATGGGCAAGTACGCCGGTAGAAAAGCGTCGCCGACGCTCTGCACCAGCGCAAAGCTGGTGTCGAAACCGGGCGCGCTCAAATCGTCGAAAAAAATTCCGCCGATGCCGCGCGCCTCCTGGCGATGCTTCAGGTAAAAATACTGGTCGCACCAGGCTTTGTATTCAGGATAATACTGCGCGCCGAATGACGTCAGCGCTTGCTGGCACGTCTGGTGAAAATGCACGGCATCCTCTGTGAAACCGTAGTAAGGCGTCAGGTCCATCCCGCCGCCGAACCACCAGACGGGCTCGCCCGCCGCCGGATACGCGATGAAAAAACGCACGTTCATATGTACAGTCGGCGCGTATGGGTTGCGCGGATGCAGTACCAGCGACACCCCCATCGCCGCGAAGCGCGCGCCCTTCAACTCCGGCCGGCTGGCGCTTGCCGTCGGTGGCAGGTCACTGCCCTGCACATGACTGAAATTGACGCCGGCGCGTTCGAAGACATGACCGTTTTCCAGGACGCAGGTCAGGCCCCCGCCACCGGCCGGGCGTTGCCACGTATCGCGGAAAAAAGCTTTGCCGTCGAGAGTTTCGAGGGCGACGACGATGGTTTCTTGTAAGCGCTGGAAGTAGGCTGCGACGGTGCTGTTCATGTTGGGCGAGAAAAGTTGGTTTTACTGGAAAACGCTGAAAATGTGTTAACGGCCCTTTGTCTTACTAGGCTTTCCGACCGATCGCCCTAAACCCGATATCTTGCCGGTACTGCATACCGTCGAAGCTAACCTGCTTGAGCGCCTCGTAAGCCCGTTTTTGCGCCATTTTCGCGCCATCGCCCAGTGCGGTAACGCACAGCACGCGGCCGCCGGCGGTCCTGACGGTGCCATCGATCAGCGTCGTACCCGCATGAAAAATCACCGCGTCGTCCAGCCGTGCATCGCAGCCGAGGATGGCATCGCCGGTTCGTGGCTGCTCGGGATAGCCGGCTGCCGCCACCACGATGCCGAGCGCGGTGCGGCGGTCCCACTCGGCGTTCGCCTGGTCAAGCGTACCGTCCACGGCATGGTCGAGCAGTTCCACCAGATTGCTTTTCAGACGCATCATGATGGGCTGGGTTTCGGGATCGCCCAGTCGGCAGTTGAACTCGAGCACCTTGACGCCGCCATCGGGGCTGATCATGAGCCCAGCGTATAAAAAACCGGAATACGGAATGCCGTCTTTCATCATGCCGTTGATGGTCGGCATGATGACCTCGCGCATCACCTTGGCATGAACTTCCGGTGTCACGACCGGCGCGGGCGAGTACGCACCCATGCCACCGGTGTTCGGACCGGCGTCGCCATCGAGCAGCCGTTTGTGGTCCTGGCTGGTCGCGAGTGTCAGCGCATACTGCTGGTCGGCGATGACTATGAAGCTGGCTTCCTCGCCCGTGAGGAATTCTTCGATCACGACGCGCGCGCCGGCATTGCCCATTTTATTGTCGACCAGCATCATGTCGACCGCCGCGAGCGCTTCCTGCACCGTCAACGCCACGACGACGCCTTTTCCGGCGGCGAGTCCATCCGCCTTGACGACGATCGGCGCCCCGTGGGCCTCGACATAAGCGCGGGCCGCCGTGCGGTCGCTGAATGTCCGATGAGCTGCAGTCGGAATGCCGTGCCGGAGCATGAAGGACTTGGCGAAATCTTTGGAGCTTTCGAGCTGCGCGGCCGCGCGTGTCGGACCGAAAATCCGTAGCCCCTGGGCGCGGAACGCATCGACGATCCCATCTGCCAACGGTGCTTCCGGGCCGACGACGGTCAAATGCACTTCTTCTTTCCTGGCGAACTCGGCCAGAGCCGTGATGTCGGTCAGCGGAACGTTTTGCAGGTTGCGGTCCAGCGCCGTGCCGCCGTTGCCCGGCGCCACGAATACTTTATGAACAAAGGGCGATTTCGAGATTCGCCAGGCCATGGCATGCTCCCGGCCGCCTGCACCCACCACCAGAATTTTCATGAGTCGTCGTTTTCCTGAACCAGCACCACGTTGGTATATACGTCCTGCACGTCGTCGAGATTGTCCAGGGCGTCGAGCAGTTTTTGCATTTTGACGGCGTCGTCGCCGCGCAGCTCGGTTTCCGTCAGCGGTTTCATGACTATCTCGGCTAGCTCGGGCTTGAGCCCGGCGGAGTCCAGCGCCGCCTTCACATCGGCGAACGCGGCCGGTGCGCAGACCACTTCGATGCCGCCTTCGTCATCGGTAACGACATCGTCGGCGCCTGCCTCCAGAGCGGCGTTCAAGATCGTCTCCTCGGAGGCGCCGGGTGCGAACAGAAACTGACCGCAATGCGTGAACAGGAAAGCGACCGAGCCTTCCTGACCCATGTTGCCGCCGTGTTTGGCGAAGGCGTGCCGCACCTCGGCGACGGTGCGGATACGGTTATCAGTCATGCAATCGACGATCACCGCGGCACCGGCGGTGCCGTAGCCTTCGTAGCGAATTTCCTCGTAATCGGCGCCGTCCGCGCCCCCGGCGCCACGCGTGATCGCGCGCTGCACGGTGTCCTTGGGCATGTTGGCGTCGAACGCTTTGTCGATCGCCAGGCGCAGGCGTGGGTTGGTGGCGGCATCCGGACCGGCAGCCCGCGCGGCAACCGTGATTTCACGGATCAGTTTGGTCCATAATTTACCGCGCTTGGCGTCCTGCCGACCCTTGCGGTGCTGAATGTTGGCCCATTTGCTGTGACCTGCCATGAGGAATAATCGCGAATTAGATAGCCTTCGATTTTACCATTCGGGGGGTGCGAAAGCGACGTGATTGTGGGTGTTCGTGGGCGGAAAACGCCAATCGATCGACGGCGCGGCCGCATTGCCCGAGTGGCGCAAGCATTTATAATGCTGTTTTCAACCGGAAAGAAGCAATCGCATGAGCATTTTGAAAGAATTTCGCGAATTCGCGGTGCGCGGCAACGTCATCGATCTGGCCGTCGGGGTGATCATCGGTGCGGCGTTCAGTAAAATCGTCGATTCGCTGGTCAATGATGTGATCATGCCGGTGGTCGGTCGGGTGGTCGGTAAACTCGATTTTTCGAATCTCTTCCTCGTCCTGTCTACTATTCCGGACGGCGTGCCACGCACGCTCGATGCGCTCAGGAAAGCCGGCGTGCCGGTACTGGCGTATGGTAATTTTTTGACCATCTTGGTGAATTTCGCTTTGCTGGCTTTCGTCATTTTCATGATGGTCAAGCAGATCAACAAACTTCGCCGCATCATGGAGTCCGAAAGCGCCGCCGACAAGGCGGCGGAGCCACCCGCCCCGCCGCCCGAAGACATCCAGTTGCTGCGCGAAATCCGTGATTCGCTGAAAAACGTCCCCCGGGTCTGAGCGAGCAGGCCCACGCTTGTTACAATGACAGGCTTTGGGGTCGGTTGACTCTATGAATCGAGCGGAGCTTAGAATATGAAGGTCGTTGTGCTGGGCGCAGGTGTGGTGGGGGTGGCGTCGGCCTGGTTCTTGAACCGTGCGGGGCATGAAGTGACGGTCGTTGATCGGCGCTCGGGCGCCGGCCTGGAGACTTCTTTCGCCAACGGCGGCCAGATTTCGGTATCGCATGCCGAGCCCTGGGCCAACCCCGGCGCGCCCGCCAAGCTGCTGCGCTGGCTGATGAAAGAAGACGCCCCATTGCTCTTTCGTTTGCGGGCCGACTGGCGACAATGGCGCTGGGGCTTGCAGTTTCTACGCGAATGCACGAGCGCCCGTACACGCCACAATATCATTCAGATTCTGAATCTCGGGACTTATTCGCGGGCCGTTCTACAACAGTTGCGCGCCGACACCGGCATCGAATACGACCAGCTGACGCGCGGCATCCTGCACTTTTACACCAGCCAAAAAGAATTCGACGAGGCGCTCGAACCGGCCCGTCTGATGCAGGCTTTCGGCTGCGACCGACAGATCATCGGCGCCGCCGAAGCCGTGCGGATCGAGCCGGCGCTCGCGCCGGTCGCCGGTCAGATCGTCGGCGCCACCTATACCGATGCCGACGAGTCGGGCGACGCGCACAAGTTTACCCATAACCTCGCAGCGCTGGCCGTTGCCGGGGGCGTGCGGTTCCGCTACGACACCTCGGTTCTGACGATCGATGCGGCGGGCGGGCGGATTCAGGGCGTGCGCGTTCGTTTGCCCGATGGCCGGCAGGACACGTTGACGGCCGACGCCTATGTGTTGTCGATGGGCAGTTACAGCCCTTTGCTGGTCAAGGATGTCGACATAGATCTGCTGATCTACCCGGCCAAAGGCTACTCCGCCACCTACCCAATCCTGCACCCCGAGCTGGCACCCCAGGTGAGTCTTACCGACGACGAGTACAAGCTTGTTTTTTCCCGCTTGGGAAACCGGCTGCGCGTGGCCGGCACGGCCGAGCTGAACGGCTACAGTACGACGCTCAACGCGGTGCGTTGCCAGGCCATCACCCGCCGGGTCTTGGCGCTCTTTCCGGGTGTCGTCGACCCGACCGAAGCCGAGTACTGGACGGGCCTGCGCCCGGCCACGCCGTCCAACGTCCCCTACATCGGCAAAACCGCCTACGCGAACTTATTTCTCAATACCGGCCATGGCACCCTAGGCTGGACCCATGCCTGCGGGTCCGGGCAGGCGATCGCAGACATTGTGAGCGGTCGCAAGCCGGCGCTGGAGTTCGCGTTTCAATGAAGCGGGTGAACAAGCCTGCCACCTAAAATCCTGTCAACCAAACCCAAACCAGTCGCGTTAGGGCTTGCATGTCCATCGTAATACACTGAAAACATGAATCCGAATCGTCCCGCTTACCACATCATCAAAAGCTTCGTTCTCAAGCGTAGCCCGGATGGAACCCTATTCGAGCTGCCGACCCGCTTCGTCGAACAGTTCGAAAGCCTGTGCGAAAAGCACAGCGCCGCCGACGCGCAGCGCCGCTTCAGCAAATATATCGTTCACTGATTTGTTAAGATCGATGCATTCTTCTTTTGGATGCATCGATGAGTTCCAACAACAGTCCGGTCACTGAAAATTCGCCGCAGGCGAACTTTCTTCGCAGTATCGTGGATCATGACTTACAAAGCGGCGCATACGAAAGCCGTTCTTGGCATGGTCAGCTCGACCCAGCCAGGTTGCGGACACGGTTTCCACCCGAGCCAAACGGCTACCTGCACATCGGCCACGCCAAGTCGATTTGTCTAAACTTCGGCCTGGCACGGGACTATGGCGGCGTATGCCACATGCGCTTCGACGACACCAACCCAGAAAAAGAAACCCAGGAATACGCCGAGTCCATTCTAGATGCGGTGCGGTGGCTGGGGTTTTCGTGGGAAGCTTTTGGCGAGTCGCACCTCTACCATGCCAGCGATTATTTCGACATCATGTATGCCGCCGCCGAGTACCTGATTCAGGCCGGCCATGCGTATGTGGACGAGCAGTCTGCGGAGCAGATCCGCGCCATGCGCGGCACACTGACCGAGCCGGGCACGGCGTCGCCGTTTCGTGAGCGTCCATCAGCGGAAAGTTTGCAACGTTTCCGCGCCATGCGGGCCGGCGATTTGCCGGACGGGTCGATGGTCCTGCGCGCTAAAATCGATATGAGCAGCCCCAATATCAACCTGCGCGACCCGGCCATCTATCGCATCAAGCACGCGCCGCATCACCGCACTGGCGGCCGGTGGTGTATTTACCCGATGTACACCTACGCGCATCCCATCGAAGACGCCCTGGAAAAAATCACCCATTCGATTTGCACACTCGAGTTCGAAGACCAGCGACCGTTTTACGATTGGCTGCTGCAGCGCTTGTCCGAAACCATCATGCTTAGCGATGGCAGTCGCCTCGGCGGATTTTTCGAAGCGCCCTTACCCCGACAGATCGAATTCGCCCGCCTCAACCTCACATATACCGTCACCAGCAAGCGCAAGCTGCAACAGCTCGTCCAGGACGGGCATGTGGCGGGTTGGGACGATCCGCGGCTGCCGACGATCGCCGGGCTGCGCCGGCGCGGCTATACGCCGGCGGCGATCCGGCTGTTCTGCGAGCGCATCGGCGTGTCCAAGTCGGACAGTTGGATCGACTACGGCACGCTCGAAATCGCGTTGCGCGACGACCTCGACCCGGTGGCGCCGCGGGCGATTGCGGTGTTGCAGCCGCTGCGGCTCGTGCTCGACAACGTCGCCGACGACTGGACCGACACCTGTAGCGCACCGGTGCATCCGCATGATCCGGCGCGCGGCCTGCGCACGTTTCCGATCCATAAAGTGCTGTGGATCGAAGCGGAAGATTTTGCCGAGCAGCCGCCAAAAGGCTTTTTTCGTTTGTATCCGGGCAACAAAGTCCGGCTGCGTTATGGCTATGTCATCGAATGCACGGGCTGCGACAGGAACGAAGCCGGCGAAGTCATCGCTGTGCATGCCAACGTCCTGCCCGACAGCAAATCCGGCACTTCGGGCGCAGATAACTACAAAGTCAAAGGCAATATCCACTGGGTCAGCGGGCAGGCGGCCGTGCCAGCCGAGGCGCGGCTGTATGATCGCTTATTCACCGAACCACAGCCCGATGCGCGCGGGCGCGATTTTCTCACAGTGCTCAATCCGCACTCGGTGGACGTGCGCACCATTTACCTGGAGCCCGGTTTGAATACCGTCGAGCCAGGCACGCACGTCCAGTTCGAGCGCCACGGTTATTTTGTAGCCGACCTTCGCGAGCATTCGGCCCGGCATCCCGTATTCAACCGGGCAGTCACTTTACGCGACACTTGGAGTGGGAAAGCTGAAAAAAACTCGAATCGCTGAACTAAAAGCAAAACGCCGCGTCCAAGCCCCTTCGTAACGATTTGGTTACAATCTGTGGTTTACAAAGGGGGCGCATGGTGCAGGTTTTCAGGCGGCGGCATATTCAACGCGTTACAAGAGGGCGATGTGTCGCCATTCTGGCGGTCGGGTTTTTTTTACAGCACGCCATGGCCGACGTGCCGGCCCCAGCGGCGTCCAGTCCCGGCAGTGGTCAGAGCACGTCGCAATGGACGATTGCAGGTTTGCAGCAGCAAGCCCTGCAGACCAACCCGTCATTGACGGCCTTTCGTTACCGGGTCGACACCGCTAGGGCGCAACGGTTGGCCGCGCGTGCTTATCCAAACCCGTCGGTTGGCTTTCTGTCAGGTGGCACACGGGCACGCGCCGGCAATGCGCCGTCTGACAATGTCCGGGAAATCACATTCAATCAGCCCCTGGAGTGGCCAGCCGCCCGTGGCGCCAGGATTGCTGCGGCCGACGCGAGGCTCGACGCCACACGTCTCGAAGGCCTGGCGCTGGCGAACGACGTGTTGTCCGACGTACGTTTCCAGGGCTTGGGCTGGCTGGTCCGGCGCGAAGAAATCCTTGCCCAGGAGGAAGCCCTGCGGTTGCTCGACCAAACCAGGCGGCGCGTCGCAGTCCGTGTCGATACCGGCGAAGCGCCGCGCTACGAGCTGATCAAGGCGGATGCCGAAGTGTTGGCGGCGCGGGCCCGGCTCGAAAGCGCCCGGGCACAGGCCGAGGCCGGGCGCTTTCGCTTGGCGCAATCGCTAGGCGTGGCGCTGCCTGCCGACTTTGAATTGCAGGCGCCAACGAATGCCAGACCGGATTTACGACGCATCGAAGCGCTGATCGATGGCATCGAGACCAATAACCCCGAACTGCTCCAACAAACCTTGGCAGTGGAGGCAGCGCGGCTGGGGCTTGACGAACAAGTGGCGCTGCGTCGACCGGCCGTGCAGTTTCAGGGTAAGAGCGAGCAGGACGCCACCACACGCCTCAACCAGTTGGGCCTGCAAGTCAGTATTCCGCTGTTCGACCGCCGCCGCGGTTTCGTTCAGGAGGCTCAGGCCGAGCTGGGCCGTGCGCAAAATCGACTCGACAGCCGGCGCTTCGAATTGTCGCAGCGGGCGATGGCCGCTTACCAGGCATTGTTGGCGGCTCAACGGCAGGTCGATGCCATCGAAGGCGGATTATTGAAGCAGGCCGAAGCGGCATTGCGCGTCGCCGAGTCGGCTTATCGGTTCGGCGAGCGCGGAATTCTCGATACGCTCGATGCGCAACGCGTGCTGCGCGGCGTCCGCAGCGATTTACTGCAGGCCCGCTTGAATGCTTTGGCCGCCGTGGTCGAAATCGACCGACTGGCCGGCTCTTATTTGTCGACGATGTCGGTCGATGTCCCGCAAGATACTTCTCCTGAATCGCCATGAAATCGACCTATACTTCTGTTTTAACGTTTGCTCTTGTCAGCATCGGCGTCATAAGCTTGACGGCTTGTGAAAAAACTCCTAAGCCTTTACCCAAACCCGCAGCCGTAGCTGCAGCCGATCCGTTCGCGGTCAAACTCAACCCCCAGATGGCTGGGCGCATCAAGGTCGGCTTGCCGCAGGAAGCCGAAGTGGGCAGCCGTTTGACGGTCTCCGGGCGGGTCGATGTCGACGAGCAAAAGCTCGTCCGCATTGGCTCCAGCATGACCGGACGCGTCGTCGAGGTGCTCGTCAATACGGGCGACGCCATCAAAACTGGCCAAGCCCTGGCGCGGATCAGCAGCCCCGAGTTGACCAATGCCCAACTGGCGTACCTCCGCGCGGCTTCGGCTGCCACACTGGCGCAAAAGGCTGTAGAACGTGCCGATCAATTGATCGCTGCCGACGTGATCGGCGCAGCCGAGCAGCAGCGTCGCCAAGCTGAAGTGCAGGTGGCGCGCGCCGAGCTGAACGCCGCCAGGGATCAGTTGCGCTTGCTGGGTATGAGTAACGGCACGATCGAACACCTCAGGAAAGCCGGCGATATTCAGAGCGCTGTGCCGATCACCGCGCCGCGCGCCGGGGTGGTCATCGATCGCCGGGTCAACGTCGGCCAGGTCGTGCAGCCAGCCGACCCCTTGTTCGCGGTGGCCGATTTGAGCTCGGTTTGGATCGTCGGCGGCGTCCCCGAGCAGGCCGCCAAGGCCGTGGCGGTCAATCAAACAGCCGAGGTCGATGTCCCGGCGCTGCATAAAACATTCACCGGGCGCATCGTTTTCGTCAGCGACACGATCCAGCCGGAGAGCCGCACCGTGACGGTCCGGACCGAAGTGCGGAACGCCGATCGCGAACTCAAGCCTGCGATGCTGGCCACGCTGCGCATCAACGGCATGCCGAGCAAAATGCTGACCGTGCCGGCCGAGGCCGTGGTTCGCGAAAACGACAAGGATCATGTGTTCGTGCAAACGGGGCCCGGCGCATTCCGCCTGGTGCCGGTCGAGCTTGGCGCTGATACGCTCGACGGACGGCGGCCGATCGTGACCGGCCTGACTGCGCAACAAACAATCGCCGTCGACGGCGCCTTTCACCTGAACAACGAACGCAAGCGCACCGAACTGGAGTAATTTATGTTGCACTCACTGATTCGCGGAGCCCTGAGCCAACGCCTGGTGATACTTGTGTTCGCGCTCATCCTGGCGGCATTCGGCATCCGTGCCTCGCAAAAGCTGTCGGTCGACGCTTTTCCCGAAGTCACTACCGTGCAGGTGCAGATCGCGACGGAGGCGCCGGGCCGTTCCCCCGAGGAAATCGAGCGTTTCGTCACGGTTCCGCTGGAAATCGCCATGACCGGTCTGCCCGGGTTGACCGACATGCGTTCGCTGAACAAGAGCGGCCTGTCGATTATTACGCTGGTGTTCACGGACGCGACCAACGTGTACTTCGCCCGGCAGCTTGTCATGGAGCGGCTGATCGAGGTCGGATCCAAAATGCCAGCCGGCATCACGCCCGTTCTTGGGCCCGTGACGACCGGTCTGGGCGAGGTGTACCAGTACACGCTCGACCATCCAGATGACGGCAAGCGCGCGTTGACGGTCGCCGAGTTGACAGAGCGCCGTACCGTTCAGGACTGGGTGGTACGGCCCTTGTTGCGCTCGATCCCCGGTGTGGCGGAAATTAACTCGCAGGGCGGCTACGTCAAGCAGTATCAGGTATTCGTCAGCCCAGATCGGCTCCGGCATTACGGCCTCACGCTGCAACAGGTGTACGAATCGATTGCCAGCAACAATGCCAACGCCGGCGGCGGCATCCTGCCGCTCCAGGCCGAGCAGTTGTTGATCCGCGGCGTCGGCCTGATTCGCACGCTCGACGATATCGGTATGATCGTCCTCAAGGAAAGTCAGGGCCTGCCGGTTTACGTGCGCGACGTGGCCGAGGTCAAACTGGGCGCCGAAGTCCGGCAGGGCGCGATCATCAAGGGCGGTTACACCGAGGCGGCATCGGGCATCGTGCTGATGATGCGTGGCGGCAACGCCAAGGAAATCGTGACCCGGATCAAGGAGCGCGTGCAGGAGATCAACGACAAAAACATGCTGCCCAACGGCCTGAAAATCGTGCCCTACTACGACCGTACCGATCTGGTCGACTCCGCGTTGTTGACCGTGGGGAAAGTGCTGCTGGAAGGTATTTTCCTGGTCGTCGTCATTCTGTTCGTGTTCCTGGGAGACGTGCGCTCGAGCATCATCGTGGTGGCGACGATCGTGCTCACTCCGTTGATCACTTTCATCGTCATGAACCAGCAAGGGATGTCGGCCAACCTCATGTCGCTCGGCGGCCTGGCGATCGCCATCGGTCTCATGGTCGACGGCACGGTCGTGGTCGTCGAAAACGTTTTTCACCGGCTGGGCCACGGCGACAACCAAGGCGCCGGAAAGCTTAAAACGATTCTGGATGCGACCGTCGAGGTCGGTGTGCCGGTTATTTTCGGGATTGGTATCATCATTCTGGTTTTCCTGCCCTTGATGACTTTACAGGGCATGGAGGGCAAGTTGTTTTCGCCGCTGGCCTTCACCATCGTGATCGCGCTCGCCGTATCGCTGGTCATTTCGCTGGTGCTTTCGCCCGTGCTGTGCGCTTTTATTTTAAAAGGCGGCAACGATAAAGACACTGCGCCGATCGCGTTCGTCAAAAAACATTACACGCGCTTGCTGAATCTTGGGTTGCTGTATCCGAAACGCACGGTGGGCGCTGCGGTTGGTCTATTGCTATTCTCCCTGGCCTTGTTTCCGTTTCTCGGCACCTCGTTTATCCCGACGCTCAAGGAAGGGGCGCTGACGCCGCAGATTACCCGCGTAGCGTCGATTTCTTTAGATGAATCCATCAAAATGGAAATGGAAGCGATGCGGCTGATCGCGCAGATACCGGGTGTCAAGAGTGTCGTGTCCAAGCTCGGTCGTGGCGAGTCGCCGGCCGATCCGGCGGGGCCGAATGAGTCCGGCCCAATCGTCTTGATCGACCCGAAAGGCGGTCGTTCGCAGGACCAGATCGACGAAGATATCCGCGAGCGGCTCGCCGTGCTGCCGGGCGTACAGATTGTATTGTCGCAGCCGATTGCCGAACGGGTCGACGAAATGGTTACCGGCGTGCGGTCCCAGCTCGCCATCAAAATTTTTGGCGACGATCTGGCCGAGCTCAAAAAGCTGTCTGAAGCCATCACCAAAGTCTTGATAAACGTGGCCGGTGCGCGCGATATCCGCATCGAGCGCCTTTCGGGCCAGCAAGTGCTGACCCTGGGCGTTGATCGGCAAGCGATCGCACGATTCGGTTTGAACGTCGCGGATGTGAACCGTCTCATCGAAACTGCGATCGGCGGTAGCGAAGTCACCGTGCTTTACGAGGGCGAGCGCAAGTTCGGTATTCAACTTCGCTATCCGGAAAGCTATCGCAACAGCGTCGAGGACATCAAGCAACTGATGCTGCGCTCGGCTGATGGCGCCCTGGTGCCGCTCGACGCGGTGGCTAGGATCGAGGTGCTGGATGGCCCGGCGCAGATTTCGCGCGAACAGGGTAAGCGGCGTGTGGTCGTCGGCGCGAACGTCGGGGGCCGCGACCTGGGCGGCTTCGTCGAGGAGGTGCAGCGCACGGTCGCCGCGCAGGTCAAGTTGCCATCCGGTTATCGGCTGGAGTGGGGCGGGCAGTTCGAAAACATGCAGCGTGCCATGGCGCGATTGGCGATTATCGTGCCGATCACGATTGCCGCGATCTTTTTCCTGCTCTTCATGCTGTTCAATTCGGTCAAGCTGGCCGGGCTCATCATTCTGGTGCTGCCGTTCGCCTCGATCGGCGGCTTGATCGGCTTGTTCGTGACCGGTGAATATTTGTCGGTGCCAGCATCTGTTGGTTTCATCGCCTTATGGGGTATCGCAGTGCTCAACGGCGTCGTGCTGGTTTCCTACATCAAACGGCTGCGGGAGGATGGTGCCTCGCTTCACGAAGCCCTGACCCAGGGCTGCGCGCAGCGCTTCCGCCCGGTATTGATGACGGCTACCGTTGCCTTGCTCGGCCTGATTCCGTTTTTGATCGCGACCGGGCCGGGCTCGGAGGTGCAGCGGCCGCTGGCGATCGTGGTGATCGGCGGCCTGATCAGCTCGACCTTGTTGACCCTCGTGGTGCTGCCGGCCTTGTACCGGTGGTTCGATCCCTTGCCAAAGGACCACGAAATAGTTACCAGATAATTGTTGTGTGCGGGTAGGCATCATTAGACCGGCGCCACTGACCCGCGCCACAACACATCATTCCCGTTATTCAACACCCGCGCCAGCACGAACAGCAGATCGGATAAACGGTTCAGGTAGTTCTGCACAGTCGGCGGCACGCTTTCGGCCGCCGCCAACGCCACGACAGAACGCTCGGCGCGGCGGCATACGGTCCGCGCCACATGCGCCAGCGCCGCCGGGCGCGAGCCGCCCGGCAGAATGAACTCCGCCAAGGGTGGCAGATGGCCGTTGTACTGCGCCAGCCAGCCGTCGAGCCGGGCCACTTGCGCGGCGGTCAGACTGTCGAAGCCGGGAATGCACAGCGTGCCGCCCAGGTCGAACAGGTCGTGCTGGATGCCGATCAAGGCCTCGGTCACGTCGCCTGGCAGCGTTTCGCACAGCAACAGCCCGAGCGTCGAATTCAACTCGTCGACATCGCCCATCGCGTGAACGCGCAGGGCCGTTTTAGCGACCCGCGTCCCGTCGCCGAGGCCGGTCGTGCCATCGTCGCCGGTGCGGGTGGTGATTTTCGAAAGTCGGAGCCCCATGATTTTTCTGTCCGTTTGTCAAGATTGGGCGATTGTGCCATGCGCGGAAGCGGCGCGCCTCGCCATTTGCCAGCACCGGGCTATAATGAAAGCCGCTCAAAACCGCCCCTGCCCCCATGAACGCTAATCCACAATTCATCGCCGCCACAGCCCAGGTCGACGAAGCCGCCGTCCAGTCCTTGCCTAATTCGCATAAGGCCTACATACAAGGTTCCCGGCCCGACATCCGCGTACCGATGCGCGTCGTCAGCCAGTCCGACACCCCGACGAGCTTCGGCAATGGCGAAACCAACCCGCCCATTTACGTCTACGACCCCAGTGGTCCGTACACTGACCCGGCCGTGCGTATCGACATTCGTTCTGGCCTTGCCGCCATCCGCACGCCGTGGCTGAACGACCGTGCCGACACCGACACATTGACCGGCCCCAGCTCCGCCTACGGTCGCGAGCGGCTCGACGATAGCAAGCTCGCGCAGCTCCGTTTCAACCTCAGACGCCAACCGCGCCGCGCCCAGCCTGGCAAAAACGTGACCCAGATGCACTATGCGCGCCAGGGGATTATCACGCCCGAAATGGAATACATCGCGATCCGCGAAAACCTCTGCCGGGAGCAATACGTCGAGTCGTTGCGCGCCACCGGCCCGCTCGGCCAGCGCATGGCCGACCTGCTGCTGCGCCAGCATCCTGGTCAGAACTTTGGCGCGGCGATTCCTGCCACGATCACCCCCGAGTTTGTCCGCAGCGAAGTCGCCCGCGGTCGGGCGGTCATCACCGCCAACATCAACCATCCTGAGCTGGAGCCGATGGCCATCGGTCGTAACTTCCTGGTCAAGGTCAACGCCAATATCGGCAACAGCGCGGTCAGCTCGGGCATCGGTGAAGAAGTCGAAAAAATGACCTGGGCGATTCGCTGGGGCGCCGACACGGTCATGGACCTGTCGACCGGTAAGCATATTCACGAAACCCGCGAATGGATCATCCGCAATAGCCCGGTGCCGATCGGTACCGTGCCGATTTATCAGGCCCTGGAAAAGGTCAACGGCAAGGCCGAGGAGCTGACCTGGGAAATTTTCCGCGACACACTCATCGAGCAGGCGGAGCAAGGCGTCGACTATTTCACGATTCACGCCGGCGTCCGCCTGCCGTATGTGCCGATGACCGCCAACCGCATGACCGGCATCGTCTCGCGCGGCGGTTCGATCATGGCCAAGTGGTGTTTGGCGCATCATCAGGAAAACTTCCTGTACACGCACTTCGAGGATATCTGCGAGATCATGAAGGCTTACGACGTGACGTTTTCGCTCGGCGATGGTCTGCGCCCCGGTTCGATTTACGACGCCAACGACGAAGCGCAGCTTTCCGAGCTCAAGACGCTAGGCGAACTCACCGCCGTCGCCTGGAAACACGATGTCCAGGTCATGATCGAAGGCCCCGGCCATGTGCCGATGCAGCTCATCAAAGAAAACATGGACTTGCAGCTCGAGCAGTGCCACGAAGCGCCGTTTTACACGCTCGGGCCGCTCACCACCGACATCGCTCCAGGTTACGACCACATCACCAGCGCGATCGGCGCGGCCCAGATCGGCTGGTACGGCACCGCCATGCTGTGTTATGTCACGCCCAAGGAGCATTTGGGTTTGCCGAACAAGCAGGACGTCAAAGACGGAATCATCGCCTACAAAATCGCCGCGCATGCCGCAGACCTGGCCAAAGGCCACCCGGGCGCGCAGATCCGCGACAACGCTTTATCCAAGGCGCGTTTCGAATTTCGCTGGGAAGATCAATTCAATCTCGGCTTGGACCCCGACACCGCGAAAGCCTATCACGACGAAACCTTGCCGAAGGACAGCATGAAAGTGGCGCATTTCTGTTCGATGTGCGGGCCACATTTCTGTTCCATGAAAATTACCCAGGATGTGCGCGAATACGCGGCTAGTCGCGGTTTGGAAGAAACTCAGGCGCTGCAACGCGGTCTACAGGAAAAAGCGGTGGAGTTCGTCAAGCAGGGCGGTGATATTTACTCTCCGCGCTGAGCAGCGTGGGTTTGCCGGAGGCCCGAGGCCTTGCCCAGATCGAACCCCTGGGGGCGTTTCTCTGTCGCCGGCAAGTCCTGTCCCTAGCACCGTTTGTCGGGCAGGTTTTCGTTCTACCCCTGGTTGAACGCCGACTGCGCTTATGAAAATCGCGCCGATGGTTGGTCGGCGCGACTAGTGCGGGAGGGCACAAGGCGGGTTTTTTCTCAGAACCCGGCCGTTTTAAACGTTTCCTCGGCATTGCTCCCGCCATTGATCCGCATCGACATTTTCATGGGCGTCGGTGCTGATGGTGTGCTGACCGGCGTGGTGGCGGCTGCTTCAGGTGTCGGACGGGCGCCAGTGTTTGAAGACGGCGCGTTGTTCTGGGTGGGCTGCTGAACCTGCCGTTGGGCGAAAACCGGTTTGGGCGGGGTCAGAATCAGGCTAGAAGGCGCAGATGGGATCGAGAGACCGCTTCGTTGTTGCGCTGCGACTGAGCTGTTGTCAGAACCCGCTGTTTGTGTATCGTTTTTTTCAGCAGTTGCGCCAAACCAACCGTTTCGAGATTGAACGTTATTGGTGGTGCCGGACGTGGATATCGAGGTACGGCCAAGCACTGCCGGGTTGGGTGCCGAAGCCCGTTGCAGAGAATCCACTTCGCATGTACCCGCAGGCAGCTTGTACAGGTCGGCTATTAGCTGAAACACTGAACGTTCCGCTACCATGCGGATAGCTTTTTGAATAGGCTCCTGAGCTTTTTCACCAGCATTTACATCTATTACGTTATCCGACAAAAAACGGAACAAGCCAGCGCGGATTTCCGTTCCGATAATTTGTTTTTGAAAACTGACCACATTTTCGATTTGCAAGGTTTTGGTGTTGACAAGCCGCAAATCGATGGCAACATCCAATACCGCGTAGCGGGTGCTGGCACCGACGTTTTTCACCGTGCCGTCGAGGCTGCCGCTGCGAATGTTGTAATTCACTTCGGTGACGCCGCCCACGATATGGTAATCCGAGCCAACCACACTGCCGGCTATGGTCACACGAACGGGGTTTTCTGCAATACCTGTGCCGATAAGCTTGTTATCGGTGTATTTGAACTCCATTTCGGCCAATGAGGTGTCTAAACGTTCGACGATCGGTAAGCGGGTCCGAGCGACGGCAGACAAAACCATCAAGGCCGTGCCTTGGGTGATGCGCTTACCATTGACCAAATCCTGCTTGCCAGAAAAATCCTCCACCCGGCCGACTGCAATACGCACAGGCTTTGCATTGGTTCGTTTGATCTGCAAACCTAGGCAATCAAGTGCCTCTGTGTAGCCCGTGGTGTTAGCCACGACGCTGGCGCCGCTCAAGGGTGGAACGTATTGGGCATTGTCAAAACGGGGTATGGCGCATGCCGATAGCAATAACACGCTGCTTAGTAGGCCCGCATACTGTACCGTCGTGCTTAAAATTTTCGTGCTCATGGAATGGTCTTTATCTTCGTTATCGTCATTGCACCATGCGTTTTTAATGACGGTGCGGTTTAAGGGTTGCCAGATGAATCTCTGTGGTCTTCGCAATCGAAAAAGTTCCATCGATTATTCAGACGGCGGTAGAGCGTAATTTTTTTACAGAATCTACAGAAAATTGATTATTCAATAAGTAAAAATTTTACAGCGATAATTGTATTATCCCTGATCAGCGGGTTGCGGTGCTATTGGCATAAGCTGCCATATTGCTACTGGAACCAGATGCCGCCGAGCTTTGGTTGCTATTAGTATTGATTCCACCAGTCACCAAATAAGACCTTTGAGATCCACTGTTTATCTGATTAGCGTTTACGACAACCGTATTGCCTGAGCCACTCGTTTGTACATTGACCAAATTACCGAGCGATGTCGAACTATAGGTGTTGTAACCCGCACCGTTTACTACGGTTTTATTGAGAGACGTGTCTCGTGTGCCTTTGACCATCGAATCGATATCGCTCAAGTCGTTCATGCCGAGAGGTAGTTCAAAGCTATTGCCGTCTTCCATGGTGGATTGCGCGAAGGTGGCGCTAACGTAACAAGCGCACAAACATGACATCGACAGTAATATGGCCTTGCGAATACGATTTTGATATGAACGCATAGCTACTCTATTTTTAAAAAATAAGCGTCCGGCCGTTCCCAGATATCAGCATAAGGCTATACAGAAACAACCGGACAGCAGTTTAACTACTAATCAACTGTTTGTTGATTAACGGGTTTTGACGCCAAACGACATATTGTTACCAATTGCCGTCGTGCTAACTTGAATGTTTTTAGCCGGGTCTTCAGTATAATTTGTTGTGGCATAAATGTTGCCGCTGTTACATTGCCCAACACCACCAAAAAACTTCCCAACGTTGCCGTTAAAAGCCATTAAGTCGCCGTCGCGTTCCCCTGAGCCCTTGACTTTGTCGGTAGTCAAATCCCAGCCGATGCTGGCGTTATTACCAATCGCTGTGGTCGATATTTCAAGGTCACCGTCTACCTTGGGGCGTGTTACCGTGGTGCTGGCGTGAATCTGTCCGCTGTTACGTTGGCTGACAGCCCCAAGTACAGTGTTCAAGCCGACTAAGTTGAAACTGGCGTTGTTACCAATTGCGGTATTATCTACAGTAGCCTTACCAGTCGTTGTGATCAGGTCATTTTTCGAGGTGGCTGTTACGTTACCTGAGTTGATTTGACCCGATGTTACGACATTGCTGTAAACTGATTTTAAGCGAAGGGCGGAATCTTTCGAATCTTGGCTAAATGTAACAGTTACATTCTCGGTAATATCTCTGGTAATTTTTTCTTTTATGTCGTGTACTTGGTAGTCTACACAAGGGTTGTCTTTTGTTCCGCATGCAGCGAATGCAACGTTAGAGACCAATGCCAAAACTATACTTGATGCCAATGCGTGTGTCTTTTTCATGTCAATCTTTCATGTTGGTTAATTAAAGAGGGGCCTTACTAATTATTAGTGGGCAACATGGTCGCCAAAGTTCCAAAAATTTTTATGCTTTCGAGCTGCCCGAACCGATTTAGCGTAGACCACCATCCCCCATCAGTGTGTAACACTCGTTTAACAAAGTCGAGTATGCCCTACTCGTCTGTCTCAATTCCACACAACTCAGTTCCAAGCCCGTGCGGGTTAGCTCTGCAAATGGGCAAGGGGCTGTTTTGCTTGTTTGTCTATCCCCCCGAGACCTCGAATGCCCCACATGGAGTGGTAGCTGGTTCGAGTGATGGATTAGCCAGTGATGCCGAATGATACTGATCTGGTAATTCCTACAAAAAGTGTCGTTTTCGGGCGGCGCGTCGGGTGAGGCACGGTGAAGGTATGGAAACAGGCGATTTCGGATCG
>JBKCTV010000029.1:0-10292 GCA_046318595.1 Burkholderiaceae bacterium | reverse complement strand
CAGACATTCGAAGCGGGTTTTGATAAAACGCACGATCAATCGGTAGGAGTCTGCGCCCGTGCCATCGCCAAAATATCAATTGCAAGACCACAGGCAGCGAACTCAGCAAAAGTGCGCGAGGAGCGTGCTTACCCGGGATACGGTGTGTACTGGAAAAACCGTAGAGCCGGCGCAGCGCCATGTCGACTTTTAGACGGTCGATCAGGGTGCCAGTCGTTGGCAAGTTCTATCGTCTTAGCCATGAAGGCCGGCGCTACCACTGCCACGTCTTTCAGAAATCAGACTTACCATACGGTTTTTCCAGTTCTCATCGATTCGCAATTCTTGAGGAGTATATGATGGGCGAGAAAATGGTAATATAAATGCAGACGAGATTGAACCGAACATTTACCTTTCGAAGATTTAATATATCAAGCTCCGACAATCCCATGAAGTTAACTCAAAAATTGAAAACGGTGCTGAGCACGGCGGGTTGCAACCCGCGCATCCAAAGCAAAGAGGAAATGAAACGCTTGGCGATCGCGGCGCTGAACGCATGCAAAAATTTCCGGCTTTACTTTCGAGAAAGTTAGTAATTCTCAAATTAGTAGATATTTGGCTGGGCTGTTTTTAACAGCCCCCCAAATTTCATTTTTCTTCAGCTGCATCCACCAAACGCTTCTTGACCTCACCCTCCATTCGCCCCGGGCTGCTTTTTTCTAATTCAAGCAATATTTTGCCTTTTTCTTCATCCGGCAAGTCTAATTCTTCAAAAACCTCAAAAAGAACATCCCTTACAGCGCTCTTGAGAGAAGATATCGCTTCACCCGCTTCACCCGCTTCACCCGCTTCAATCGAGAATAAGTTCTCATCGTATAGCCTGGAATTTACAACGGCATGCAAATATCTTTTTAAGAAAGAAAAGTCTTGTTTTTCGATGGATTCATGAGCGATTTCTTTTAAAAAGCAAATAGGCTTTTGTTTGCTACTTTTACGTAACGTCGTTTTTTTTAAGATGTGTATTTTTGCATTTAAGGGAAAAGTTGAATTCAGTAAAATTTCGATCCTGCCTACCAACCCATCAAAGTCCTTATTTTCGAATGCTTTTGCCAAACGCCCCTTGATTGAATTAACAAAAGTCTTCCGGAATTCCGGCAGATTTTCTAAGAATTTAATTTTTTCATGAAATGGTATGAATTCGGACGTTATGCGCACGATCAGTTGTGCAGCATTGATCCATTCAGCATTATAACTGTCCCACATCTTGACATTCATCAGATCAGCGCCGCTTTTGATCAATAAATCGATTGTTTTTAGACTGTATTTTTCAATCGCACACATCAAAGCAGTTTTGCGTTCTTTGTTAAGCGCATCAATATTAATATCGAACGTTAATTTTCGTGTAATTAAAAACCGAGTGGCTTCTTCCGCCGTATTTTGGTCAACTATTTTTTGCGCTATATGAAGCAGAGTGTCCCCTTCGTTATTTTTTAGAAAGCTTCTGAAGCCATCAATTTCAATGCTCTGGGCCGCCACAGCCAGATCATCATTTTTTATTGGTCGAATTTTTTCGCCAAAAGATATTCCAGCCTTTTTCAGCAAGACCAAACGTTCTTCCAACTTTGTTTCGTATTGGGAATCTGACGGATTTATATTCCACACAAGATAATGTGGCAGACAATCTATGTGACTCTCAAGCCCAGAAAAAGCGGCTTTGATTTTCGACAACAAAAAATCAGGCTGTTGTAATTGCAAATCATTTACACCCCCCAACGACTGCCCACTCAGAAAGTAATCCTTGAGCTGCCTGGAATAATTTTTACTTAACACATCTTCTTCAGATTTTTTAACTGAAGACACATTGCCGGTTTCGCGACCGCCAGACATCATATAATTATTTTCTACATGCTCAGCACCGCTCAAACAGCGAACCCTGAGGAAATTATTATTATCTACTCTACTGCGAAGCTTAGCGAAATATTTAGACACGGCTAGCTTATACTTCTGATCTTTGTTCAAACTTTCAGTTGCGTAAGAAATAAGAACATCATATGGTTCTTTAGAACCGAATGGTTGGATTTTTTCAAGCTTCGCAAGTAAACGGAGTGCCATTTTAATTTTTTGGTGTGGCGTAAACGACGACTCTTCGATCAGCGTCAAGCATTCTTTTAGTGTTTCGTTTGCAAATGTTGCGCCGGCCTGATCCTTGATCTCATCAAAATTAGATTTCTCCAATAATTTGTTGATCGACGCATAATCGCCATGTCCGTCAGAGATCAGGCGTTTCATATCAAACCTCCAATCCGCATTGATTGGCAATTCTGAAGCATGATCTGACGGGGCAGATTTCGATGTAAAAACAGAAAATGCAGACGATATTGATGCTTTAAACATTTCTTAGCTCTCAATTTTTTAATATATGAACCATCGTCATGGTTGACGACTATCCTTTGATGGTCGGCTCAGCGTATGGAGAAGCGCTTTCCGCTGGGCATCTACTATTTTTTAGTAGCAACTCTATGGGATTAGTTCCAAATAAAATTCGGCGTCGATCCAAGTCCGATGGCGTGATTGAGCGGCGTCATACTCACCCAGAGCTACGGCCAAGCCGTGTATGAAAACAGGAATGGCCTCGGGAGCCGGTAAGGGCAAGACCCGGCACGAGGGTCGTGCGTGCAAGAGCAGATGGCGATCGAAGTCCAGGAACAGCAAGACAACGTGCGCAAACCCCAGGAAAAACTGGATCTTCAAGACGCGGAGTGTGAGGAAAAAAATCGAACTCTCATGCAGCGGTTCAACGATCTACCCAGAAGAGCCGCTCAAAGCCGGCCATACGGCACCTGGTGTTGAGCGCCTCGGTCAGCGTGGCTTCGCCGAGTTGATAGGCCAGCATCATCGAGTCAGCCTGCTGCTGGCTTTGCTGCGCCACCCGCTGCATCGTTTGCCAAATGTCAAGGGAGCGGCTGGCTTCCGTGATGACGCGCCGGGCCGCCGCGCTCACCTTGATCGTGACCTGAGCGAGTCGCTCGGCCGCCATGTCGGCTCTGAGCGCTGCACCATCGGCTTCTGCCGCACGCGCCGGGCCTGGCAGCGGCACCGCCAGTATCACCCCATACACAGACCGACAAGCAGCTTGAGCGCTTCTTCCACGCGTTTGAGATGGTTCGCGCTCAACGTTGCCAGCGGCTGCTTACCCATGAAACGTCGGTTTGAAACGGCGCGAATTTGATCAATCAGCAAGTCTGTTTCTTCTACCAGTCCCGGTTGATTGTCCAGGGCGACGCGAAATGGAAAATAATCCTTATCCCGTCTCACCTGGGTCGTGCCCATGACCACGATGGTGGTTGGGTGGCCGTTGGCGTTCAGCAGGTCGGTCTGAATGACCAGGGCCGGTCGATTGCGTTTGCCGGGCTCTTCTTTGTGGGTTTGCGGCTCGAAATCGACCTGCCAGATTTGTCCGCGCAAGCGGTTAATCGATGCCATCGGCCAACGACCCTTCGAGCGATTCATTGAAGTCAAGGTGCTCGGCAGCCAGTTCTTTGGACAGCATGGCAATGCGTTGCGCCATGACTCGTTCATTTTTCTCGCGAACCGCTTGCCGTATGTAATCTGAACTCTTCAGGCCGAGCGTGACAGCCAAAGCGCGTGTTTGCTCGGCGAAGTCGTCGCCGGCTCGAAATGAAAGTGTCGTGGCATGCATGATCATGTTTCCCTTTGAGCGCGAAACCTATAACACAAATTCCAATGCTTTATTGTAATACATATTTATACGAAAAAACACAATACAATTTTTCATCGCGTTGCCCAACTCGCGGCGCGCCGTATTTTTGCCAGGAGACCTTCTCTTTACTGGTTTTGATTCAGTTCATGACTCTGATAAAATTAAACGGTTCCTGAAAACTGTAAAAACTAAAAGTAATGTCAATGCCCTGGCAAGCTTCACCGGGGTTGGCGCTCAACCGATGCAAATAGGCTATGTACTCCACAGACGACTCGCATGGCTTGCGTTATGCGCGATCATCTTCGCTGCTTTAGCCCCGTCCGTTTCCAAACTGCTCGCGACTTCGCAGGGTTCGGCATGGAACGAAATTTGCAGCCTCAATGGCACGAAGCTCCTGTCAGTCGACCTCAGCACCAAGACCCCCCCCGACGCCCCGATAGTGGCAGACAAGCACTGCGGCTATTGCTTTTTACAGCAGCATTCTCCCTTTGTACCCACCCCGCCGTATTCATTAGCCATGGAAGTCGCTTCGGCTGACTGCCTGCCGGTAGGCAGTGGCGGGACCACTTTCTTTAAGCGCTTTATTCGAGACGCCCGTCACACGCGGGCACCGCCTGCTTTCTCCTGATCTCTGCTTAAACGCAACCGCCGCCTGACCAGCTCGGGCAGTGTTGGCCTGTCATTAGCCGCCTGACGCTATTGAGCGGTCAGGCCGTCTGAATGAGTCTCGGAGAAGTTCATGAATTCAATACAAAACATGCTGCGTCTGATGACGCACGTCAACATCGGTGCAATCTTTGCGCTTCTTGCTTGGGTGACCTCTCATATTACGTCGAAGGGGGGTGTCTGATGCGTCGCGGGTACTCACCTCGCGGTGCCCGGCGTGGCCTGCGGCTTGCCGGCATGACTGCCGCACTTTGGATCTGCTGGGCAGTGGGCTATAGCCAAGGCATTTCCAAAACCCCCGCGCCGACATCGACCAAGGCAATCACTTCGCCCGCCAAGGTCGGATGCTGCTTGCAGCGCCTGGACACCTAACAGGATAAGGAATCAAACGCATGGAATCCGCTGTCGGACTGTTGTTGGCCACCTTTGTACTGTCATTCGCTGCCCTGATTATTTTTGTGTGGTCGATGGCCAAAGGCCTATTTGGACATGAGCAGGAAGTCGCTCGAGAAATTTTTTCTGCCCGTGAAGAAGGTCAGGTCGAAGATCCAGCGCTCAGCGTGGCCCAGCAGGCTAAGCTGCAAAAAGCGGTCGGCTTTGAACCAACGCCTCCTGCCGAACACCAGGATAGCGATTTGGCCGAACGCCTGCGGATTGACCGCAGCAGTGCGGGGCCTGCGCTGGTGTGCCTGAGCCTGGCGATCATGTGGCTCGTGTGGGGCTCGCTTGCTGGGCTAATATCCTCCATCAAACTGCACGAGCCCGATTGGTGGGTAGCACAAGGCTGGATCACGTTTGGTCGAATTCGCCCCGTGCATCTGAACATCGTGGCCTATGGTTGGTGTTCATTTGCGGGCGTTGGTATCGCGCTCTGGATGATTCCGCGCCTGCTCAAAACCGAGTTGATCGGCGCTCGCTATGCTTACTGGGGTGCGCTCGTTTGGCACGCTGGAGTCACATTCGGCGTGGGGGCCATTTTTGCAGGTCTGTCGGACGGCATGGAGTGGCTAGAAATACCCTGGCAAATCGACATTCTGATTTTTATTGGCGGTGCGTTGATGGGGATGCCATTGGTGCTGACCCTGTTGGCGCGCAAGGCCCACCACCTCTACGTATCGGTTTGGTATATGGCGGCGGGTCTGCTGTGGTTTCCGATTTTGTATGCGGTTGCCAATATTCCGGGTATCCACTTCGGCGTACAACAAGCCACCATGAACTGGTGGTTTGGCCATAATGCGCTGGGGCTGTGGTTTACCCCGCTGGGGCTGGCAGCGGCTTACTACTTCATCCCCAAAGTGCTGGGCAAACCCATTCATTCTTACAACCTCTCGTTGCTGGGATTTTGGGGGCTGGCGTTCTTCTATAGCCAGGTGGGCGGGCACCACCTGATTGGCGGTCCGGTGCCGAGCTGGTTCGTCACCATGAGCATTGTGCAAAGCATGATGATGTGCATTCCCGTGCTGGCAGTGGCTATTAACCAGCATATGACGGTGCTGGGCAGTTTTCGGGCGCTCAAATATTCTCCGACGTTGCGGTTCATTGTGCTGGGCACCATGATGTACACATTGGCTTCGGTGCAGGGTTCGCTGGAGAGCCTGCGCGCAGTCAATACCATCACCCATTTCACGCATTACACGGTCGCCCATGCCCATCTGGGCTTGTACGGGTTTTTCTCCTTCGTGATGTTTGGTTCGATTTATTTCGTGATGCCACGCATCACCAACTGGGAATGGCCCTACCCCAAACTCATCTCGCTGCACTTCTGGCTGGTTACGGTGGGAATGACGCTCTACGTCGTATTGCTGTCCATCGGCGGCTGGCTGCAGGGTGAGCTAATGCTTGATGCCAAGCATCCCTTCATGGATTCGGTGGCGGTGACATTACCCTACCTGCAGGCCCGCAGCATCGGTGGCAGCCTGATGACACTGGGGCATCTGGTATTTGCCGGGCATTTCATCGCCATGATGCTGCGCTTCGGTCCTCGCCGCCTGGGCGCTGCCGCGTTTGACGAAGTGGGCTGGATGCGAGGTATTGTACAGCAACACATCGGTCACAAAGGAGCCTCGTCATGAAAGGAGAAATCGACGAACTTAAACTGGTCTTCGGCGCAATGATCATTCTTGCCTTGGCAACCTCGCTGATGGTGGTGGTGCCATGGATGTTGCTGGACACCGCACACCCGGCGGGTACCGAGCTGCAGCCCTACACACCTCAGCAACTGCACGGTCGCCAGCAATATATTGCCAACGGCTGCGTCTATTGCCACTCGCAGCAGCCCCGCGACCCCAAGCAGGCACCGGATGGTGTCCGCGGCTGGGGGCGACCGTCCGTAGCGGCCGACTACTACTACGACAACCCGCATTTGCTGGGGACTATGCGCACCGGCCCGGATTTGTTTAATATCGGTGCCCGCCAGCCCAGCCGCGATTGGCAACTGGGCCATCTGTATCAGCCGCGTGCCTATACCAAGGGCTCCATCATGCCGGCCTATCCTTTTCTTTTTGAGGAGCGACGTCCGGAAGAAGTGAGCACCACCGACGTGGTGGTGAACTTACCCCCCGAATTTGCAACAGGAAAGACGGTGGTGGCGAGCAAGGAGGCGCTTGATCTGGTGGCCTATTTACTATCATTGGACCGTACCTACCCAGCGATACAACGCCCGGCTGCACCGATTGCGAAACCAGCATCCGCCTCAGGAGCGAAACCATGACCTCGAAAGACACCAAGAATCTCACGCCCCCCCACCTCCGGGAGGGTGCTGATCCGGATGAACACAACCGACCGCTGCCATGGTTTCTGGTTATGTTGCTCGGTGCGATGGCCATGTGGGGCGGCTTCTACATTTACACGACACCCAGCGGCACCGACACAGCCTGGGGCGACCAGCGCAGCCGGGAGGCGCTCATGGATGAGGTCAAAACTGCTGGCGCGGCAACTTCAGCCGATGGGGCGCAAATTTTCGGGGCCAAATGCGCCGCCTGTCATCAGGCGACAGGGTTGGGAGTGCCCGGCGTGTTCCCACCTTTGGCGGGCTCGGAGTGGGTGGTGGGCAGTGACAAACAGCTTACGCAGATTCTATTGCACGGCGTTGCCGGAGAAATTGTCGTCAAGGGCAACACGTACAAGGGAGCCATGCCATCCTTCAAAACCCTGAGCGATGCCGAAATTGCTGCGGTTGCCAGCTATATCCGCACTCAGTGGGGTAACGTTGCTGTAGCGCTAACACCTCAACTCGTGACCGAGCAACGCGAGACCAGCAAGGATCGCACCACACCGTTTGCCGGGGGTGCGGAATTGCAGGCTCTGCCGTGAGTGTTCGTAAAAGCGGCGCGGCACTGGTGGCCGTTACCATGCTTGGTCTGACGGGACTGGCTTGGGCCACGGCGAGCTTCAGTGTGCTGACCTCGGAGGCCGCCCGTCAGCAAAGCGTAGCGCGCGCGCCCGTGCTGCTAAGCCCTTTGCACCTACAAGACCAGAGCGGACGCACACTGCAATGGCCCCAAAACTTTGTGGATGACGGACGCGTCAGTATCGTTACATTCATCTATACCCGCTGCCGGTCGATTTGCTCGGTTCTCAACGCACAATACCGGCAGATGCAGGAGACTCTGCTGACATCGGGCCTGCAAAGCCGGGTGCGACTGATGACGGTCAGCTTCGACCCAGCGCGTGACACGGCAACGGTAGTGCGCGACCACGCGCAGTTGCTGGGGGCACGCCCGGACGTCTGGCAAATCGCACGCCCTCTGTCCGATGCTGAGTTGCGGTCGACGCTCCAGCAATTCGGTGTGGTGGCCGTGCCGGATGGGGTTGGTGAGTTCGTGCACAACGCAGCGTGGCACATCGTGGATACGCACGGTCGTCTGGCGCGCATTGTGGCGCTTGAAGATCCAGACCTCGCTATCCAGACGGCACTGGAATTGTCGCCCAAGGCACATCGGCCGTGAGGCAATCGGCGGGATGGATTTTGAGCGCTGCCGGTCTTTTGGGCTTGCTGGCATCGCCGGAGGTACGCAGTGTGTTGGAATCCCGCATGTGGCTTCACATGGGACTGCAAATTCCCTTGCTGTTCTGTTGTGGCGGCGTGCTGGCGGTTGCCTGGCCGCAGCGCTGGGGCCGTGCGCTGGCGGCATGGAACCAGGCAGGCATCTGTGGCCTCGTATTTGCATCGCTGGTGGGGATCGTCTGGATGGTACCGCGTTCTCTGGATGCTGCTCAGGCACACCCGGTCGTCGATACGCTGAAATTCAGCAGTCTGGTGATGGCCGGCATGGCAGCACGGGTGTCGTGGCGCGATGCGGGTCCGATAGTTCAGGGCTTTGTCGTGGGCAACGGCGTATGGATGGGCTGCGTCGTTGGGTTGTTGTACCAGGACGCTTCCGTTCGACTTTGTAATGCCTATCTGGAAGCAGACCAGTCTATCACGGGCCAATTGCTATGGATGCTGGCGCTGCTTTGCGGGACGGCGTGGTTGTTGGGTCAACGAGGGGGGAGAACAAGCCTGCCGCCACCAGCTATACGATCTCCAACGCCCCAAACCGCTTCACCAAATCATCCACCGCTTTCACCTGCATTAGAAACGGTTCCAGCAAATCCAGCGGCAGCGCGCTCGGCCCGTCGCACTTCGCGTTATCCGGATCGGGATGGGCCTCCAAAAACAACCCCGCCAAGCCAATCGCCATACCGGCACGAGCCAGCTCCAGCACCTGGCGGCGGCGCCCGCCCGATGCCGCGCCCAGCGGGTCGCGCTGCTGGAGGCTGTGCGTCACGTCGAAAATGATCGGCGCGTCATTCGTCGCGTCTTTCATCTGGCGAAAACCGAGCATGTCCACCACGAGATTGTCGTAGCCGAAGCAGCTGCCGCGCTCGCATACGATCGCCTGCTCATTGCCCGCCTCGGCGCATTTCTCGACGACGTTCTTGACCTGCGTCGGGCTCATGAACTGCGGCTTTTTGACATTGATGACGCGGCCGGTCTTGGCGATGGCGACGACCAGATCGGTCTGACGCGCCAGGAACGCCGGAATCTGCAAAACATCGACCACATCGGCGACCGGTCGCGCCTGATGCACTTCGTGGACGTCGGTGATCAGCGACACGGCAAACGTCTGCCTGACCCGCTCGAAAATGCGCAGCCCCTCCTCCATGCCCACGCCACGGTAGGAATGAATGGACGAGCGGTTGGCCTTGTCGAACGACGCCTTGAACACAAACGGAATACCGAGCTTCTGCGTAACGTCGACGAAATGCTCGCAGGCGCGCAGGGTCGAGTCGAGGTCTTCGAGGACGTTAAGGCCACCAAAGAGCACGAAAGGCAAACCATTGGCGATTTGTGTTTCGGGCCCGATTCGAATCGTTTTCATCACGACGCTACCTGTAATAAGGGCGATGCCCGGTCGAGACGAAGTATAGCAACCTGGGCCGGACACGCGCCCGTGGAATCAATGGCCCGTACCGGCCCCTCGGGCGGCGTCGGCTGGGTAGCTCCGCACCTCCAAATTTGGACAAAATCCTTCGCAAATTGAATGAAGTAGCCCCCTGATTCACAGTACCGCCGGTATTCCTTAAACTACAGCCTAGGAATACAACTATGTATACGACTATGAAACAGTCTCCGTGCAGAAGTGAGCGCACGAGAGAAACAAACTTTGTTTAAGCGTATTTTCTCCGAAAACAATCTTCATGCCGACATGGCTTGAGGCAGCCCTGAACGGCAGAAAAACATTTGTAGGTAGTCAATGTTGTCGAACCATGGCGGGCGAGAAGCTGGCCGAGGGTATTCGGCTGTTCGTGGCGGATGCAGAGAAGCTGGATGCGCTCCTGGAATAAGCACTAAATCAGGCATGCAAAACATCGAAGCCACGTCAGGCAAGTTCTCATATGATTTTTTGCAACGCCTCTGAAGAGCGCCGCCTATGGCGCTTCG
>JBKCTV010000028.1:0-19099 GCA_046318595.1 Burkholderiaceae bacterium | reverse complement strand
AGACGACCTGCTCGACATGGCCTGGGGCCTGACGCCGCAGTCGCGCCTGTCGTGCCAGGTGAAAATGAGCGACCAGGATATCGTCGTCGAAATCCCCAAATACACGATCAACCATGCGCGCGAAGGCGGCTGAGGAGCAGGCCATGAAGTGGACGGATGTTCAGGATATCGCCATCGAACTCGCCGAACGGCATGAGGCGGTCGACCCAACAGCGGTGCGGTTTACCGACTTGCACCGCTGGGTGTGCGAACTGCCGGGGTTCGACGATGACCCGAAACGTGCCGGCGAGAAAGTGCTGGAAGCCATTCAGGCGGCGTGGATCGCGGAGCACGGTTGACGCTTCGGCGGCATTTTTGGCTGAGGACCAAATCACCAGGGTGAGTTTGGTCTGACGCCAACACATCGCGAGGGTTTCATGGTAAATTTATATCTATATTTTTATCCAGTAAATACATGCGCAAGCCGCTCTGGTTTTATCCTGCAGGTTTTGCGGGATACATTACGTTATGCATCGTGACTTGGAGCCATTGGCGATGACCGCACCCAGTGAAATTACTGATCTGATTAAGAGCAGCGGAAACAACTTTCATGCGAAGGTTGCTCGCTGGTTTGCAGACAACGGCTGGCATGTCGTCATTAGCCCCTATTACATGGATCAAACTCAGAGCAAAGCACGGGAGATCGATCTTGTAGCTGAGAAACTTTGGCCGCTGACGGACGCACCGGGCCGTCCCGTAGATAACATTGCAAGGCCAGTTGGTGACCATTCCATCGGCTCGCAAGTCACAACGTTACCCAAGAGAGGTTCTTGAATATCCAGTAGTTGTGTGTAGCTCATTTGAGAGCATCTTTTCGGTCGATTTCTTCGCTGACTCGGAGCCCCAACCAATTCAGGAGAATTTTCAACTTGAGGTTCGCTACGCGTACATCGACCGGAACGATCATCAACGAAACGATTACTTCCTTCTGGATTTTGTCGCATTCGACAAGCTAACTGAATTTGGCCAGGCTATCGATAAAGGCGCGAGAGCAGCCGCATACCTTGCAAGCGATTGAACCATGACTATGTCTTGGAAACTATCTGGTACGCCGGCCTTCTCGTCATACCCGATGCAGAACCCTGCGGTCCACCGGCGCTAAAAACATTATCTGCCATGGTTTTTTGCTTTTTCAGACCTAATCGGTATGCAACGCCCGTCGTTATTGTTTCTTCTCGCTTGCCTCTCCATACCTCACCCCTTGTGCGTATAATTCTCCTGAAACGAATTAGCTGAGGAATAAAAATGGCAAATGAAGCGATTACCGAAGAGCTATTTAGGGAGGCGCTAGCTAAAACTGGCTATTTTTCAGACAGTCAAATTATTGTTGAACGCCAACAATCGCAAAACGCCAAAATACAGAACTTGCTCTCCAAAGCTTCAAAGTCCGCCAAAGGCAGTGGTATGGGCTTCCCTGATTTCATCATCAGAACACCAAATTTTCCACAAATGGTAATCGTGGTCGAATGCAAGGCAGAAACCAAATTCCACGAAAGTAACAGCCATAACAAATACGCTTCTCACGCCGTGGATGGCGCTTTGCTTTACGCGGCTTATCTAGCCAAGGAATATGACGTTATCGCACTAGGCGTTAGCGGTCAAACAGAACAAGAATTAAGAATCAGTCATTACCTGCATTTGCACGAACAAGACAAGGCACATGCGGTTTTTGGGCGTAATGTGCTTAGTTTTAATGACTACCATGATGGTTACTTGAAAACAGATTTCAAGTTCAACCAGGATTTTGATGCGCTGCTTGCATATTCCAAGAAACTAAACGACCAGCTGCAAAACAAAAAAATCAAAGAATCACAACGTAGTTTATTGATTAGCGCCATCTTGATAGCCTTGGCTAATAAAGCGTTCAGGGTGAGCCATGCCGAACTTAAAACCGCCAAAGAAATTACCGAGCAAATTGTCAAAACAGTAGAGTCCGAATTAAATGGCTCAGGTATCCCACCAGAGAAAATAGCAAACATTCTGCACGCCTATTCGTTCATTCAAATGAACGCCAGCCTTATCAACGACAAACTATTTGTCTTGGATTTAATTGACGCGATTGACAAACAGATCAACGGTTTCGCCAAAACCTACGAATACTTTGATACGCTAGGCCAGTTTTACATTGAGTTTTTGCGCTATGCGAACGCCGATAAAGGACTAGGAATAGTCCTCACGCCACCCCATATCACCCAGCTTTTTGTGGAGTTGGCAGAAATTGATAAAGATAGCGTGGTGCTAGACAACTGCTGCGGTACGGGAGGTTTTTTAATTAGCGCGATGCGCCTCATGATTAAAGAAGCTGGGGCCGATAGCAAACGGGTGGAGTCCATTAAAAAGCATCAGTTGGTCGGTATTGAATACCAAGATGACATCTTCGCCTTAGCAGCATCTAATATGATTTTGCATGGTGACGGAAAAAGTAACATTTTTCAGGGTGACTGTTTCAAGCAAGTTGCCGCAGTTAAGGCTCGATTCAAACCTACTGCCGCCTTATTAAACCCCCCGTACAAAAGCCACAAAGACGATCCCGAAGAATTAGCGTTTGCCTTAAATGCACTTGAGATGCTGGAAAAAGGCGGGAAGTGCGTCATCATTCTGCCAATGAGTTGCGCCTTGGCACAAAAGGGCGATGAGGTCGAGTTAAAAAGAAAACTACTTGAACAGCACACACTTGAAGCGGTGCTGTCTTTGCCTAACGAGCTCTTCCATAATTCAAAAGTAGGTGTAGTCACCTGCATTATGGTTTTCAGCGCCCACAAACCGCATCCTGCCGATAAAAAAACATGGTTTGGATATTGGAAAGATGACGGTTTCGTTAAATCCAAAAATATTGGTCGCACGGACTTAAATCACAAGTGGGATGAGATTAAAAAATCGTGGCTATCTTCTTATCATAATCGGGATGACATTTCAGGGCAGTCCGTTAAAAGAGTAGTGAACCACCTTGACGAATGGTGCGCTGAGGCATACATGGAAACAGATTATTCAAGTTTGACGCAAGCCGACTTTGAATCTGTAGTTCGAAATTACGCCATGTTCAAAATGTTGGGCGCGCCAGTTGATGGCGTAAATTCAGACGAACTGGAAGAATCAGCCGATGATTAAACTTTCAGACTTGTTTGAAGTTCATTACGGCGTAAATTTGGAACTTGTCCGACTCCCCCGTCAAACCAATGGAATAAACTTTGTTTCACGAACAGCAAAAAACAATGGTGTTTCGGCTGTAGTTGCGCCGATTATTGGTGTTACTCAGATTCCTTCTGGTGTTATTACTGTCGCAGGAGGCGGGGCGGTGTTGGAAGCATTTTTGCAACCGGAGCCGTTTTACTCTGGACGGGATTTGTACTATTTGGTTCCGAAGTTTGAATTGAGCACGGCGCAAAAATTGTATTACTGCGCTTGTATTCGTGCAAATAAGTATAGGTATAACTATGGCCGCCAAGCCAATAGAACTCTGCGCGACATCATGCTGCCTGAAATTTCAGATATACCCAAATATGTAACAGAAACAGACCTGAGTATTTACGATGGAGCTGCGAACTCGTGCGGAAACGAACCAACACCTTCATTGAACACCGCCAACTGGAAGCCATTCGAATTTCAAGAGTTGTTTAGCATTGCGCGTGGAGTAGGTCCAAGGCGGAGTGATCTCGATGGCACTGGAACTACGCCTTTTGTCACCTCCAGCGATTCAAATAATGGCTGTACCGGCGTCACATCCATGGCTCCTTTGCATTTAGGAAACACAATTGGAGTTAATCGCAACGGAAGCGTTGGAGAAGCTTTTTACCAGCCAGAGCCATTTTGCTCTACTGAAGATGTGCATATCTTTACCCCCAAATTCAAACTTAACGTGTACATAGCCTTATTCTTAACAACATTGATTCGCCAAGAAAAATATCGCTTTGGATACGGGAGAAAGTGGGGTATTGAAAGAATGAAAATATCGACCATTCGGCTCCCAATTACAGAACAGAGCGAACCAGACTGGCAATACATGGAAAATTACATTAAAACGCTCCCATACAGCTCGCAATTAAAATAATACATGCCGCTACAGCAATGGTCGCCAAGCCTCGTCAACCCAAAGGCCTAGCCCATCGTTGCAAGGGGCGCCAGCGATAAAGCCGCTGGCGCCCCTGAACTCAGACGTTAGATCTCAGGCTTTGCATCCCTTGCTCTATTAATCATTTTCTGAACCTCTACATTTGCATTAATTTCAGTTAATTTTATTTCAGGATGATGGTTTGAAAAAACGCGGAATAATTCATCTGCAAAAGCTTGACCGACAGAATCTATTCCTTGGAAATCAAACATAACCACCTTGAATCTATCAACTCTCGCCAGCAATCGTTTTGCTTGTGATCTAGACACAAGATTATCATCACCATACTGCGCCATTCTTACAGGAACAATTGTTTTATTAAATCCATAATCATCACCAGAAGTAAATCTATCAAATATTTTTTTAGGTGTTCTAGCTGTATGATTACCAAGCTTCATTTTAACTAACGTACCTGATGAAGGCTTTTGATCTTCTAATATCCAATCTTCATCTTTTCCAAACTGATGAGAAAAATATACTCCGCCAGATAGTATCCTAAAATCATCAAACATCCGAGATGTAAAAAAAATACCCTCTCCAGAGTGATTATCTGGATCAGTGGTCAACTTTCCTTTGGCAAGCTCAAGGACAGCATGCCTTTCATCAATCAAATTTAATGCGGCTTGTATTTTCTTGAAAATCCCAACACCATTATCATACAATGAAATTTCAGTTGTAGCGGCGGTTTTCTTGAAATTGACAATTACGCTACTTCCACCCGAGTGATCAATTACATTATTAAACATCTCTGTAAATCCGTGCTGCCATATCCGCAAAACATTATCGGGTAGTTTTCCTAGAGAAGGAGAAATATCTAGCAACCACACGACATCTTCTGTTATTGCAGTATCAAGACTATAGTGCTTATTAAATTCAACCAATGAGCAAAGTTTATATGTTTTATTTCGTGTGCTGCCAATTTGAGAGAGCGAATTCTCTTCGACTAGTTTTTGTAAGTGTTTATTGGCAGCTTGACGCGTAATTCCGAAGTGGTCTGCAGAATACTTAGCAATATCAGTTGAGTGTTTCTCAACATTTTTAATAATAAACTGCCTAACTTGCTCACCACGAATGCGAATATTGCTCATCCTTGCCCCACTATTGTCAACCTTTGATCATTTTATTGTCAATCATATTGAGCGGATTGTCAATCATTAAGCCTAACGAGCAAGGTTGGACTAGTCCGGTGCCAAGCGAGTGTATTTTTACTGTATGAAAATATATTTGTGCCTGACACGGCGATGCGACTCACCGTGACCAAATCACGAACTTCGGTGACCGTAAACACATTTTTTGTCATACTGACCCCCATTCGCCACCAGCAGAGCAGCCCGTGTCCATCCATGTCGCACTGAACCACGTCACCCATTACGAATACGACCGCCCGGTCGCACTATCGCCGCAGATCGTTCGGCTGCGGCCGGCCGCGCATAGCCGGACGCGGATTCTGTCGTACAGCTTGACGGTCGAGCCGACCGCGCATTTCATCAACTGGCAGCAGGATCCGCAAAACAACTATCTCGCGCGGCTGGCGTTTCCGGAAAAAACCCGCGAGTTGAAAGTGACGGTCGATCTGGTGGCGGAAATGGCCGTCTTCAACCCGTTCGACTTTTTTCTCGAACCGGCGGCTGAGCAGTTTCCCTTTACTTACGATGCGGAAACCGCCGTCGAGCTGGCGCCGTTTCTGGCCCAAACCATCCCGACGCCGGCTTTTCAACAGTACCTGAACGGCATTTCGCTGGAACCGCAGCCGACGATCGACTTCCTTGTGGGAATCAATCAGCGCCTGTATCAGGACATCCGCTATTTGATCCGCATGGAGCCGGGCGTGCAGACCCCGGAAGAAACGCTGACCAGCGCCGCCGGCTCATGCCGCGACTCGGCCTGGTTGCTGGTGCAGATTTTACGCCATCTCGGGCTGGCGGCCCGCTTCGTGTCGGGTTATCTGATTCAGTTGGCGCAGGACGTCGAGTCGCTCGACGGGCCGAGCGGACCGCCCAAAGATTTTACCGATCTGCATGCCTGGTGCGAGGTGTATCTGCCCGGCGCCGGCTGGATCGGACTGGACGCCACGTCGGGCTTGTTGGCTGGGGAAGGCCACATTCCGCTGGCGTGCTCTCCAGAGCCATCGAGCGCGGCGCCGATCAGCGGGGTCGTGGAGCATAGCGAGGTTAAATTCCACCATCAAATGACTGTGCGGCGCATTTACGAATCGCCGCGCATGACCAAACCTTATACGGAAACGCAATGGCAGGCGATCGTCGCGCTCGGCGACCGGGTCGACGCTGACTTGCAGGCGCAGGATGTGCGCTTGACGATGGGAGGCGAGCCGACTTTCGTCGCCGACGGCAACCGGCAGGCGCTGGAGTGGAACACCGACGCCATGGGCCCGACCAAACGCGGTTTGGCGCTCGATCTCATGCAGCACATGCGGGCGAAATACGGCGCGGGCGGTTTTTTGCACATGGGCCAGGGCAAATGGTATCCGGGCGAGCAGTTGCCACGCTGGGCGCTGTCCCTGTATTGGCGGGCCGATGGGCAAGCGGCATGGTCTGACCCCGGCTTGCTGGCGGGCGCTGTGCGCAGCGCAGCGCAGCCGGTGGCGACCGCCGCGGATGCCGAACGCTTCGTCCGTTCGCTGACCGACCGTTTACAGATCACGGCGGCGGGCATCGTTGCCGCGTATGAAGACACGTTTCATTATTTGTGGCGTGAACGGCGTTTGCCGGTCAACGTCGATGCGCTCAATTCCAAGCTGAACGATCCGGCCGAACGCGAAAAACTCGCCGAGGTGTTTACGCAGGGCCTGGACACCGTGGTCGGCTACACCCTGCCCCTGGGGTTCGATCAACAAAAAAAGCAGTGGTACACCGGGCGCTGGCATTTTCGCGGCGGGCGGCTGTTGCTGATACCCGGTCAGTCGCCCCTGGGCTACCGTATGCCGCTGGACAGCCTGCCCTGGGTCGCGGACACCGACTACCCTTACCTGCACGAACGCGACCCGCTCGACCCGGCGGTTGATCAGTGCTTGCCTGAGGCACCGCGACGGCCCGCCCAAGCAGAGCGTGCCGACTCAAGCACAATCATCGCCGCCGAGCCAGCGACGATTCCCCGCACGGCCTTGTGCGTCGAACCGCGCAACGGCGTGTTGCATGTTTTCCTGCCGCCGCTCGAAGGCGTCGAGCATTTTCTGGCCTTGCTGAACGCCGTCGAGGCGACGGCGGCCGAGCACAAGCAAACGGTGGTGCTCGAAGGTTATCCGCCGCCGCGCGACCCCCGGCTCGTGTTGCTGCAGATCACGCCCGACCCCGGCGTGCTCGAAGTCAACGTGCAACCCGTCGCCGACTGGCGCAGCCTGATCGCCAACACCGAGTTTCTCTACGAAGCGGCGCGGCAGACGCGGTTGTCGACCGAAAAATTCATGGTCGACGGCCGGCATACGGGCACCGGCGGCGGCAACCACATCGTCATGGGCGGGGCCAAAGCGGCCGACAGCCCGTTCTTGCGACGGCCCGATCTGCTCGCCAGCTTGTTGCGCTTCTGGATCAACCATCCTTCATTGTCGTATTTGTTCTCCGGACTCTTCATCGGTCCGACCAGTCAGGCGCCCCGCATCGACGAAGCGCGCAACGACCAGCTCTACGAGCTGGAACTGGCGCTGCTGGAGCTGAAACGTCAGCAAGCCGAGAAAAACACCGTCGAGCCCTGGCTGGTGGACCGTTTATTTCGAAACTTGCTGATCGACGTCACCGGCAATACCCACCGGGCCGAGTTCTGTATCGACAAGCTGTATTCCCCCGACGGCCCGACCGGCCGGCTCGGTCTGCTGGAAATGCGGGCATTCGAAATGCCGCCGCATGCGCGCATGAGCCTGACGCAGCAACTGCTGCTGCGGGCGCTGATCACCATTTTCTGGAGAACGCCGTACGAAGCGAAGCTGATCCGCTGGGACACCGAGCTGCACGACCGTTTTCTGTTGCCGAGTTTCATCGACGCCGATTTCAACGATGTGCTGGACCATCTGGCGACGCACGGCCATCCACTGGAACGCGCCTGGTTCGATCCGCACTTCGAATTTCGTTTTCCGCTGGTCGGCGATCTGACCACGGCCAACGGTCTGCACTTAACACTGCGCAATGCCCTGGAGCCGTGGCATGTCATGGGCGAGGAAGGCGCGATCGGCGGCACCACCCGTTATGTGGATTCGTCCTTGGAGCGGTTGGAGGTAAAAGTAACGGGTTACCAGGACGAACGTTATCGGATCTTATGCAATGGACAAACCGTGCCGCTGCACCCGACCGGCCGGGTCGGCGAATTCGTCGCGGGCGTGCGTTACCGCGCCTGGCAGCCGACGTCCGCACTGCATCCGACGATCGCCGTCGATACGCCTTTGCGGTTCGACGTGGTCGACACCTGGAACGCGCACAGCGTAGCGGGCTGCCAATACCATGTGGCGCATCCGGGCGGGCGCAGTTACGATGTTTATCCGGTCAACGGCTTCGAAGCCGAAAGCCGGCGGCTGGCGCGGTTTTTCCGGATGGGGCATCAGCCGGGGCACTGCGAAGCGCCGCCCGTCGTGCGCAACGCCGAGTACCCGCTGACGCTCGATTTGCGGTTCTTCCCAAAAACGCGTTAAGTTTCTGCGTGCGGGCCCTGCTATGAACGATCAGTCGCCCTCCGGCTATGCATCCCCTCCGGCCGCTGGTGGCTACGATGAAATGCACACCGGCGCCTGGGGCGCGCAACCGCTACGCGCCCCCTGGGCCGGCTTTTACCGCTGGCTGAACGATGACCAGGCCATCGAAGCCATGAACCGCCGCCAGGAAGCGGTCAATAAACAAATCGCTGACAACGGCATCACCTACAACGTTTATTCCGATACACGGGACGCTCCCAGCCGCCCGTGGTCGCTCGACGTCCTGCCCATGCTGCTGAGCGCCGCCGACTGGCGGACGATCGAGGCGGGGGCGATCGAACGCGCGCAGTTACTCAATCGCATGATGCAGGACATTTACGGGCCACAGACCTTGCTCGGGCAAGGTTTGCTGCCGCCGGCCCTGGTCTACGGTCACCCCGGATTTTTGCGGCCAATGATGGACTTTGCCCCGGTCAACGGCATTTGGCTGCACCAGATGGCGTTCGATCTGGCGCGCAATACAGATGGTCGCTGGTGGGTGGTCGGTCACCGCACGGAGGCACCGTCCGGGCTGGGTTATGTGTTGGAAAACCGCTTGACGATCGCGCGTGCCTTTCCCGACGCTTTCCGCGAGTTACACATTCAGCGGATCGCGCGTTTTTACCGGCAGTACCTGGAAACGGTTCGCAGTCTGTGCGGCACCGCCAGTCCACGCCTCGCTCTCCTGACCCCGGGCCCGTTCAACGAAACCTACTTCGAGCATGCCTACCTGGCGCGTTACCTGGGGATCACCCTGGTGGAGAGCCATGACCTGGTGGTGCGCCGGCGGCAGTTGTTTCTCAAGACCGTCCACGGCCTGGAAAAAATTCACGGTTTGATCCGCCGGGTCGACGACGACTGGCTCGACCCGCTGGAGCTCCGCCCAGACAGTCAGCTCGGCGTGCCGGGTTTGCTGCAGGCGATCCGCGCCGGCGAGGTGCTGGTGACCAACATGCCGGGCAGCGGCTGGCTGGAGTCGCCGGCGCTACACGGTTTTTTGCCGGGCATCGCGGCGCATTATTTGCACAAACCGCTAGACATGCCCAGCGTGCCGAGCTGGTGGTGCGGCGAAGCGAGCGCGTGGAATCAGGTAGCGCAGCGGCTCGATACACTAGTCATCAAACCGACCGGCTCGGGTGCGCTGGTGCGCCCTTTCGAACCGATTCTCGGCAGCCAGCTCGCACCGGTGGAACAACATTTCTGGCGCGGAAAAATCAGCCTTTATCCGGATGCTTACACTTTGCAGGAGTTGATCCCACTGTCACAGGCGCCAGTCTGGCAAAACGGCACGCTGACCCGCCGGCCCTTGATGGTGCGCGTGTTCGCCGCCAGCGACGGTCAGGGCGGGTATACGATTCTGCCGGGCGGGTTGACGCGCATCGCCGCCGAAGGCAGTAAAGTCGTGTCGATGCAGCGCGGCGGCAGTTCGCTCGACACCTGGGTATTGACCGACGGCATCGTCGATCGTACCGTACTGGCACCGGCCCATCTCAAGGCCGACGATGTCAAGGCTTTGCGCCGTCCGGTGTCCAGCAGTGCCGCCGAACATTTGTATTGGCTGGGCCGCTACAGCGAACGCGCCGAGTTCAGTCTGCGTTTTCTGGCGCGTACCTTCAAGCTGCTGCGCGAGGCCGACCGCATCGAGCAGCCGGTGTTTTCCTATCTCATGGCGCTGAGCCGCACCCAGGAACTGTTCCAGACGCCACGGGGCGACAAAGAGCTCGACGAGCGCATGTTCGAAAGCGAGCTCCTGACCGCGCTGAACGACGTATCTGGCCAACGCAGCGGCGCGTTCAGCCTGGCGTTTACGCTCCATCAACTGGCGCGGGTTGCCGGACACATCCGCGATCGTTTGTCGACCGAGCACTGGCGCTGGGTCAGCGACTGCCAGGGCATACTCAGCCAGGGCAGCGGCCCGATCGACCGGGAAGAAGCCATGACGCGGATGGCCCAGATCCGCTTATTGCTGGCGGCGATCGGCGGCGAGCAGTCGGATCACATGACGCGTGACGATGGCTGGCGATTCCTGACCCTCGGACGCCAGCTCGAACGCTTGATCGGCATGTGCGACGCACTGCTCTGTTTATTGAAAGATCCGCAGCGCGCCACCGAGGTCGGCCTTGAACTGCTGATGGGGCTGGCAGACAGCGTAATCACCTACCGCGCCCGGTATCAGCATCGCTTCGAATGGCTGCCGGCGCTGGAGCTGGTGATTTTCGACGAAGCCAACCCGCGGTCGATCAAACGTATTCTGTACAAGATCAACCAAAGCATGGAAAAGCTGCCGGGCCAGTCCGGCCTGCTGCGCCAGATCCTGCGCGAACGCAGCGGTTTACCTGCCGGGCTCGATCTGGCAGGCTTGCAGCAGCCATGCCCGCCGGACAATCTGCGTCTATTGCAAAACTGGTTGACCGAGGTTTTGGCGCTCGCCACCGGTTTGTCGGAACGGATCAGCACGCGTTATTTCCGGCTGGCCGATCATCAGGACTTGCTGACATGACGATCGAACGCGCCATCATTCACGAAACCCGCTACGACTACGTGGAAAAAATCGCCTCGTCCTGTCATGTTGCCGTGCTGAAACCGCTCTGCCGCGCAACGGGCGGCGATTTGTACCTTCCTCGACAAACATTGAAATTTTTCGATCTGGACATTCAACCGCCGACGATGCACGGTACCTGGCGGACCGACTCCTTCGGCAATGCCGTATTCGAATTCGAAGTTCTGCAACAGCATCAAACCCTGAGCGTCACGGCCAGTTCGACCGTCGATGTGACAGGGCCCTGCGGGCGCGGCCCTTCATTTGGCGCGACGCCGCCATGGGAAACGATCCGCGACGCCCTGCGCTACGAAAAGAATAAGCCCTACGTCGCTGAATCCGCTTTCGGATTCCCGTCGGGACGGATCCCTTTCAACGAAACGCTCAAATCGCTGGCACTGCTCGATTTTCGGCCGCAACGGCCGATCGCCGAAGCGGCCTACGCGTTGATGCAGAGGGTTCACCGCGAGTTTCGATACGTAACCGGCAGCACGCAGGTGAACACCCCCCTGGAGGCCGTGCTGGCCATGCGCCAGGGCGTTTGCCAGGACTTTGCTCACGTACTCATCGGGGCGATGCGCGCTTTGGGGCTTGCCAGCCGCTATGTCAGCGGCTACTTATTGACCGACCCAGCCCCCGGGCAGCTCAAACTGGTCGGGGCGGACGCGAGCCACGCCTGGGCCTCGGTCTGGACCGGCCCGGCGGGCGGCTGGCTAGACCTCGACCCAACCAACGATGCCTGCCCCGACACCCGCTATGTAACGCTAGCGCTGGGCCGCGATTATGCGGATGTGCCGCCGCTCAAAGGCGTCATTCAGGGCGGCGGCGCGCATAAACTGCATGTAGCCGTCACCGTCAGGTAAGCGGTTACCCATCAGGGTTTACGCGAATATATGGAACGCCAGCGCTGCAAAACCTAACCAATAGATAAAGGAAGCTTTTTTGTCATAGCAAATGCGTTTTTTCGAGGTGGCTTATCGCTAACGGGTAAGCATCGACGGAGGAAATATGCCGACCGCCACAAGCCCCCGCTTGCCGGCCTTTGCCAAACGCAGCGATGCGAGGGGAGTCGATTGTCGACTCCCGAAACCAAGGCCGACACCGACCGACTTGAACTGGCAACAGATCGGCGACATTTTTATTCGCGCGCGAAACGCCTGCAGTACGCATATCGACGAACAGATAAAGTTGCTGAGCAGCGCGCTCGAATCGCTTAGCGACACCGCAACCAATCAACCCCCGGCCGACAAAATCGACAATTTAGTCACGCTCTATTTACTGCTGGAACACGGCGGCCACGTCAATTCGCAAAGCAAAACATTCACGCCGCAGCCGCAAAGCTTGGGGGATATGCTCGATGCATTGGACCTGCCGAGCGATCATAATTATCGAACGACACTGAATCACGCATGGAAAACATTTGCCGCAGACAGCTCCCTGCAAAAGCTGAAAGCCGATAACCCCAAGGTCTGCGACATTTTTCACCAACCTGATGTAGTAGCCGCGCTGCTGTGTCAGCCAGAGGACTCGGTCCTGCTACCGACACACCCGCTACCTCGGCAGCGCTTAGCGGATAAGTCCGTCAAATCTTTGATCGACGATTCGGCGGCCAGCCTGTCTACTCTGACAGAAAACAGTGTCATCGGCATATGGGGAAAAGAAATAAAGGTATTGAGCCATCTCTCGGAGTTGGCCGGCGAAGTCAGCACCGCCCCACTGGGCCGGCGATCGAGAAATGGGCAAGACTCTGCCACGGAATTGCGCAGCACCGCTTTTAAAGCACCTGCTTCACTGGAATCTGCGCACGAAAAAATTAACTTTTCCATCGAAACTTTAAGCTCAAGCGAGCTGTTCGGTAAAGAAGCGGCGACCAATGAATCCGCCATCAACAATTTTTATAATAGTTTGCAAAAGATGTTCGGCCCTTCCGCCACCCCAATCGCTGGAGCCAGCGTTCCGGATAAAAAAAGCGCCATGAAGTATTTACTGGCCAAAACGCTGGCCAATGTCACCAGTCACCGCATCGACCTGGCCAATACAGTGCTGCTGTCCTTGCAGGGAACAAACATCGCATACACCATCAGACAGGCGCTCGACTCACAAACCGGCACGACAGCCGCGGATTCAGCATGCCAAGAAACGCCGACGCTCGTATGGCAGGCCATCGAGCAACTATCCAACCTTTCCTTCGGTGAAGATATTTTGCAAGTTTGCCAGCTCTATACGGCAGTGACCGACCCTGGTTTAGCGACGATTCCGGAGGAGACCGAACTACTTGTAGCAAACGAGGACGCGCAGGCCAGCCGCAAACGGCAAGACGCTTTAAGCCTGTTTTTTAAAGCGCATAATTTACTGAACCACCAAAGCCGGCAGAACCTGACGCCAAGCTTGCAAATCATGAGCGTGCAAAACAAGCCGAGCGCGGAACGTACACTGCTAGAACATGCCTTGCTGCTCGCTGCGCATGACATTGATGGACGCTCCCAGGCTGACAATCCCGAGTACGGCTGGACCTTGGGCATGCTGCGTAACGGCTTGCTGGCGGCTGACAAGCAGCACCTCGAAGAGGTGCAATACTTACTCAGTCATCCCAGCCGGACAATGCCCAACGGCGATGACAGTTTGCTGACGCCGACAGCCTCGTGGCTGCGCAGCCATTATCTCGGTACGGTTCGACCATATGATGACCGTTCACCGTTCGAGGCCCTTACCCGCGGCCTGCAAGGCGCCGAGCGTCCTTTGTATTCGGCCAGAGAGGAAGCGTACGAACAGGCCATGGGAGAAACGGCGGATGCATGGTGCCAGTACTTTACGGAAAATCCGGTTATGGCAAACAGCCTTCAAACAATTCGCCGGGCGAGCTTGCATGCCGCTGCCGCCGCGCGGGCTGGCCAGCCATCGCCGCCCAATCCCTTGGCTGGCGTCGCGGGTGATCGTCGCGCAGCAGAGAAGATCGCACAAGCGTTGGAACGCGGTCTATCGATCAAGCAAATGCAGACCGATGCCAAAAAACTGAAAATCAAGCTCGACGATCATGCGCAACTGAAGGCAGCCATGACTCGAGCACAAGAAGCCAAGAACGGCAAAAACACCCGTATCAAAAAACCAGCGCTCAACAGCGAAACCATCGCCCCAACTTTGCAAACCCTGGTCAATGGTCTGGAAATCGGGAGTCAACTCACCCTGAGCAGCGGCGGAGCCAAGGGTTTCGAAGTGCCGGCCATCAATCTTTTAGGTATCTTGGTATCGCCTTTTTTCAAGATAACGCCGGAATTGCGTGCAGCGCGCGAGCGGCAACAGAGATTCGTTGTGGGAATGCGCCCCGGTTACAGTGAAATCGTGATCGGCAAAAAGAAGACGAGTGTACTGACGGGCGGCATCAACGTCGGGCTGGGACCAAGTCTGGGAGACATTGTTGGAGTAGGCATCGATGCGGGTATCGTTGCCGGACAGGACAAGACGGCACTGGATGGCATCGTTCTACGTCTGCCGCACGGCGACGGGCTGGACATCACAGCGATCCGCCAGCGGCTCGGCGAACTGCTCGATCTGCTCGTGCCTAAAGAGGGGGGTCTGGCCGACGATCCGCACATGTTGAAGACGTTGTTTAGCCGTTTTCCCGAGCTATCCATCGGCATTCATGACGACGAGTCGCAGCAATCGGCAAAAGTCCAGGGCTCGATCAGTGCGGGCGCCTTTCTGAAGCTGCTCGACAACCGGCAAAACCCCAAGCTGCGAGCAAGGGCCAAGGCAGAGTACGAACCGAAAATTCGTGCTGCTTCGCATGAGGCCATCGGTGCGGTGCAAATCAACCGCAGTAGCGTTGGGCGCTCGCTGAAAGGGTCAGTGCATCTCGAGGGTAACACTTCCCTGTATACCGAACGAGGAACTGCGAGCAAGCAGGCCAACGCCTTGTTACCCGATGTGACATTTACCTCGAAGGTTTTCAAAAGCGCGCAGTCGTACGAGCTGCAGCATGTGCTGGATGACCGGGCCATCAGCACCAACAGCTATTATCAAGTGAACCACGGAAATCTGAGTTCGTTGCGTGCCTCGATCGAAGCCAATACCGGCGCTTGGCTCGGCGCCAGGGCGGCCGATGTGAGCGAAGCCGACGCCAGGCAAGCATTGGAAGCGTTTTTCAAGGGTTTCACGGAACCTCGCGCCAAGTACACTTTTTCGGAACGGTACTGTTTGTCAAAAGCAAAGGCCCTGGAAGCGAACTTTTTACGTGACGCCAGCACCATCCATAAAGCGGCGGGCGACCCGGCGAACCAGGCACAAGCCGCCGTTTTCGATGAGCTGCTGCAAACCCTGCTGGATAGCCCCAGCTCATACCAACCGCATTCGCTGCATATTACCAAGACCTGCAGCGAAGGCTCGAGCAAAGGCTTGAGAATGGTGGCACAACGCCAGCACATCAAGCAAGTCGTGGGCACGCATGTGTATCAGGTTCTGGATATGACCACGCTGAGGTCGCGCAAAGAGGCGGAACCCGCTGAACCTGGCAACCTGGAGCAATGATTATGCAGAGGAAGGTTTTTCGAGATTGGCAAGGATTTTACTTCGAGCATTACGCCAGCCCTGGTCTTCCAACAACATGGCCGGTCCGAATGCGATGACGCCCGTCGCCCCAAATACGCACACATCGAGCGGCCCCAATATCGGCAGACAGGGGACAGAGGCCAAAACGGCCTTAACTTTATGCTGCTGGAGCACGCCTCGGGCATTTTCGCCGAAAGGCACCGGCGGCAATAATTCGAGCTTTGCCAGCTCCCGGCGGGTCTTCGACAGGTAAGTATCCTCGTTTTTCATGACGAACTTGACCAGCATATCGGTCAGCACAGCTTCGTTTTTGCGGTGGAAAGCCCACCGGAAAAGCCTTTCAAAATGATCGATTGCGAATTGCTTGTCTTTGGTACTGGCGATGTTCAGCATCTGCTGCGTGCATTGAACCGCACCTGCTTTGACCGATTCGGTCAACAGGAAATTGAGGCTGGCCTGCTTTGCATTTGGGTCGGTGGCACAGATGCGCTCGAGCGAGGGCAAGGGCTTAACATCGTCCCTGGTCAACGTACCGAAAACGGCAGCTCTGAAAACATCGTCTTCGGTTAGTGCCACACGGGTTTTCTGCGCCCTCTCGGCACGTGCAAGCATAAATTGCTCCCCGCCACCACCAAGCGCAAGCAGGCCTTTGTACAAATTTTTTACCGTATGACGCAGCGCTTGCCGGCCATGGACATCAACACAGGCTTGAATGAACCCGCCACCATTCGCAGCAGCAAACGCAGCATTGAATGCCGAGGCACGGTGCGGGCCAGCCTTGAAAGGGTTGGCGCCAGAGTGCAGGAGGGTTCGTGTCAGGCTGTTAGCGGCGAAGGGACTCGGATCTTTTTCCAGCGCAACCATCAAAGGCGTTTTTACGCTGTGCCGATTGCCATCGATCGAAACATGGGCCGCGCGCAAGCGCTCGATGATAGCCTCGGCCTTGGTCTTGTCGAACGAACCGTCTGCCAAGTGCATACAATACGCGGCAATTGCATTCATAGGCGACTCGTTCTGTAGAGTAACCCGTTGCAGATCGATGATTTTTGCGCGGTGCAAGACGATTAGGTCATCGATGATGGCGATATCGGCCGACGCCAGCATGTCAGCCAACGTATCGCTCGGTCCGAAACGTCGATTCAACAGGTCCAAAGCCTTTTGGGCGGCAGGCATTGGGCGACACGCTCCGTCAATTCGTTTTTGCCATTCGTCTAAATCATGCTTGGGCTCAAGGGAATGAACGGGCTTAGCGTGTTCCTGTGAATCGGCATGCTGCGAGCAGTGCATGGCGCTAGAAGTTATTCCCAATCCCACTCAAACCCTCCTGGACACAATTAAGCAAAACACACCTTAGTGGCCAAAAGAAAAAATAAAGTTCCAAAAAGAGAAAGAGAAATCACTTAATTTTCTTAGTGCGGCAAAAGCTTGATGACTTTGGCGTCAAACTGTCCGACTCTCCGGCCGCATGTGCGGGAACAGAATCACATCGCGAATACTCGCACTGTCGGTGAGCAGCATGATGAGCCGGTCGATGCCGATGCCGCAGCCGCCGGTCGGCGGCATGCCGTATTCGAGCGCCCGGATGAATTCGTCGTCGAAATACATTGCTTCATCGTCGCCGGCGTCCTTAGCGTCGACCTGTTTGCGAAAGCGCTCGGCCTGATCCTCGGCGTCGTTCAGCTCGGAAAACCCGTTGGCGATTTCGCGCCCGGCGATGAACAGCTCGAAGCGCTCGGTCTGACCGGGTGTCTGGTCGGACTCGCGGGCGAGCGGCGACACCTCAACTGGATAATCGACGATGAAAGTCGGGTTCCACAGCAAAGGCTCGGCGGTTTCCTCGAACAAGGCCAGTTGCAAACCGCCCAGACCGGCGCGGGAGAGCACCGGGCCGTCAACCGGAGCGCCTTTGCGGCGCAACTCGGTGCGCAGCGTCTCCGCATCGTTGAGCTGCGTATCGCTGTAGTCCGGAAAGTATTTTTGAATGGCGCCGACAATCGTCAGGCGCTCGAACGGCCGGGTCAGATCAAGCTCGCGTCCACCATAACTCAAAGTCGTCGTACCACGCGCATCCGCCGCCGCCGCGCGGATCAGGCTTTCGGTGAAGTCCATGAGCGTCCGGTAGTTCCAGTAGGCCGCGTAAAACTCCATCATCGTGAACTCGGGATTGTGCCGCGGGCTCAGGCCTTCGTTGCGGAAATTACGGTTGATCTCGAACACCCGCTCGAAACCGCCGACGATCAAACGCTTCAGGTACAGCTCGGGGGCGATGCGCAGAAACATCGGCATGTCGAGCGCGTTGTGGTGCGTGGCGAACGGCCGCGCCGCCGCACCGCCGGGAATAGGATGCAGCATGGGCGTCTCGACTTCCATGAAACCGGCATCGGTCATGTGGCGACGCAGCGAGGCAATCGCGCGGGTGCGCTCGACGAAGGTGGCGCGCGTCTGCTCGGACATGATGAGATCGACGTAGCGCTGCCGGTAGCGCATTTCCTGATCGGCCAGACCGTGAAACTTGTCCGGCAGAGGACGCAGCGACTTGGTCAGCAGGCGCAATTCATGACAGTGAATCGACAGCTCGCCCTTGTTCGTTTTGAACACGGCGCCGGTGGCCGCGATGATGTCGCCGCTATCCCAGTGTTTGAACGCCTCGTAGACTGCGGCGCCGACATCGTCGTTGATGTACAGTTGAATGCGGCCCGAGGCGTCCTGCAGGGTGGCGAACGACGCCTTGCCCATGACACGCTTGAGCATCATGCGACCGGCGACACTGACATCGTGCACCCCCAGCGCTTCGAGCTGCGGCTTGTCGTGGCCATCGTAATCGGCGTGCAATTGCGCAGCGGTATGGCGGGGAACGAAATCGTTCGGAAATGCGACACCCTGTTCGCGCAGCCGCGCCAGCTTGGCGCGCCGCTCGGCAATGATGTGGTTTTCGTCCGGGGCAGGTTCGCCGGAATGCACTTGACTCGGTTCGCTCATGCGTTATAGGCCTTGTTTCAAACTGGCGGAAATGAAAGGATCGAGGTCGCCGTCGAGCACTTTCTGGGTATTGGAGATTTCGACATTGGTGCGCAAGTCCTTGATACGGCTCTGATCGAGCACATAACTGCGGATCTGGTGCCCCCAGCCGACGTCGGTTTTGGAGTCTTCGAGCTTTTGCTGTTCGGCCATGCGCTTACGCAGCTCGTGTTCG
>JBKCTV010000027.1:0-2571 GCA_046318595.1 Burkholderiaceae bacterium | reverse complement strand
GGCACTCGAACGGAAGCACTGCGGTCGTGGGACCGGCAAGCTTTTTCCGGGTGGTGTGTATTTACACAAACTCGATGTCGTGCACCGATGTTTGAGTTATCGGCGCGCCGCAGCCGGCCGCCAGCCCATGCGCTCGGGGGGTTTAGAAAAAAGAAACATGAAAATAGTTAGCTGTTTTTGTTGTTAGAAGTCAGGCAGCCGAATTGTTAAGGTTACTCGTCAGCCACAATTTTTGATTATCGTGAAATCGATTGCCTTTGCACCAAAACTGTCTACAACATTTCCTGCATTGGCCGCTGATCGGAGTCGGCGTATTACGATCGTTGCCAGCGATAGACGGATTGAAAATGAAAAATTACGCAGATCATTACGCGAGTCGCTACACTTGTGGTGCAGTATGAACCAACACACATCGATAATAGAAAAACCAATCCTAAGTACCGTCATTTTCGATTTGCCGATTACTGTAAACAACCCCTTTCCGAGAGAAAATTTATACGATACACATACATCGACCGCACATAATTTGATTGGTATTGTTTCAGTATTTGTGCGTGAACTCACGACCAGGGGATTCGATGCTCCGCTATATGTTCTTTATGAGCAAATGGAACCGATTATTGAGAAAACAAAATCGATTCTGCACAGCGGGACCAATTATGATCAGATGCGCGGCGAACTGACCAATCAAGATGCTCAATCCTTGATCGAAGAAACCCTAGGTTGGGCTGATGCACTAAAAAGTGCGCCCGCAACCTCGAATTTGGTAGAGAAAGTGCTTGCCCACGTTGGCGGGCATGATACGCAATCGATATTTAAGCAACCCCGACTAGAAAAAAATTTATTTTTAGATGCAATATCTGCAGAAACAGATTATTTTGGGCCGCTTAATCAACAATGCAAGCTCGACCAATTCAACAACCCATTTCCAGAGAAAACAGTTTGGATAGTGTTTGGTGCCGAAGGCCATTTATGGTTGACTTCGTCAGAGCTGGCCAGCGAAGGGGGTATTTTAATCGAATTTCCGACAGTCGATACAAACCAAGAAAAATGGAATCAAACGATGTTAAAAACTTTTGATTCTTGTGCGACAGCCGAGGGCTTTACAAACGAAAGTTTAGACGCACTGTTTAATTACCACAATCCATTATATTCCGCCACCCAACAATTGACGGACGAGATGAATAAAGCATACAGGTCCTTACAAGCGCAGGAGACCTCGACTGACGTTCACAGGCAGCCTGGAGCATTATCACAAATTCGAGTTGGATGGGATAATGGTTTAGACCGCTACTTTTTGATGAACGGTAATCATCCTGTAACAATAATCACACTGAGATGTGCGGACTACTACGGTCCCTCACCCAAACGGCCCTAGTTCGAAAAAACGGCCGGTCCAGTGTCTACGGCGCGCACCAGCTTTTGAGACGTGATGCGGACCGACGTCGACCCCATGGCTCAGGCGGCCGTTGCGTGTTCCACGATCAGCTGCACCGCCCCATTGCCATTGAAATCGTCGCGTTCGATTCGATAGGCGACACGCAGCCGCGCCGCAACAGCCTCGGTGTGCCGCCACCACAGCGCGGTGAAGGTCGCGCCGTCGCGCCGCAGTTGCAGTTTACTGTGCGCGTCTTTCAGTAAGCGCTGGCTCAGCACCTCGAAGGTATCGACGAACACCGGCGGCGGAAAGCCCTGCCCCCACACCTCCGCCGCCAACAGCTCGGCCGTATGCGCATTGCAATACGCCAGCGCCAGCGACCCGTCGTGCTCGAACCGGCGCTCAAGCCCGGCTGGACCGATGAGATCGCGGACCACCGCGTCGAAACAAACCCGAAACGCAGCCAGCGCATGATCCTTGATCGTCAGCCCGGCTGCCATCGCATGGCCGCCGAACTTCGGAATGCTGCCGGCCGGCAGACGCTTGACGACGAGGTCGAGCGCATCCCGCAGATGCACGCCCGGCACCGACCGGCCCGAGCCCTTCCATTCGCCGGCATCACCCGGCGCGAACGCAATCGTCGGCCGAAAGTACTGATCCTTGATACGCGAGGCCACGATGCCGATGACACCCTGGTGCCAGGCGGGATGCTGGAGCACGACCGTCCCGGCCTGCTGCGGCTCGAACCCGTCGAGCAGCGCCAGAGCGTCGTCTTTCATGGTGGACTCGATGGTTTGCCGGTCGCGATTCATCGCATCGAGCGTGCGGGCGAGTTCGAGGGCACGACCCGGATCGTCGCACAGCAAAGTCTGGATGCCGATGCGCATGTCCGCCAGACGGCCGGCGGCGTTCAGGCGCGGACCGATCGAGAATCCGAGGTCACCCGTGCTGGCACTACGGGCGTGACGACCGGCGACATGAAAGAGCGCCGCCAGTCCGGGTCGCAGCCGTCCGGCCCGGATGCGTTTCAAGCCCTGCGCCACCAGGAGCCGGTTGTTGGCATCCAAGCGCACAACATCGGCGACCGTGCCGAGCGCCACCAGATCGAGCAGCCCGATAAGATCGGGCTCGCGCCGCTCTCCTGCGGCAAACCAGCCCGCTTCGCGCAGGGTCCGCTCCAGCGCGATGGCGAG
>JBKCTV010000026.1:0-58311 GCA_046318595.1 Burkholderiaceae bacterium | reverse complement strand
ACACAGGGCTTTGCCTCCGATCTGCATTCTTGGGCAGAGGGAATCGGTCGGCCTGAAATACGGTGAAATCGAACAAAACCGTCGGGCATTGCATCGCTTGACGGCTTTACAGTGGGGACGTCGCCGCAATGGCGACGACGGCGGTCAATTGCGGATATCGAATTGGCCGCAAAACGCCGTGACCGTCAAAGAGATATTTCCATAGCGAGAAAAAACACGCGCATTGAATCCGGGCTTGTCCAACAAACGGTTCAGATCGTGGCTTCGCACGATCTAACCTTACTCGTTGGGCGTCACTGCTATTTCCGTTCGCGAAACCCACTCAGCCATTCCAAATACTGTTCGTCGGGCGGCATTAAGCCAGCAGTCTTTTCCGGCAGCTCAATAGCGTTGATTTGGTCAAGAATTCCTTTGAACTGCGACTTGAATTTGCCCAAAACCGTGTTGCCATGCGTTGCCAAGTCTTCGCATAACAGATGGCTGAAGAAGATGACGTCATCGGTCAGGTTTTGTAGGCCCGTCATCGTGTCGAGGTACTCCGTACTGACGTGGCCCTCACCATATGGTCTGCCGAAATACAGGGCTGGCAACGCCACATCGTGAGCTTGCGGCGATAGCTGTTTGAAACTCGCGATAAGGCCATTTCTGTTTGCAATCGTCCCGGCCAGTGATGAAAGAACGCCGGCTAGAGTAGCAACAAGGGCAAGTGGTCGATCCGAAACCGACAGCTTTTCGTAGACGAGAGAACGCAGTGCATCTATTGGAACGGCGGGAAAGGGAACGCTTCGAAGATCGGCTTGAAATTCGAACGGAATGTCAGGGGAAATCTCTCCGGCCTTACGTTTTTGTGAGAAGGCCTCCAGCTCCGCTTTCTTCTTGAAATAGGTGTCGCACAGCCCTTTGGTCTGCTGCTTCTTCAACGAGATCGCTGCATTGCAAACCATGAACGAAAGAGTAATTGCGGTATTCGTATTCCGAATCTGCGCTTGAAACTCAGCACGCTCTTTGCTGCGCTCGGCAATCTTCTGAGCTGCGTAGGCGCCGGCGTAGGCTCCAGCAAGCGCCCCGACGAGCGATGTCGTGAACGCCGAATTAGAGAATGCCGCCAAGTTCTCCCAAGACATGAATTCAGGCAAGCAGGTCATCGCAATATCCGTATGTTGATTCGAGACGCTGATGTGACGCCCAACGCCGAGTTCAGCGGCAGTTTTTAAGTCGTGGTTTTGTGGGATACTTTTGCGTAGCAAAACCACAAAAGCACGACTTAAAAACTGTCCAGCACACGAAGTGTGCGGTGCTGCAACGACTTGTTAGCATTTTAGTTTTTTCCTACATTCTCTAATAAACTTAGAATGAAGTTTATAAAGCTCTGTCGCCATTGCATTTAACTCACGCAACGTTAGATCAACCTCTGTCGGATAATTAAAATCACCAACATATTGGTCGGGAACACAACGATATCGGGGGCCACTGCCAATACAGTAGGAGTTATTGGCAAGCTTCAAAATAAATTTTCTTGATTTTTCAAGAAGCTCAACTCTTATTTTTTCAAGCTCGGCGTCATGAAACTCATAATTAGTTGCGTCCCATTTTTGTATGAATGCTTCTATTTCTTTTATTTCATACTCATGATAAGTGCCACCTAAGTCAACGTCTCGAAGAAACATTACTGCCCTTGAATCAGCAGGAAAATCTTTTGTAAATAGCAAAAACAATTCTTTATCAATTTTATTGAGTTCATCAATCTCTATGTTTGATTTAACCGAGTCTTTATGAAGCAACCATTTAGAGAATATATTGTGTAGCAAAGCAAGAACAATTAAGGCAAAGCCCCGCCAGTAGTCTGCAGCACCAGTACCCATTTCACTTAAAGTTAATTGTTTCCCCGAATTTAAATTGAATGAGTCAATTAACCAGTTACAAACCAATAGTTTTAACGGTGTTGGTGTAAGAATAATGCCGGCGCCAAGGGTAATAACATACCATGTAACTTTGGTATAAAATTCTGGGAAGAACCACCTTTTGCCTAACTTTATAATAAACTCTTTTACTTCTTGTTTTGTAAACATTAATTCCTACTTTGTGATTTATGCTAACGTAATGTATCCCGCAAAACCTGCAGGATAAAAACAGAGCAGTCGGATACATTTGCACGCTCCATCTTCCGCAAGAAGCTAGCAGACAGGATTGGCAACGCATATACTAGACAAAAATCCAGGTATAAATTTTCTATGAAACCCTCCGGTCCTATTTTGTATAGTCCACCCGCCTGCTTGATCAGGTGCCATGAGCGTATGAGCTACAAGGATTAGAGCACAAGTAGTCGGCCCCGCAAAACCAGTGACCCTGTCAAAACCTACTCGCTCGGTACCGTTTTTGGTTATGGGCTGGTGAGCGGTGCGCTTGACCAGGTCGACATTTTCCCACGTCAGTCCGCATATCTCGCCCGCCTGCATTGCGGTTTCGATTGCAAATAGCACAAAGCACAACCGCGCCGATCCGTGCGGGCAGGTGATCAAGTAGGGCGGCTGTCTCGGATTGGCTGATGATCCGTTTGCGTGCCAGCGGGGTGCATGGTCGACGTGGCTCGCGGAACGGGTTGTCCTTGAGCCACTTGAGCTCGCGCACGGCCACCGTACAGATCGCCCCAAGGAAGTTCCAGTTTCGCAGAATGGTTCCTGCCTTGACATCTTTTAGCCGGCGGTCGCGCCACTCGGCAACGCCCTTGCCCGACAACTCTGCCAGCACGACTTTGGATATCAGATCGCTCAGGTAGAAATTGATCTTGTTGGTTTCCCATCGCTGCTGGCTACGTTTCGGTCCATAATGCTCATGCCGGTGTTTGAGGAGGTCGCCAAACCTTCGGGTGCTGGCGATCTCTTCTGGCGCTCGGTGCATTTGTGCGGTAGTATGGGCCGCCCAAAGTTCAGCCTCGGCCTTCGACGAGAATACCTTGGTTTTACGCTGACGGTTGACGCATACTAGCGCACGCCAGCCACCACCAAACAAGTCGAAATATTTAAAATGATCAAAAGCTTGATTACTCACGGATTTTTAGAAAAACCGCTCGAAAGCCTTATGAATACTGGGGGGTGTGTAAAATGCTGGTGGTGCCCAGGAGAGGACTCGAACCTCCACAGTGTTGCCACCGCTAGGACCTGAACCTAGTGCGTCTACCAATTCCGCCACCTGGGCACAGGTGAAGCCCGCAATTATAAGTGAAGCAATTAAATTGTCAATGCAAAAAGAATTTACTCAGCAACAAGTCACCATCCCCAGCCGCGAGGCCATTCTGGCTGCGCTACGCGAGGCGAACGCGCCGCTGACGAGCGAACAGCTTGTCGACCAGCTCGGTATCGACGCGCAACAGCAGGAAGGTTTTTCCCGACGCTTGCAAGCCATGGAGCGCGACGGGCAGCTTATGCCAAACCGCAAAGGCGTACTGCTGCTCGCCACCAAGCTCGACTTCGTCGCGGGGCGCGTCACTGGCCATCGGGATGGTTTCGGGTTTTTGATTCGCGACGACAAGCAGGGCGGCGATATATTCCTGACGCCACGCGAAATGCAGAAAGTGCTGCATGGCGACCGCGTGCTGGTGCGGGTCACCGGCACCGACAACCGCGGGCGTCCAGAAGGAACGATCGTCGAGGTCACCGAACGACGCACCAACCAGCTCGTGGGGCGTTTGCTGTGCGAGCATGGCGTGATGATCGTCGTTCCCGAGGATCAGCGTATCAAGCACGACATCCTGGTGCCGCCTGGCGAGTCCGGTCAGGCAAAAGCCGGGCAGGTCGTATCCGTGCAGATTATCGAGCAGCCAAGCCGTCAAACCAAGCCGATCGGCAGAGTGGTCGAGGTGCTTGGCGATATTGGCGACGCCGGGATGGAAATTGAAATTGCGGTCCGTAAGTTCGATGTGCCGCATGAGTTTTCCGTGGCGGCCGAGCACGAAGCGGATGAGCTGCCCGATGAAGTGGAGTGGGACGATTTGCAGGGACGTATCGATTTGCGCGATGTGCCCTTGGTCACGATCGACGGCGAAGACGCCCGAGACTTCGACGATGCGGTGTATTGCGAACCGATATACCCCGCCAATAAGCGCAGCAAATCCGCCAAGCCGACCGGCTGGCGGCTGCTCGTGGCGATCGCCGATGTGAGCCATTATGTCGCGACCGGGGCGCCGCTCGACCAGGATGCTCTGCAGCGCGGCACCTCGGTGTATTTTCCGCGCCGGGTCATTCCGATGCTCCCGGAAAAATTGTCCAATGGATTGTGTTCTTTGAAACCCGAGGTCGATCGTCTGGTGTTGGTCTGCGACGCCGTGATTACCCCCGCCGGTGCGATCAAAGCCTATCAGTTCTACAACGCCGTCATTCACTCGGCCGCGCGGTTGACCTACAACGAAGTCTGGGAAAGCCTGTCCGACCCCGAAAGCCCGGCCGCCAGCAAACGCGCGGCATTGTTGCCGCAGTTGCATAACCTGTACGCGCTTTTCAAGGTGTTGCTGGATGCGCGGCATGTGCGCGGCGCGATGGATCTGGATACGGTCGAAACCATGATCGTGACCGACGCGAACGGCAAAATCGATAAAATTTTGCCACGGCGGCGCAACGACGCCCACCGTCTGATCGAAGAATGCATGCTCGCGGCCAATGTCTGCGCCGCCGATTTTTTGCTGCGCAGCAAGCATGCGGTGCTGTTTCGCATCCATGAAGGCCCAACGCCGGACAAGCTCACCAACCTGCGAGCATTCTTAAAAACACTGAACCTGAACCTCGGCGGTGGCGAGCAGCCCACGGCTCAGGATTACGGTAAGCTGGTCGCCCAGATCGTCGGGCGACCCGACAAAGATTTGCTCCAGACGATGATTCTGCGGTCGATGCAGCAAGCCGTGTACAGCCCGCACAATGTAGGGCATTTCGGCCTGGCTTACGAGGCCTATGCGCACTTTACATCGCCGATTCGCCGTTATCCTGATTTGCTCGTCCATCGCACCATCAAAGCCTTGTTGGCCGGTAAAACCTATCTGCCTCCGGCGCTAGACAATGGCGACGACGTTGTCGCGGCCGGTGTGACCGACCCTCCGGTCGATAGTCGCCGCCTGCGCCGTGCCGATTTACTGGCCCGCTGGGAACAGCTCGGGCTGTGGTTATCGTCCACCGAGCGGCGCGCCGACGAGGCTTCGCGCGACGTGGAAGCCTGGCTCAAATGTTTTTTCATGAAGGAAAAGGTGGGCGATGCGTTCAGCGGCCATGTGTCGGGTGTGGCGCCGTTCGGTATTTTTGTGACGCTGGACACTTTATTCGTGGAAGGTCTGGTGCATGTCTCAGAGCTCGGCACAGAATACTTCAAATACAACGAAACGCTCCATGAGCTCCGGGGCGAAAGGACCGGCCAGCGATACCGGTTGACCGACCCGATTCACATCCAGATCGCACGGGTCGATCTGGAAGCACGGCGCATCGAGTTCCGGCTCGTACAAGGCACGACTTTCAAGAAAACCCTCGCTGCCAAGCCGCCATCGCCCCCAAAAGCCAAATCCAGGCGACGAGGCTGATCGGAAATATGATGGCGGTATTATTTGGATTTCATGCGGTTCAGGCACGTTTGCGGCACGCCCCGGCCAGCATCCGGGAAGTCATGTTCGACGAAGGTCGGCGCGACAAGCGGATGACGATGTTTTTGGAAAAAGCCAAGGCCGGCGGCGTTAAACTGCGGCCGGTCGATGCAGGGCGTTTACTGGCTGCTGCGGGTGGCAACGCCCGGCATCAAGGCCTCGTCGCCGTGGCCGACGAGCTCGCGCTCAACACCAATTTGTACGATGTGCTGGATGCGCCCAACGATCGTTTACTGCTGCTCGTGTTGGACGGCATCACCGATCCGCATAACCTCGGCGCCTGCCTGCGCGTCGCCGACGCGGCGGGCGTGGATGCCGTGATCGCGCCGCGTGATCGCTCCGCCGGGCTGAATGCGACCGTTTCCAAAGTGGCCTCCGGCGCCGCCGAAACCGTTCCCTATATAACCGTCACCAATCTTGCGCGGACCCTGGGCGAAATCGCCGAGTCCGGCGTCCAGCGGGTCGGTACCTGCGGTGATGCTGAGCACTCGATTTACGATGTCGACGGTCGTCAACGATTGGCCTGGGTATTGGGTGCTGAAGGCGATGGCATGCGCCGTCTCACGCGCGAAAACTGCGACCGGCTGGTGCATATTCCGATGGCCGGTAGTGTCGATAGCCTGAACGCTTCTGTGGCGGCGTCGGTCTGTTTGTTCGAAACTGTTCGCCAGCGCCGCTCAACATAAACGATCCTCATGGAACAGACTTCAATCGACATGACCCCTGCGGCCGACGACGATGCCCTGAGCCTTGCGCTCTACGCCGAACGCGCTTACCTCGACTATGCCGTGTCAGTCGTGAAGGGTCGAGCGCTGCCGGATGTCTGCGACGGGCAAAAGCCCGTTCAGCGTCGTATTTTGTTCGCAATGCACGAAATGGGCTTGCGCGCAAACGCCAAGCCGATGAAGTCGGCCCGGGTGGTGGGCGATGTGCTCGGCAAATACCATCCGCACGGCGATCAGGCGGCTTATGAAGCCATGGTTCGTATGGCGCAAAACTTCACGCTGCGCTATCCCTTGATCGACGGCCAGGGAAATTTCGGTTCGCGCGACGGTGACGGTGCGGCGGCGATGCGTTATACGGAGGCCCGGCTAACGCCGATTGCCAGGCTGCTGCTTGACGAAATCGACATGGGAACGGTCGAGTTCATGTCGACTTACGACGGTACGATGCACGAGCCGCGGCAGTTGCCTGCCCGCTTGCCCATCGTATTGCTCAACGGCGCCTCAGGGATTGCCGTGGGCATGGCCACCGAAATCTGCCCGCATAATCTGCGCGAGGTGGCGCAGGCGACGGCACTGCTCATTCAAAAGCCCGATACGACGCTGGACGCTATTTTGCCGCTGCTGCCAGGGCCGGATTTTCCTGGCGGGGCGCACATCATTTCTGGACCGGCCGTGCTGCGCGAGCTTTATGATAGCGGGCGGGGCAGTCTGAAAGTGCGCGCCCGGTGGACGATCGAAGAGCTGGCGCGTGGTCAATGGCAACTGGTCGTCCATGAGCTGCCGCCCAATGTGTCCAGTGCGCGCATTCTCGAAGAAATCGAAGATCTGACCAATCCCAAGGTCAAAACAGGTAAGAAGAATTTATCGCCCGAACAGCAAAATCTCAAGCAGGCAACCCTGGCATTGCTCGATGCCGTACGCGACGAGTCGGGCCGCGACGCGGCGGTGCGCTTGGTGTTCGAGCCGAAATCGCGCAACGTCGAGGTGACCGAGTTCGTCGCGGCACTGCTAACGCATACCAGCCTGGAAACGAATGTGTCGGTTAATCTGGTCTCCGTCGCGATGGATGGCCGCCCGGGGCAGCGCGGGTTGCTGGCGATTTTGCATGACTGGGTCGCTTTTCGTGTGCAGACGGTGCGCCGTCGCTGCGAGCACCGCCTGACCCTGGTGGATGATCGTTTACATGTACTGGCAGGGCGTTTGATCGCCTGGCTGAATATCGACGAGGTCATCCGCATCATTCGCGAAGCCGACGATCCAGGGCCGGCTTTGATGCGGGCCTTCGGTTTGTCGGAGCGACAAGCGGAAGACATCCTCGAAATCCGGCTCCGGCAGTTGGCACGCCTCGAAAAAATCAAGATCGAGCAGGAAATCGCTGCGCTCGATGCCGAGAAAGCTGATTTGCTGGCGCTGTTGGGCGACGAGGACAAAATGCGTCGTCGCATCGTCGCGGAAATCAAAAAAGATGCGGCGGCGTACGGCGACGATCGCCGTACGTTGATCGAAGAAGACAAACCCACGCAGCTCGGCGTGAAAATCGTCGATGAGCCGGTGACGGTCATCGTCTCGGAAAAGTTCTGGGTCAAAACGCGTCAGGGCCATGGTCATGCGCTGACCGTAGAAAATACGCAGACGGGCTTCAAGGCGGGCGATCGTTTGTATGGTGCGTTCGAATGCCGGACTACCGATGTCATCTTGGCGTTTGGCGGTGCGAGCGCGGCGGGCAGGGTGTTTTCGGTACCTGTGAGCGTATTGCCGAGCGGCCGGGGCGACGGCGCGCCGCTGCCGAGCCTGATCGATTTACCCCGAGGGGGCGTCGTTGCGTATGCGCTGGCTGCCGATGCCAAGCAAAGTTTGCTGATCGCTGGCGAGCGCGGCTATGGTTTTCTTACCCAGGTTTCCGATTTGCAAACCCGGCAAAAAACCGGCAAGCAGTTTTTGACGCTCGACGAGAATGAGAAGCCTTTGCCGCCAATGTTGATTGACGGTGGGCACGACCGCATCGCGGTGCTGTCGTCCGATGGGCGCCTGAACGTTTTTCCGCTGGTCGACGTTAAAACCTTGAGCGGCGGTCGCGGCGTGCAGTTGATGGCGCTCGAGCCAGAGCACCGCTTGCTGGTCGCGTCGGGTTTGAGTTCACGGCAGTCGATAAGCTTGAGCGGTCCGGGCCGTGGCGGTAAAGTGCAGTCGGTGATTTTGACGCCCGCCGATTTGCAGGCATTTCAAGCACGCCGCGGCCATAAAGGAAAATCTTTGCTCAAGGAAAAAGCGTTGAAGTTTACGCCGCAACTGCTTTCTTCTATCGACAAAAAACCGTGACCGTCATGGTCGAGTCGGCGCGGCGCGATTTCATGGCCGACTGCCGTTTGCCGGCCGAGTCGTTTTCGCCGATTCTTCGAGAAATTCACGGTTCTCGATAACTTATGTTAAAAATTACGCACTTTTAATGTCGGTCTTTCTTGGTCAAAGGAGTTCATTATGAATCCATGGTTTTCCAGCGCTTCGTGGCTTATCGCCTTATCGGGCGTATTGATCAATACTGGAGTCAATGCCCAAAGTAGGGAAACCGTGGTGAGGATCGCTCATGTTGCCCCGTTGACGGGCCAACAGGCGCATTATGGTAAAGACAATGAGGCCGGGGCCCGCATGGCGATTGAGGACCTCAACAAGAGAAATCTGATTTTGGACGGCGCCCGTGCCCGGTTCGAACTGGTTGCCGAAGACGACGCCGCTGATCCCAAGCAAGGCACGACCGTCGCGCAAAAGTTATGTGATATGAAGGTCAACGGTGTCGTGGGACATCTGAACAGTGGCACGACGTTTCCAGCATCGAAAATTTATGCGGAATGCGGCATTCCGGAAGTCACGCCTTCGGCCACGACGCCCAAACTGACGCAGCAGGGTTTCAAATCGCTTTTTCGCGTGATTGCGAAAGATGACATGCTGGGCCTCGCACTCGGTAACTACGCAGTCAAAAACCTCAAAGCCAAGCGCATCGTCGCCATAGACGATCGCACCAATTATGGACAGCCCTTGGCGGATATTTTCACCAACTCTGTCCGGCAGGCCGGTGGAAAGGTCGTCGAACGTCACTATACGAATGACAAATCCAACGATTTCACCGCTATATTGATGGCCGCGAAAGCCAAAAACCCCGACCTGATATTTTACGGCGGCATGGATGCGCAGGCTGGCCCGTTGTTGCGCCAGATGAAGCAGCTCGGTTTGACGGCAACCTTACTGGGCGGTGATGGAATCTGCACCGCTGAGCTGGTGCGGCTCGGCGGTGACAATGTCGGTAAAAACGTTATTTGCGCCGAAGGTGGCATGGCTTTATCGAAAATGCCCGGTGGCCCTGCCTTCGAAAAGCGTTATAAGGAAACTTTCAAAACGGAAATTCAAGTCTACGCACCGTTCGTGTACGACGCCACCATGGTGATTGGCCTGGCAATGGAAAAAGCCCGTTCCGCCGATCCGAAAAAATATCTGCCTTTCATGGAAAAAACCCAGTTCGACGGAGTGATCGGTCCGATTGCGTTCGATAGCAGAGGCGATATCAAAAACGGTTCGATTACGCTCAACACCTACGATGCGGGTAAAAAAGCGCCCTTGGCCGTTCTGAAATAAGTAAACTGGGCGGCTTTTATTCGACCGCCTCGCTGGGTTACAAACTCAAGATCCATTTGGCCAGCTGCTTAGCTTCCTCGGGCGATACCTGCGGCTGAGCTGGCATCGGGATTTGTCCCCAGGCGCCAACGCCGCCTTTTTGTATCTTGGTGATCAGCTTTGCTTCCGCAGTCTTATCGCTTTTGTATTTTTTCGCAATCTCTTTATAAGCCGGACCGACGATTTTGGTCTCGACTGCGTGACACGCCAGGCAGTTTTTGGACTTTGCCAGGCTCAGTCCATCGGCCGCCATGGCTGATGCACCGATTGTCATCGTCATTGTTAAAAGAATCGTGCTTAGCACACCCATTTGCTTAGACATAAAACTGGCCCTCTCGTGATAAGGTTTGGAATATCCCAACCTCTATTTTGGCAGACATGCATTGATGATGTCACTTATCGAATCATGCTTTTCGTGCTAATTGGCTGTTTCTTGCTGTGTCTGAAACTCTTTCAGGTGACGCCGTTCGCCCATATCTCGTGGTGGTGGATCGTTTTGCCTCTGCTGTTTGCGGTTTTGTGGTTCGAGGTCATCGAACCGATGTTCGGGCTGGACGTGGCCCGGGAAAAGCGACAATACGAGCGGATGTCCAAACGGTTCTTGAAACCAATCCGGTCGGCGCGCTCCAAGGGCAAGAATACCCCCTTGCGGTGATGTTCCCGGGAAGGCCCGAAAGTGCGCCCGCCCGGTTTTTTTCAGGTTTACGGGTCAGTGATTGCACCACGGCTAGCGCAGGTCGTCAACGCGGCAAATTTGGCTAGCACGCCCCGTGTGTATTTCGCCGCTGGTTGGCGCCACGCTGCTTTGCGCTCCGCCATTTCGTCCTCGGCGATGTTGATTTGCAGCAGCCGCTGATGGGCATCGATGGTGATTGGATCGCCTTCGCAAACGAGCGCGATTGGACCGCCGACATACGCTTCCGGCGCTACGTGCCCCACCACCATACCCCATGTACCCCCAGAAAAACGCCCGTCGGTAACGAAGCCCACCGAGTCGCCGAGGCCTTTGCCGATGATGGCAGATGTCGGCGACAGCATTTCCGGCATGCCCGGACCGCCTTTCGGACCCAGGTAACGCAGCACCAGGACATCGCCTGCGACGATACGGTCGTTAACAATCGCGTCCATGGCCGATGCTTCGTCGTCGAATACCCGAGCCGGGCCGGTCATAACCGGCGTTTTCAGGCCAGAAATTTTTGCCACGCAGCCATCGGGGGCGAGGTTACCGCGCAAAATTGCTAAGTGGCCCTGCGCATATAAAGCTTCGTCGATCGACCTGATTACGCTCTGATTGGCGCGCGGCTGGTCGGGCACATCGGCCAGCACTTCTGCAATCGTTTTACCTAGGATGGTCAGGCAGTCGCCATGCAGCAGGCCGGCATTTAGCAGAATTTTCATGACTTGCGGAATGCCGCCGGCCGCATGCAGGTCGGTGGCCACGAAGCGGCCCGACGGTTTGAGATCGCAAATGACAGGCACTTTTTGCCGAATTGCTTCGAAATCGTCGATCGTCCAGTCGATTTCGGCGGCGTGCGCAATCGCCAGGAAATGCAGCACAGCGTTGGTCGAACCCCCGATCGCCATGATGACGGCCACCGCATTTTCGATCGAACGGCGGGTGATGATGTCGCGCGGCTTGAGGTCGCGCTTGACGGCTTCGACCAGCACGCGAGCCGATTCGGCCGTCGATTCGCATTTTTCCGCATCGACGTTCGACATGGTCGAGGAGTAGGGCAGGCTCATGCCGAGTGCCTCGAAGGCCGAACTCATGGTATTGGCGGTGTACATGCCGCCGCAGGAGCCGGCGGTCGGGCAAGCACGCTTTTCGATTTCCTTGAAATCAACCTCCGTCATGCGGCCGGCAGTAAACTCGCCGACCGCTTCGAAAGCCGAGACGATGGTCAGGTCTTTGCCTTTGTAATGCCCTGGCTTGATCGTGCCGCCGTAAACGTAAATGCTGGGTACGTTGGTGCGCGCCATCGCGATCATGCCGCCAGGCATGTTTTTATCGCAACCGCCGATGACCAGTACGCCGTCCATCCATTGCCCCTGAACCGCTGTTTCGATGCAGTCGGCAATCACCTCGCGCGACACCAGTGAGTACTTCATGCCTTCGGTACCCATCGACATGCCGTCGGAAATCGTCGGCGTGCCGAATATCTGCGGATTACCGCCCGCGGCCCGCACTGCCGCAACCGCGGCGTCAGCCAGCGGCTGCAGCCCGGCATTGCAGGGCGTGATGGTCGAGTGACCATTGGCAACGCCGATCATCGGCTTGTCGAAATCGGTTTCCTGGTAGCCCATGGCGTAATACATGGCGCGGTTGGGCGAACGGTTGACGCCCTGTGTGATGTGGCGGGAGCGGCGATTGGCTGTCATGAGAATAAGAGCATAAAACGAAGGAGCTGCGAATTTACCATGTCCGGCCGTGTCGAAGCGGGTGTTTCAGGCACAATATTGCCCATTCATACGCTCACGGGGCCATTGCCATGATTCATCCTGGATTCAATCCGATTGCGCTGTCGCTCGGGCCTATCGATATTCACTGGTACGGGCTGATGTACCTGCTGGCGTTCGGTTTTTTTATTTTTTTGTCGCGGCTGTGCCTGCCCAGGCAGACACGCTTGACCGTCGACGACCTCGATAATCTGCTGACTCTCGGGGTGCTGGGTGTTGTGTTGGGCGGCCGGCTCGGCTATGTGTTGTTTTACAAGCCTGACTATTATGCGGCTCATCCGTTAGAAGCTTTGGCGGTCTGGCAGGGCGGCATGTCGTTTCATGGTGGCTTTCTGGGTGTGTTGGCCGCAATGTTCGGCTATGCGCGCTATAAAAAATTATCGTTCTGGACCCTTATGGATTTCATCGCGCCATGCGTGCCGCCAGGTCTGGCGGCCGGGCGGCTGGGAAACTTCATCAACGGCGAGCTTTGGGGCCGACCGACCGATGGGCCGTGGGGTGTCATCTTTCCGCAGGCAGGCGATTTTCTGCCGCGTCATCCTTCCCAGCTCTACCAGATGGGCCTGGAGGGAGTTGGTTTGTTCGTGGTGTTGTGGTGGTATTCGCGTAAGCCACGGCCGTTGGCGGCGGTTTCAGCGGTATTTTTGATCGGTTATGGTTTGGCCCGCTTCACAGTTGAGTTCGCGCGCGAGCCGGACCGTTTTCTGGGAACGCTGGCGCTGGGGTTGAGCATGGGGCAATGGCTGTGCTTGCCGATGATCGGGGTGGGTTGGCTGCTGCTTGTTTGGGCATATAGACAGAATCGATAGAGACAGGCAAGCCTGCCGGCCGAATATCAGTCGATTTTGTCTGAAGGGGGCTTACTTTGTCAGTAGTCGCTGGCTGTATAAGCCTTATAAAACATCGTCAACGCCAGTGCGTATAAAACGATTGCGAATATTTTTTTCAAGGTCGCAACCGGTAAACGGTGCGCTAGTTGCGCACCCACCGGGGCCGTGAAAATGCTCAACGCCACCACGCAGGCGACCGCGGGTAGGTACACAAATCCAAGTGAGCCGGCCGGCAGACCATTCACATGCCAGCCGTTATACCCATAGCCCAGCGCAGAAAAAACCGCGATTGGCAGGCCGATGCCGGCTGAAGTCGCAACCGCGTTGCGAATGCCGACGTTGCACCAGATCATGAAAGGCACCGATAAAAACCCGCCACCGGCCCCGACGAGGCTCGATACGGCGCCCAGGACCGTACCGACGCTGGCAAGGCCGAACGCACCGGGCAGTTCACGCGCCGCTTTGGGCTTGCGATCGAACAGCATCTGGGTGGCCGATACGATCACAAACAGTCCGAACGCCCAGGCCAGCGCTGCGGTCCGCAGCGAATTGGCCAGGCGTGCGCCGATCAGGCTGCCGACGAGTATTCCAGGGGTGATCCGCAACACGACCGGCCACAACAATGCGCCCGCCCGGTGATGCGCCCGCAGGCTCGATAAGCTGGTGAATAAAATGATGCCGAGGGAAGAGCCGATCGCGACGTGCAGCACATGGGCCTCGGGAACGCCGCGCCAAGGCAAAAGAAACATCAGGAAAGGCACCAGGACCATGCCGCCACCAATCCCGAGCAGCCCGGCCAGTAAGCCGCTGCAGGCGCCCAGGCAACATAAGATTAGGATGAATAGTGATAGGGAGTGGGTCATGACAATCGTCGCCGAGTTCGAGCGTCCAACAAAAAGCGGCCATTCGAGTGGAATGGCCGCTCTGAAGGTACCCCGCATGTGCCGCGTAGGCCGAACCCCTGAACCTAAGTCCAAGGTGGTCGCGGTATCCAAGCCTTTAGGTTCGCTCGCGAAGGAGCAATCACACCAGCTCTATGAGGCACCGCAACCCGTCTAACGATATTGGTTCACGGAATTTGGCACTTAGCCGCGAACACAGCAGGGATAAAACGGAAATTCTTTTAATTTTAATCTAATCCGGCGCTTGAACCGAAGCGGCGCTGCTTATAGTACCAGCCAGTGCCTGATCGATATTGTCGCCGATGTGTTGAATCTTACGCTCAAGTACGGGAATGTCCAGTCCTAATCCAGGGGAACCCTGACCGCTCTGTTGCTGGATGGCTTCGTGCGCGATCTGCAGCGCCGCCATCACGGCGATGCGGTCGACGCCGACCACGCGGCCCAACTCGCGGATGGTGTTCATCTTGACATCGACCACCTGCACGGCGCGCAGCAATGCTTCTTTTTCCAACGGGGTGCAGGCAACCCGAAAGTCCCGCCCCATAATTTTTACGTCGAGGGTTTCCATGTTCAATCTCCGCTATTGGCCGACAGTTCGGGAAACCACTGTGTCAGCATGTCGTCCACTTTTTGCTGCGACCCCGTGATTTTCTTCTCGAGCCGTTGTTGTTCGCCGTTGAGTTTATCGATGCGTCTCTGCAGACGCGCATTGTCCTGACGAACGGTATAGAGCGCAGCGATCAGCAGCGCTACTTTATTTTGCAGTTCATCGATTTTGGTATTCAAGGATAGGGTCATGGCGTTGTTGGCTGTGTTACGAAACCGATTTTCGACAAGCCTGCTTGCTGGGCGTGGCCCAGGACGAGCGCCAGCGCTTCGTAGCGGGCCAGCTTGTCGGCGTATAAATGAATTTCCGGTTGCGGGTCGGCGCTGGCTCGTTCCCGCAGACGCCTTCGCAGCTCGTCCGGTCCCACGGGCTCTTTGTTCCAGACATAGCGGTTCTCGGCGTCGATACCGATCGCGATCGTTTCCGGTGGGGTGGCGATGGATGGGGCGGATACGGTCGGTAAATTGACGCGAATCGCGCTTGTCAGCAAGGGGGCGGTGATCATGAAAATGACCAACAACACTAGCATGACGTCGACCAGCGGCGTGGTATTGATATCGGCGATCGGACGGTCGTCGCCTTGCTGTTGAAAACCGCCGAACGCCATCATTGCGCTCCAGTCGGTGGGTTGGCCAGTAGGGCCTGCAAGTCGTGCGCGAAACCATCGATATCGAGCAACAGTAGCCGGTTGACGCGCCCAAAGGCGTTGTAAGCCAGAACGGCGGGAATTGCCACGGCCAGACCGGCTGCTGTCATCACCAGCGCTTCCCCGACCGGTCCGGCGATTTTTTCGATTTGTATCTGACCCTGTATGGAGATTCCCAGCAATGCATGGTAAATGCCCCAGACCGTGCCGAACAGGCCGACGAATGGAGCGGTCGAGCCGATCGAGGCCAACACGGTCTGGCCAGCGCCCAGACGTCTGGACACGGCCTGAATCGCTTCCCGCAAAGCACGCGTGACCCGCTCGCCCGAGCTCATGGTCGCCGTCAGAGAGCCCTCGGCGCTGCGCATCGCCTGTAAGCCGGCCACCGCCAACGGCGTGAAGAGCTTCTCGTGATCGATCCCACTCAGCAGCGCTACGGCCTGGTCCAGATGCGCCGTCGCCCAAAATTCGCGCACGGCGCCATGGAGAAGCCTCCGGCTGCGCAGATAGCGCCAGGTTTTCAGCAAAATGAAGTACCAGCTCGTCACCGACATCGCCAGCAGCAAGTACGCCACGGCGTGCGATAGACTATCGGCCTGTTGCCAAAAATGCGCCAATCCTAGTTCTTGAGGTTGCATGGTTTCGATTTATGAGATTAGTCCGGTTTTCAAATTCAACACGTCCTGCATGTCATACAAGCCAGTCGAGCGCTCGGCTAGAAACCGCACTGCGCGCAACGCACCCTGGGCGTAAGTGCTGCGGCTGCTGGACTTGTGGGTGATTTCGATTCGCTCGCCCAGACCCGCAAACAATACCGTGTGATCGCCGACGATATCGCCGCCACGAATTGTCGAAAAGCCGATCGTCGCGGCGGCGCGTTCGCCCGTCTGGCCTTCGCGACCGAAAATGGCGCAGTCGTCGAGCGAACGGTGCAGCGCTTTTGCCACGATCCGACCCATTTCCAGGGCGGTGCCAGAGGGTGCATCGACCTTATGCCGATGGTGGGCTTCGATAATTTCTATATCGTAGCCGTCATTGAGGATTTTCGCTGCGATTTCGAGCAGTTTGAACGTAGCGTTGACGCCCACCGCCATATTCGGTGCCAGCACCGCAGCTTGATGAATACTGAAGTCGCGGATTTGTGTGAGTTGTTGCTCTGTAAAACCGGTCGTACCGATGATTGGTTTTACATGGTGCGTTGCGCAACCGGTCAGGTGTCGCAAAGTGCCGTCTGGACGCGTGAAATCGATCAGAAAGTCGGCTTCTTGCAAGACTACATCGAGATCGGCCACGATCGTCACGCCGGTTGCGATACCCAGAAACTCGCCTGGGTCGCGGCCCAAGCTCGGTGCGCCGGCCAGGTCGAGCGCTCCGACCAGCCGGCAATCCGCCGCGCCCAGCACGGCTTCGGTCAGCATTTTCCCCATGCGGCCGCTGGCTCCGGCGATGGCAATCTTCAGTGTGCTCATTAGCGTTTGCTCACTATGAACGTTTCGTTGACGATCTGCCAACCGCCACCGGTTTTGACCATGTCGAGGGTTTTGCGGCCGCGCTCGTCTATCAGATTGGAACGGTAACGCTGTTCGAACTGGACGACCGCGCGTGTATCGGATAATACGCGGATCAGGGGCTTGATGATCTCGACCTGGAGTGTGCTGGGCGCCGCCAGCCGCTGCCGGCGGAAGCTCTCCCATACGGTACGGGTTTTCATGCCGTGCGCATGGTCCGGCGCGTAAAAACTCAGGTATTTGTCGGCATCCTTAGCCGACCAAGCCGCGGCCCACGCATCTACGACCGATAAAATTTGTTCTTCCACCAGCTGCTCGGCCGATTGCTGAATCAGGGGAGGCGACTGCACCGGCAAAAGCGGTTCGGTGAGCGCTATGGCCGGGGTGGCCGGCACCGGTATCATGGGTGCGGTGCCCGGATCGTCGACTGGTAGCTCGGGCGCGGTGGCGGTGCCACGCAAGGCGCCGTTATTGTCGTCGATGCCCCGCTTGCTGTCTGGCGCCTGTTTGTTCGATAACGCGACGTTGTCGCGCTCGGTGGGCAGCTCCGAACCGCCAAACTGATCGAGCAGGTTGTTTTTGAAGGTGACCGTATACCGCGAAAACTCGATTTTGCCATTCGCTCTTTGCAGCCGAAAGACATAGTCCCAACGATTACCGTGAAAAGCATCCGTTATCAATGGCGTACCGAGTACGAATCGTACCTGATCGCGCGTCATGCCGGCTTTGAGTTGAGCGGCCATTTCCTGGGTGATGAAATTGCCTTGCTGAATTTCGTAGCGGTAAGGCGATAGTAAGCCGGGAACGTAAGGTCCCAGACTACAGGCCGAAAGCGCTACTGGCATGGTTATGCACAGCAGTGCGGCACGAAGCGGAAACGGCAGGATTTTTTGTCGGTCGAATTTCACGGGGCGCGCAGTTTTTCCCAAACCCGATATCATAAGCTACTTCTGGACAGCTTCTCGGAATCGTATGAAAACCGCAGTCGATCTCAAAAACAGCGGCCTGAAGGCGACCTTGCCGCGTTTAAAAATTCTTCAACTTTTTCAGACGGGTCCCCATCGTCACCTGAGCGCCGAGGATGTTTATCGCGCTTTGATGGGAGAAAAGCTGGACATTGGCCTGGCTACGGTATACCGGGTGTTGACGCAGTTCGAACAGGCCGGTTTGCTGGCTCGCCAGCATTTCGAAGCAGGTAAAGCCGTTTTCGAGCTCAACGAGGGTGCTCATCACGATCACCTGGTCTGTCTGGAGTGCGGCCGGGTGGAGGAGTTTTTCGATGCCGAAATCGAAAAACGTCAGCAGCGTGTCGCCCGCGAGCGAGGTTTCGTCTTGCAGGACCATGCCTTAGCGCTGTACGGCAACTGTCTACGCGCAGATTGTGAATACCGGCGGAATCCGGTGGTTGATTAGCGCATTTTTTGGTTCTATGTGTATCTGTACTAGTGCAGCTGAATATCCTGAATGTCCGCGTCCTCCGGCAGCTCTGCATGCATCAATTCTCCCTCGGCGTTCGGGTAAACCGGCGCTCCGCAGTCTTCGCAATACTCCAGCGGAAACCGTTCATCGAGCATGATGATTTTATGGACACCAAGCTCTTTCAGTAAGCCCTGAATCTTGGCGCGCATCGTCGGCAGTTCGGCGGTGTCGGCGATATCGTCACCGTACACCGGATCAGGCTCGTTGCCGTACTCGTCGCCCAGGAGCGGCCAGACGATACCGTGTAAAACATCGCTGCTGTTTTTCAGCGAAAAGCCTAAACGGTACTCTTCGATTTCACCATGATCTACGAAGCATCCGACCGATACGTGTATTTGCGCCGGCGTGACGTTCAATGCGGCACTGATGAAGGCGATCGAGGCGCGAACCGAGTAGCTGCGAGCTTCGCTTTCGGCATTTCGGCATGCGCTGTATAAACCGTTGGGCAGTAACATTTCGAGCGCGCAGCCCGGCATGAGCTTTTGCATCTGTGGGCCGCCGTGTACTTTCCAGCTGGCCAGCACATCCTCACGAGACATCGAGAGCGCACCCACTTGCGTTTCTTCCTGCCACTTGAACATCGGCAAGCCTTCAGGCACAGCAATCGCGCCGATCAAATAGCGGACGTCGGACAGGAAATGCGGCATATCGGGCAGGGTTTCGATCGCCAGCGTGATGCTCTCCTTATTCAGCAGAGCACCGGCTAGTTCGCGCGACAGCTGTGCCGCCGCAATATAACTTTCCGGCAAATAGTCCGGGCTGAAAAGAAAGTCCCCTAGCACGAGCTGCACGTGCTCGGCCAGTACATGCTGCTCCAGGGTTGCTTGCAGATCCTGAACTGTTTTGGTATCTATCCGCCCACAGGCGATCGAATAGTTGGACCAAGCCAGAACGGGGGCGGCGATCAGTAAGAGTTCCTGACCGTCCTTGATACATGGCGATTCTACACATGTTTCGATGGCGCTCGCCAGGGAATCATAGGCGGCACCATTGCTATCGTACAAATGATCAAGCGTATGGGTGAGAGGCGCATCGCTGCGCCCCACCAGAAGGGGCGCCAAGGCTGCATAGAGGCGCCGTTTCCAATAACGTCGTTCATTACGACTGCCGGCTTCAGCCAAAAGCAATGCGATTTGCGCCAGGGGGCGAGCGTACTTGGACAAACGTGGCCGTGCCACGCTGTTGAGCGGTTTACGACGCATAAAATGAGCAACTTTTCCTAATCAGGCTGCCAACAGGCCGCGCAACACATACGGCAAAATGCCGCCATGTTTGTAATAATCAACTTCGATCGGCGTATCGATGCGGCACAGAACCGATATTTTTTGGGTTTTACCATCTTGCCGCTTGATGACGAGGGTCAGGTCCTGCTGCGGTTTGAGACTCTCATCGACGCCCAGCACGTCATAAGTTTCCGTGCCATCCAGCGCTAGGGTCGTGATCGATTCCAGGCCTTTGAACTGTAGCGGCAAGACGCCCATGCCGACGAGGTTGTTGCGATGAATACGCTCGAAACTTTTCGCTATCACTATTTTAACACCGAGCAGCATCGTGCCTTTCGCCGCCCAGTCGCGCGAGGAGCCCGTGCCGTATTCCTCGCCGGCCAGCACGATGGTGGGCGTTTTTTGTGCTTGGTAATGCATCGCGGCCTCGTAGACTGTGGTCTGCTGGCCATCGAGCAATGTGAATCCTCCTTCGGTGCGGGTGCCGTCTTCGTTGACTGGCAGCATCAGGTTTTTCACCCGGACATTCGCGAAAGTGCCGCGAATCATGACGTCGTGGTTGCCACGGCGTGAGCCATAGCTGTTGAAATCGAGCGCTTGCACACCTTTTTCCGTCAAAAATCGCCCTGCCGGCGTGCCGGCCTTGAATGAACCGGCTGGCGAAATATGGTCGGTCGTTACCGAGTCGCCGAGCATCAGCAGAGGCTTGGCGTCGTGGATGTCGCCGATCTGGCCAGCATGCATCGAAAAATCGTCGAAGAACGGCGGTTTGGCGATGTAGGACGAGTCGGGCCATGTGTAGACCTGACCGGTCGGGGCGGGAATGTCGTTCCAGAGATCGTTGCCGGCAGTGAAGTCGCCGTACAGCTTGGCGAAGGTAGCGGGGTTAAGCGCATATTGCATCAAGGCATGCACATCGTCACTGCTTGGCCAGATGTCGCGTAGATATACCGGCTGATCGTTTTGATCGCGGCCCAGCGGCTCAGAAGTCAGATCGATGTTGACGCGGCCGGCCAGCGCAAACGCCACGACCAGCGGCGGCGATGCCAGAAAATTGGCGCGGATGTTCGGGTGAATGCGGGCTTCGAAATTTCGGTTTCCGGAAAGTACCGCAGCGGCGATGACATCGTTTTGCGAAATGGCGTCGTTCAACGCCGGGCTCAGGTCGCCAGAGTTGCCGATACAGGTCGTGCAGCCATACGCGACGATGTTGAAGCCGAGCTGTTCGAGTGAAGACAATAAGCCGGCTTGTTGTAAATACTCGTTGACCACGCGCGACCCCGGACCGAAGGACGTCTTGATGTTCTTGCCGACTTTCAGCCCTTTGGCCACGGCGTTTTTGGCCAGCAGACCGGCTGCCAGCAGGACGCCTGGGTTGGATGTGTTGGTGCACGATGTGATCGCGGCGATCAGCACGTCGCCATGCCCGAGGCTCGCGCCGGGAAATTCGGTGTCGGCCACATCGTAGCGCTTGTCGAGTACGGCCGCAGCTTTGCCGAAGCCATTATTCGCCACCGTCTCGGAAAACAAATCATTGAAGCTTTTTTTCATCGCCGATAGTGCGATACGGTCCTGGGGGCGCTTTGGGCCCGCCAGGGAAGGTTCGATTGTCGACAGATCGAGCTTGATGGTGGTGGTGTAATCGATGCTGCCGGCGACTGGAATACCGAATAATTCCTGGGCCTTGAAATATGCTTCCAGCGCATCGGCTTCCTCGGCGGTGCGACCGGTATCGCGCAAAAACTGCACGGTTTTGTCGTCGACCGGGAAAAACCCCATCGTTGCGCCATACTCGGGCGCCATGTTGGCGATGGTGGCACGGTCGGTAACCGATAACGTCTCTGCACCGGCGCCAAAAAACTCGACGAATTTACCGACGACTTTGGCCTTGCGCAGCATTTCGGTGATCGTTAGTACCAAGTCGGTGGCGGTGATGCCCTCGAGTAAGCTGCCGGTCAGCTCGACACCCACGACATCGGGTGTCAGGAAATACACCGGCTGTCCCAGCATGCCCGCTTCCGCCTCGATACCGCCAACGCCCCAGCCCACCACACCGACGCCATTGATCATCGTGGTGTGCGAGTCGGTGCCGACCAACGTGTCTGGAAAATAAACGGTCTTGCCGTCGATTTGTTTGCTGCGAGCGCCACGAAACAGGTACTCTAGGTTCACTTGGTGGACGATACCGATGCCCGGGGGCACGACTTTGAACGTCTCGAATGCTTGCATACCCCACTTCATGAACTTGTAACGCTCACCGTTGCGCTGAAACTCGAGTTCCATGTTTTTGCGCAAAGCGTCCTGGGTCCCGTAGTAGTCCACCATGACTGAATGATCAACGACCAAGTCCACAGGGACCAGCGGTTCGATGAGTTTTGGGTTCTTGCCCATGCCCGCAGCGACGTTGCGCATCGCTGCGAGATCAGCCAGTAGGGGCACGCCAGTGAAATCCTGTAGAACGACCCGCGCGACGATGAATGGAATTTCATCGGTGCGGCTGGCGCTCGGTTTCCACTGGGCCAGGGCCTTGATGTGATCTTCGTTGACTTTTTTTCCGTCGCAGTTTCTCAAAACTGACTCAAGAACGATGCGGATACATACCGGCAAGCGGTCGAGCTTGGCAAAGCCCTGCGATTGCAGGGCGGGCAAGCTGTAAAAGTGACCGGTTTTGCCCCCGGGGATTGTGAAACTGGCTTCACATTGTGTACGTAACGTGCTCATGGAAAAAAGCCTTCTAGTTGGAATACGTTGTTTTGTAGCTTAGCAGGAAAAAGGACTATACCGAAGCAGGCCGAGCAATTTTGCCGAGGGGACGCGCAATCGTGCCACGCCCAATTTCCTTCGTTCATATCGATCACCATGCCTTAATCATCGACCAACAAACCTTGCTTCAGACTCATTTCATTTTGGATTCTCGACAACACCTTCAGACTCATACCATATTGGACAAGACTATTTGCTTCACTGGCTGATCAATTCAGGTAAAGTGAGCGGTCTTTGCCAATCCCTACGCGTCACCGCGGGAGTTCTTTCGCATGAAATTTCGTTTTCCGATTGTCATCATCGATGAAGATTTTCGTTCCGAGAATGCATCCGGGCTGGGTATTCGGGCTTTGGCCGATGCCATCGAGGCCGAGGGCATCGAAGTTCTCGGCGTCACCAGCTACGGCGACCTGTCGCAGTTCGCGCAACAGCAAAGCCGCGCCAGCGCATTCATTTTATCGATCGACGACGAGGAGTTCGGTGCCGGCTCTAAAGAGGAGGTCAATTTTGCCCTGACCAGCCTGCGCGCCTTCGTGGAAGAAATCCGTTTTAAAAACGCCGAGATTCCGATTTATTTGTATGGCGAGACGCGAACGTCGCGTCACATCCCAAACAATATCCTCAAGGAGCTGCACGGCTTCATCCACATGTTCGAGGATACGCCCGAATTCGTTGCCCGGCACATCATCCGCGAAGCCAGGGCCTACCTCGATTCTTTGGCGCCGCCGTTTTTTCGTGCTTTGGTCAACTATGCGCAGGACGGCTCCTATTCCTGGCATTGCCCGGGGCACTCGGGCGGTGTGGCGTTTTTGAAAAGCCCGGTCGGGCGCATGTTTCATCAGTTTTTCGGCGAAAACATGCTGCGTGCCGACGTTTGCAATGCCGTGGATGAGCTCGGCCAACTGCTCGACCACACTGGGCCGGTGGCGGCGTCAGAACGCAATGCTGCGCGGATTTTCAACGCCGACCATTGCTTTTTCGTGACCAATGGCACCTCCACGTCGAACAAAATGGTGTGGCATGCCAATGTGGCGCCCAACGACATCGTGGTTGTGGACCGCAACTGCCACAAATCTATTCTCCATGCGATTACGATGACTGGTGCGATTCCGGTTTTTCTGACGCCGACGCGCAACCATCTCGGCCTGATCGGTCCGATTTCGCTAGACGAATTCCGCCCCGAAAGCATCGCCCGGAAAATAGAGGCCAATCCGTTCGCACGCGAGGCACTGAACAAAAAGCCCCGCATCATGACGATCACGCAAAGTACTTATGACGGCGTGTTGTATAACGTCGAAATCCTCAAGGAAGTTCTCGGTTCGACCATCGACACCCTGCATTTTGATGAAGCCTGGCTGCCGCACGCCACGTTTCACGAGTTTTATCGCAATATGCATGCGATCGGTAAAAGCCGGCCGCGATCCAAGGATCCGGTCATTTTTTCGACGCAGTCCACGCATAAGCTGCTGGCCGGCATTTCCCAGGCGTCGCAAATTCTGGTGCAGGAGTCGGAGTCCCGTACCCTCGACCGGCATGTATTCAATGAAGCGTATTTGATGCACAGCTCGACCAGCCCACAGTACGCGATCATTGCCTCATGCGATGTCGCGGCAGCGATGATGGAGCCGCCTGGCGGCACCGCGTTGGTCGAGGAAAGTATTCTCGAGGCGCTCGACTTTCGCCGCGCGATGCGCAAGGTCGACGAAGAGTTCGGGCTGGACTGGTGGTTCAAGGTCTGGGGGCCGGATAAGCTGGCCGATGACGGCATGGGTGATCGCGAAGACTGGGTCATCAAGGCCGAAGACGCCTGGCACGGTTTCGGCAACATCGCCCCGGGGTTCAACATGCTCGATCCGATCAAGGCGACGGTCATCACGCCGGGGCTCGATGTATCGGGGGAGTTTGCCGAATGGGGCATCCCGGCATCGATTGTTACGCGCTACCTGGCCGAGCACGGCGTCATCGTCGAAAAAACCGGCTTGTACTCGTTTTTCATCATGTTTACGATCGGCATCACCAAGGGCCGCTGGAACACGCTCGTCACCGCCCTGCAGCAGTTCAAGGACGATTACGACAAAAACCAGCCTATGTGGCGCATGTTGCCTGAGTTTTGCCAGGCGTTTCCGCGCTATGAGCGCGTAGGGCTGCGCGACCTGAGCCAGCAGATTCACGATATGTACCGTGCCAACAACGTCGCGCGCTTGACGACTGAGATGTATCTGTCGGATATGCAGCCGGCCATGAAACCGGTCGATGCCTATGCGAACGTCGCGCACCGGGCGATCGAACGCGTCGAAATCGACGACCTCGAAGGGCGAATCACGACGGCCTTGCTCACGCCTTATCCGCCAGGCATTCCCTTGCTCATCCCGGGCGAACGTTTCAACCGGACGATCGTGGATTATCTAAAATTCGCTCGCCATTTCAACTCGTCGTTTCCCGGATTTGAAACCGATATTCATGGCCTGGTGGAGGAGGGCGAGGGAGAGCACCGGAAAATGTATGTCGACTGTGTGAAGATTGCTAAACCTTAAAACGGTGCATCGGCCGGATCGCTTATTTTTTTCAAAACTTGGCTGGTCGACGGTAATGGTTTATTTTCGGGGATGCCCAAAATATTGAATGAAGCTATGGACGAAAAAATATTGTTCGGATTGCCAGCATAGTTATTTGGGCTAAACAGCAAAGATACATGCCAATATAAAGTATAGCCCATGCTCATGACGGCGGCATTCAAAGCTACTTGATTGGCGTTTCCGGGGTTGTTTTCGTAATATAAATACGGTTGGTGACGATTGATGAGTTCGGCTGCACCATTGAAAACATGAAGCTCCATGTCTTCAGCATCCACTTTCAATAATTTCAAGCTGGGCAAATCTAAAAAATCATCGAGCTTGATTTGTCGAACCGAGGTACCGCCGACAGTATGCCTGACACGCATGCCGCCGAAATTATTCGGAGTTTGATAATTAATTTCCGGGATATACGCCACGTTTTCAGAATCTCCGACAGCCATTAAATAGCTGTCGACATTCAGTATGCCATTCAAGCTCAAATTGGCACAAAGATTTTGATAAACAATTCTTTGGGGCTCGAATGCATGAATCCGCCCGTTACTGCCGACTTTGCGTGCCAAGGCAATCGTATGTGTTCCAATATTGGACCCTACTTCGATCACCTGGTCGCCCGGCTCACAAAAAGCCGTAAACAACGCTACTTCATCTTCGCCCCACTCGCCATAATGTTCAATCGAACGGCCAATATATGAATCAAACGAATTAATCAAAATGTAGCCATGCCGTGCTTTAAAGAGCTTCATAAAAGCACTGTCGTCGGTGGATGAAATAATATTACTCATCGGATGATATTCTTCTGTCATAGTTTCTTTATCAATATCTGCGAATTTCTGCTGCGATCGTATGCCCGCCGCCGGTCTTTTGGCAGCTTGTCGATATCGCCAGTCTGAAAGCCGCGTTTGATGAACCAGTGCGCCGTTCGGGTCGTCAGCACAAAAATACTTTTGATTCCCGCTGTCCGGGCTTTTTGCTCGGCGCGCTTGAGCAGCCGGTCGCCGTCGCCAAACCCCTGCCAGGATGGGTGCACCACCAGGCAGGCCAGTTCGGCGGTTTTTTCTTGTTCGTAAGGGTACAAGGCCGAACAGCCCCATAAGATGCCATCGTGCTCCAGCACAGTGAACTTATCGATGTCGCGCTCGATCCGGTCGCGACCGCGACTGACCAGGGTGCCGTCTTCCTCCAGAGGTTCGATTAGGGTTTTGATTGCCCCGGCGTCGTCGAACGTAGCCTCGCGCAGCGATTCGAGGTTGTTTTGCGTAAGCATGGTACCGACGCCATCGTGCGAAAATAATTCTAGCAGGACGCCGCCGTCCAGTCGCAAGGGCACGATATGGCTGCGCGGCACGCCGCGTTCAGTCGCCTTGATGGCATACCGTAGATAATCGGTCGTGTCGTGCGATAAATGCCCGGCACCAAGCATGGCCTGCGCGGCATCGACCTCGAGCTCTTCGATGAGCGTACCGTCCGGCGTCAAAACGCCTTCCACCTGGGTCACGAAAATTAGTTTATCTGCTTTGAGTGCGACTGCGGCCGAGGTGGCGACATCTTCCATGGTCAGATTGAAAGCCTCTCCCGTGGGCGAAAACCCGAGCGGTGAAAGCAGTACGATGGAATTACTTGCTAGTGCCTGACGGATCGCCTCCACGTCGACCTTACGGACCAGCCCGGTGTGCTGTAAGTCGACGCCTTCGACGATTCCGACCGGTCGCGCGGTGATGAAATTGCCTGAAACGACGCGGATGGTGGAGTGTGCCATTGGCGTGTTCGGCAACCCTTGCGAGAAGGCGGCCTCGATATCGAGGCGCAGTTCGCCAGCGGCTTCCTTGGCGCATTCGAGCGCTGCCAGATCGGTGATGCGCAAGCCGTTGTGAAACCGCGCTGCCACCTGGCGCAGCGCCAACTGCTCTTCTACCTGGGGTCGGGAACCATACACCAGTACGATCTGCATGCCCATGGCGTGCAATAACGATAAATCCTGCGCCAGGACGTTGAGCTTACCCGCCAGCGGCAGCTCGCCGACGAAACCGATGACGAAGGTTTTGCCGCGAAAGGCATGAATATACGGCGCCACTAGTCGCAACCAGCCAACGAAAGATTCGCTCGTATTGTCAACGGTTGGAACAGGCTCGGAAGCGTCGGTAGCTTCTACGGGAATAGGCGGCGTCATGAGGCAAAGCAGAATAAGGGTCAGCCATTATAATGGGCGCATGCCCGCATCATTCAAAAATCCTTGGCCCTGCAAATAACTTTTCCCGAAGACCTGCCGGTCGCGGCCAAACGGTCGGCGATCGAACAGGCGTTGCGCGCGCATCAGGTCGTGATCGTCTGTGGCGAAACCGGTTCCGGCAAGACGACGCAGTTGCCCAAAATCTGCTTGAACTTGAAACTGAGCCTTGGCCGTGGCGCCGACAAAACCATTGCGCATACCCAGCCACGCCGGCTGGCGGCGACCTCGACCGCCAAGCGCATCGCGCAGGAGTTGAAGACCCCGCTGGGCGAAACGGTCGGTTTCAAAATCCGTTTTCACGATAGAACGAGCGCCACAACCGCCATTCAGTTAATGACCGACGGCATTTTACTGGCCGAAACGCAAAGCGATCCGCTGTTATTGCGCTACGACACTATCATCATCGACGAAGCCCACGAACGCAGCCTGAACATCGATTTTCTGCTGGGTTACCTACGGCAGTTGCTGCCACGCCGCCCCGACTTGCAACTGATCGTCACCTCTGCCACGATCGACGCCAGCCGGTTCGCCCAGCATTTCACTGATGCCAAAGGTCAGGCGGCGCCGGTCATCGAAGTTTCGGGGAGGCTCTTCCCGGTCGAGGTCCGATACCGACCCTTGCTCGACCCGCGCTTGGCCGCAAGTGATAAGACTTCTGGCAAAAACGCCGAGGAAAGCGACCTCAATACAGCAATCGTCGAGGCCGTCGGCGAGCTATGTGCTCTGGGCAGCGGCGACATTCTGGTTTTTCTGCCGGGCGAACGAGAAATTCGTGAAGCGGCGGATGCCTTGCGGCAAAAAGCCGCGCGCGGTCTGGAGATTCTGCCGCTGTTCGCGCGCTTGTCGGCGGCCGAGCAGGAACGAGTGTTCAGCACCGGAGGGCCGCAGCGAGTGGTGCTCGCCACCAATGTTGCCGAAACTTCGCTCACCGTACCCGGTATCCGCTATGTGGTCGACACCGGGCAGGCCCGTGTCAAGCGCTACAGCTACCGCAATAAAGTCGAGCAATTACAAATCGAACCGATAGCGCAGGCTTCCGCCAATCAGCGCGCCGGGCGTTGTGGCCGGGTGGCGGCGGGCGTCTGCATCCGTTTGTATGCCGAAGACGACTTTCAGGCGCGACCGCCATTCACCGATCCGGAAATTTTGCGGTCATCGCTCGCGGGGGTGATCCTACGCATGAAAGCGCTTGGGCTGGGCGATATCGACGAATTTCCGTTCGTCGAGCCGCCGCCGCCCCGGGCGATCGTCGATGGGCAGCACTTGCTGGCCGAGCTTAACGCTATCGACGAAGAGGGCGTCTTGACGGAAGTCGGTCGCCAGCTCGCTCAGCTTCCCGCCGATCCACGAATCGGCCGCATGATTCTGGCGGCGCGCAGCAACGATTGTCTCGGCGAAATCCTGATCATCGCCAGCGGCCTGGCGGTGCAGGACCCACGCGAGCGCCCGCTGGCTGCCCAGGACGCCGCCGATAAGGCACACAGCAAATTTGCCGATGAACGCTCCGATTTCATGGCGTATTTAAAGCTGTGGGCGCATTATCAGCGTCTCAGCGACGACAGGCTCTCGAACAAAAAATTGCAGCAGCAACTGCGTGGCGAGTTTTTATCGATGCTGCGCTTCCGCGAATGGTTGGAAGTGCACGCGCAGCTATTGCGCATCGTCAAAGCGCAAAATTGGCGCATCAATACGATTCCCGCACAATACGAAGCGCTGCATACGGCTTTGTTGGCCGGGCTACTCGGCAACATCGGCCTGAAGTCCGAGCAGGACAAGCTCTACCTGGGCGCGCGTGGTATCAAGTTTCAGATTCATCCGGGGTCGGCGTTGGCGCGCAAAGGCGGCAAATGGCTGATGGCTGCCGAACTCGTCGAAACCGCGAAATTGTATGCGCGTTGTGTGGCGAAAATCGAACCTGAATGGATCGAGCGGGTCGGCGCGCATTTGTTAAAAAAAAGCTACTACGAACCGCATTGGGAAAAAAAGCTGGCCCAGGTCACCGTCTACGAACGTGCCGTACTGTACGGGCTGCCGGTGTATAGCCAAAAACGTTTGCATTATGGGCGCATCGAGCTGGCCCATGCCCGTGAACTCTTCATTCGTGGCGCGTTGGTTGCTGGAGAGTGGGACACCAGGCTGCCGTTTTTCGTGCAGAACCGCAAACTGATGGCACAAATCGAGCAACTCGAGCACCAGTCGCGCCGGCAAGACATTCTGGTCGACGATGAGTTGATTTTTGCGTTTTATGATGCGGCCATTCCGATCGATATCTGCAATGGCGCCGGTCTGGAGCGCTGGTGGCTCGAAGCATCCGAGACCGAACGTCAGCGATTGTTGCTGTCCAAGGAAGAGTTAATGCGCAAGGAGGCGGGCGGTATCACCACCGAGCTCTACCCGAAAACCCTGCAACACCATGGCGTGCAGTTCGCCATGGGCTATCACTTCGAGCCGGGCAGCCCGCGCGACGGCGCTACGATGACCATACCGCTAGCGGCGCTGAATCAGGTCGACACCCACAGAACCGAATGGCTGGTGCCGGGCATGCTCAAAGAAAAGGCTCAGCTCCTGCTCAAAAGCCTGCCGCAAAGGCTACGCCGTGCTTGCGTGCCACTGCCGCAGTTCGCCGATGGATTCTGTGAAACCTATGCTGACACCGTACGCCAGACCCAGCCGCTGCTCGATACCCTGCGCGATTACATCATCGAACAGACGCCGGCGCGCCCCGCATTGTCGGACTTTCGGATCGAAACCCTGCCGGCGCATTGCTTCATGAATTTCAAACTCCTGGACGAACACGGTCGGCAACTCGACCTGCAACGCAGCCTCGCGCTGCTGCGCGCCGAATGGGCTGGTGCGGCGCAAAAATCTTTTCAGGCTGCGGTCGGAGAAACCTTGACCCGCATCGAAGGCGACCAGCAATACACCGGCTGGGCGTTCGACGAATTGCCGGAGCTGCTGGAAATCCGGCGCCACGGCCAAACCTTGCTAGGCTTTCCGGCCCTGGTTGATACCGGCCAAGCCTGCCGCCTCGAAGTTTTTGACGACGAACGACAAGCATTGCTGGCGCACGAAGCCGGTTTGCGGCGCCTGTTCGCGATTGCGTTGAAAGATCAGCTCCGGCAAATCGAAAAAAATCTGCCGGAGTTTCATCAATGCACTTTGCTGTATGCGCCGCTGGGCACGGCGGATATTTTACAAGCGCAATGGCTGGCCTTGACGCTGAACCGTGCCTGCCTATTTCAGCCGTGGCCGCTGGACAAAACGACTTTCAACGCCCGCACCAAGGACGCCAAGGGGCGTATCGGTTTGCTAGCGCAAGAAGTCGGGCGGATCACCTTAGCCATTTTGACGGAATGGACCCATCTGCAGAAAAAGCTGCAATTGCAGGCCAAACATTTCCCGTCTGCCGTCGACGATATCCGGCAGCAGACGGAGTGGCTACTGCCACGGCAGTTTTTGCTGGAACGCACCTGGGCGCAACTGGCGCATTACCCGCGTTATCTGAAAGCAGCCCAACTGCGCCTGGACAAAGTCCGCAACGACCCGGCCAAGGACATCGAGCGTCAACGGACCGTGCAGTCTTTACAAAAGCCTTGGCAGCGCGTGTGGAGCAGTTTGAAAGGCCACCCGGATGCCCGTCTGGACGAGTTTGCCTGGCAATTACAGGAGTTGCGGGTATCGTTGTTTGCGCAGGAACTCCGCACGCCGATGCCTGTGTCGGCCAAAAGGCTCGAGAAGGCCTGGGCCGCGTTGCAAGGCCAATTTGCTTCGTAGAGGATAGCAATACCAACAAGTATCGCCACACGATGCGATAATGGCAGCTATATTTTCATCCACAATCGAAAATTTGATATGAAATCATGTTTTTTGGCTATAGCTCATCGTTTCTGGTGGGTCCGGGCAGTCTTTTTGCTGTTCTCTGCAGGGATGACGGCACCTGCAATGAGTTCCAGTACTAATTCCGTAAAATCAGAAACTTATGCAGAAATGCGTATAGTCGTTCTCAACTCCGCCGATGCTTCGGTCAGCCTGCTAGACCCCGTGACCCACATCGAAGTGAGCCGCTTTCCTGTTGGCAAAGAGCCGCATCACTTGATCGCCACGCCGGACAACAAATCTCTCTGGGTGGCGAACGCCGCAGGTAACGACCTGGTCGTACTCGACCCGGTAACAGGCGAGATACGCAAGCGCATCGGCAATATCGACGATCCCTACCAGGTCGGCTTTTCGCCCGACCAAAAGTGGTTTGTGGCAAACTCTTTGCGATTGGACCGCGTCGATTTATATCAGTACGACGGTGGCGATGGTCTGAAGCTTGCAAAACGGATTGCGCTGCCGAAAATGCCCAGCCACATGGCATTCAGCGACGATAGCAAAAAGCTTTTCGTCACCTTGCAAGGCAACGACAAAATCGCTGCGATCGATCTGGCGACGCACACCGTTTTATGGCAAATGAAAGTAGGGCCGCAGCCGGCCGGCATCGTCCTGACCCCGGATCAAAAGTACCTTCTGGTCGGCATCATGGGGAGCGATTATGTCGAGGTGATCGACTGGCGGCTTCAGAAATCGGTCGGGCGAATCGTCACGGGCAAGGGCGCCCATAATTTTCGTGCACTGGGCGACAAGCGCCACCTGTTCGTCTCGAACCGGGTGAGCAACCAAGTGACGCTCCTAGACCTGCAAGCGCTCAAAGTCGTCGGGCAAATTCCGGTCATGGGCGGCCCGGACTGTATGGAAGTTTCCGAAGACCGCAAGACCATGTGGGTTACCTCGCGCTGGAAAAAGCAGGTGAGTGTGGTCGATATCGAAAAGCGCGCAGTGACGCAGGTCATTCCGGTCGGTCGGTCGCCGCACGGCATTTATTTTCGTAAACGCGCCGGAGATGTTTGAATTCGCGATGAAAACCCGCGTTTACTTTTACTCCATTCTTCTCGGGATGTCGACGATCGCTATTGAGGCGCAAGGCCTGCCGGATACGACGCCCGCATGCCCGCCCATATATCTTACCCTGGACACCGGCAATATGCGCAATGCAGACGCAATTGCTGGTTTTTTACGCGAACGTAAAATCAAAGCGACGTTCTTCCTGTCCAACGAAAAGACCACTCGCGGCGATCACGCGCTCGATCACAGTTGGACGGCTTACTGGCAGGATCGTTACAAAGAAGGCCATGCCTTCGGCAGTCACACGTTTAACCACGGCCGAATTCTGCCAGCCACAGGCGATACAATCGGCTACCGACCGCAATTCGGCAATGACGCTGGTTCAACATCGCGGCTAAGCGCGGAGCAATTTTGCGCTGAACTCAAAGCCGTCGATACGCGTTTTCATACGATGACGGGGGCACACCTCGATCCGCTATGGCGCGCTCCCGGGGGGCGCTTGACCCCCGTTGCCCAGCAGGCCGCTCAGGCCTGCGGTTTTAGGCACGTCGGCTGGAGCTCAGCGGGGTTTCTGGGCGACGAGCTCGATTCCCGAAAGTTTTCTAACCGAATGCTGACCGAACGCGCTTTGCGGACGATTCGCGCCGGCGATGTTTTGCTCGCACACCTCGGCATCTGGTCGCGCCAGGAAGATTTTCTGCCGGCTTTGAAAGATATCGTCACAGGCTTGCAGAGCCAGGGCTATTGTTTTAAAACACTGCGCGATGCTCGACCATGAGCGAGTATTTTTCGCTGGCCCAAAATGGCTTGTTCGAAACGCTCGTCCAACCGGTTTTGTTCAAACTCGGTTTGATGGAATACGCTGAAATCGCGTTCGACGGAACTGAATGGTTTTTGTGGGGTTTGATCGAAATCGGGTGCATCGCGGTTTTTGCAAAGTCAGCGGAGCGCTGGTGGCCGGCAGAGAAAGCTGAATCGTCTGTCGAACGTCGGCAAGCCATCCGTATCGACATGCTCTATACAATTTTTCACCGTTTGGGGCTGTTCACGCTGCTGGTTTTTTTTACCGTGGTACCGCTGTTCGACAGCCTGGAAATGCTGCTGCGCTCGTTCGACATCGATCGTCCCAACCTCGAGAGCTGGTGGCCGGCACTGCAAAATCACCCGTTGCCGGCGTTTTTCGTATATTTGTTTTTGCTCGATGGTCTGGACTATTGGATTCATCGCTATCAACACCGAAGCCGCCGCTGGTGGGGGCTGCACAGCCTGCACCATAGCCAGCGGCACATGACCGTGTGGAGCGATAACCGCAATCACCTGCTGGATGATGCGATCCGCGATATCCTGATGGCGTTCGCCGCCTTGTTGCTGGGCGTCCCACCCGGGCAGTTCATCGGTCTGGTGGTGGTTTCCCGTTTGGCGCAAAGCCTTCAGCATGGCAATCTCCGCTGGCATTTCGGCCGATGGGGCGGTCGTCTGCTCGTCAGCCCGTGCTATCACCGACTGCACCATGCGATGGGTGAGGGGCATGAAGGCCCGGCACGGGGTTGTAATTTTGCCGTTCTGTTTCCGGTTTGGGACTGGCTGTTTGGAACTGCCGACTGGCGCATCCGTTATCAGCCGACTGGCATTTCGGACCAGATGCAGGGCGCCGAATACGGTCAGGGCTTTTGGATGCAACAGCGCCTCGGTTTGCAACGTTTTTTACGAATTAACCGAAAAAAATCATCATGAGAGACGTCGTTTACGCACTATCGAAAGCCTTGATCAGCAGCTTGCATCCGCGCATGCTGCTGCTGACTTTCATTCCCTTGATTTTGACGATCATAGGAGCCATCGTTTTCTTGAGCTTCGTTTTTGATCCGGTGCATTTATGGTTGCGAGACGCAGTGTTCAGCGATGGTCAAATGCACCCGTTGATAAAACAATGGTCGGGCTTGTGGGTCGGAGCGCTCAAATTCGTTTTGATACCTTATCTGGTGTTTTCGTTGTTATGGCCAGTTTTTATTGCCATATCGATTTCGCTGACCAGCTTGTTTTTAATGCCTTTGGTTGCGAAACATATCGCCACCAGAACTTTTCCTGACATCGAGCGCCAAGGAAACACATCCTGGGCGCAAAGTATGTTCATCGCCTTGAAAGCAAGTCTGGTATTTTTGCTGATCTTGCTCGTCGGCTTGCCGTTTCAACTGATTCCCGGGCTCGGCGTACTGATTTCGATATACGCAACGGCTTATCTTTTTGTCAAAATCATGAGCTACGATTGCCTGAGCGAGTTTACAAGCTCAGGCGAATATGCCGCCATTTGTGCGACGAGCTCATCAGAAGCTTGGGCGATTGGGCTGATATGCGCGACTTTGAGTTTCATTCCGCCGTTTATTTTATTTTTGCCGGTATATGCGGGCTTGGCATTTTCTTATTTTTACTTTAGAAAACTGAAATCGCTTCGGGCAAATCAAGCGAAGCAGCAGATAATTTTCTGATATTCAGCACAAAAAGCAAGAAAGCCTGCATTTAAAACTTTAGCAGGCTTTCTTGCATCACGTCTGTCAGTCGCCAGATCAGGCGGCGCGCTGTTTGGCGGAAGAACGGGCCGGCGGTATCGCATTGGTAGCGGCGCGCAAGGTAGCGCTGGTGGCGGCCGAAACGTTGGCTTCGGTGATGTCTGCAACCTGTTTAGCCGCTTTGCTGACCGTGTCATAGGCAGTGGAGGCCGCAGACAAAGCTGATTTGACCAAGGCTACTGCAGACTCGGATCCGGCTGGCGCATTACGCGAAGCAGCGTCGACCATCGAAGCCACTTTGCGGTTACCGTCGGCGACCTGTGCTTCGATCAAACGGCTGACTTCGGATACCGAGGTGCTGGCCAGCTCGTACAGGTTTTGATTGTAAGCCGCGAGGTTTTTGGCTGCAGGTTGGGCGATGCTCGCCGTGGCGTTCATCAACTCCTGAGCGTCTTTGACGGATAACAGCGTGCGAATTGCTTCGGAATTATCGTTCAGACCGGTTTTCAAGGTATTGAGGTTCAGCTCGACCAATTTCTCTATATTCGAAAAAGATTTGTGGCTGAAATCGATCAGACTTTCAATGTTTGCTTTATAGGCGGCCAATAGTTGGTCAGGCGTAGTCATGTGAAACTCCTCAAAATGGATTATTAAAGCCAGACAGCAACCCAACACAACAAAAAAGTACTGGTGCGCTGCACAATTCAATATTTTAAGCTTACAGCGTTTGAAGTCAAGCAAAAAATGATGCGGCGCAACAAACAGGCCGAACATTTAAAAAAACTGTCGTGCTTTTCTCCTTTATGAGAGTAGCACTCAAAGTACCGATGATGCGAGCATTTCATTGACAAGCTTCCGGTCACGGAAGTTTTTACCTGGTTTTATTTACTTACTGACACGGCAAGACCAGGAAATTCAAAAGAGGGATACAGTCGCTGCATATGAGCGTGTAGTCTTTCGGTGGATGGCTTGAGCTTGATAGCAGGCTTGGCGTAGAATCGCGGAAGTTCAGGGGATCGAGAAGCATGAATTTATTGCAACGTCTTTTATGTACGTTTTTTTGTACGGCGCTTCTGGTCGTATCTACCGGGCTGAGCAGCTCGGTCGTCCAGGCCGCTGAGGACAGAGCATCGAAATCCGTCAAAGTGAAGCCGAAAAAGCAAATGCCGACGGCCAAGAAGCATGTTTCTAAAAAGCCGGCGGCCAGCCCATCGGCCCCAAAAAAACCGCCGCCCCGGCTGGCGCACGCCGGCGTGCGGCCCGTTTCCGTCAAACGGTTTTTAGCTGCCGAAACCGGCAGCAATTCATTTGGGCAACAGAACGGCCTGCATAGCGAAATCGACCCTTTGTCGCTCAAATCGGCGGTCGCCTTCGTGCAGGATCTGGATACCAAACAAATTCTTTTTGCCAAAAACTCCGATGCGGTGCTGCCCATTGCATCGATCACCAAACTCATGACCGCATTGGTTGTGCTCGAAGCCCGCCAGCCGTTGGACGACATCCTGAATGTCACAGACGATGACGTCGACACGGAGAAAAACAGCCGATCGCGTCTGCGGGTAGGCACCGAGCTGAGTCGTTCGGACATGATCCATCTGGCCTTGATGTCATCGGAAAACCGTGCCGCCCACTGTTTGGGCAGGTACTATCCCGGCGGCTTGCGCGCTGCCGTTGCGGCCATGAACGCGAAAGCAGCCGTCCTCGGCATGCGGGACACCCATTTCGTCGAGCCGACGGGTTTATCCAGCAATAACGTTTCATCCGGTCCGGACCTGGCCAAACTGGTCAACGCAGCTTACAGCGTCGACCTGATCCGCGAATACTCGACCGATGTCGATTATGCAGTATCACTAAACCGCCGCCGTACTTTGTTTGTAAACACCAATCCATTGATTCAGGATGGTAATTGGGAAATTTCTGTTTCCAAAACGGGGTTCATCAGCGAAGCAGGGCGTTGCCTGGTGATGCATGCGCGGATCGAAGGGCGCCGGATTGCCATCGTTTTACTCGACTCCTTGGGAAAATACTCCCGTCTGGGCGATGCCAACCGCTTGCGTCATTGGTTGGAGACGCGCGTACGTACGCCTTTGAACAACCGCCAGCCGACCTGAGCTAGTAGTAAGAAGGGCCGGCATCGCATAATAAAACTACCAGCGCCAATATTTCAACTCGTATGGCGCGGCACTAGACGAGCGGCCTGCAAGGCGTCGACGCACTCGCTGATCAGGGCCGGCCCTCGATAAATAAAACCAGTGTATATCTGAACGAGGCTGGCGCCCGCTTGCATCAGTTCGCAGGCATCGCTACCACGGAGGATGCCGCCGACGCCGATGATCGGCGTCTGCCGGCCGAGGCGCCGATGGAGCTTGGCGACGACATCTACGGCGCGAGGCTGCAACGGCGCACCGCTCAGCCCACCAGATTCCTGGGCATTCTGCAAACCCTGCACCTGGCTGCGATCAAGTGTCGTATTGGTCGCAATAATGGCGTCGAAACCATACTGCACCAGACAATCCGCGATCCAGTCGATTTCGTGATCGTTCAAATCAGGCGCGATTTTCAGAGCCATCGGCCGATACGCACCATGTTCGTCAGCTAAACGCTTGCGTTCGTCTGCCAGGGTCGACAATAAATTTTTTAAACCATCGCCGCCTTGCAGGCTGCGCAGATTTTGCGTATTCGGCGAAGAAACATTCACCGCGATATAGCTCGCGAAAGGATAGATGTCGCGCATCGCTGCGACGTAATCGGCTGCAGCCTGCTCGATTGGCGTTGCTGCGTTCTTGCCGATATTGATGCCCAGCACGCCGGTGAACTTGCTGCGCATGATATGCCCGAGCATGCCGGTCGTGCCCTGGTTGTTGAATCCCATCCGGTTGATGAGCGCTTGCGCGGCTGGCAGCCGGAAAAGGCGCGGTGCCGGATTGCCGGGCTGCGGCCGGGGCGTGACCGTACCGACCTCGATAAAGCCAAAACCCAAGGTGGTTAAGGCGTCGATATGCGCGGCGTTTTTGTCTAGGCCCGCCGCCAAACCAATCGGATTAGGGAACGGCAGGCCCATGACCTCCACGGGTAAACGCTCTGGCGGCTCGACGACTTTCCTTAGCCAGTCCCAACTTTCCAAGCGGTCGAGCACCTTGAAAGTTAACGCGTGTGCTTTTTCGGGGTCCATGCTGAACAGCAGCGGTTTGATGAGTGAATAAGGCAGGCGCATGAATTCAAATTTCCGGCGATGCTCGCCATTGACCCTGAATGAGATATTCCAGGGGTTGAAAGTCTCGTTTGTAAGCCATTTTCGGACTGTGTTCGATCCAATAGCCGAGGTACACGAACGGCAGGTTGTGTCGGCGAGCCAACTCGACCTGCCACAAAATACCGTAGATGCCCAGACCGCCCGCATATTCCGTATCGTAAAACGTATAAACCGACGATAAACCATCCGCCAACAAATCGATCAGAGAAACCATGCGCAGCGTGTTTTGGGCATCGCGAAACTCGATCAGACGCGAGTCGACCGGACTTTTCAATAAAAACTGTATGTATTGGTTTTTATCGTCCTCGTCCATCGCGCCACCTTGATGGCGCCGGCGCTGGTAGTCGCGATAAAGAGCATAGTGCTCCGCATCGAATTCGAGATGCCGCAGCCGGATTTTTAGATGGCGATGGGTCGCGCCGTTGCGCCGTTGGCTGCGGGATGGGCGAAACTCGGCGGTTCGGATACGCACCGAAATGCATGCGCTGCAGTGCTCGCAATACGGGCGGTAGGAAAACAACCCGCTGCGGCGGAAACCACGCTTCAAGAGCGTGGTGTAGGCTTCAGAGTCGATCAGATAAACCGGCGCTGCCACCTGCGAACGGGCGGTCCGATTGGGCAGGTAGCTGCACGCGTAGGGCGCCGTTGCGTAGAAGTGCAACTTGGAAAACAGCGGCTCGGCCGGCTTACTCATAGCAGTTGCAATAAGTCATCACAAGCGGTCCAGGCAAACGGAGGGGCGTCGATGCGCTCGGTCAGCAGCGTTTCGAAAAGTTGGCGGCTGATTTCCCGGCCGCCCAGCGATGATAAATGATGGGTGTTCTGCTGACAATCGATTAGGTCGCCCTCTTGGCCGCGCAGCCAATTCACCAAACACGTCAAGGCAATTTTGGAAGCGTCCGATTCCCTGGCGAACATGCTTTCGCCATAAACCATGCGGCCGATCGCCACCAGATACAAGCCACCGACCAGCACACCATCGCGCCACGTTTCGATGCTGTGCGCCAGGCCTTGGGCGTGCAGCTCGCAATACGCTGCCATGACTGGGGGCTGGATCCAGGTGCCTTCAGCGGCGCCACGTGGGGCGGCGCAAGCTTGCATGACCGCCGCGAAATCTACATCGACGCGGACTGCATAATGCCCGGAGCCGGCTGCTCGGCGCACTGTTTTACGCAGCGAGCGCGAGATCTTGAACTCCTCGGTAAACAGCACCATACGCGGGTGCGGCGCCCACCACAGCACTGGCTCGCCTGGGCCGTACCAAGGAAAAACACCGCGCCGGTAAGCGCTCAGCAAACGCTCGACCGTGAGTGTTTTGCTGGCCGCGAGCAGACCGTTGGGCAGTGCAAGCGCTTGCGCGGTCTGTGGAAATGGCTGAGCATCGGTCAAAAAAGGCAGCACGCTTTAATCCTGCGAAAACTGTCGGCAGCTCCAGCTGTGCGGGGCGTGCAGGTCGCCGGTGTGCAATCGAAAAAATCCCTGCTGGCGGTCGGCAAAATACAACTCCAGGGTTTTCGATACGGTTTTAAACGCGAGTTCGTCCCAGGGAATGTCGCGCTCTGCAAAAAGACGCACCTCAAGGCTCTCCGTGCCGGCTGCAAAGCTAGGTGTTTCCAGCCGTGCACGGAAAAAAATATGCATCTGCTGCGCGGATTTGACATCCAGCATCGTAAACGGCGCTTGTACGATCACGCGCGCCTGCGCCTCTTCCCAGGTTTCGCGCTCGGCGCCGTCTTGCATGGTCTCGTCCACTTCCATGAAACCAGCCGGCAGTGTCCAAAACCCATGACGCGGTTCGATCGCCCGTTTGCAAAGCAGGACCCGGCTGATGGGCCCGTCTTCATAGACAGGGATAGTGCCGACGACGATGCGGGGGTTGACGTAATGCACGTTGGCGCAATTAGGGCACACAGCGCGCTCGCGGTTGTCGCCAGGCGGGACTAGACACTGCAGCGCTGCACCGCACGCCGTACAAAATTTACTGAAGTTCAAGAATGGTTCGCTGCTGAATTTTACTTTTTGCAGTTTAGCACTGTATAATTCGCCGCTGTTGTAATCGCAGTGAATCGGTTTTGGGTGGTTATGGTGATCTGGTCAGGTTGGATTCGTTTGATCGCCAGGACGTTTGACACGAACTCGAAACTGATTGAGAATAGCGCCCAGTTAAAGGCGCTCTTCGCCAAGGGGGGTATAGCTCAGCTGGGAGAGCGCTTGCATGGCATGCAAGAGGTCAGCGGTTCGATCCCGCTTACCTCCACCAAGGTATACAGGATAGTGAAATTAAAGTAAGCGCCTTTTTAAGTAGTGGAAAAGCGTAGTGACAAAGGTAGTAAACAAGTATAATTAGAAAACAGGTCCCCATCGTCTAGAGGCCTAGGACACCGCCCTTTCACGGCGGTAACGCGAGTTCGAATCTCGCTGGGGACGCCAAAGACATAAAGCAGTTTCGAGAGAGTTACGCTTTATCGTCCAGCACGAAAATTCCCCTTAAAAAATCCGCAATATCCGATATTTCATCCGCGCAGACCGAGTGTTGCATCGGGTACTGGTGCCATTGCACATCGTAGCAGAGCCGCTGCAAAGTCGCTGCGGCATCCGTGCCACGCTGCAAAGGAACGACCGGGTCTTGCGTGCCGTGCGCGGCAAAAATTGGCGTGGTGTGGTTGGCGGCATGCCGTTCGGTTTTGATCGACCCTGACAGCGGCAGGTAGGCCGACAAAACGATCAAACCCGCCAGTGTTTCGGTATGGCGCAGACCAACCTGATATGTCATGGCGCCGCCTTGCGAAAACCCGGCTAATGCAATGCGCCGGCTGTCGATGCCGGCCAGACGCTGGGCCTTGATCAACGCACGGATCTGCACTTCGGACTCGCGCAGTCCGGTTTCATCTTCCTGTCGGCCTTCGAGCAGGGACTCGGTAATGTCATACCAGGCAGGCATCGGATGACCCTGGTTGATAGTGACGGCGCGATGCGGCGCATGTGGAAAAATGAACCGGATCGGCGGCAGACCAAAGCTCTGTAGTTCTTTGACCAGCGGCACGAAATCGAAGCCATCGGCTCCCAGACCATGCATCCAGATTACGGCGAATTCCGGGTTTTTTTCGCTTTCGAGTTGAATGTATTGCAAGCTTTGGTTCATGCTGTTTCCTTGTCGGGACGAATGGCAGACGCAGGGCGAAACGCGTCGACGATGGTTTGGTTGGTTTTTAAATAAGGTCCACCGAGCAAATCGATGCAATAGGGGACTGCGGCAAAAATACCCGGAACGGTCGGCAGCCCCTGAAGCGTTTGCGCGATCGCCTTGGGCTGGCCAGGCAGGCTGAGCATCAACGTTTTACCCCGGATAGCGCCTATCTGTCTGGACAGGATGGCCGTCGGCACGAACGCCATGCTGATCTGCCGCATTTGCTCGCCAAAGCCCGGCATGAGCCGGTCGGCTACGGCGGCCATGGCGTCCGGCGTGACATCGCGCAGCGCAGGGCCCGTGCCACCAGTGGTCAGCACCAGGTCGCAAACGCGGCGATCGGCCAGTTCGATCAAGGTCTCTTCGATCAAAGGCTGCTCGTCCGGAAGCAAACGCTCCACCAGATCGAGCGGGTTCAGGAGGGCGCTCTGCAGCCATTTTTTCAGCTCGGGCAGACCCTGGTCGGTGTATTGGCCTGCGGTCGCCCGGTCGCTGACTGACACCAGACCGATCGTAATGCGATCAAACATTGCCGCTCCCGGCCTGCGACACACAGGCAAAAACCAACCGATACAGCTCACGGGCCGCACGGGGCGGTTTGTTCTTTTCTTTTTCGAGTCTGGCGGTACGAATCAGCTGGTGCAGCTCGGGCGCCGAAGGAACTGGGTATTGCGCAATAAAATCGTTCAACGAACCCGGCGTTTGTAAAAGCTGGTCGCGCCAATGCTCGGCCGTGTGCATGTGCGTCACCGCCAGTTTCTGTTCGAGACTTTCCCCGGTGATCCAGGCTTCCAGTGCGTCACCGTCCTCGTCGCGCATCAGCTTGCCGATGTATTGGCGCTGGCGGCGGCGGCCTTCATGCGAGCGGCTGCGGTGGTATTCGGTAATTGCCGCTAACAGGCGCTCACTGGCCGGCGATCGCTTGGCTTTGTCCAACGGCATGTCGGCCAGCTGTTCGCCGATTTTCTGTAGCGCGGTCATACGGCGTTTGAGTTCGGATTTGCTCGGTTTTTCCGGCGTATCCTCGGTATCTAAAATTTTTTCATCGCTCATGCGCTGTATATTAGCGGCTTTCCTGATCAAAAAATGGTTGATTGCTCATGAGCTTCAGTTACTCGAACGAACAACTCACCGAATTGACAGCGCTGGCCCTGGCGCAGGCGGCTGAACTGGGTGCTACCGATTGCGCCGTCGATGTCTCGGAAAGCGCAGGTTTGTCGGTTGGTGTCAGGTTGGGCGAGGTCGAAACCATCGAGCGCACCCAGGACAAATCCTTTAGCATCGATGTGTATGTCGGGCAGCGCAAAGGCAGCGCTGCATCGTCAGATTTTTCCCAAGCCGCCATTTTGCAGACAGTGCGTGCAGCACTCGACATTGCCCGCTACACCGCTGAGGACGACTGTGCCGGCCTGCCGGAAAAAAACTTGCTGGTGCGCAAACCACCCGATCTCGACCTCTATCATCCCTGGTCCATCGAAGCGCCACAGGCGGTCGAACGCGCCTTGGCAATCGAAGCTGCGGCGCTCGACACCAGCCCCATGATCCGCAACTCCGATGGCGCCGGGATCAGCAGCGAATCGGGACATTTCATCAGCGCCAATTCCCGAGGGTTTTTAGGGGGGTATGCCTACAGCAGACACTCGTGCAGCGTGTCGCCGATTGCACAGGCCAAAAAAAGTAAAAGCAGTCCAATGGAGCGTGATTACTGGTACAGCTCGTCACGGCGTGCCGAAAAACTGGCCGATCCGGGCAGCCTGGGGCGTTATGCCGCCGAGCGTGCGCTGGCAAGGCTCGGTGCCCGACGGATCGCCACGCGGACCTGTCCGGTCGTTTTCGAGGCACCGTTGGCCAGCGGTTTGGTGGGCGCTTTCGTCCAGGCTGTATCGGGCGGCGCACTGTATCGGCGGTCCTCGTTTTTGCTCGATCAGTTGGGTAAATCCGTTTGGGCGCCGCACATCGATATCGTCGAGGACCCATTCATACCGCAGGGCCCCGGCAGTTCGCCGTTTGATGACGAGGGCGTCAAAACGGCTCGGCGCAAGGTCATCGACGGGGGCAAGCTGCGTGGTTACTTTCTGTCGTCGTACAGCGCCCGCAAGCTTGGTATGAAAACCACCGGTAATGCCGGCGGTTCGCATAATTTACTGCTGACCAGTCGCCTGGCGGAACCGAACGACGATCTGGCCGCGATGCTCAAAAAAATGGGCACTGGGCTGCTCGTGACCGAGTTGATGGGGCAGGGCGTAAATTACATGACGGGAGACTACTCGCGGGGCGCGTTCGGCTACTGGGTAGAGAATGGACGCATCGTCTATCCCGTGCAGGAAATCACGATCGCCGGCAATCTGCGCGATATGTTCCAGCGCGTGGTGGCGGTAGGCACCGATGTCATGCCCTTCAGCGCCAAGCAATGTGGAAGCATTTTGGTCGAATCGATGACCGTTGCCAGTGGCGGTAATCCGCTGGATTAGCCTGTCCCCCTGTTCGGCACCGCCTGAACCGGGGTTCCTTTTCGTTTCGAATTCGTTCGTAATAACAAGGCGTGCCCAGGTGTCATGGAACTATTGTTTACAAAATGACCACCTAGGGCTACAAACAACCGAATTTGAATGGAAAGTGCCAAAATGAGCTCAGCCTGCGTTCGCGTTTTCATTATCGATGATCATCCGTTGTTGGCCATGGCGTTGCGCGATTTGATGCTGGCGCGCTATCCCGATCTGGAAATCAAGTTGTTTAGCCGTTTGCTGCCGGCGCTCGAACACAGTAAATTCGAGCAAGCCGACCTGGTGGTGCTGGACCCCGGTTTGCCGGACATGGGGCCGGAAGAAGTCATAGAAACCGCGCTGGAAACGTTCGATTACAGTCGAACGGTGGTTTTGTCGGGCAACGACGCCGTTTTGGAAACCCTGGCGCCGCAGTATCTGGAAACGGAGTTCGTCTCCAAGGGCGTTTCCCAGGATCGTATTTTCGCTGTTCTGGAAAACATGCTCATCAAGATCCGACGTTCGGCCTGGTCGGAATTCACGCCGGACCGGGTGAGCGTCAAGGGCGAAACGACGGTCGGGCAACGCATGGCGCGGATCACGGACCGGCAGATCGCCGTGCTGCATCGTATCGCCCAGGGCGAGTCGAATCACGAAATCGCCAGAGCGCTCGGCCTGTCGCCCGAGACGATCAAGACCCATGTGCGGAGTATTTTGGCGCGGCTCAATGCCCGCAACCGTTTGGAGGCTGCGATGCTATACCGCGCCTGGCAGGAGCTGCGTCCCGCCGACCAGGCCCAGGTGAGCTCCGCATCGGCCGAGATTTAAAGCGTTTGTATGGCGCATTCGGTATTCAATCGGCTGTCGTTTTGGGTGACGCGACATTCCGATTATGCGGTGGCATTGCAGGCCTGTATGCCATCGCTGACCCATGCGTTTTTACCCTTGTCGACGTCGGCAGCCATTTCTACGCTGGGTCTGGCGATCACCGGGGCGTTGGTTTCCTTCGGCAAACGTAAAAAAGCGTCTTATCTGCAAATTCCGGAAACCTCGGGAGTTTGGGCCCTGGCGACCGGTTGTTATCTCGCGTCCGCTATCTGTATTTATCTCGTGCCCAACAGCGCGAGTGTGGGTCTCACTGCGACCTTGACCAGCGTCCTGTGCTTATTGCTGTACGAGCGGAATGCGCGGCGCCGGCTTGCATTCAAACGCGTCGCGCGGCGCCGTTTGCAGCACCGCGCTTGGCAGGCCGAACGCAAACGTCTGGAAGGCCAATGGAACGAGCGGCTGCGCTGGCTTGCAGGCATTCAACATGATATGCGTCAGCCTTTGCATGCTTTGGGGCTGCTGATCATTCATCCGGCGATGCAAAACGATGGGCGGTTTGCAAATTTGGTGATTCAACTCGCGAGCTGCCAGCGTTGGCTGCACGAACTGGCCGAAAATGCCATGGAAGCAACGCGGATCCAGCTCGATAACGATATCGCCGGTTGTTATGCGGCCTGTCCGGTCGGTGAGTTACTCATCGAAATGAGCCCGTGGATCAAACCGCTGGCGGATTTCAAGGGCCTGGCGTTGGAGATCTCTGCCGATGAAGGGCAGGTGCAGACCGATGTGCGGCGTCTGAAGCGGGTGCTGACCAATCTGGTGCATAACGCCGTGCGCCATACCGAACAGGGCCGGGTATGGTTGAACTACCACATGGAACGCGGCGGCGTGCATTGTTTCGAAATCGGCGATACCGGACCGGGCCTGCCTGCCGATGTCATCGATCAGCTATCCGAAAAAGGCCCGCAGTCCCGCGTCAACCTGCCCAAGCGGGGGCTCGGCCTATATGTGGCTAAAAACTTTTGCACCGAGCTTGGCTGGCAGCTGGAAATTCATCATTCGGGATCGAGCGGCACGCTTTTCACGCTACGGGTGCTAGACTGTATTACGGCCCAACGGCTGGAGCAGAATGCAGCCTGACTCAAGCATCGGCGTTCCCGCTCAGCCGCTGCAGCGCCGCCTCGATGGCCAACGCAACCTGTGCCGGCGCCGTGCCGCCGAGGTGACTGCGGCTAGCAACCGAAGCCTCCAGTTTGAGGCTGTCGGCCAAGGCCTGATCCACGGGTGGTGCATTGGTCGGCAAATTCAGCGCCTCGTGCAACTGCGGTAGGCTCAAATCCTCCAGCGCCACGCTGCGGTCGACGCAATAACGCACTGCATGCGCCACGGCCTCGTGCGCATCGCGAAACGCCAATCCACGCTTGACGAGCGCGTCGGCCAAGTCGGTCGCGGTGGCGAAGCCTTCGAGCGCGGCCTCCCGCATGTTTCGTTCGTTGACGGTTATACCGGCGAGCATCTCAGCGAAAATCGTCAAGGTGTCCATCACGGTATCGACGGTATCGAACAAAGGCTCCTTGTCTTCCTGATTGTCCTTGTTGTAGGCCAGCGGCTGAGCTTTCATAAGTGTCAAGAGCGCGGTCAAATGGCCGTACACCCGACCGGTTTTGCCGCGGGCCAGCTCGGGCACGTCGGGGTTTTTCTTTTGCGGCATGATCGACGAACCGGTGCAGAACCGGTCGGGCAGGTCAATGAACGCGAAGCGCGGGCTCATCCACAACACCAACTCTTCCGACAAGCGCGATACATGCATCATGATGAGCGCCGCCGTGGCGCAGAACTCGATGGCGAAGTCGCGGTCTGATACCGAATCCAGAGAGTTGCGCGTAACTGCCTCGAAGCCGAGCTCGGCCGCCACCATCGAGCGGTCGATCGGGAAACTCGTGCCAGCCAGGGCGGCGGCGCCCAGCGGCAGGCGGTTGATGCGGCGGCGGCCATCGGCGAGGCGCTCGCGATCGCGTTCGAACATTTCGACATACGCAAGCAGGTGATGTCCGAAGGTCACGGGCTGCGCGACCTGCAGATGCGTAAAACCGGGCATGATGGTGGCGGCGTGGCGCTTGGCGACCTTCAGCAGGGCGGCACAAACCCCTTTGAGCAAGTCATCGATCCGGTCGGTATGAAAACGCAGGTAGAGCCGGATATCGGTGGCGACCTGGTCGTTACGCGAGCGGCCGGTGTGCAGGCGCTTGCCGGCGTCGCCGATTTTCTCGGTGAGCCGGCGTTCGATATTCAGATGAACGTCTTCCAGGTCGAGCTGCCAGTCGAACCCTCCCGCGCGGATTTCTTGCAGGATATCCTGCATGCCGGTTTGAATGGCTTGCAGGTCGGCCGGCGTCAGCAGCCCGACGGCGCCAAGCATCTTAGCGTGTGCAAGCGAACCCTGAATGTCGAACTCGGCAAGGCGCTGATCGAAAAATACCGACGCCGTATAGCGCTTGACCCGCTCGGACATTGGTTCGTTGAAACGTGCCGACCAGGCCTCGGATTTTTTCGAAAGTTGCGCCGTCATGGTGATCATCGGTAGAAAAGATTTGCAATTATAAAGCTTGCAGGTTTTTGCGGCGGAAGGACGATCGGGGCCGCGAGAATAGCCTCGAACATTTGGCCACGAAGCTGCCGATATTCAAAAGACAGCGAATAGCATCCAGCCCATGCTAGACTCGTCGCCGTCCACAACACCGCCAACCACCCATCCATGGAAATCCGTATCGCCTCGCGCGAAAGCCGTTTGGCTTTATGGCAAGCCGAGCATGTCAAGGCAAAATTGCTGGCGCTGCCCGGTGTCAGCGCTGTGCAGATCATCGGTATGACGACGACGGGCGACCAGATCGTGGACCGCAGCCTGGCCAAGGTCGGCGGCAAGGGTCTGTTCGTCAAAGAGCTCGAGAAAGCTTTGCTGGCTGGAGAGGCCGACCTGGCGGTGCATTCGGCCAAAGACGTGCCGATGCGCCAGGAATTCGGGTTGCAGTTGATTGGATTCATGGCGCGCGAGAACCCGCACGACGCGTTCATTTCGAACGATTACGCCTGTCTGGCCGAGCTGCCGGCAGGCGCTATCGTCGGCACGTCGAGTTTGCGCCGTCAGGCGCAAATCCTGGCCGCCCATCCGCACTTACGAATCGAGCCGCTGCGCGGCAACCTCGACACACGTTTCCGCAAGCTGGAGGAGGGGCAGTATGCAGCGATGATTCTGGCTTTTGCGGGCGTGCATCGGCTTGGCATGGGCACCCGAATCCGAGAAATACTGTCGCCAGCGGTGTGTTTGCCGGCCGCCGGGCAGGGGGCGTTGGCGCTGGAAATCGGTGCCGACCGTGCGGACTTGCAGGCCGTTTTGCAGAGCCTGGTCGATCCGCACAGCACCTGGGCCATCGAGGCCGAGCGCACGGTTGCCCGCGAACTGGGCGGCAGTTGTCAGGTACCTTTGGCGGCGTATGCCACGCTGTCGCCCGATGAGCATCTGACTTTGACAGCGCGGGTCGCATCCGTCGATGGGCGGGAAACTTTGCAGGCGCAAGCCGTCGGATGCGCTTGCGATGGCGAGGCGATCGCCTTGAAAGTGGTTGAGCGTCTGCGCGAGCAAGGGGCCGAGCGCCTGATTGCCCAGGCGCTCGGCCCCGTTTAAGCCCATGACGGCGCGGCGCCTGGTTGTATTGACGCGCCCCGCGCTCGAGTATCGTGCGCCGCCCGATCTGCCGGCGGCGTTCGGCAGTGTCGAGGCGTCTTGGCTGCCTGCGCTGAACTTGACCCCGTTCAGCAATACAAAAAGCGCCATCGGCGCCTGGCTGTCCACGACGAACGGTCAACCCCGCCTTGTGATTTTTGTCAGTCCTGGCGCGATTGCGTTGAGCCGTCCGGCGTTTCCGACGATCTGGCCGGCCGATCTGCCGGTTGCGGTCATGGGCCGCGGCAGCGCCACTGTTGCACAAGCGGCAGGCATCATGCCGCATCAGCTCATCTGGCCAGACGCGGCGGGTGGTTTTTCGCAAGATGCGGCAGGGTTATGGGCGGTGCTGAGCGAACGGACGGTATGCTGGGCGGGGATGGCGGTGTTGCTCGTCAAAGGCGAGGGAGGGCGGCCCTGGCTTGCGGATCGCTTGCAGAATAAAGCGGCGAAATTGGCGATAGTGATTGCATACCGGCGTGCGGCGGCGGTGTGGCATGAGAAGCAGTTGCAAGAACTGCAAAATTGGCTGCGCGCGGCCTTGCAAAAAAGTCTCAGCGTCGCCTGGCACTTGACGAGCAGCGAAGGGAGTGCGTGTCTGGCAAAAAAATTACGCCACTGTTTGCCCGCCGATTTACAGCAAACGGCGTTTGCTGCAGATGTATTGGCGACCCATCCGCGGATCGCCGCAGCCGCGCACGAGGCGGGCTTCAGCGCTGTCCGAACGATCGCACCCGGATGGCCGGCGCTGCAGGATGCGCTCGATTTCCCCTGATTGCTGCGCAGGCCAAACAAAGTCCTTATAATTCTTTAATCGTGGTCATTCAAAATTTCGGTGGAGCCTGCTGTTTCGCAACCGTCCCCTATCGTTACTCCTTTGATGGAGCCCGTCGTCGCGCGGGCCGTTCCCGTTCGTCAACGGCATCCCGCATTGGTTTTGGCGGCCATTGCATTGGTGTTGATCGTCATTTTGACATTTGCAACCCGCAACTGGCTGGCACAGACCCGCGAAGACTTCGGGCGACGTGTCCAGGACGTGGCATCCCAAATCCGCTCGGACAAGGATCAGCTCGCCTCCAACACGGCGAAAACCGATAACCTCAATGTTCGTCTGGCCTTGCTCGAAGCCAAACTGCAGGAGTCCACAGCCCAGCAACAGGCGCTGGAAGCGCTCTATCAAAATTTACTGAAAAATCGCGACGAGACGGCGCTGGCCGACGTCGAACAAATCGTCGCGTTGGCGGCCCAACAATTGCAGCTCATCGGCAATGCCGAAGGCGCGTTATTGGCGCTTCAACAGGCCGACATTCGGCTGGGAAGCGCTGAACGGCCCGGCTTCGCCAACCTGCGCAAAGCCCTGCGGCGCGACATCGACCGGCTCAGGGCTTTGCCGAAAGTCGATGTGCCGCGGTTGGCGCTGCAACTCGACGATGTCGCTCGTAAACTCGACGGTTTACCCATGATGTCCGAGCCCGGCCACGGCAACCTGGCACTCCAGGACACGGCCGCAGATCAGTCTGCGCCAGCGGGCGTGGCTGTCGACGCCCCCCTGACTTGGTACGAAAATTTCTGGCAAATCACGCGTCAGGCCCTGACGCGCCTGACGCAGGCCGTGTGGAACGATCTGCGACGGCTCGTCAGCATTCGCGAAGTCAGTAATCCGGATGCCTTGCTGCTGACGCCCACGCAGAATTATTTCGTTCGCCAAAGTATGCGGCTGCAGTTGCTCAACGCGCGCTGGGCGCTGTTATCGCGGCAACAGGCGATTTTGCGCAGCGATCTGTCCAGCAGCCGTCAAAACCTGGTCCGTTATTTCGATGTGCGGGACCCGCAGGTCAAGGACGTCATCGAAACGCTCGATCTGTTGCTGCGCGCTCAGGTCGACATCGAACTGCCGAATCTGGCCGATTCCTTGAGCGCATTGCGCTTGAGCCGCACGCCCCCTGGCCGGGAAACCGGCCGATGAATATTGGCAACGGGGCCGGCGGCGCATGAAACGGCTGTTGAGCCTATTGCTGATCGTGACCCTGGCGATCGGCCTGAGCCTTGCTGGCACCATCAATCCGGGTGCCGTTTCGATTTTTTACCCGCCGTATCGTATCGACTTGTCGTTGAATCTGGCCGTGCTTCTGGTCATCGGCGGCGCGGTGTTGTTTTATGCTTTGTTGCGCGGCGTTGGTCATGCCGTGCGTTTGCCGGAACGCGTCAAAACGTTCAAAGCGCATCGGCGCCGGGAGGGGGCGCACCGTGCCCTGCGCGAGGCGATTCTGGCGTTGGCCGAAGGCCGTTATCTGAAGGTGGAACGGTTGGCGATCGAAGCCGCGGTCGAGCCAGCCGATGGCGAGCCGGCGGCGTTGTTGGCCGCTCTGGCCGCCCAGCGCCTGCAGGAATACCAGCGGCGCGACGGGTGGCTGGAGCCTTTACTGGACAAAGAAGGGCCATTGGCACACGCGGCGCTGCTGACCCAGGCCGAAACCATTGCGCAGCAGCGGGATTTCGCGCGCGGTCTGCAAATCATCGCGCCTTTGCTCAAAAACAACCGGCGCAACATCCGGGCTTTGCACATCGCCTTGAAAATTTACCGTGGTGCCGAACGTTGGGAAGACGCCCTGCGCACGCTGCGCTTACTGTCGAACCGGGGAGCGCTGCATCCGGCGGCGGTCGAGTCGCTGACGGTTCACATTTATCGCGAACTGGCCGAACAACGCGCGGACGACGCGTATGCGCTGACCGTTTTATGGCGCAATGTATTACCGCGCGAAGCGATCATCCCGGCGGTGGCGCAGGCCATGGCCTTGGCTTTTCACCGTGCCGGCATCGACTGGCAAGCCCGTACGATCATCGAGCAGGCGCTGCTGACGCAGTGGAATACGGGCCTGGTGAGAGTCTATTCGGAGGTGGCCGCGTCGCAGCCTACGGCCGGCATCACGCGCGCCGAGTGGTGGTTGTCGATCCATGGCGACGACCCGGCTTTACTGCAGACTTTGGGGCGTCTGTGCATGGCGCAGGAGCTCTGGGGCAAGGCCATGCAATATTTCCAAACCGCGTTCACTTTGCAACCCGACGCCGAAACCGCCGCGCGGCTGGCTTTGCTGCACGCTAAGGGCGGCGATGTCAGCAAAAAGCAGTTTTACCTCGACCAAGCCGTGCATTGGCTGCTTTATAATTCGCGCCATCCCCATTCAACGGAATCCGCATCATGAGTTTTGAAAAAATACCTGCAGGCAAAGACATCCCCAACGACTTCAACGTCATCATCGAAATCCCGATGAATGCCGACCCGGTCAAGTACGAAGTGGACAAAGAAACCGGTGCGATTTTCGTCGACCGCTTCATGATGACCGCCATGCGTTATCCCTGCAACTACGGTTTCATTCCGCAGACCTTGGCCGCCGACGGCGACCCGGTGGATGTGCTGGTCATCACGCCGTTTCCCCTGGTGACCGGTGCCGTCGTGCGCTGCCGCGCGGTCGGTATCCTGAAAATGTCCGACGAAGCCGGGGGCGATTCCAAGCTGATCGCCGTGCCGATCGACAAGGTGTTGCCGCTGTACAAGCACTGGCACAAGCCAGAAGATCTGCAGCCCGAACGTTTGCTACAAATCAAGCATTTTTTCGAACATTACAAGGACCTGGAAAAAGGCAAGTGGGTCAAGGTCGAAGGCTGGGGCGATGCGGCCGAGGCGGCACAAGAGATCCGCATGGGAGTCGATGCTTATCAGCAGGCCGGTAAAGCGTAAGGATTTCGCCTGCCTTGGTTTTGTCGATGTGACTCACGCGGCTCGACCGGCGGAACGGGGGAAGTAAACTTCGTAGTGTTCCTGCTCGAGCCAGATGATCGGCAAATGCGCAAACTCGCGCAGCAAGGGTTGGAGCTGGGTGGGATCGTCGACCTTGAGTTCGCTTTCTCCTGCGAGCGCTGCCAGTGTTTGCTCCAGGGATGACCCCTTGGGTACGGACATGCGTAGTTGTGCGAGCCGGCTGTCGGGCACGCCATCGGCAGTGCGGGTAAGCACAGGGCCGATTTCGACGACCAAGGCTGGTTGCTGGAAGACGCGGTGCAGGGCGATGGGGAGGTCGCTGGTGGCGAGGGAAGGTTTATGCTTCAAGCCGTCGAGTTGATTAATGACCAGCGGGTTTTCGAGTCGCGTGGTCGCGGCTAATCTCAGGTTCAAGTCGTGTAACCATCCTTCGATGTTGAGTCTGTTGGTAGGGGAAGTCAGGGACAGGTCAGAAAAAATAGCGCTGAGTGGCTGAGCATCGCCAAGATAAGCAGATTTACCGGCGCCGCTTTGCCACTGGTGGGTCTCGACAGCGATCTGCGCGTTACTGCGGCGAGTTTGCATGAAACCGCTGGGGTCTGCCCGGAAGCGCTCGGCGATGCGTTGCAGCAACACCGCATCCTCGTCCGGCCCGCCGATCTCGCGCAGCCGCTGCGCCAATTGCGCAGGCTCGGCGCAGCTCATGAGCGATAACCGCGAACTGCGCAGCCAGCAGCGGTTGTCGGGCAGGCGCCGAGGGTGGTTGATATGGCTGACGGTCTGCCGCAGATGGGTTTGCTCGACCAGTGGCATGAGCTCGGCCTTGAGCGGGTCGCCGGTGCGGGCCGTGCTCAATGTCAGCATTTGATCGGCGGTTTCATCGGCAGCGGTGAGTGTTCTGTACCTCGAGACCATTTCGAGACGCAGAGGATCGCAGATGACATCCGACGCCTCCGTAGCTCAAGATCAAAGGCCCATCATCGGCAGAGGCCGTGCTTCCGAGGCAACGCAGATGCGCGTCGTAAAACATGCTGGCTTTTTCGGTATCGTCGGCTTTGAGTGCGTAGCCGTCGTAGGCCAAGCCCACGCGCGTCAGCGGTACGGAAAAAACTTCTTGGGTGTGCAAGTCGCGCACTGTCAGCAGTTGGATGGTGTGGTCTCGGTCGTCGCTGTGCGTGCTTAGCGTTTGGACCTCGAAGCGTTCGCCGAGTATCAGCTTTTGTTGAAGCTGCTGACAACTCTCGAATCGCCCTTGCAAAAGCTGCAGTAGTGACGAATGCTCCAGGTCGGTGCCGGGTCGGCGCTGGGCCTGGCGGGTGACAATATGAAATGCACCCTGGCGCGAAGCCAGGACGTGCAGCAAGAGCTTTTCGCATTCGGCGAAGTCGCGCGGGGCTTGGCCGGTGACGTATTTAGTGCCCGGTTCCGCTATCGTTCGGCCGGGTAAGCTAATGACAGAATAAGCTGGCGGCGGATGCGCTGGTGCGTCGTTGGCCTGGGCCAACCCGGCTTGATGCTCCTCATTAGGCGCTTCGGCTAAACGAACAGCGTGTCGTTGTCCTGCAATCTGTGAAAGCATGGCGCACTCCTTGCCCAGAAACATTCCCAAAATTAGAAACGTTTCTGCTGTGTGCTAATTTTTTAGAAAAAGTTCCAATTCGCCAAAAGTTTTTATGGAAAACTCGGTTTTTCGGTGGCGCACCTGGTCGTGCTGATTCACGCTGAAGGCTTGCGATGTCGTAGACATGCGGCATGTGGCGGTGTTAGCCGCCAACCGGCCTCAGCCCCCAGCCCCTTTGAACGGCGAATGCTCTTGCAGCTCATCGATGTAACGCGCGACGCCGACATCTTCCCGCGCCAAATACCGCTCGACCGCATCGTTAAAGTCCGGATGCGCCAGCCAGTGGTAGGAAACTGCCGTGGTCGGCTCGAAGCCGCGCGCCCATTTGTGTTCGCCCTGGGCACCGCCTTCGAAGGTCAGCAGTCCCCGGTCGATCGCCCAGCGCAGCGGCGCGTAGTACGCGGTTTCGAAATGCAGGCAGGGAATGTCCTCGCGATACCCCCAATACCGTCCGTACATAGCATGCGTGTCGTGCAGACACAAACTCGCCGCGACCCGGGCGCCGCCGCGCCAAGCGATGAACAGCACGATCTGATCGGGCATCTCGGTCGCCAGGCGATGAAAAAAAGCACGCGTCAAATACGGCCGGGAGCCGCGCTGCGCATAGGTATTGCAGTGGCATGCATAAAAAAAGTCCCAGTCTTCGATACTGGCCACAGAGCCTTCGACGGCCCGCACCACCACATTCGCTTCACTGACTTTGCGGATTTCGGCGCGAATGTTCTTGCGCTTTTTTTGCTGCAACTGCTCCAGAAAATCGTCGAACGAGCTGTAAGGCCGCCCGCTGCGCGGCGAATGATTCTTCCAATGAAACTGCACGCTCTGGCGACGTAAACATGCCTGATCAGGAACGGCCGCTTGATCCTGCGCATCGAAAAACAGACCGTGCCACGATGAAATACGCACACCAAGCACGCTCGGATCGTGGGCCGCCTGTTCGGCCAGGCCCAGTAAGGCCTGTAACAAAGCACGGCGCGTGTCGGCATCCTCTGCCAATAAACGCGGCCCGAACACTGGTGTGAACGGAATCGCGCTCAACAGTTTGGGAAAATAATCCAGGCCGTGCTGCTCGTACGCCTGCGCCCAGGCCCAATCGAACACATACTCGCCGTAGGAATGCGATTTCACATACAGCGGTGCGACCGCCACCAAACGCTCGTCCAGCAATAGCCCCAGATGCCGGGGCACCCAGCCGGTTTGGGCACAGGCGCTGCCGCTGGTTTCCAGCGCAGCCATATAGGCATGCCGCAGGGCAGGGTGCAACACCCCACCGTTCGCCAGGCAAAGCAGTCGGTCCCAGGTGTCGGCCGGAATGTCGGCCATTCCGGCGAACAGCCGCATGCGATAATCCACGGTATTTTTTTCTAATCGGCCAGCCGTGATTCTATCCCGTGTTCGTGTAGCGATTGCGCAGTGCAACCTCATCGTCGGCGATTTGGCCGGTAATCAGACCGTTCTGCTTGCTGCGGCGCAGGAAGCCCAGCGGCGGCAAGCCCGCATTCTGTTGACACCCGAGCTGTCGCTGGTCGGTTATCCGCCGGAGGATTTACTGCTGCGGCCGGCGTTTCACGAGGCAAGCGACAAAGCCTTGCAAACCTTCATGCAAGCCACGGCTGACCTGGACTTGTATATCGTACTGGGTCATCCGGTGCGCCGGGAGGGTTTGTGTTTCAACGCGCTGAGCGTTGTGCATCGTGGCCGCATCGTCGGGGTGTATTACAAACACGATCTGCCAAATTACAACGTGTTCGATGAGCAGCGTTATTTCGCACCAGATAACCGGCCGCTCGTGCTCGAAATCGACGGCATCCGTTTCGGTTTCAACATCTGCGAAGACACTTGGTATGCCTACGCGCCGGGAGCGGCGCACGCGGCGGGGGCGCAGGTCCTGCTGGTGCCCAACGCCTCGCCGTTTCACATGCGCAAGCAGGCGCTTCGTCAGGAAATCGTCCGCGCGCGAGTGCTCGAGACAGGCATGCCCGTGGTGTATGGCAATCTGGTCGGCGGCCAGGACGAGCTTGTATTCGACGGTGCGTCGTTCGCGATGAACACGCAGGGCGCGGTCGTTCATCAGATGCCGCAGTTCGTGGAGGACGTCAGTCATGTCGATGTCTGCAGCTATCCGCATGGCGTCGTCGACATTTTACCGGGGAGCTTGACTCCCGAGTTGCCGGTCGAAGAGCGGATTTATCGGGCTCTGGTGCTGGGCGTGCGCGACTATGTGCGTAAAAATAATTTTCCTGGTGTGATCATTGGTTTGTCGGGTGGTGTTGACTCGGCGTTGACCCTGGCGCTGGCGGTCGATGCGCTCGGGCCGGAGCGTGTCCGGGCCGTCATGCTGCCATCGCCTTATACCGCCGCCATGTCACGCCAGGATGCCAGGGAAATGGCCCGTTTGCTCGCTGTGCAATACGACGAAATCGATATCGCGCCGTGCATGCACACCTTCGCGCACAGTTTGCAGCAGGTCTTTGCCGATACTGTGCCCGATGTTACCGAAGAGAACGTGCAGGCCCGTATCCGAGGCACCTTGCTGATGGCGCTGTCCAACAAAACCGGCCGTATCGTCTTGACGACCGGTAACAAGTCCGAAATGGCGACCGGCTATTGCACGCTCTATGGCGACATGGCGGGCGGTTTCGCCGTTTTGAAAGATATTTTGAAAACAATGGTTTATGCCTTGTGCCGCTATCGTAATCTGCAGTCTTTCGTTATTCCGGAACGCATCATCACGCGGGCACCATCGGCTGAGTTACGCGCCGATCAAACCGATCAGGACAGCCTGCCGCCTTACGAAGTGCTCGACGGTATCTTGATGCGTTACATGGAAAACGATGAAACCGTCGCGCAGCTGCTGGCCGCCGGATTTGCGCAGTGCGACATCAATCGCGTGGTCCACCTGCTCAAAGTCAGCGAATACAAACGTCGCCAGGCGCCGATCGGCATCAGAGTGACGCACCGTGCGTTTGGCCGCGATTGGCGCTATCCAGTGACGTCGAAGTTTGGCGAATCGGCGGGCTGAGAAGGAAATAGCATCAGAAATGGAACAATTTTTTGTGATTTGTCACGAATAGTTAAGAGCCTCGTGGAAAACACAATGAACATCAACCTGATCGTCAGCCGTCGCCCCATCGACCGCCGGGCAGCCAGCCCGTCCGCCAAACGGGAAACCCGTCTACTGCCAGTGCTAGGCTGCGCCATCGTGCTCATGCTGACCTTTCAAATCACTTTCATGCTGGCGCAGAAGTCGCGACAGGAAGAGCTGCTCAACGAGCTGCGCTTTTCGATCGAACTGCGCGGGAGCGGGGCGGGCTTGAAGCGGGCACCAGTTAGCAAAGAGCTGCCGGAGAGTTGCGAGAAATGCTTGAGTACCTGAGCGTTGTCTGTAACGATCCAATTGAAAATGATTCTTATTACTGCTAGAATATTTTTTTAGAATTTTCTGACAAACCGATGGTCTATGCACCGTCTTCCAGTGCCCAAGGGGGCGGTCGCGCGCGGTATTTAAAACAATTGCTGCGCTGGCACTGGATCAGTTCCGCACTGGCTCTGGCGGGCATGCTGATGTTCAGTATCACAGGCATCACTTTGAATCATGCGGCGCAAATCGAAGCGCGCCCGACGACCACCCATCACACTGCGCGCTTGCCCGTGGCCTTGCTCCGCGAACTGCAAGACACGGTGGCGCAGCGCAAACACAAAAACACCCCACCGGCACGCTTGATCGAATGGGCTGCCAGTCAGTGGCAGGTCGACGTCCGCGGCAATCGAGCCGAGTGGTCGGACGACGAGCTCTACATCGCCCTGCCGCGCGCCGGCGGCGATGCCTGGTTACGGGCCGGCCTCGTTGATGGCGTCGTCGAGTACGAGCAGACCGAGCGTGGCTGGGTATCCTGGTTCAACGATTTACACAAAGGCCGTAACACCGGCCCGGTCTGGGCATGGTTCATCGATCTTTTTGCGGTCATTTGCATTATGTTTTGTGTAACGGGTTTATTGATTCTGCAAATTCATGCCGCCAACCGGCCTTTGGTCTGGCCCGTGCTCGGGTTGGGCATACTGATACCGGTATTGTTGACTTTGCTTTTTCTGCATGGCGCTACTTGAAAGAAAGCTATCGTGAAATTACCGTACTGTCTGAGCCTGGGTTTGCCTTTATTCGCTTCATCGGTCGGCGCCGCCGATCTGACCGTCAAAATCAATATTCCGCCGCTCAAGGTGGCTGAATACCACAAACCGTATGTGGCTCTGTGGCTGGAGCGTCCCGATCAAACCGTCGCGGCCAATCTATCGGTTTGGTACGACCTCAAAAAAAAGGACAATGGCGGCGCCAAGTGGCTCAAGGATATGCGGCAGTGGTGGCGCAAAAGCGGTCGTGAGCTGCAAACACCGATCGATGGCGTAACTGCCGCGACGCGCGCGCCGGGCGAGCATATATTGAGTTTTAGCTCGGACCGTGCGCCGCTCCGGGATCTACCGGCCGGACAATACAAACTGGTCGTGGAGGCGGCGCGCGAAGCGGGTGGGCGCGATCTCGTGCGGATTCCGTTCGAATGGCCGGTCAAAGCGGCGGCCCGTGCATCTGCCAACGGCAAGGAAGAGCTCGGCGCCGTCGGCCTCGATCTGAAGCCGTGATTCGCTGAGCCCTCATTGGAGTTATAAATGTTTCGGACATTACGTATCGTTCTGCTGGCGACGAGCTGCGCCTCGTTCATCTGGCCACAAATAGCGAATGCCCATCGCAACTGGCTTTTGCCTTCGTCGACGCAGGTCGAGGCCGGGTCCGCCTGGGTCACGGTCGACGCCGCTGTATCCGAAAACCTGTTCGATTTCGAAACCAATGC
>JBKCTV010000025.1:0-5029 GCA_046318595.1 Burkholderiaceae bacterium | reverse complement strand
GCCTGCGGGTGGCCACGCACAATGTGCGAGGTTTTGGTCGTGGTGATGACCAGTGGGAGGGTAGCGAACGGCAACGCCGGGCTGCCCCCCTCGCTGGCGCTGACTTCCGTGACAAGGTGCACGCATTGATGCTGGTGTGGTCGTACTTGCGGCTGGACGTGGTGTGCATTCAGGAAACGCACCTGCGTACAGACGCTGACGCCACGCAGGTGCAGATGCGTTTGGACTCCGTGGCTACCGACATCAAGTGCGACGCCTACCAGGCGTTCTGGGCGCACAACACGCAGCGGCCGGGTGGCGCGCGCGCTGGTGCAGGGGTTGCCGTCCTGGTCCGCCGCCGCCTGCTGGACAGTGGGGCGGTGGTGGTGCGCAGTGCCGACGTGCGCCGTGATGCGGGCGGGCGGCTGTTGGAGCTGCCGCTGCAGTGGGCGGGGCACCGCCTGCAGCTGCTTGCGTGCTACTTCCCTAACGAGTACCCGCAGCAGGCCACATACCGGGAGCAGGTGCTGCGCCCAGCGCTGCGCCGGGTACCGGAGGGGGCCCGGGGTGTGGTCCTGGGCGACTTCAACCACACCCTGGACCCCGCCGGTGACCGCTACCAGCTGCAGGCCGCACACGTGCAGCCGGCGCGTGCCGCCAGCCGGACTGCAGAACAGCGGGCGGCTGAGGGCTTCCTGAGCCTTTGCGCGGACCATGGGCTGGTGGACGCGCTGCGCCACCGCCATCCCCACGCACACCTCTTCACGTTTTTCAGTGGGCGGGTTGCGTCCCTGATTGACCGCGTCATGGTGGATGCTGACCTGTTGCCCCACGTGTATCAGTGTCAGGTGCAGCCGTGGACACCGTCCGACCACCGCCCGGTGGTACTGCATCTGACACCGGCTGAGGTGGTGCGGCGTGGTGTGCAGCACCCCACCCCGCGGTACCGCACGGACTTCGCTGCTGACGCTGCCTTGCTCCAGGCTTTCACCACGTGGGCGGAGGAGGAGGTGCGGGCCGCACCGCCCACGGATGCGGAGCTGCTCAACTGGTGGCCTGCGTTCAAGCGCAGGCTGGGTGCCAAGCTGGGTGACCTGCACCGGGAGTACCGAGCGGTGCGGCAGCTGGGGGAGGGGGATGCCCGTCGGGCCGCGCAGGACGCGCGGGATGCGCTGCGGGATGCTCAGCTGCGTTTTGAACATGCGCCGCCGGCCGACGCGGCCGCAGCACTGCACGGTGTGCTGGCCGCGCAGCACGCCATGCTCGATGTGCTGGCGGCCCAGGCGCTGCAGGGTGACAGTCGCGCACGCTACCAGTGGCTCCGGCAGGGCGAACAGGCGGGACCGCTGCTGAACAGCATCATGAGCAAACCGCGGCGTGCGGGGCAGCTCGCCATGCTCCGCGACGGGCGCAGCGGGGGGCTGGTCACCGACAGCGCCGCGTGTGCGGAGGTGGCCTCTGCCTACCTGACGGCGGTGTCGGGGCCGTCGAGCTGCGTTCCTGCGGACCGCGAGCGCGTGCTTGCCGCCGTGCGTGCACACGCGGCGTGCCTCGCACCTGACCATGCGGCAGCGGTGGCTGAACGGGCGGTCACGGCTGCTGAGGTGCAGAAGGCTGCGGGTGGCCTGCGCCCGGGCACGGTGCCGGGCTCGGACGGCATTCCTGGCGCGGTATGGAAGCTCGGTGGTCGCGTGCTGCAGCCGCTGCTCACCCGCCTGTGTTGTGCCGTGGGCGCGAGCTTGCGGGTGCCGGCGGGATTCCTGGACGGGCAGGTGATCGTGGCGCACAAGGGTGGGGACGCAGCCGAGATCGCCAACTACCGCCCGCTGACCATGCTTAACTCGGACTACCGTGTGCTTGCACGCGTGCTGGCGGACAGGCTGGCACGTGCTCTGAGCCGGGTGATCCCCCCGGAGCAGTCCGCGTTCCTGCCTGGCCGTAGCATTGGCAGCAACATCCACGCCCTGCAGTTGCTGCCAGCTGCCCTGCAGGCACAGTCGGGCCAGCCGGGCTTACCTGACGCGGGGGCAGTGGCGTTCCTGGACTTCGCCAAAGCGTACGACACGGTAGACCGTGAGTTCCTGTATGCCATGTTGGACACAGTGGGGGGCACACGCGTTATGCCGTGGGTGCGTCTGCTGCTCACGAACACCCGGGCTGTGGTAGTTGTGAACGGCACTGCGTCCCGCCAGGCTGAGTGGGTGTCGGGCGTGCGGCAGGGGTGCCCCCTGTCCCCGGTGCTCTACCTGCTGGTGCCATGGGCGTTGTCGTGTTGGCTGCGCGCCCAGGAGGGCCTGGGCTTGCGTGTGGGTGGGCAGCTCGCGTTTTGTGTCATGTATGCCGACGACGTCCAGGTCCTGCTGCGCTCGTGGCGTGACGCGGATGTGCTGCCGCTCGTGGTGTGCATGGGTGTGTTCCAGCGGGCCACGGGGCAGGCCCTGGGACTGCCCAAATGCAGGCTGCTGCCCGTGGGCTGTGTGCCAGCTGGTCAGGCCCCGGTGTCTGTGCCGGCTGGAGGGCAGCCGCCGCGGGTCTGCGGCATCCCCCTGGTGCGTGAGGCAACTGCGCTGGGGGTTGTGTTCTCCGCCACGGTCGAGCCGCTGGGGTGCCGTGCGACGGGCCTGCCGGCGCCGTGTGCCTCGGGTGTGGCACGGCCCAGCAAGCCGTGGGCGACGCTCTGCGAGCGCCACAAGCAGGCGTGCAGCAAGTTGGCGCGTCTGCGCATGTCCCCGTTTGGGTACGCAACGGCTGCGTCTGCATATGGGGTGAGTACAGTGCTTTACTATGCCGAGTTCTGTGGCGTGCCTGACGATGCCATGTCGGACCTTACCCGCACGATGGGACGCTTGGTGGACCGTGGGCAGGGGCCGGGTGACGTGGCGGACGTGCCCGCGGATCAGGGTGCTACTGACGATGCCCACCGCCGTAACGCCCTGCCAGGCCTGCACACTGTGCTCCAGCCAGGTCGCCCTGCTGATGGTGGCTTTGGTGCCCTGCCGCTGGGGGAGCACACCGACGCGCGCCATGCGGTGTGGGGCATCCGCCTGCTCTGCTTCCTCGTGGGGGCTGGAGGCGCGGACGACGCGGACGCTGCTGGGGGCGGGGGTGCCGGCGGGGAGGGGGGCGCTGTCGGGGGCGCGGACCAGCCCGCACACCTGCCTGAACCCCCGCTGTGGATGCGGCTGGCCCGCCAGGTGCTGGGGTGGGCGTACGGCCCTGTGCACCCCGCGTACGCCCTGCTGGGCCTCGCGTCCCTGAAGGCTGACCGGCACACCATGCCGGGCTCGGCCCAACTCCCAGCCGCGCTGCTGCGGTGGGTGGCTGGCTTGCGCCGCCTTGGCACCCCGGCTGTGGTGCGTGAGGCCGCGGAGCCCCCTGGCCTGTGGTGTGCGGACATGCCGCTGTGGTGCAGCCCCGTGCTGCGGCCGTGGGGGGAGATGCCGCCCGAACCGGCCGAGGGGCTGCGACGGTTGTGGGGCACCCTTTTCACCGATACTCTGGCGCACGTGCCGGAGGTGGAAACGGTGGGCGACCTGCAGCGGGTGCTCGCGCGGATGGTCAACCCTGCGACGGGCAGGCCGTACACGTCCGTTACGACTCAGTACTGGCAGGAGGTGTGGGGCGTGCCCTACCTGCCCCTGACCGTGCGCAGCGAGGCGTGCCGCCACCTGCTGCGTGACCCGTACCTGCTGAACCAGGTGCTCACCGGGATGTGGAACCGCGTGCCGCCGGCCGTGGCGCAGCACGTGCCGGAGTGGCGGGTTGGGCTGCCGGTGCCGCCGCGCCCGCTGCCGGTGGCACTGGACGAGGCAGCGCGGCGCGTGCTGCACTGCTGTGGGTGGCCGCGGCGCACGGCTGCGGGTGCTGCGGATTCGCCGCTGTTGGTGCTGTCACCGGCGGTGCGTGTCCGCGACGTCATGTCTGTGCTTGGCCAGCCCGTCGCGGACAACCGTACCTTGCGGCAGCGGGCGTACGTGTCGTGCGCGCTGGCTGCGTCGGAGTCTGCGGAGCCGGTGCCCGTGCCTGGCCCCGCTGCCCCCGCCGCTGGCCTGCCTGACGTCCTGGGCCCGGGCATGCACGCCGTGCCCCAGGCGCCTGCCCCGCCTGCCCTGCCGACCGTGGATGAGGGGCACGCGCGTCTGCGCTCCACGTTGTGCGCGGCGTGGCAGCTGGCGTGGCCCAACCTGCACAAGGGGGTGTTTTGGCGGATGACAGTGAACGGGGTGCGCGGTGCTGGTGGGCATGACATTTGCTTGAGTGGCCCGTGCGCGTGCGGTGCTGCCGGCTTGTTGCCGCACCAGTGCGACAGCGCACAGGCACGTCGGGATGTTGGCGCCCCTGCCATGCGGCTGCACACCTTCTGGGAGTGCCCTGTTGCGCAGGCTGTTCTGCTTGCTGTGGCCAGTGCGCTGTCCGCTGCAGGTGCGCCCCCCCGGCCGCTTGTGGTTGCGCACCTGTGGCTGTGCATGGCGCCGTGGCAAGCCGTTGACGCCACTGTGTGGCGCCTGGTATGCATGGCTGCGCTGTCTGCCATGGAGCACGGTCGCCGTGTCATGTGGGCTGCGCACTTTGATGCGCAGCACCTGGCCGCTGCTGCGGCTGCTGCTGCCCCAGCGTTGCGCCAGCTGACGCTGTATGAGGCTTTTGGCATTGATCCGCCTGATCTGGCGTTGGAGGCGGCTGCGCTGCCCCCCACGCCAGTGCAGCGGGCCAGCCGTGCTGCTGTCGCTGACTTCTGGTCGCGTCTGCAGTCCTTCGTGCAGCACAACGCTGCCAAGGACGACGTGCTGCCCCGCTTGTCTGCTGCACACCCGTTTGTGGCCAGGCAGGAAGGCAGGCTGGTCCTGCAGCTGCCTCCTGATCGCGCTGGCTGACGAGGCTGTGCACGTGTTCTTCCAGGGCTGACCACGCCCTGTGCCTGCACTACTGCGTGTCTGTGTGTATGTTTTCGCGCTTGGGCGCGTGCGCTGGGTGTGCTGCTGGTCACGGGCTGACTGTGCGGATGTGTGCGGGTGCGTCGCGGGCCCTGTCAGTGGGCCGCCCTTCTCTG
>JBKCTV010000024.1:0-68167 GCA_046318595.1 Burkholderiaceae bacterium | reverse complement strand
CGCCTGCACCAGGACCAAGCGGCACGCCTGCACCAGGACCAAGCGGCACGCCTGCACCAGGACCAAGCGGCACGCCAGAACCGAGTTCGACACCGGCCCCAAGCTGCACGCCAGAACCGAGTTCGACACCGGCCCCAAGCTGCACGCCAGAACCGAGTTCGACACCGGCCCCAAGCTGCACGCCAGAACCCAGTTCGACACCGGCCCCAAGCTGCACGCCAGAGCCGAGCCACACACCAGAGCCGAGTCATACGCCGTGCCCGGGGGCAACTAACCCGCCTGACGATCATGATTGCAACAGTAGCCGCGGCCACGGGCACCATGATGCCCCCCCCCCACCTCCGGCCCCACAAGCCGTGGACGATTGCTTCAGCGTGAAAGCTTGCAAAACAACTTTGCTTGATGTGCTTGGCAATGACATCAATCCTGGGGGCGGTCATTTACAGATCGTGGGGGTTCATGCGGATAGTGGTTCTGCGTCAATCACTGCCGACAATAAACTTAGGTATACTCCAGAGAGTAACGACACTCACGATACGTTGACATATACTGTGAAAAATGCGGCGGGCGAAACTGATCATGCGACAGTATCGTTGAGCATTCATGACTCTCTGAACCTTGACCATCATAGACACGGTTCAAGCTGTCAAAGCAACGATTCATGTGCGTCTGTTCAGCATTTGGCCAAGGAGATGTTAACCGACGGTCTTGATAGCCTGTTAAAGAGTGCCTTGCCAATCCAAAATAGCATGGCGGCGCAGTCCAGTACTACGACCACGGTAACTGCTTCGGTTACGGCAAGTGCAACAGCAGAGGCCATGGTTCAGCATGAAGTCAACCATGTCATGCAACAAATAACTCAGGCGATGAACGCGAACATGCCTTGTCACTGAGATTCGGAGCACCGGGGCGGTCAGATCGTAACAGGCCCCGGTGCATTTTCTTTGCATCAACTTTTTGAATACATGTATGTCAAACTTTGCTTTGAGCGAACTTCGTTTCAACCGTAAACCGATCATTGCAGTCATGATTGGGCTGCTTTTCACCAATTGTCTGAATGCGCAGTCGCCGATGAGGGAACAAAGTCAGACGACGTCATCCGTGCAATCCGTCATCGACCGCTCATTGCAAAAAAATCCGGAACTGCGGGCACGAGTGCATGCTCTGGAAACGGCATCTGCCACATCAGATGTGGTGTTTGGCGATTTATTGCCAAGGGTCGATGCTCGAGGAAGTATCGGTCGCGAGCGCAGCGCCTTCGACAATCAACCCTCTTATAGCTATAACGCCAATAGCGTTGGCATCGAGGCAAAGCAATTATTGTTCAATGGTTTTTCCTCTCAGGCTGCTTATTATCGTGAAACGTCAAACATGCGTTCGCGTTTTTTTGAAGTGGAAGAAGCGGCAAACAACATAGGGCTGGATGTAGCCCGTGCATACTTCAATGTTGCGCGTTTCAAAATACTGGTAACTTTAGCTGAAGAAAATTACCAACGTCACCAAACCACATTAGCCCAAATTCAGAAAAAAGTAGAGGCTGGCGTGGGACGGCGTTCCGATCTGGACCAAACGATCGGGCGAATTTCTCTTGCTTTGTCGAACATCACCACTGAGCGTAACAACCTTTTTGCCGCTTTGGCACAGTACCAGCGTTTGACAGGCGAGGCTTGGCCAGAAAACGATAATGGGATGATCGATCTCGACACCCCTTTGAATACGGATCAGGCGGCATCGCTCAAGCAGGCATTCGATAACCACCCTGCTATTCGGGGGGCAAGTGCGCGTTTGGAAGCATCGTCAGCAGACGTTCAGGTTGCATCGGGAGGATTTTTCCCACGCTTCGACTTGCGTGCTCGTGCAGACCGTTACAGCAATTACTTGGCAACGCAGCAGAGTCGGAATATCAGCGCAATCGAAGTTTTAGGTCAAGTAAACCTCTATCGGGGCGGTTCGGATATGGCGCAGCAAAAAGTTGCTTCAGCACGTCGCTCGCAGTTACTGGACGATCGTATTCGAATCTGCAATAACGTACGGCAAGGCATTCAGGCCGCCATTTACGATGCAATGTCGTCGGATAGAAAAATTGCTTATTTACAAAATCATCAGGCTTCGATCGCTAAAGCAAGAGAAGCCTACATTCAGCAATTCGATGTCGGGCAACGAAACCTGCTCGACTTGCTGGATGCGGAAAACGAACTCTATCAATCGCAACGCGCTGTTATCAACGGCCGCGCGGACCGCAGTATCGCCCGCATGACCTTACTGGCCAACCAAGGTATCTTACTGGAAGCCATGAGAATCACCACGCTGCAAAATGTCACCTTGCCAGAAAAAAGAACTGCATTTTTAGGTCCGTCTAATATGGCGTCTGGCGCTGATAACTCAGAGGGTCAGTGCCCTTCAGATCTACTTCAGGTTGCCGAAATCGCACTTCCCGACCCAGCGGACTTCAGTGTATTGTCGCAACCGGGCAAACCCTCAGGGCTGCTATCTGCGCCCTCTACAATGACAAGCCTATCGAATGGCGCTGGCGGACGTGACGATACTGATGGTAAATCGCTCGAAAAATCAACGGACGATGTGCGTCGTTCAACGGAACAGTGGGCGCGCGCTTGGTCCAACCGCGATGTAGATGCATACATCGCTATGTATTCAGACCGCTTCCGTCCCGAAGCTGCTTCCTTATCTGCCTGGAAAGCCCAGCGCCGCAACCGTGTTGGAAAAGCCAAAAACATCGACGTATCTGTTTCAGATTTACAAGTGATCCCGAGTTTCGATTCAAAAAATGAAATCGAAGTGCAATTCGTTCAGAAGTACCGCTCGGACTCACATCGCGAAACGTCCAATAAAACCTTGGTTTGGGCACAGGAGCGAGGTAGCTGGAAGATCATTCGGGAGTCAAACTCTGCTTCATTGCCAAGTTCCGCCAAATCAAATAAAACTTCAGATTCGGCGCGTAAAACTCTACGAGAAAACGACCCAGCTTTAAATCAGATGTAAATACTCAAAAGCTTGCTTGAAAAAGCCCAGTGCAAAACCTGGGATTTTTCTAGTGCAAGCCATTTGGTAATTCATCCGGCCATGTTTTTTCGAACATGAGCACACCCTGCAAAGCGATTCTAGCTTGGCCTGCGTTCAAGATACCAGCAGATGGTATGTTTAGGGGTAAGCTGGCGGCGCCAATAGCCAGCTCTACCGCCTTACCGACGATACCATTCGAAAGACGGGAACTCCGGACCAAACATACACCGCTATCCATCGCATCCCGGAGCAAAGGTAAAAGATACTGAGGCCAGTTGCCATGCCCAAACCCTGCCAATATGCAGCCTGCAGGCCAAGGCTTGAACCATCGCGCCAGGCGTTCCATATCAGCATCAATCTGGCAATTCAGGAGCAATACTTCAGGCCAATTCTGATTTGATATCAAAGCAGGCGAATTGGCCTCCCATTCATCGGCCAAGTAACCCGCGGGCCATAAACCGTCTACCGGCATGGCAGACCAGAAAATCTGTTTCCCTACAAACTGGGCATATGAGACTGTGCCAAACGCCCCGACCCCGGTCGTTGCTCGTTTTTGCAGATTGGGAGGCGCATAAATATGATCTTGCAATACCGCCCAAACCTTCTGCTGCCGAATTGCAATCGGCAGGGGGCGTGGCGACTCGATGAGGTACCGAGCAAAGGCGGCGGCCTGCCATAAATTGGCAGGTCCGTCGCTGGAAAGCGCCGTGGCAGGACGCATGGCGGCAGTCATGATAATCGGCTTGAACGGCTCATCTACTGTGCCTTTCGGTAAATGCAAATGTAGCCAAAAAGCAGTTTCTTCGAGTGTATCCGTGCCATGCGTCAGCACGACCGCGTCGATAGACTCATCGGCCAAAGCAGCCATAATTATTTTTCGAAGCATCAGCCAATGGCTCAGGCTGACATCCTGACTGCCAATAGCATACGCTGGTATGATCTGCCACTCTGCCAATTCATCGATACCGCAGGTTGCCGTCAGTAAATCTTGGCCCGTAAAGCTAGCCGACACATAAACGTTATTTTGAAAATCAGAGGCCGCACCCGCGATCGTGCCCCCCGTCGTTATCAAACAGAATTTGGGTAAAGTAATCGACATCATTCAACTTTCGCCTGGCAGGTCTGACGGAGCTTCTGTGCGTTCCTGATCCGGCCATTCCACTTCCTGTCCGTTATCGGAAGCTTCGACGCTTTTAAGTTTCCACACCATGATTTAACGACGCCCAGCACTTGCCAAACTCCACCGGCGCGCATGCCCACCACAAGCGTTCGGAACACCCAACTGTAACGCACTCAACAAAGCCGCCAAGTTCATCGGCCCGGCAATCGTCACACGATAGTCCGACTGCAGACAATTCGCCAATCCGGGACGCTTTAAAACTTCAGCATACAGGCCTTCGGTCGGCAAAAACAGAATTGCGAAATCTGTCCTATGCGACGGGCTTATATATAAATTGGCAATCGTTTTTGCCCTCTGTTTCATGGCTGTTTCGATGGGGGCGCGACTGCTTTTTATCGATAAGCCCGCTATCACGGCAAATATCGCAAAGCTCAGCGCCAACAGCTCGGCGCTCATGCTCCCGCGTCCCGCAAAACCAGCAAAGGCGGCGAGGAGGCTATACGCTGGATCGACCACAGCCCAGTCAAGAATGCAATGCCAGCGCCAGCCAGCGGACCATATAAAAACGGCCAAATGGTCCAACGGTACATAAAATCGAACCCGTAATACGCCAGCGCAGCGGCCAGACACTGCGCACTGAGGGCCGCAATCAGGCCCGCAAGGAGCCCGATCGACATGAGCTCTAAGCCGATCGAGCAGGCGATCTGCAGCCGCGAGGCACCCAGAGCGCGCAACACGGCAGCCTCTTGCATGCGGCTGCGCAAACTACAAAAAATTACGATGAAGAGTGCAGCAACACCGGTTACCAAAGTGAACCCGAAACCATATTGGACGGCGCTGACCATCGGTAGCAATACGGACGTTATCTGTCGGATTATAGCGCCGGTGTCGACCAGCGTGACGTTGGGGAAAGCGCTAACCAGACGCGATGCCTGCGCCACCTGATGCGGTGGTAGAAAAAATGCAGTGATCCAGTTCTGCGTCAGCGCCTGCAGGCTTTGGTCTGGAACGATGAGAAAAAAATTGACTTGCATGGAGTCCCAGCGCAGAGCGCGCAGGCTGCTAACTTTGAAATCGTACGCTTGTCCCTGGATCTCGAAATGCAGACGATCACCCAAAGCAATTCCTAAGGTTTTGGCAACGCCCGCTTCGACTGAAATTTGCGGGACTTTTAAAGAAATGTCGCGCCACTCGCCTGCGATCAGGCGGTTACCCACAGGTAACTCCCGATTGAAGCTCAGATTAAATTCGCGGTTGACCAAACGCCGGGCTTGATCGTCGAGCGCCTGCGTCGTCAAATTACGCTCGTTGATCGCCAGTAAACGCGCTTTGATCATCGGATACAGGGTGACTTGACGGACCTCGATGGTTTTAAGCATGTCTTCGAAGTCTGTACGCTGATCGTTTTGAATATTGATCGCAAAACGATTGGGGGCATCCGGAGCAATCGTGCTTTTCCAGGATTCGACCAGGTCAGATTTAATCAGGGCCAAAACCAATAAAGCAGTCAATCCGACGGTCAATACCACCGTTTGCATGGCTGTTTGTCCGAGCCGCCGCCGCATGGACGTCCAGGCAAAACGCAGGCTTTTCATCCAAAGCGGCTGTTCTTGAATCGTTTTAAACAAAGGTAAGCACAAACCATGACGTGTTACCAGCACGACCAGTAAGGCGAACAGCGCCAGCAACGCCAGTACCCCAGCCAGTGTATACATCACAAAAATTAAGTTTCCAACCAGTAAAAAAGTCATCCCAAATAAAGCCAGCGCTTGCAGGCCAATCACCAGTAGCGCATTTTTTCTAAGAGATGCTTGCCGAAATAGATCGGCCGGAACGCTCGAAAAAACCGACAACAAGGGGACGAAAACGAAACACGTCAGAATCATGGCGGCACACCAGAAGGGCATCAACAGCGAGGACCAGCTTATCGATTCAGCCGAGATATCGAGAACCGACCGTAAAATCATTTCCAGACCGAACTGTAAAATCCATCCTGCGCTCAAGCCCAGCGCACCGCAGAGCAAACCGATCAGACATAAGCCGCCTGCCCATAGGCGGCATAATTGGCTTTTGGTAAAGCCATGCACTTTGAGGATGGCAACGACAGACGTGTTTTGCTGGATATAGTCGCGCGCGATCAAAGAAATGCCGATGAGACTGATCACAACCGCGATCAGCGCGATCAGTCCCAATAGTTTATGAGCGCGATCAAGGGTAGCTTGCAGTTCGGGTCGCCCGGAAGCCAAGGTTTCAAACCGTTGGCCGGGTTTCAGCAAAGGTTTCGTGGCACGCTCGAAACCCTGCAAATCCAAAGCTTTTCCAGCCACCAGTAAACGGTAACTGGCGCGGCTGCCCGGTTGGATCAAACCGGTGGCAGGTAAATCGAGGGCATTCATCATAATACGCGGAGCAAGGTTGATGAACGACAAGCCACGATCAGGCTCTGTAATCAATATTTTATCTACGGTCAATCGCGCCTCACCGACTTGCAAGACGCTTCCGACCGCGGCACCCAAGGCATCCAAAACCGCTTCGTCGACCCAAACTTTCCCCTGTGCCAAGCCTCGTCTGGCAACCGATGGCGGACCTTGCCGAACATCTGCCGTTTCTACTTGACCGCGCAGTGGATAAGAACCCTGGATTGCTTTGAGCGCCACCAATTGGGCACGGTCATTGGCACTGACCATGCTGTTCAGCGTAACGGTATGGGCATTTCGTAAATCATACTGCCGGGCCAGGACGAACAATTCAGAGGAAATTGCTTGATCCGAGACGATGACGAAATCCGCTCCGATTGCTTTGGTTGCACTGGCGGTCAGCGATTTTTCGAGACGTTCGGAAAACAGGGCGGTAGCGCTTAACGTCGCCAACACGACTATCAACATGGCGAAAAGAATCTTAAGCGAAGCGGTTCTGAATGCTTTCAGCCAAAAATTTAAACCCCAGAAAAAACGACAAAATGACAAAGGTAACCCGTTCGAACAAACTAGGCTTGTATTTATAGCATGTTTAGTCGGAACCGGTGAGGATTGTATAGCTGCGCAGCTTGTATTACAGCGACAATTAATTTAAATTCACAGCAGACTGACAAGCCAGTAAACGGTCCAGAATTCGATAGTAACCTTTGCAAGCCGCCAAACCCAAGGGCGATTGGTGTTTATCGTCCAGCGAATCAGGTGCGGCAGCGGCCGCCAGCAAAAGGTCGACCGCCTTGGTATCGGCCATCTCTACGGCGATGTGCAACGGGGACCGTCCAAAGTTTGTTCTAACGTTGGGTTGTGCTCCATGCTGCAGTAAAGCCTGCAAAGCATCGTGCAAACGGTTGGCGCAAGCAACGTGTAAAGGCGTTTCGCCATGAATCGAACCGGCATTCAAATTAGCCTTGAGGCTGACCAGCATGTCGATGGAGGCCGCACTGTTGGTCGCTGCGGCACAATGCAGCGGCGTATAGTTCAAAATGTTGCGTTCCTCGATAGACAGCGGACTGTGTTTGACCAGAACAGCAATACATTCGGTTTGGTTAGTACTAGCAGCCAAATGCAGCGGCAAGTCGCCCCCTTGAGATTTGACAAACGGATTGCCACCACGAGTTAGCAATAACCGAACCAACTCAGGATGGCCACTGAAAGCCGCAATATGTAGCGCGGTCAGACCGGCAACCGATACCGTAATGTCTTTAGATGAATGAGTAGTGTCCTGCAGCTTAGCGCCATGAGCAAATAATATTTCAGTGATTAAGGTATGTCCGTACTGCGCAGCCATATGCAGAGGGTAGTAACCATTGTCGGCGGCACGGTGCAAGTCGGCACCGTGCCGCAGCAAAGTACATAAGGCATCACGATGGCCGTTGACCACGGCAACGTGCAGCGGCGTAAAGCAGTTTGGTGGATTGCGTCCCTCTATCGACGCTCCGTGTGCCAAGAGACTTTCAATCACGCAAACATTGTTGTAGTTTGCAGCGATGTGTAAGGGCGAAAAGCCAGTGCCGCAAGGCTGATCCGGTGCGGCTCCAAGGGCGATAAGACAAGCAACACATTTTTTTAAGAAATTGCCCTGCTCTACCGGGAAACGGCATACATAGCTCAGTAGGGTGTCGCGTGCTTGATGGCTTCGTAACCCATAATTTGCATTTGGGTCGATGTCTCCATTCGCAATCGTTTGGCACAACAACGCAAAGGCATCCTGCTGCTCGGCTGACGGTTCATCCACCGAAAAATCCAAGGCTCTGCGAATTAGATCTTCAATGTTCTCGGTGCCGGTAGCCGTCAAAACATTTGCTGATGCCGCCTGCAATTGGTTGTAATCAACCAGCATTTCATTCTGCATCTCAGATCCTATAAGTTATTTAGCCTTATAGTCTTGAGTAGCTTTTGGGACCCGAATGTTCCATCTAGATGGCAAGAATTTTTGAATCTACCATCCTTCAAACACAGACAAGGCGATGGCATGCGTTTGCGCAATGCTCATCGCCCCTTACTTATAGACGTGCACTCAGCATTTCAGCCGTTGACGGCGTCCTTGAATGCTTTGCCGGCGGTGAACTTGACGGTTTTAGCAGCAGCGATCTCGATGGGATCGCCAGTTTTTGGGTTTCTGCCCGTCCGCGCTGCGCGTTGGCCCGATCCGAAACTACCGAAACCGACCAACTGAACGGTTTCCCCTTTAACAACCACATGCTTGATTTGATTGATGAGCGAATCGAGCACCCGCTGAACGGTTGCCTTGGAGACTTCGGACTCATCAGCCACGGCTTCAATCAGTTCGATTTTATTCATAGGTTTATCGATATAAGTTAGGGTAGGCTATTCTAGCAGGATTGTTTATTGCATAAACCAGCCGTGGCTGACCACAACGGACTGTCCTGTCAACGCGTTACTCGGAAATGCCGCCAGAAAAACAGCAAGTTGAGCGACATCCTGGATCGTAGTGAACTCGCCATCCACGGTATCTTTCAACATGACTTTTTTGATGACGTCCTCTTCGGAGATTTTGAGCGCAGCGGCCTGCTCCGGAATTTGTTTATCCACCAAAGGCGTACGGACGAATCCCGGGCAGATGACATTCGAGCGGATGTTGTATTTTGCGCCCTCTTTGGCGACGACTTTTGCCAGCCCCAGCAATCCGTGCTTGGCTGTCACATAAGGCGCTTTCAAGGGTGACGCTTCGTGTGAATGAACGGAGCCCATGTATAAGATGCAACCGCCCCGCCCGCCTTTCTGCATGACACGCATGCAAGCCTTCGTGGTCAAAAATGCGCCGTCCAGATGGATCGCCAACATCTTTTTCCAGTCTTCGAACTTCGCATCGACGATCGGGCTGATGATTTGAATGCCAGCATTGCTGATTAAAATATCGATCGACTGATAGGCAGCCACCACTTCCGCGACGGCCGCCTCGACTTGCGCCTCTTGCGTGACATCCATGGCCACCGCCATAGCAATTCCGCCTTTGGCGACGATCGCCTGGGCAGTTTTTTGTGCCTCCCCCAATTTGAGATCGGCAATCACGACCTTCGCGCCTTCACGCGCATATTCAAATGCGATTTCTTTGCCAATCCCGCTGGCTGACCCTGTAATCAAAGCAACTTTATTTTGTAGTTTCATAATTTCCCTAAAATTCGTTTTTTTACATGCCATAGAAAGATATTGCTTGCAGTAAAAGCTGTGGGTCGACCGGTTTCACGAGATGAAAATCGAATCCGGCAACCAGAGCTTCGCGCTCAGCCTCTTCCAAACCATAACCCCTCAAGGCGATCAAACACATGGTTTTCGTTTGGGTTTTTGATCGTAATCTTAGCGCAACCTCATAAATCAGCAGGACGCATTTAATACAGCCCGGGCAATGCGTTTTTTTACAGCAAACTGAGGCATCATCAGCGCCCACAAACTTTCGCCAGATACTCGAGCGTCTCATCCACCTGGTCGATCAAAATCAAGCAGAGATCGCCGGCTTCCAACTGCTCCAGCGCCCGGTCGATCGCTTTGAGCTCACCAAAAACCGCTTCGTGGCTGCGCACCCGCGCGGCGCCATTCAACCCCTCGCGCAGTAAAGCGATCACCTCGCCCGGCTGACGGCCGCGCTGGCATTTATCCTCGTACAAAATGACATGATCGAAAGCGCTACCGAGAATATTTGTCTGCGCGCGCAGGTCTTCATCGCGCCGGTCGCCGGCGCCACTAATGACGATGAAGCGGCGCTTGGCCGACATGGTTTCGATGGCCTGCACGAGAGCGACGATGGCATCGGGATTATGGCCATAGTCGGCGATCAGGGTGGCACCACGGTAGTCGAATAAATTGAAACGGCCAGGCGCGGTCTGCGCATCGTTGACAAAGGTCGCCGCGCCACGGCGGATGATCGACCAGTCGAGACCCAAAGCCCACGCGGCGGCGAGCGCCGCCAAAGCGTTTTCGACCTGAAACGGAATGCGGCCATTTTGCGTCAACGGTACGTCCTGCAGGGCGATGCATTCCTGCCCACCGTCATGAGCAAAAACCAAGCGATCATCCTCCACGTAGGCCACGCGGCCACCCTGCGCCCGATGGCCTCGCAAAACTTGATTGTTGGCGGTGGTGGCGAAAAAAATCGCCCCGCCCGGGCAGGCAGCGGCCATTGCCACCGTCAGCGGATCGGCGGCATTCAACACCGCAGTGCCGGTCGGCGCCACGTTCTCGACCAGCACCCGCTTGACGCTCGCAAGCTCCTGGCTCGTATGAATATGGTTCAGGCCTAGATGATCGCCGACGCCGATATTGGTGACGATCGCGACGTCGCAACGGTCGAAGCCCAGACCTTCGCGCAAAATACCGCCACGCGCGGTTTCCAGCACTGCGGCGTCAACATCCGGATGCAGCAAGACGTTGCGCGCGCTACGCGGCCCGCTGCAGTCGCCGGCGTCGATCCGCCTGCCGTTAATGTAGACGCCATCGGAATTAGTCATGCCAACTCGCAACCCCTGCGTGGCAAGAATATGCGAAACCAGGCGGATGGTCGTGGTCTTGCCGTTGGTACCGGTCACCGCCACCAGCGGAATGCGCGCGTCGTCGCCTTCTTCGAACATCATCGATACGATGGCTTCGCCAACTGGCCGACCCTGTCCGTACGAAGGCGTCAGGTGCATACGCAAGCCCGGCGCTGCATTGACCTCGACGATGCCGCCGCCCTGGGCTTCGAGCGGCCGGGAAATATCCTCGCACACCAAGTCGACCCCGCATATGTCCAGACCGACCATCTGCGCGGCGTCGATCGTACGCGCCGCCAGATCTGGGTGGACCTGATCGGTAACGTCGGTCGCCGTACCACCAGTACTCAAATTGGCGTTATTGCGCAGAATCGTAACCGTGCCAACCGGCAATATGCTGTCGGGGGTCAGGTTTTGCTTGGCGAGTAACGCCAAAGCTGTTTCGTCCAGGCGGATTTTGGTGAGCGACGTCGCATGCCCCTCCCCACGTAACGGGTCCTGGTTGACCTGATGGACGAGCTGAGCAATGGTGTGGACGCCGTCGCCCGTGACCTGCGGAGGGTCGCGCCGCGCTGCGGCGACCAGTTTGTCGCCGATCACCAGCAAACGAAAATCCTTGCCGGGCATATAGCGCTCGACGATCACTTCGGAACTGATGTCGGTCGCGGCTTCGAAGGCCGCCCGCAACTGCTCCCGGTGGCTGATGTTGACGACGACGCCCTTGCCCTGATTGCCATCGCGCGGTTTGACCACCACCGGTCCGCCCAAGGCATCCATCGCCTCGCAGGCGGCCTCGAACTTATCGACCACACGCCCCTGCGGTACGGGCACACCAACCGCATCGAGCAACATTTTGGTAAGGTCTTTGTCCTGCGCGATCGATTCGGCGATGGCACTGCTGCGGTCGGTTTCGGCGGCCAGGATACGCCGTCCGCGGCTGCCCCAGCCAAATTGCACCATGCTGCCGTCGGTCAAACGCCGATACGGAATACCCCGCGCAATCGCCGCCTCGACGATCGCCCCGGTGCTTGGACCCAGCCGGACGTTCTCGTCGATACCCTGCAGATGGGCAACGGCCGCCGGCACATCGAAGGGCTGGCCGGCGATTTGCGCGAGACAATGCGCCAGGGCATATTCGAGCGCCTGACGACCGACCGCTTCTTCGGTGTACTGCACGACCGCCAGATAAACCCCGGGTTCGCGCGTGCTCACCACCCGATTGAAAAAAACCGCGCAACTCGCGTGCCGCTGCAGTTCGAGCGCCATATCGGCAAAGACCCCGGCCCGAGTTTCGTTATCGCAAACCAGGGTCGCCTCGTGGGCAGTACCGCGGAACCAGCGGTTGGGGCCGCGCAGCGTTTTGATTCGTTCTATTTTCATGACGTGGCTTGTAAGTCAAAAGTGTCCAGCGCCTGCTGCATGGCGGCCATCGGTAGGTGGAGCGCCCATAAAGCAGCGATGGCAGGCAGCAAGCACGGTAAATAAACGATGCTCTGCTGTAGGTCACCGGCCACGCGCAGCTCGGTTTTCGTTTCCGGGCCTTGCAGACAGATGCGCCAGCCGTCGAACTCCAGTTCAACGACAACGACCCTGTCGCCCTGCGCCAAATGCCGTTTCAGCAAAGGATTCCGGGGATGCTGCGAATAAACGATCAGATCACCGTCGCAAAGCTCGGCCATGCCGGCGACGAGGGGATCGTCGACATTCAGGATACCCGTTCCAGTCGGCAACACCACGTCGATCTGGGTGCGCATGACCTTGAACAGCATCTCGGTGCTCTGAATATAAGTATCGTCCGGCAAATCTTCGGCATCGATCCCGGTGACGATCCCGATCTGACAACGGTCGTACGCCAAACCTTCGCTCAGAATGACACGCAAGGGGTTTTCGATCACCGCCGCCTCGACCGCGCGGTTCAGCAACAGACGGTTCGCCGCCCGTCCATTCGCCTGGTCGCCGCTTTCGACCTGCCGAGCGCCTAAAAACAAGCCATGTCGGCATGCCAGGCCGACATGCTGCCCGGCCAAGCGCAAGCCCTGCGCGATCAAGCGCGCCACCCAGCCGTCCGCCTGACTGGCGGCGATGCCGATGACCGGTATGCGACCAGACTCGTCAGGGGCGAACAAATGGTCGACGATCGCCTTGCCGACCGGCCGCGACTCGCCAGAGGCCGGCTTCAAATGCATCAGCAGCCCTGGTCCGGCATTGACCTCGACGATGGCGCCGCGTTGCGCATCGAGCGGCAGCGCAATGTCCTCCATGACCATGTCGATGCCGGCGATGTCCAGCCCGACCACCCGCGCGGCCAAGGCCGCAGCATGCGCAACGCTCGGGTGCATGTCGGCCGTGACGTCGAACGCAACGTTGCCGTTGCGCTGCACCAGCACCTGCCGGCCAGCCGGCGGAATCGAGCGGCCATCGTAGCCCTGACGTTGGAGTTCCAGCATGGCGCTGGTGTCGAGACGCACGGGGTTGAGCGGGCATTCTTCGGTGTAACCGCGACGCGGGTCGCTGTTGAGCTGTTGTTCGATCAGCTCCGACACCGTGTGCCGCCCGTCGCCGACGATCTCGGCGGTTTCGCCTTTGGCGGCAGCCACGACACGGTTACCGACCACCAACAGACGGTGTTCGTTACCCGGGATGAACTGCTCGACGATGACACTGCTGCCCTCGCGGATGGCAGTATGGTAGGCAGTTTCGATTTCTTCCTGCGCCGACAGGTCGATGCACACGCCACGACCGTGATTGGCGTCGGACGGTTTAACGACGACCGGCAGACCGATGTCCTGCGCGGCGGCCCAGGCATCGGCCGGGCTGTCGACCAAACGGCCATGCGGAATCGGTACGCCGCACGCCTCGAGCAGTGTCTTGGTCAGGTCTTTGTCGCGCGAAACGGTCTCGGCGATCGCGCTCGTGGAGTCGGTTTCGGCGGTCCAGATGCGGCGCTGCCGGCAGCCGTAGCCGAGCTGCACCAGGTTGCCTTCGCTCAGACGGATGTAAGGAATATTGCGGTCGTCGGCGGCATCGACGATGCACGCCGTGCTTGGCCCGAGACACAAGGTATCGTTCATTTCCCGCAGCTCGTCGAGTGTCGCAGCGACATCGAATGGCTCATCGTCGATGGCCGCCATGAGCAGATCGCGGGCATGGTACAACGCGGCCTGCGTGACCGTCGCATGCCAGGCTCGCACGACGACTTTGTAAAAACCCCGCGGACCGGCCTCGCGCGCCTTGCCAAACCCGCCGGGCATACCCGCCAGATTTTGCAACTCGAGCGTGACATGCTCCAGAATGTGCGCCGGCCATGTCCCTTCGCGCAGCCGCTGTACGAAGCCGCCGCGTTCGCCCACACTGCAGCGGTGCTCGACGAGCGACGGCAGCCAGGCCAGCAGGCGGTCGGTGAAGCCTGGTATGAGATTGGACGGACAGTCCTCCAAATCGCCGATGTCGACCAGGGCTTCGAGCACAGGCCGGTAGGTCCACATATTGGGACCGCGCAAATAATTAATACTTAAAATTTCGATATGACGATGGTTCATGCGGCGAGATCCTGGCAAAAAGCTTTTCTTTAACGCAGCAACTTCGATTCGGATGACAACGGTATCAGACGGTGCGCGTCGCGGGCAGACCGCGGGTTTCGGTGTGGCTGGATACTGCACCTGCCATGCACTTTTCGATCGGGGCTACGATAGTCAGGCCACCATCCCCTACAAAAACCGCTCGAGCAGTTTCCGACTGCTCCTATCCAAGGCAAACCGATCCGCCACCCAATACTGCACACCATGTGCATCGGCGATCAACAAAGCATCGCCACTCAGCCGCCGAATGCTTTCCTCGCTCTTGAGCACGAAGCGGGTTCGGCCACGGTCGGTGTCGACCGTCCAGACCGACGGCGTGGAAAACGTCGACACAGCGAGGAGTGCGGTAATGTTTGGCGTAAAAGTCCGGCTGGCCAGGGCCTCTTCCACTAGCCGAGCGGTGGCGGGCGGCAAGCCCGCCAGGTCGTCGATCCAGCAGATTTCATGACCGTGGTTATCCAGCAGCGCACAACTCCACTCGGGCGCCGTCACGGGAAAGGGTCGCACGGGTTGTACCCCGACATGCGTCGTGCCGCCCCGCACGCACACCAAACGGCCGCGCGCATCGCGGTGCAGCGCAAAATCGAGCGTCTCGCTCGGCAAATCGTTCATGGCAAAAACTGCTTTTCTTCTTCGGCATGCCGCAACTGCGCCTGATACAGCGCATGGTAAGGGCCCTGCGCGGCGATCAGCTCGTCGTGCGAGCCAACCTCGACGACCCGCCCCTTGTCCATCACGACGAGTCGGTCCGCTTTGCGCAAGGTGCTGAGCCGATGGGCGATCGCAATCGTCGTGCGGCCCTGCACCAGGTTATCGAGCGCCTTCTGAATCTCTTTTTCGGTTTCGGTATCGACCGACGACGTCGCCTCGTCCATGATGAGAATGCGCGGGTCGATCAGCAAGGCGCGCGCGATCGAAATGCGCTGCCGTTCGCCGCCGGACAAAGCTTGACCCCGCTCGCCGACAAGTGAATCGTAGCCCTGCGGCAGCCGCAGTATAAAATCGTGTGCATGCGCGGCGCGCGCGGCGACGATGATCTCGGCGCGGCTGGCCTCGGGTCGGCCATACGCAATATTTTCGGCGATCGTGCCGAAAAACAGAAACGGCTCCTGCAACACCAAACCGATATGCCTGCGATAATCACCGATCGCGAGCGCTCGGATGTCGACGCCGTCCAGCAATATCGCACCTTCGGCCACATCGTAAAACCGGCAGATCAGATTGACGAGCGTACTCTTGCCCGAGCCGCTGTGCCCCACGAGGCCAATCATTTCCCCTGGACGGATCAACAAATCGACCTGTCGGATTACCGCCCGATTGCCATACCGGAAACCGACCTTGCGCAGCTCGATTGCGCCATGCACCAAAGGCAACGCGACCGGTTGCGCCGCGTCAGGCACGCTCGACACATGGTCAAGAATATCGAAAATCCGCCGCGCCCCGGCCGCCGCTTTCTGCGTCACGGAAACGATCCGGCTCATCGAGTCGAGCCGCGTGTAAAACCGGCTGATGTACGCCAGAAACGCCGTCAGCACGCCGACGGTCACTTGTTTGTGCGACACCAGCCAAATGCCGAAAACCCATACGACCAGCAGACCGATTTCGGTCAACAGCGTCACCGTCGGCGAAAAAATCGACCAGATCTTGTTGACCCGGTCGTTGACCTGCAGATTGAGGTCATTGGCATTTTTGAAACGCAGCAGTTCGCGCCGCTCCTGAGCAAACGCCTTGACGACCCGAACCCCCGGAATGGTATCGGCCAGCACGTTCGTCACCTCCGACCAGACGCGGTCGATTCGTTCGAAACCATACCGCAGCCGGTCGCGCACGGCATGTATCATCCAGGCAATGAAAGGCAGCGGCACCAGCGTGACCAAAGCCAGCCCCGGATGAATCGAAAACAGAATCGCCGCAGTCATTAGAATCATCAGCACGTCGGTCGCGAAGTCGAGCAGATGTAAAGACAAGAACACGCAGATGCGATCAGATTCCGAGCCGATCCGCGCCATCAAGTCGCCAGTCCGCTTGCCGCCAAAGTATTCCAGCGACAGCTTCAATAGATGTTCGTAGGTGGTGGTCCGCAAATCTGCGCCCAAACGTTCGCTGACCAGCGCCAGAACATACGTCTTGGCCCAGCCGAGCACCCAGGCCACCACTGCCGAGATCAACAACCCCGACAGGTAAAACGCCACCAGGCCATAGTCGAGCGGTCGACCGTTTTGATAGGGAATCAGTACATTATCCATCAACGGAATGGTCAGGTAAGGCGGCACCAGGGTCGCAGCGGTCGCCGCCAGAGTCAGGACGAAGCCCAGCATGAGCTGCCGCCGGTAAGGGCGCGCAAAGCGGGTCAGCCGCCACAACGGCCAGGCAGTGTCGCGAATCGTCAGTGGCGCTTCGCTAAAATCGAATTCGCCGCCGCTGTCGTCCTCAAGCCCGGACCCACGCGGTTCGGCCATGTCCGGTCGATTGAACGCGGCCACCAAACGACTCACCGCCGGGCTGGCTTCCAGCGTATGCCGCCATGAGGCGAGCAACCCGGTGGCATCGTGCAGCTCCAGACAACCCACGCCGGCATGATCGCCCGCTTCCAGCCGCAGATCGCCGTCGCGAGGCCAGCTTTGAATCGCCGTTTCGCCCGGCTGCCGGGCGATCAGACGTGCGTCGGTCAGGGCGATGAACCCCTGCGCGAAATGCAGCCGCGCGTCGAGGTCGAGGGGAGCGCACCAGCGAACGGTTTCCTGGGGCTGCAAAGCCAGAGCGCATTCGGCCGCAACCGCAGCCTCATCGAGCAATAAAGAATCGTTACGTTTATTCATCAGCCGGCCAGTATAAACCAGCGCGCCCTCGACGAATGTGCAGACGACAGCGCCCGCCGATTCGGCGTTCGCCACCAGTGCCGGCCGCTAGCTGCCTGGCCAGTTCGAAGGTTTGCGCTTCGCTCAAGCGAATCGTGCGGGTCGCCAGCCAAGCGCGCAAGACGCGCAAGCGGACAGCGGTCGGCAGCGCCAGCCAGTCGTGAATCCGCAAACGCTCGTCGGGGTCGAGCACGGTCGGCAAAACAGCCGCCGCTTCCGCCTGCCATTCGTTGCGCAGTTCGCCAACCTGTCGGGCCAGGCGCGTCAGCGAAGCGCGGTATTGCGGAAACGCTGTTTCGATCAATGGCAGAATCTGTATGCGTAGCGCATTGCGCCGCAGCGCCGGATCGGCGTTCGACGGGTCGTCGATGGTCGACAAGCCCTGGGTAGCGGCGAAACGCAAAATGGCTGCTTTGCTCAGCGTCAACAAAGGCCGCACTATATGTAAATTTTTATACGTCGCACCGTGCAAAGGCCAGGCGGCGACCGGCTGCATCCCCGCCAAACCCGCCAGGCCGGAGCCGCGCAACAAAGCGAGCAGGCTCGTTTCGAGTTGGTCGTCCTGGTGATGTCCGGTCAGTAAAATAGTTGCTGCGCACTCGCCCATGACCTGCGCCAAAGCCGTATAGCGCGCCGTTCGCGCCTCGGCCTCCAGACTTTCGCCGCCTTGGCGCGTAACCGAGACGCGCCGCGCGATGAACGGAATCCGCCAAGCCGCGCAGCGCTCGCGGCAATTCGCCTCCCAGGCATCGGCCGACGCATGCAGACCGTGATTGATATGAATGGCGGTCACCGGAACGCCCGCCGCTCGACAGGCGAACAACAGCACCGTCGAATCGACGCCACCGGAAAACCCGACCGCGACCTTCACGCCGCGACGGTTTCCTTGAACTTGCCCAGGGCGAGCAGCCGCGCGTGGCGGCGGGCGAGCATCTCCTCGACCGGCAAAGCCGCGACTTGGCGCAGTGCATCGCCAGCGGCGCGCTTGAGCAGTTGCACCATTTGCGTCGGTGCGCGGTGCGCACCGCCAAGGGGCTCATTGACGATCTTGTCGATCAGACCGAGCGTTTTCAGACGCGATGCCGTGATTCCCAGGGCATGCGCCGCTTCGCTGGCCTTGTCGGCGCTGCGCCATAAGATCGATGCACAGCCCTCGGGCGAAATCACTGAGTAAGTCGCGTATTGCAGCATCAGGGTCATGTCGCCGACCGCGAGTGCCAGCGCGCCACCGGACCCGCCCTCACCAATGATCGTGGCGATGATCGGCACGCGGAGCTGCGCCATCTCGATCAAGTTGCGACCAATCGCCTCGGACTGGCCACGTGCCTCGGCGTCGATACCCGGGTAGGCGCCCGGCGTATCGATCAGTGTCAGCACCGGAATGCCGAACTTCTCGGCGGTTTTCATGAGTCGCAGGGCTTTACGGTAGCCTTCCGGCTTGGACATGCCGAAGTTGCGGCGGGTCCGCTCCTTGACGTCACGCCCTTTTTGATGGCCGATCACCATGACGCTCTGGCCGTTGAGCCGTGCCAGGCCGCCGACAATCGAACGATCATCGGCGAAATGACGGTCTCCATGCAGCTCATGGAAATCCGTCAGCATGCCGTTCACATAATCGAGGGTATACGGTCGCTGGGGATGACGCGCCACCTGCGATACTTGCCAAGCACTCAACTGGGCGTAAATGTCCTTGACCAAAGCGTCGCTCTTTGCCTTGAGCCGCGCGATTTCTTCCGAAATATCGACGGCCGAATCATCCTGCACGAACCGCAGCGCCTCGATTTTCTGTTCGAGATCAGCAATCGGCGCCTCGAAATCTAAAAATGTTTGTTTCATCTATCAACCTTTAATAATCGACCGCAATCGGGTCCAGACTGCGCCACAGATACCAGGCCGCAATCGTGCGCCAGGGCCGGAACGCCTCGCCCAACACGCGCGCCTCGCGGGCATCGGGCGTTCGTCCGTCCAGGAAGGAGCGGCCCAGGGCCTTGAGTAAACCGATGTCGTCGACCGGCCAAACATCCGGTCGGCGCAGATTGAAAATCAGAAACATCTCGGCCGTCCAGCGACCGATGCCGTGTATCTGCCCCAAATGCAGCAAGCAATCCTCGTCGTCCAACGCCGCGAGCATGGCAGTATCGAGCCCGCCAGCCTGAGCAAACCGGGCCAGACTCTGCATATATTCCACTTTTCGGCCCGACAAACCAGCGGCGCGCTGGCTGGGGACATCCGTGCCCAGCACAGCGGCGGGGTTCACCCCGATCGAGAATATCTGCGCGAACCGCCCCCAAACCGCATCCGCGGCCTTCACCGAAATCTGCTGTCCGACGATCGCGCGCGCCAGGGTTTGAAAAGCATCGCCACGCGTGCGCAGTGCTCGGTCGCGGTAGCGGCTGATCAGTTCGCGCCACACCGGATGCTGACAGGCCAACAAAGCACAGGCCTCGTCCCAATAGGCGGGTGCATCCGGGTCGTCGGTGTGCACGAAGGCCTGCGCCGCTTCCATTTAAGCGCGTCGCCATTCGGTCGTGCCGTCGGGGCGGTCTTCGAGCACGATGCCCTGCGCAAGCAAGTCCGCCCGTATCTGGTCGGCCACAGCAAACGCTTTAGCTTGTTTAGCGGCTTGACGCTCGGCGATTCGCAGCGCAATCGCGGCATCGTCGAGCGCCAGCGAATCACCGCCAGCTTGCAAGAATTCCGCCGCCGGTCGTTGCAATAAACCGATGATGCCGCCCAGTGCACGTAGCAAGCGCGCCAGTTTCACCGCGGGATGGCGATTGACTTCAGACGCCAGCTCGAACAGCACCGCAATCGCTTCCGGCGTATTGAAATCGTCGTTCATTGCCGCAGCAAACCGGGCGGCATAAGGGTCGTTCCAATCGATCAGATAAGCAGGTGAAGGAAGAATTGCATCCAACATCGCATTTTTCGTGGCGACGTACAATCGACTAAGCGCCTGCCGCGCATCCTGCAGATGGGCGTCGGAATACGTCAAAGCGCTGCGGTAATGCGCGCGCAGAATAAAAAACCGCACCACTTCGGCATCATAATATGCAAGCACATCGCGGATCGTAAAAAAATTATTCAGTGATTTCGACATTTTTTCGTCGACGCCGTCTTTCTCGACCCGCACGAAACCGTTGTGCATCCAGACCTGGGCGAACGGCTTGCCGGTCGCACCCTCGCTCTGGGCAATTTCGTTTTCGTGATGCGGAAATTGCAGATCCGCGCCGCCGCCATGAATATCGAAAGAGTCGCCCAGCAACGCGCAACTCATCGCCGAACACTCGATATGCCAGCCGGGCCGTCCGTCGCCATACGGCGACGGCCAGCGCGCATCGGCCGGCTCGTCGGGTTTGGCCGATTTCCATAAAACGAAATCGAGTGGGTCGCGCTTGGTGTCGTTTAAGCCGACACGTTCCCCGGCGCGCAACTGATCAAGCGATTTGCCGGACAAACGCCCATACGCCGGAAACCGCCGAACGGCATAGTTCACGTCGCCGTCGGTAGACTGGTAGGCCAACCCGTTCATTTGCAAGCGCCCGATCATGCCGAGCATCTGCGGCACATAGTCGGTGGCGCGCGGCTCGTATTCGGGCCGCTCGACCCCGAGCGCGTCGGCGTCCTCATGCATCGCAGCGATGAAACGATCAGTCAACGCACGGATCGGCTCGCCATTCTCGGCAGCCCGGCGAATGATCTTGTCGTCGATGTCGGTAATGTTGCGCACATAGGTAACCGCATAGCCGGCCGCCCGCAGCCAGCGCTGCACGATGTCAAACACCACCATCACGCGGCCATGCCCGAGATGGCAGTAGTCATAGACGGTCATGCCGCAGACGTAGATTCGCACCCGGCCTGCCTCCAACGGAACGAATAAAATTTTTTCGCGCTGTAGGGTGTTGTAAATGTGGAGTTTTGCAATCATGAACGGTGTATTTTTAGCGACGAGCGCCCTGTTCGGCGAAATGAAAACTTTATAATGATGAACTTGCTGCAAGCACGCGGCGACAACAACAGGCCGGGTCGAAACACCTAAGGCGGCCCAGACCACCGAACAGGCTACTGAACATAGCCGTTTGGGTTAACCGCCGAATGCCGAAGGCTTGCTACAATCTTCAACAGTGAAGTATAACAAGGATCGATTGATGAAACAGTTTCAGGACATGCGTCAGCGCCCTTCAGATGGCGGCTCATGCACCCCGCTGAGCGGCCGGTTGGCCAAGCCTCTCTTGGCCGCCGCCATCGCGCTGGCCTGCAGCATATCGTTCGCCGACGATGCGACAGATGTCTCCCGGTTGATCAAAAGCGGCCAGCTCGACCAGGCTCTGACCCGTGCCGAAGCTTTTTTGGCAGGCAAGCCGCGCGACGCGCAGATGCGCTTTCTCAAGGGTTTGATTTTGACCGAAAAAAACCGGCCGAGCGACGCGATCACCGTTTTCACCAAACTGACTGAAGACTACCCCGAATTGCCCGAACCATATAACAACCTCGCTGTGCTCTACGCTGGTCAGGGCCTGTACGACAAGGCGCGTAGTGCTTTAGAGATGGCGATCCGGACTCACCCGAGCTATGCAACGGCCTACGAAAACCTGGGTGACGTTTATGCCAAGCTGGCCAGCCAGTCATTCGACAAAGCCTTGCAGCTCGATGCGTCGAACTCGACCGCGCAGACCAAGCTCGCAGTGATCCGCGACCTGATCGGGGGCTCGAAGGCCAGCGCTGCGGCCGCCAACGTAGCCAAGCCGGCTGCGCCGCCTGTTGCACCACCGCCACCAGCAGCCCTCGTGGCGGCCAGACCGCCTGTCGCTGCGCCGCCGCCCCCTGCGGCTGCGCCACAGGTCGTCGCAGCCGCACCGGTCCAAAAGCCACGGACCGCCACAGGGGCTGACAAGCCCCAAGACGACGAGGTAGTCAGAGCGATCAACGATTGGGCCAAAGCCTGGTCGAGCCAGGATACGGATAGCTACTTGGCGTCGTATGCCAAAAATTTTGAAACTCCGCACGGTATGAGCCGCAAACGCTGGGAGACCGAACGGCGTAAACGCATCGAAAGCAAAGGCCGCATCGATGTCAAAGTCGAGAATATTGCGATCTCCTATGATGGCGGCAAAGCCATTACCCAATTCAGACAAACTTATTCATCGGACCGATTGAGCAATGTTACAGTTAAGACCGTTGTACTGGCTAAAACGGGCAATAAATGGCAAATCCTCGAAGAACGCTCCAACCCTTGATCGCACTATGATGCGGCGCGCCGCCTCGCAGGTCACGCTATTGGCTGCGCCATTCATTTTATGGATGGCGACGGCTGCCCCGACATTCGTCGACCAGACGGCATCGTTTCAGCGCGTCAAGTTTCAGCCGGGGGATCTGTTCGACAATCCAGGGGCCTGGTTTTCCAAAAAAGGCAAGCTGAACTACGACCGTCCGGCCATCGACTCGGCGATCGAACGCATTTACATCGAATTATCGACGGGCAATCTCGACAAATCGCTCGAAATCGCCGGCCGTCTGGTAGAGCAGTATCCAAATTTCCGCGTCGGGCACCTGATCCGGGGCGACTTATTGCTGCTCAAAGCTGGCCGGCCGCTGCGCACGGTAGGCGATGTGCCATCTCCATTGGATCGCTCCCGAGACATAGCGGACTTGCGCGAAGAAGCCATCGTGCGGCTGCGGGCGTATCGTGATCGCCCCGCGCCAAACACCGTGCCCCGCGAACTTGTGCAGTTGCGCAGCGACCAGCGCTACGCGATTTTGATCGATACGCGTCGCTCAAGGCTCTTTCTGTATGAAAACACCGCCCCGTTTCCCAAACTCATAACCGATTTTTACATCACCCAGGGCAAGATGGGTGCCGATAAGGCGCGTGAAGGAGATCAGAAAACACCGCTGGGCGTCTACACCGTAACCGAGCTGCTGCCCAAGCAGAAGTTGAACGATTTTTATGGTTCGATCGCACTCCCCATAAACTACCCGAACGAATGGGACAAACGCCAGGGCCGTACCGGTCATGGTATCTGGTTGCACGGCGTACCGTCAGGACAAATCAGCCGACCACCGCGCGCCAGCGATGGTTGCGTGGTATTGGCCAACGCCGACCTCGAGCAGTTGCAACGCTTCGTCAAAGTCGGCGCAACGCCGGTGGTAATCAGCGATTCTCTCGAATTCGTCTCCCAGGAAAACTGGGAAATCGACCGGCAAACGATTCTTGGCGTGGTGGACGCCTGGCGGCAGGATTTCGAAAGCGCCGAGGCCGACCGCGTACTGGAGCATTACTCCGCACAAAGCTACATCGACGGCATACCCATCGACCGGTGGCGGACCCGAAAAATGGTGTTTGACCGCGACAAAGCGCCACGGCTAAGCTTGAACAATATGGTCGTCATGCGATACCCTTCCCGCGACGATATGATGTTGATCACTTTCGACCAAAACCTATCGATCGACGGCAACAACCAGATCAGCAAACGCAAGCAATACTGGGTGCGCGAAGGCACACGCTGGCGCATAGTTCACGAAACCGCACAAGGATAAAATATGCAACGCCGTTTTTTTTTACAACGCCTGAGTAACATGGTTCTAGTGGCAACCTTGACGGCATTTCCTATGGTATCTTCCTGGGCTGCTTCCAACATTTCCAAGAAACCCATGGTCAAATTTCAAACAACCCGCGGCGATTTCGTCATCGAACTCGATACCGAAAAAGCGCCTGCAAGCACTGCAAATTTTCTGCAATACGTCAAAGATGGTCATTATGACAATACGATTTTTCACCGTGTAATCGGCAACTTCATGATTCAAGGCGGTGGTTTCGAGCCTGGCATGAAACAAAAGCCGACCCGTGCCCCGGTCAAGAACGAAGCCGACAATGGCTTGAAAAACGACAAATACACCGTCGCCATGGCGCGAACCAACGATCCGCAGTCGGCCACTGCTCAGTTTTTCATCAACGTGGCCGACAACGCGTTTCTGAACTTTACCAGCCCGACGCCGTCCGGCTGGGGCTATGCGGTCATCGGTAAAGTCGTGCAGGGCACCGAAGTCATTGACGCGATCAAAGCGGTCAAAACCGGCAGCAAAGGTCCGTTCCAGGATGTGCCGACTGAAGACATCATCATCAAAAAAGCCGAAATTATCGCCGCCAAGCAGTAAATTACTGTATTGCTGCACATGACTGCTGCATCGGGGGCTTGGCTGTTCGCCTCCGACCTTCACCTGTCCGACGAAACACCGCAGATCCTGACGGCATTCGAGAACTGGCTCGAAGCTCAAGCGGCACCCTCCACGCACATCGTCCTGCTCGGCGACCTCTTCGAACACTGGGTAGGCGATGACCACAGCAGCGATTGCATCGAACGCGTGGCATCTGCGCTGCAGCAGGCAAGCGCCATAGGTGCCACCTGTCATTTCATGCACGGCAACCGCGATTTCATGCTCGGGGCGGACTATATGCGCCGCGCCACCCTGCATCTCCTACCGGACCCCTGTTTCATCGACCTGTTCGGCACACCCACGGTGCTCACACACGGCGATCTGCTGTGCACCGACGACATCGGTTATCAGCAATTCCGAAAAATCAGCCGCGATCCGCTTTGGCAATACGGCATGCTGCAAAAGCCCTTAAGCACCCGCCAACAAATCGCCGCATCGATCACACACACAAGCCGTCAGCAAAAAGCCCTGAAAAGTGAGCTTATCATGGACGTATCGCCCCCGGCCGTCTTAGCGGTCTTCGACGGTTGGTGGCCCGGCGATGACGATCAGCCGAGCGGACAGCAGGTGCGCCGCATCATTCATGGACACACGCACCGGCCAGGGCGATACGTCGAAAAGCGGCCCGATTGCGAGCGCATCGTTTTACCGGACTGGGATTATGGGGCTTCGCCGCCGCGAGGCGGGTATTTGCGAATCGCTGCGGACTGCCAGAGCGGTGAGCTACACAAGGTTCTCGGCCGCTGCGATTAATTAAAACAGCCTAAGCTGCGAGGACAAGCCGAAAATGTTGACGGGAAACCTCATGAAAATCCGTAAGCACTCTCATCACTCATCCACCAGTCGATTGAGCGATTGCAAAGTCTCGGCGCACGGCTGCTCATTGCGGATGCAAGGCACACCCGCCGCGTGCAGCGCATTTTCCAGCTGTTCGAGCCGCGTCTGCTGCTGAGCAAGCCTCTCGATCAGCCCGTGAATCGCCTTGACCAGAGGGTCGTCAGCGTTGTCGGTCAAACCATAAGCCGCAAACGCCGCCTGCACGGCGGGCGCTACCAATTGCCGGGCAGGGTTGCCGACCATCGTCGCGCCTGCCGGCACTGCTTTGGTGACGACAGCGTTCGAACCGATTTTAGCGTTCGCCCCAACCTCGAAAGGACCGAGCACTTTCGCCCCGGCGCCGACGACCACGCCCGGCAGTAATGTCGGATGGCGCTTACCGCGGTCCAGGCTGGTGCCGCCAAGCGTCACGCCCTGATAAATCGTGCAGTCGTCGCCCACATCGGCGGTTTCGCCGATCACGACCCCCATGCCATGGTCGATGAATACCCGGCGGCCGATGGTAGCACCCGGATGAATCTCAACGCCGGTCAGGCCGCGCGCCAGTTGCGACAGCCAACGGGCAAAAGTCGGCCAACCGCGTTGCCACGCCCCGTGCGCCCAACGGTGAATCGTCAGAGCGTGCAGGCCCGGATAACAAAGCAAAACCTCCAGGCGGGACCGTGCGGCCGGGTCGCGCTGCAAAATCGTATCGATGTCTTCGCGCAAACGCTTGAACATTCAGTCCTCGGTAGGAGCCGGCGCAGTGGCCAGCGGTTGTTGGTTTGCTTGTTCGTGTGGGTATAGACGCCCCCGGGCGACGCGGATCACGTCGCTCAAAAAGCCGTGCAATAAATCGACCTCTACTTTTTCGAGACTGGCCTTGCTGAGCAGGCGACGAACCCGCGCAATCAGCTTTTTAGGACGCGCGGGGTTCAAAAAATCGACCTGGGCCATCGCGATCAGCATTTTTTGATAGAGACGCTCGACATCGTCACTGCTGGCGGCCATCGTGTGCGTGACGGGCGCGGGCAGCGTCGGCGAGGATTCGGCCGAAACCTGCCGAGCTGCTGTCAATAGACAAGCCTGGCGCAGCTCGTAGCACAATACCTGAACCGCCTGAGACAGGTTCAGCGAGGCGTACGCGGCATCGGTGTCGATAGTCACATGCGCCTGGCACAACAACAAGTCCTCATTGCGCAAGCCCGTACGCTCCGCGCCAAACAGCAAAGCCGCCTCAAACGGTGCCGGCTGCCGCCACAAACGCTCGACGAAACCAATCGCGGCGCTTTTCGCGGATAACGACGGAATGGCCAGTTCGCGCCGCCGCGCTGACAGGCCCAGCGCGCAGTGTACCCCGGTCAACGCCAGCGCCGTGGTGGCGACCACCTGGGCGGCCTGGAGCACATCCACCGCACCACTCGCCAACGCGACGGCCTCGTCGTGTTCGCAAAGCCCAGGCCGGGCCGGATCGACCAGCACCAGCCGCCGCAAGCCCATGGTTTTCATGGCGCGTGCGCACGCCCCGACATTGGCCGGATGAGAAGGTTCGACCAAAACGATACGAATCCGGTCGAGTATTGGGTCAAAGCTCATTTACAATAGCATTCTTGCGAAAACACCAGCCGTTCAAGCACTTCAGACATTCCAGATAAAGGCAGTTCAAGATGCATCCCATGCTCAACGTCGCGATCAAGGCCGCCCGCGCTGCCGGTAAAATCATCAACCGCGCCAGCCTCGACATCGACCTCGTTCGCATCGGCAACAAAGGACCCAACGATTTCGTCACCGAAACCGATCAGGCCGCCGAAACCACCATCATCGACATCCTCCGGCAAGCCTACCCCACACATGCCATTCTAGCCGAGGAAAGCGGCGCGTCCGGCGAGTCCGACTACCAGTGGATCATTGATCCGCTCGACGGCACGGCGAACTTCATCCACAATTATCCGCATTATGCCGTGTCGATCGCGCTCGCTCACCGCGGCGTGCTCTCGCAGGCGGTCATTTTCGACCCCGTACGCAACGATTTGTTCACCGCCTCGCGCGGCGAGGGGGCTTTCCTGAACAATCGCCGCATCCGCGTCAGCAAACGCACCAAGCTGCGCGAATGTCTCATCGGGATTTCATATCCAGCCAAACCGGATGTGTCGATGCAGACCATCGCTGCCGAGTTCGTGACCATCACGCGCGCCACGGCCGGCATCCGCCGCACCGGCTCGGCAGTGCTTGACCTAGCATATATCGCCAGCGGCCGCCTGGACGGGTATTTGTCGTTCGGGCTCAAACCCTGGGACCTGGCGGCAGGGGCACTTCTGGTGCAAGAAGCGGGTGGGCTGGTGACCGATTTCACCGGCGAGTCGGATTATCTGGAAGCGGGCGACCTGGTCGCGGCTAACGCTAAAATACTGCCTTTGCTGCTGGGCGTAGTCAATGAGCCCGACGATAGTCGTCCTGCATAATAAGGTTCAACTTAATATCTTCGTCAGAGTCAGTTACGAAACCCAACAGTCGAAGCTGATTTTCACGATGCAGTGTAATGCAGAGGTTGGACTTTGGCCGCAAAATCGACACAAATTAAAAGCATAAGGCATTGCAGTGGAAAGCACACATATAACGGACGGCTTTGAGAGGTATTTTAGTGATTTACCGGGCCCACGGGTTGATGGAAGCAACCTCTGACTGTCCAGTTTCTTAGAGCAACTTCTGTTATGAATTAAGGCGTCGCGGTATCGATGACGGCGCCAACCGCTTTGCCGGTCAAGCTGATTGCGGTGCCTGCCACCGATACCGCAGTGCTGGTCACCGCCCCAGCCACCGACACGGCTGCACCGGCAGTCGAAGCGACCGTCGAGCAGCCGTTCAAACAGAATACGGCGACAATCGTCAGTAAAATACGAGCATTAGGCATGACATGGGCCCGGCAGTTCAAAACGGCCTTCATTCTAAAACATATCGATGGCTCTTGCTCATCAAGCCGTCTTGAACTGCCAGCGCAAGGTCTTCGGCTGACCTGAAATTTGGCCTTCGAACACCACCTTGTAAATCGTTCCGGCTTTTAGCGGCGTCAGCGGAATGATTGTGACGGCATAGTTTTCGAGATTAGCATCGCTGGCCGATGTCAATAGCCGGGTGTTGGCGATCTCCGTGTCGACACCGGCAGCGCCCGCTTCGAATAAACGAAAACGCAGTGTCGTCAGCGGGACATCCGGATACACCTGCAAAGAAATCGGATAGCCGACCACGTTCATGTCAGGCACAGGATCAGGTGCCTCGTTGTCCGATGCGAAATCGACTGGTACGTTGATTTGCCCATCCACAGGCCACCGAACCGGTGCGCCATCGGCTGAAGGCGTCAAACCGAGGCTTTTGGGACGCCCATAATTCAGGGTCAAGACTGAACTGTTGTTTTTGACGGCATAACCAACGCCCAAATTAACCAGATCATGGCGCAACATGCCAATCCTGTGATAAACCGCGTCCATCAGCATATCATGCAGTGCCATGCTCGATTTGATGGGTTTGGCAGCGGCCGTCACCTCCAGCAGACGGTTCCACGCATAGCCCTGCAAAGCCACGCGTTCGACGATCGACGCCCCGGTGAAGCTCGGAGCTGCATTGTTCGGCTCGCCATGGCCGTAAGTACCGGTTTCCAGCTGGTATGTGGAATGCTTCTGTGCAGCAGAATTTAGTCTGAAGTCAGCCGTGACCGGTGCCAAACCGGCTACTGCGCGAATATCGTTAACGCGGTTCAAACAGTCAATCTCAGCCTGCGACAGGTTGTTGCCGGCCGCTGTACTGGTCGAGGCCGGCAAGCCGGCCAAGCTTGGAAAGCTGACCGGACTACTGGTCGGTGCCGTTGCCGAAGCTGCGGACTGACTTTGACCCGCCACAGACTCTTGACCAGCACCGCCACAAGCGGCGATGCATAGCGTACTTGACATCAGCAGGAATTGCTTCAGGAATACATTTCTCACCCTGAGAACACCAAAAAGGGAAAACTTCGTAAGCATAGTGACTAGACTCTGATCTGGGAAGGGGGCCCCCCGTTCAGGTTCCATGCGGGTTTCAGTCGTTTTTAGGGGGTTTGGGCGGTGAAAAATGTTGCTTTGCACCATGAAAAGCCTTGTCAGCTCTAGCTTTCGGCGCAATCGGCTTGGTACCTGTCTGCAGATTGAAGCTGGCGCCAGCGCCACGTCCCAGCACCCGTACGAGGTAAGGCAAAATCGCTTTTAATTCGTCGGCCAACCGGAAGGGTGGATTACAAACAAAAATGCCGCTGGCAGCCAGATTCATGTCTTCAAAATCGCCCTGCCCTATATCCAGCGTGACATTCAGCCATTCTTTGCTGGGCAGCGCGGACAGCTTGAGCGGCAAATCGGCCGCTTCCTTGCGCGCGATTTGTGGGTACCAGACAGCATAAATCCCTGTCGAAAAGCGCTGTAGCGAATCTGCAACAGCAGAATGAACTTTTTTGTAATCGTTTTTATCTTCGTAAGGCGGATCGATCAGAACCAGCCCCCGGCGCGACGGTGGTGGCAGTAAAGATTTCAAACCGGCAAACCCGTCCTCTCGTTTGACGCTGACCGAACGGCTGCGGCTCAGCGCCTCGCGCTCCATCGCCGCCACTTCTTTTTCGAGCTGCAGAGCATCGGTCGGGTGCAATTCGAAAAACCGCAATAAATCGACCTCGCGCGCCAAGGCCGCCACCAACCAGGGGCTGCCCGGGTAGACCCGACAATCGCCGTCATCATTGAACTGTCGGATCAACTGCATGTAACGCATTAAACCGGCCGGCACATCGGTGCGCCGCCACAGCCTGCCAATGCCAGAGTCGGCTTCGCCACTGCGTTGCGCGTGCGCGCTATCCAATGCATAAGAACCGGCCCCGGCATGCGTATCGATGAGCATGAAGGCTTTGTCTTTGATGCTGAGTGCTTCGACCAGCTTGACCAGAACGATGTGTTTAAGAATATCGGCGTGATTGCCGGCGTGAAAGACGTGCCGATAGCTGAACATGGTGGAAAGGTGGCTTATGATGCAAAGTGGCACGATCTTACTGTAATTGAATGTCGAGTTCACCTTATTTCGCCGCTTTTGCGCTATTGATCAACGCCACGGTCTGGGGTTTGTCGTGGCGGCCGTTCAAAGCACTGGAGCAAGGCGGCATCCATCCCTTATGGACGACTTTTTTTATTTTTTCGCTGGCCGCGCTCGTGATGCTGATTCACAGCGGCCGATATTTGCGTGTCTGGTTGGGGCAACCCCTGCCCTGGATCCTGTTGCTGGCCGCCGGGCTAACGAATGTATGCTTCAACACGGCCGTCGCACTCGGTGACGTAGTGCGCGTGGTGCTGCTGTTTTATGTCATGCCACTTTGGTCGGCGCTACTGGCGCGCATCATTTTGCAGGAACGCATCACGCTGGCGGCGGCGCTGAAAATTTTATTGGGACTGGCTGGCGCCATGCTGGTGGTGCAGCAAGGCGGCGAGCGTCTGCCACTTCCGCAGTCATTGCCGGATTGGTTGGCTCTGGCAGGTGGTTTTTGTTTTGCGCTGAACAATGTCTTGCTCAAAAAAATGCAGGCTTTGCCCGGCGCCGTTTGCGCCACTGCCATGCTCTGCGGTGCGGCACTGGTCAGCGGGCTGGCAGCGGCGGGCTTGAGCGCGGGCGGGCTCATCCGTATTCCCGGCGCAGTGAGCGCTGATCAAGTTTGGTTGTTGCTGTCCTGGTCAGGATTGTTTTTATTGGGCAATATGTGCCTGCAGTTTGGCGCTTCGCGCCTACCACCGGGAGCGACAGCCATGATTATGTTGTCGGAAGTGCTGATCGGCACCCTTTCGGCCTGGTTTATGGGCGTATCGCTGATTCGGCCGCAGGATTGGCTGGGCGGCGCTTTGATTTTGGCGGCCAGTGCCGTGAGTTTATGGCGGCCGCACAAAAGCGGAAAGGCCCCAATCCGATTAACTTAATGACATCGGGAAAGGGCCGAATTTTATGGAAGATGGATTTAGCCTATATCGACATAGTCGCGTTCCAACGATTCAGAACAAATGACGATTTTTCTAACAACAATCAAACATCTCCTGCTGATATTTTCTCCTGCAACCAATCGGCAAGCCGTTCGTAGAACACAATCCGTTTAGCATCGATAGAATCACTGAATTTTTTATCTTTGTATTGGCCTGTTCTGAGGCTATATACAGTCTGTTCGATGGTGTAGCGCTTGAAACGGTCGGAAATAGTTTCTCCTTTGCTGTTCACAGGCTTGTGTAGCTCAGCGAAGGGGCGCGTGCCTTGATAAAACTTATCAACAAAGTCGACGGGCTGAGCATGCTTGTAATACATGAGGGGCAATTGGTCGGCGTGAAGATCACTTATTAGATTCGAATCAAAAGCTTCGTCATGTTTAAAAGAAATGCCACTATGGTCGAATTGCTCTGCAAATGATTTTAAGGCGAAGCTAAGCGAGAAAAAATCGCAACCGGTTGGAGACTCTTGCTCGCTCAAGGCGAACGTATCCACTTTAATTTGAATTTTTGCATCCATCTCAGCAATTTGAATTCTAAGATCATCTTGAATTGCATCGAAATATTTTTTCGCTCGCTCATCAGGGAGTGCATCAAAGCCTCGAATATAAATCTTGTGCGTATCGACAATGTTAGCCTCATGGGCGACGACGTGCCACATTCCGTCTGTTTGAACGGTCGTCAAAAAACGCGCCGTCTGGCCGGGTTTTCCTGCCTTGGCGAATTCGGCGATCTCATGTGCAAATTTTTCTTGGTGGCTGCATAGAGCCAGGTTTAGTCCCGGGTTTCGGTCATTTTCACATTGGATTATTTTTGGCAGGAGAAATTCGCTTTTATCAAGATCTCTGGTTTCTCTAATAAAGTCGCGCGGCGACAAATTGTTTTCACGCAGTTCTTTCAATTTGTCAACATGATCAAGAACCTGCCGCAAAAGAGACTCATACGAGTTGTCAACTCTGTCTATGATCTTAGCCTTTTGGATGACATAATTGCCATAATTTTGTATTCCAGATAAAGCATCAACATACTCCCATGGGCGCTGGCTTTCATAAACAGATAGAGCGCCTACTGAACGATCACCCGGTAAATTTTCATCATCGCCAACGACGAAAACTCCCATCTTTTCTGCTTTTTGGTGGATGAGATCGATACTGATATCCTTGACTTCTTGTGGTACGCCAGGGTTACTGTATTCTCTCTCAACATAAATCGCAGGCTGATTTAAGTTTTGACTCCAAACCAAACGTAAAATCCGTCTGGACATGATGGAACCGTTTTTATCAGTCACCAGCGCGGCCATATACTTTTTATCGAGCACGTAAGCCGGCAAGGCTTTATTTAGCTCGGTCAAGCCGTCAATATGCTGGCAGCTGCCGATAACATCTGTGCCGATCAAGAACAAATCCTCAGCCTTGGAAGAAATCGACACCTGAAAATTTCGGTGTTTTTTGGAAGAAGTGTCTGGCGCTTTCAAGAATTTTTTTAGATCTTTAAGGTCACGGAGAAATTGCTCTGACAACTGGCTATTCTTCTCTAAAAGCTCTCCGAGCACGTTCAACTGGTCGTTTGCTTGAATAGCAGGGTTGGTCATCGATAATAGTAAGCCCTCAACGCTATTGTGGTCAGACACTTCACAAAATGCGTCTTTAAAATCCAACTTACCGATTAAAACCTGTTCCAATAACGGATAGGTGCCCCGTTCGACATGACGGTCGGAAACGATTTTTTCTTTCAAATAATTCGGCACATTAATATGCTGGAGCGAATTAGGACCTCCGCGTGAAGCGGAAATGGGCGCGTCACAAGACATGTCTTCGCGCCAAATCTGCCAGGCCAAAGGTGCGCGCTGCTGAAGAATAGCATTATGATGGCTATCGGGCTCATTGACTTCGTAACCAGGCGTCACCAGACAACGCGCAAGCAGTGCGATTTCGGCTAAAATCTTGCTACGTTCCAAGTCGGTTTGAGGTGTCGTACAGTGAGCACTAGCAAAAGAAACAAGGGCTGTCGGGGCTCGCGAGTTCTGCACGTAATTCTCATAATCATCGAAAAACTTACCTTCCTCCGCATCGGGAACGCTAAATAAAGTATTTATCAGCTTTCTCATTGCGTTTTCGACATCTTGGATGCTTCGAATGTTACTCAGTGCGGTAAGAGTTTGTTCTTTTAATGCGGTTTCGGAATTGGCAAACATTGTCAAGCTCAACGCATACTGCATTGGCAGCGTTAAAGAAATTTTCTTTTTTAGATCGATGCTTTCTGTTAAAACTCCAACGAGATGGCATTTTTGCTCTACAGTCAATTGCTCGACTAATACGACTTGCGAAATAAATTTCAGCATCGGCACGGCTTTTTTGGTGTCTTTAAAATGCTGCTGCCGCACCAGATTTAAAAGGTTCGATATTTTTTCAGAATACTTGTCTTTGCCACTCAGCAGAAACAAAGCAGGAAGAAAGATTTTAGCGTGCTTGCGGCTTATTTTTTTAGAAAAATTTTCAAAAAAAGTAGCGTCGCTTTTACTGTCGTAAGCGATTTTACATAACAGCGAGATTGCCATTTCTCGGGATGGGGCATCATAAAATTTGGCAATCTGATTAATCGTTTCTTTTACGAAAGTCGAATTTCGATAGCTATCGTTCATGGTCAGAATGATAAAAGCAGCCGATTCAATCCATTCTATTAATGACCAATCCTCGTCAGCGCGAGCTTTGTTGTATGCTTCCGCCATATTCAGAGAATCAACAACACTGAGAACAAATTTTTTCTCAAAAAAAATATCTACAAACGTATTTATTGCAGTTAAAAGTTTTTCGCTCGATTGATTTAAAAGACGCGAAGTAATGAACTCCTTGAGCCAATTCAATCGGCTCTCTTCTGAAATAGTTAGCGAGCCAGAATATTTTAACTTTTTAATAAAAAAACTATGATTAGCACTCGAATTGCTTAAAAGAATTGCATCCTCACAAACCTTTTTGAAAAACGCCGAATTCGGCTGAATAAGCTCATGAATCTGGCTAAAAGTTCCGCATGACAATACATTTTCTATAACGATTTTCTCGGCGCGATTACACGCCGCATGACACAAGACCTTGTCAAGCGCACCCAAACCGCTAATTTCGGAAAAAAACTGCTCGGGCCGCTCAATAGATTTAAGCAATATACCCAAAACCTGCTGCTTGACATTCGAATCAATGCTAGCATTAAATGCAAAACTTAACAACGCAAGCGCACTGCTTTGACATAATTTTGTATTCGAAGCCATGTACGACTCGCTTTTGCGAAGAATCAAACTGCATTGGGCAAACAGCTCGTCATGCCCAGCGGTTGCCCAGAAAATCAATACGCCCCATACTTTATCGGTGAACTGATCAATCGAAGAAAAAAACTTATTCGCAGCCTGTGGATCTTGAATACTTTTACCTATGATATTTACGGCCGCATAATAAAAGTTTTCATTTTTATATTTGCAAACATAATCAAAAATTTCTATTATGCAAATCTCTTGATTCTCGTCAAACTTTTTTCCTAAAAAAAACAATGATAAGCACGCTGAGAAACCTTCAAAACAATTCTTTATTTCAGCAGGAATATTTTCCGAGCTCGATAAGATTTTTTTCTTCAATTTTTGCATTATCGGCGGACTGTTTGTTTTGAGAAAGCCGCCCATCTGATCAGAAACAAATGAATCAGCATTTTTTATGTTGGAGCATACTGGCCAATTGTTTTCTATAAAAATAGTTTTCAGGAAAACCATTTCGTCATTCACATCGAATTGAAAAACTTTATCATGGAGATTGTATTCTTTTGGTTGACTTTCAACCCCCTCTCTTAACGAATCTAAGTACCTTCCAGTAAGGCGAGATTGAACTTTTTCTTTCAATGATGGTTTCGCGATTTCCAGTAGCAACGGAAGATCATCTTGGCTGAATGGCATAAAACGTTTGATATCAACAGCAACCCGACCTGACATTTCTTTTTTAAGATAGTAGCGTATTGTGTTTCTTCTAAGCTCAGACTCTTCTTCACTCAAACCCATTTTCATGTATTCAAACAAGAGAACAATAGTATCAAACTCATCATAAAAGTCATCTTCAATTACAATGAATTCTTGTTTCATCACGATGTCGATGATCGCTTTTTTTATTTCCAGGCTCTGAGGGGACAATACTGATAGATCAAGATCTTTTTGGTGGTCAACTAGCTTTTTGACTTTGTTTAAAAGTTTGAGTGCTTTTTTTCTAGTTGCTTGCTCAGTATCGCTGGCATCGTCAGCTTCCGGCTTTCGCGCTACGGCTTGTCGCGGGGCCATATCAGGCGAACTGTTGTGTAATTCTGGATTGCCCGTAGGCGGTAAATATTGTGCTGTACGGCTGAGCGGCATAAGGTAACTTTCATCACGTAGACTATTTTCCGTGACGATTGGAATAGAAAAGTTCCGCGCTAAGCAAAGCGAACATATAAAAAAGCGTTGATTCAATTATGCGCAGAGGCAGCCCAATAGTTGCTGAGCCAACGCTTCCTTCAGTGCACAGCATCTTCCCGACGCCGCCGCTCAAAAGCCGCCGCCAGCCGCACGATTTCTTGTTGGCTCGTCTGATCGAGCGCCACCGGTTGAGGATCGCGCAGCGCCTTGTCGAGCGCCCTACGTAGGGCTGCCAGCTCAGGTCGAAGCGGCCCACCAAGCGTGAGCCGATCATTCTGAATGATGACCAGGGTCGGGAAAGTTTCGACGTCCAAGGAAGGCAAGACGTCGGCCGCGTCCTCGACGTCGACCCACAACCAGAGATCGACGGCAGCCGCCGCCGGTTCCGCCATGAACGCTTCGCACGCTTGCTCGAAGCCACGACAAACGCCGCACCAGCGCGCGCATAAGATCATAACGGCAGTGACTGACAGCGACTCGACCGGATGTGATGCCAATCCGGTCTTTTCCAGGTCTGCAAACCGCCATAGGCGGCGAGCGGATTCACTTGGCTCGGTCATTGGTTATCCGCTATTTTCAAAGGCACCGATGCACGCATTTGAATAGTGATCTGACGATTTCGAACGGCGCCATCTCGCCGCGTTGGCGCCGACCGGTCAGCCGCAACGGGAACAACAAAAATTCATATGCAACTAAACCCCGTGCCACGCACTGCCACCACGGAAAACTCAAACCCCACATTCGGCACCCCCAGCCCGCTTTGCTCAGCGCATATTAGCGTATGTCGGGTGTCGGCTGAAACCTTAGAGCCAAAGGCATCGTACAATCTCGTGGATGGATGCTTCACATGATGATTTGCCGTTTGCCGGGCTGACGCCGGACTGCGTTTTCGACGCATTGCACAGTGCTGGCTACGATGGTGACGGCCGTCTGCTGCCTTTGAACAGTTATGAAAACCGGGTTTATCAAGCCTGGCCTGAGGATAAGCCGCCGATCGTCGTAAAGTTTTACCGAAACGGCCGCTGGACGGACAACGCCATTCTGGAGGAACACGCCTTCATCGAAAACCTGCACGCGCATGACATCCCGGTGGTCAGGCCATTGCTCTCGAACGATGGCAGCACGTTGCACCGATATCAGGGGTTCCGGTTTGCGGTTTTTCCGCGGCAGGGCGGCCGTGCGCCGGAAATCGACGACCTCAAGGTATTGACCCGCATCGGCGCGTTTCTGGGCCGGATGCATGCGGTCGGCGGCTGCGGAACTTTCCAGCACCGGCCCTCACTCGACCCGACGACTTTTGGCGTGGCTTCGCGCGCCTACCTGCTGGATCACAGTTGGCTGCCAGCGGCATTGGTGACCGTCTGGACCGGCGTGGTCGATCAGGCATTGGCTTGCATCGAAGCGTGTTATGCCCGCGCGGGCGCGGTCAAAACTCTTCGCCTGCACGGCGATTGCCATCTTGGCAATGTTTTATGGACCGACGATAGGCCTCATTTCGTCGATTTCGACGATGCCCGCAACGGGCCGGCCATCCAGGATTTATGGATGTTGTTATCGGGTTCGCCGGCCGAGATGCAATGCCAACTGAACGCCATTTTAGAGGGCTATGACAGCTTTTATACCTTCGACCGGCGGGAGCTGTATTTGATGGAAGCACTGCGCACACTGCGCATGCTGCACCACTGCGCCTGGCTGGCGCAGCGCTGGCGCGATCCGGCGTTTCCGCCCGCATTTCCATGGTTCGACACGCCGCGTTACTGGGAGGACGTGATTTTGGAACTGCGCGAACAAATTGCCCTGATGAACGAGGAGCCCCTACGATGAATATCGACGACCGCTGGGCCGAACTGCTGCGTTTGCCGACACAAACGCCCGGAAGCTTTCAGAGCCTGGCCGCCCCGACTTTTCGCGCCTCGACCGTCGTTTTCAAAGACGCCGCCAGCCTGCGGCAGCGCGACTGGCGGCAGCGTGCTAATTACAGCTATGGTTTGCTCGGCACGCCCACCACGCAGGCCCTGGAAGACAAGCTCGCATTGCTCGAAGACGCCAAGCACGCCGTGCTGGTCCCGTCGGGCTTGGCCGCGATCAGCCTGATATTGCTCAGCCTGGTGCCAAGCGGCGACCGGGTATTGCTACCAGATAATATTTACGATCCGGCACGTACGCTGGCTTATCATTTACGGGATGCTTATGGCATCGAAGTCGGCCTATACGATCCCTTGCGGATCGACACGATCGAGTTCACGGCCAATACACGCCTGCTCTGGGTGGAAACCCCCGGCTCGATAACCCTGGAGGTGGCTGATTTACCGGCGCTCTCCGAGACGGCGCATGCCCATGGCGCAGTCGTGGCGGCCGATACCACTTGGTCGGCCGGAATCGCCCTGCCCGCCTTCGATTTGGGCGCCGACATTTCTTTACAGGCTTTGACGAAATACCAGTCTGGCGGCAGCGACCTGCTGATGGGTAGCGTCGTTTTCCGCGACCCGGCGCTTTATCATAAAGTCCATGACGTCCATACGATCCTTGGTATGGGCGTCAGTGTCGAGGATTGCCAAACCCTACTGCGCAGTTTGCCGCATTATCGCCTGCGTTATGAAGCACAGGACCGAAACACAAGGGAATTGGCCGATTGGCTAGCAGTGCAACCCGGCATTCAACGCGTATTGCATCCGGCGCGACCGGACAGCCCCGGCCATGGCATTTGGTCTAGGGACTTCAGCGGCGCAGCCAGTTTGTTGACGCTGGTGTTCGAGTCATCGGTGTCGGTCGTGCAGATCGACGCTTTTCTTGACCGCTTACAACGCTTCCACCTGGGGTTTGGTTGGGGCGGCTCGGTCAGCCTGGCCGCGCCTTACGACCTGCGGCGCCTGCGACGCGATTGGCAGGACAACCCCAACGTGGTCCGTTTATATATTGGCCTGGAGCCAGTCGACTGTTTGCAGGATGATCTGCGCCAAGCACTAGAAGCCTGTCGAGCTTAACGTCGGCGTCGTTTTATACGAGTATCGCCATGCGACCGGCCCGATGCGGAGCGCACAACGTCATCAGCCGCGAAATAGGAAAACGCCGAACTCCGACTCGATGCGGTCGCGCCAGGCCTCCACGAAATGCCAACCGCAACGCGCGGCGATGCTGCGAAACGCGGCCTCATCATACTTATAAGAATTTTCAGTATGAATACTTTCGCCGGCTCGAAACGAAAACGTCCGATCGTCGATCGTGACCGCTTGTGCCGTTTGACTGACCAAGTGCATTTCCACGCGCTGGCGCCGCCGGTCGAGACGCGCCTCGTGCCGAAAACGCTCGACGGCGAAATCCGCTTCGAGTTCGCGGTTGCAACGCTCCAGTAGGTTTAAATTGAAGAGCGCCGTGACGCCCTGACGATCGTCGTATGCCGCCAATAACTTCTCACTGTCCTGTGTCATGTCGACGCCGATCAGCAGATACGCATCCTTGACCTTGTCGCGCAAATTGCAGAGCAGCCACTCGGCCTGCACCGGATCGAAATTGCCTATCGTCGAACCCGGGAAAAATATCAGGCGGCTACCTGCCGAATCAATCGGCAACGCTTTGCGTAAGCAGGTGAAATCGTCGACCACCGGTGTGATGCTCAACTGCGGGAACTCGTGATGCAACTGCCGAGCGTTGTTCAGCAAAAAGTCGCCAGAAATATCGATAGGGATGTATTGCTGCAATTTGGGTTGCGATGCCAGTAAACGCCGGGTTTTGGCGCTCGAACCGCTGCCGGGCTCCACGATCACGACCAGATCGGGCAGAAAATGCCGCAAGTCGATGACAACCTGTTCGAGCAGGCGAGTCTCGACCCGAGTCGGGTAGTAATCGTCGGTGGCCGTTATCCGTTCAAACAGAGCAGAGCCAATAGCGTCGTAAAACCATTTGCAAGGCAAGGTTTTGGGGGCGCATGCCAAGCCAGCCAGCACATCGCCAAGAAAAATCTGTAGCTGCCCGGTCTGGGAAATATCGCTTGTTATTGCCATAGTGACCACTTAGTTGAGTTGGTTGGCCAGCCGCAAGCCGGTAAATTGCCAGCGCTGGTCAGGATAAAAGAAATTCCGATAGGTTGTGCGCGCATGCCCGGCAGGCGTGGCAAAAGAACTGCCGCGTAAAACATACTGGCCATTCATGAACTTGCTGTTGTATTCGTTGAGCGCCCCCTGGCTTTGCCGAAACCCGGGATAAGCACCGTAAGCGCTCGATGTCCACTGCCAAACCTCGCCAAACGCCTGTGGCAATTCCTCCGCTCGCATGGCGAACTCCCATTCGGCCTCAGTCGGTAAGCGGCAGCCCGCCCAACGCGCGAAAGCATTCGCCTCGAAGTAACTGATATGCATGACGGGCGCATCCAGCTCGAGTGCTTGCAAACCGTTCAAACCATACCGTCGATACTCTCCGGCACGCTCGACCCAATGCAAAGGCATGGTCCAAGAGTCGGCCTGCACGGTTTTCCAACCATCCGCCAGCCATAACAAGGGCTTCTGATAAGCACCGTCCTCGATGAACGCCAGCCATTCGCGATTGGTCACTAGATGAGAGGCAAGAGTAAACGGTTCCACGAATACCCGATGTTGCGGACATTCATTATCGAACGCAAAGCCGTCGCCGGCATGGCCCATTCTGAAAAGACCGCCTGCGTACGACCGCCAGGCGCGTTCGGTATCGAGCTGGGGGGAAGCAACGGGGTCCGCTGGTAGATACACAGGATACAAAGGATTTTGCGACAGATTGAATAAAATATCGGTTACGAACAGCTCTTGATGCTGCTGCTCGTGCTGAACGCCGAGCTCGAGAACTGAGGCCACCGCTTCATCTACGCCCGCATCTAGAAGCTTTAGCACCGCGGCAGTCACATGCTGCCGATAATTCATGACCTCAGACAAGCCAGGCCGCGTAATCAACCCCCGCAAGGACTGAGGTTGACGACGACCGAGCGTTTCATAGTAGGAATTGAACAAAAAACGGAAGTTTTCGTCGAACAGCCGGTAGTTGGCCGCACTGTGCAAGACAAATTCTTCGAAAAACCAGCTGGTATGCGCCAAGTGCCACTTCGCTGGACTAGCGAAAGCAGCCGCTTGAATCGTCATGTCCTCCTCGCTCAATGGTCGAGTTAAATTTTCTGTTTGCCGCCGGGTTTCGGCGAAGCGGCGAGCTACATTTTCAGTCATCAGGGAAAACCTTTAGCTTTTAAGGAAAACTTACAAACATTCAGTGATTTTTAAGATTTCCTTAATAAATTCTTTTAAAATGCTATTAAAGTCTTTTAAAATCATATATTTGTTTTATTTTAAATATGGCATACTTAGTGCGTCTCCTCCATTGTACTAGCTCATATGGGGCATAAGCAGTCGATGAACCCACAACCTTATTCTGCAGATGATATGTTGAATGAAGTCTTAAATGACGAGTTTTCCATACCACTCGAAGAGCTTATTTGTTACAGTCCACGCACCGCAGCAGATATCCGGACTTTCGAAAAGCTCTTTCAGGCACAACGCCATAAACTGACGAGCTTTATCAACAAGCACATGCGTAACCGATCCTCGGTCGAGGACTTAGTTCAGCAATCGTTCATAGAAGCTTTTCGGTGCTGGCATAAATTTCGGGGCGACTCGAAACCGGAAACCTGGCTTTTCGGTATCGCCTTGAATGTCGTTCGGAGCAACGTCACCCGTTCGGCCGAATACCGCTATCAATTCGAAAGCACCGATGAGGCGCACGACTTCACTGAAACCGAGTTTGCCGAAGATCCGCTGCAGATCATCCTTAAAGGGGAAATGATCATCGAGTTGCAGCGCGCCATCGAAACCTTGCCAGAATCCATGGGCGAGGTCGTGCAACTAATCGTTCTCGATGGCTATAGCTACGAAGAAGCGGCACAGGTGCTTCATCTACCGGCTGGCACCATACGGTCGCGTCTGTCGCGTGCGCGCGAAATCTTGCGCTTACTCATATGACATTCAGGAATCCTTAAAAAAAAACCTGCTTAATTTCGAATACCTATAACAAAACCATTTCCCTAAAAAAATTTTACTGTTTAAAATCAATAAATTATCATAAAAAAATAGGTGGCACAGTTGATGCATATCTTTAGGGCATATCAGCCAAACCCGGTTGAATGTCAAGGGAGAATGCAATGCAGTCAGCAGCACACCAATCCAGCGACAACGAATTTAACCTCGACCTCATTGACGGCCATCTGATCGAGACGCTTTTCAACGGGGAAGACGACGAATTCGAAGAAGTGCAGGAAGAAGAGCATGCGCAAGCAGAAGTTTTCTCTCCCTGTAGCGCGACTGACATGAGCGCTTTCGAACTGCTTTTTCGCGCTCAAAAAGTTAAATTAACTGCATTCATCCGCAAGAACATGCGCAACACATCCTCCGTAGAAGATGTCGTTCAACAGGCATTCATGGAAGCCTACCGTTGCTGGCACAAATTCCGGGGTGAATCCAAACCGGAAACCTGGCTATACGGTATCGCCCTGAATGTCGTTCGTAGCAACATAACCCGCGCTCCCGAATACCGTTACCAGTTCGAAAACACGGACGACCTGGGCGAGCAAATCCATACGGAATTCGCTGATGACCCGATGACCATGGTCCTTCGCGCCGAAATGATGGGACGCCTTCGGTTGGCAATTAGCAAGCTTCCTGGATCGATGGCATCGGTCGTTCAACTGGTCGTCATGGACGGTTACACCTACGAAGATACCGCACTCGAGCTCAGCATCCCGGTCGGAACGGTCCGGTCGCGGCTGTCGCGCGCTCGCGATACTTTACGCGACGTATTTTGAGCCTGACATCAAAATTTGTGCGAAATTCAGATTAGTAGCCAGAAGGTCAAACGACCGTGAAATCGGTTTGCTCGAGCTCACAACCGTCAATGGTCCAGCGGTTTTTGGCAGTTTTCAGCATACGGTAACGGGCCATCCACACACGACCCATTTCGTCCGACAATTGAACATACTGATATACGGCAGCGTTTTGCTCGCTTTGTTGCAGAAACTGGACTGAAACGTGTCGGTAAATGACACCATAAGTGTTTTTTATCATATCCAGAAAATTGGCTGGCGTACCGATTTTTTCCTGCAACAGCGGGGAGGTATGAGCAAAGGCCCGGCTGGCGTCGTTGCGAGCCAAGGCGTCGAGCTGATCCGTGATGACACTGCGTATCTGCTTGAGCTCGGCGCGCGGCAGCGCATGGGCACTCGATGCAAACAGCGCAGCCATCAACAATAAACTCGAAACCGCAGCGCGAAGGCTCAACAGGGCACTTTTCATCGAGAAAGGTTAACTCTTTTTGTGCAGACTGCCAAGAAAAAAAAGGCCCGCCATGCAGCGGGCCAAAGTAAAGCTTGAGGAGACAAACCTGCCGGGCGTTGGAATCGGGCGAAACCAACGAGTATCCGACAGAGCCGGTGCGCACTCTCTCAGGGGAAAGAGAGCTCGAAACGAAATTTCGTGCACCGACACTACTCTGTGTCATATAAAATTAATTAGTTCCAAAATTTTTTGGGTTTTTTTGCAAATAATCGATATAACGCGCAATCCCGGCTTCGACCGACAGAAAATCATGGCCACAGCCGGCCGCGCGCAGTTGCGTCAAATCAGCCTGAGTAAAGCTTTGGTATTTTCCTTTGAGCGCATCCGGAAAAGGAATATATTCCAGAAACCAATCGGAGACCGCCCGGGACAGGCCCAGCTCCGCCTGCCCCGTATGCCGGCGCATTGCATTGAGCACCGCGAGCGCCACGTCGTTAAAGGTTTGCGCACGGCCCGTCCCGAGATTGAACACGCCTGAAGGGCCTTGTTTATCCAAAAAATGCAGGTTGACGGCAACCACATCGTCTACGGATACGAAATCGCGCTGCTGAGCCCCATCCGCGTACCCATCCCAGCCGCCAAATAAACGCACCCGGCCGTCGGCGCGAAACTGTTGAAAATGATGAAACGCCACCGATGCCATGCGTCCTTTATGTTGCTCGTGCGGACCGTAGACGTTGAAGTATCGAAAGCCCGTGACGGGCGCCCGCAGACCGGCGCGCAAGGCACGGCGCAGCGCCTGATCGAATAAAAACTTCGAATAGCCATACACGTTCAAGGGCGCCTCGGCATCGCGCTGCTCGACGAATCGGGTGCCACCGCCATAGACCGCCGCCGACGAGGCGTACAACAAAGGGATTTTCCGGGCCTGCGCGTATTCGAACACATCCACCGTATAGCGGTAGTTGTTGTCCATCATATAAGCACCATTGTGCTCCATGGTGTCGGAACACGCACCTTCATGAAAAATCGCTTCGATGGCCGGAAGACCGTCCGCCTTGAGCCGCGCCCGAAATTCGGTTTTGTCCATGTAGTCGGCCACGTCGCAGCCGGTCAGATTGAGGAATTTGTCGGCGCGGGTGAGGCTGTCGACGGCGATGATGTCGGTGAGCCCACGCGCGTTCAATGCACGCACGAGATTATTGCCGATAAAGCCGGCCGCGCCGGTCACTACGATATGCGTTGTCATGGGGAATGCGCCGCCACTGGCGGCTTATCGGGGATTGGATAAAAATCGAGCTCTTCGACGCGTCGTGGAATAATACTGTCCCAGGTGGCGCAGCCCGGGCATTGCCAATAAAACTGCTTAGCCTGAAAGCCACAGATATGACAACGGAAACGCGCCAGCCGCGCGGTGTGCCGCGCCATCAATTCGCGCATCATGACGAGGTCGCGCCGCCGCTCCTCGTCGTCGGTCGAATCGATCTGCATGAGCAGTAAACGATCGAGCCCGAGCAAGCTCGGCAGGCGCCGGATCTGCATGCGCAGCCGGGCATACGCCTCATGCGGACCGTGATTCTGCAGCAATGCATCGACCCATACCTTGAGCAAATCGATCGACGGGTAATCCGTGCAGTAGCGCTCGAGCGCAGCCAGGCCCTCAGCCACAGCACCTTTGGCTTCGTAGGCTTTCCATAAATGCAGGCCGACCAGCGGCAAATACCAGGGATTTTGTTTTTCCGAGGCATGCCAATACTCGATGGCTTTGTCGCGATCGTCGTGCGCAAGGGCGATTTCGCCCATCATCAAAGTCGCCCGAACGCTGCCCGGATGCACTGCCAACGCGTCGCTCAGGGCTTCGAAAGCGCGGATCGAATCATCGTCGCTCAACGCCACCTCGGCCAGCTCACAGTGAAAATGAGCAATATCGCTGAGCTTGATGGGGGCATCCAAACTTTGCAGCCGGCCGGCCTCGGCGATCGCCTTGTCCCAGGCTTTTTCGATTTCGTAGAGTTCCAACAGCTTGCGGGAGGCCTCGGCCGCACGCGGCGTGTCGCGCAGCGATTCGAACGCAGCCTCGGCACGGTCGAGAATACCGGCACGCAAATAGTCCACGCCCGACTCATAGACGGCTTGCAGCCGATGGTGTTCGCTTAGGTCAGCGCGGCCTTTGAGCGATTCGTGAATACGGATCGCCCGGTCGACTTCCCCGCGCTTACGGAACAGATTAGCCAGAGCGAAATGCAGCTCGGCAGTTTCGGTATTTAGATTGGCGACTTCGAGAAACGCGTCGATGGCATGATCTGGCTGTTCGTTCAGTAGGAAGTTGACCCCGCGAAAGTACGAAGACGGCAGCGTCTGCGCAGTCTTCCGCGCCTGCCGTAAGTCGAAGCGCGCAGCGCACCAGCCCAGGACGAACACCAGCGGAACGACCAACAACCACCAGACTTCAAATTCCATACGGGCGGTCCTGCGCTAGCGTGGCGCCAGGCGGAACACTAGCCGATGGCTCTCCGTTCGCCGCCAGATGGTGGCAACCAACTGCACGCCGAGCTTTCCACCAGGACGGCAACAGTAACAGCCAGGCGGTAACCACACCCGTGATAAAAACGAGCAGCATGAGGACGATGAGCGGTAATTGCACGGTATAGCCGGGGACGATTTCGAGCTGGACGGTTTGAATATTGCGTAATGAAAAGCTCAAAACCAAAACGAACAGCAGCGCGCGAACGACCCAGCGAAGTATTTTCAAGCCGCCCCCTGGTCAGCCGGAAAAACAAATGCGACGCTGTCTGCCTGAGCCGCGTGCCTGGACTGTTGCCGGGAGGCCTGATCGACACGCTCGCGCAGCTCCTTACCCGGTTTGAAGTGTGGCACGCGCTTTTCCGGAACATGGACTTGCTCGCCCGATTTAGGATTACGGCCTAGCCTTGCCGGACGATGCGTCAGGGAAAAGCTGCCGAAGCCGCGGATTTCGATGCGCACACCATCGGCCAGGGATTTCACCATGGTATCGATTATCATTTTTACAGCAAAATCGGTGTCGCGAAACGGGAGTTTCTCGAAGCGTTGCGCCAGTCGATTGATCAATTCGGATTTGGTCATTACATCTAATGAAAAAGGCGCTTCGAGCATCTACTCAAAGCACCTGGTTGGCCCAACGACTACAGGGTCGACACGGCTTTCGCAGCGTCGCCCTGATCTAATTGCGCTCTATCGATACGCGCTTATTGCTCGCTTATTGATTACCCAATTTTGCTTTCAGCAACGCACCCAGGTTGGTCGTACCCGAAGCGGCAGTGCTTTCAGCCGACATACGTTTCATCGCCTCATCGGCGTCGACCGTGTCCTTGGCTTTCAAGGACAGGCTGATCGACCGGTTCTTGCGATCGATGTTGATGACCATGGCCGTCACGGGCTCGCCTTCCTTAAGCACGTTACGCGCGTCCTCGACCCGGTCGACCGACAATTCGGACGCCCGCAGGTAAGCTTCGATGTCGTCGCCCAGATCGACAGTAGCACCTTTGGGGTCGACCGCCTTGATCGTCCCGGTGACCATTGAGCCCTTGTCGTTGGTCGATGCGAAGACCGTGAACGGATCTCCGGACAACTGCTTGATACCCAGGGAAATACGCTCGCGTTCGGTATCGATCGCCAGTACCAGGGCTTCGACTTCGTCGCCTTTCTTGAAGCGCCGAACGGCTTCTTCGCCGGTTTCATTCCAGGACAGGTCGGACAGGTGAACCAGACCGTCGATGCCACCGGCCAGGCCAATGAATACGCCAAAATCGGTTATTGATTTGATGGCACCACTGACCTTGTCGCCTTTTTTGTGGGTAGCCGAGAAGTCTTCCCACGGATTGGGCTTGCACTGTTTCATGCCCAAGCTGATCCGGCGACGGTCTTCGTCGATTTCCAGAACCATGACCTCGACTTCGTCACCCAAAGTGACAACTTTCTTGGGATCGACGTTTTTGTTGGTCCAGTCCATCTCGGACACATGCACCAGACCTTCGATACCCTGCTCGACTTCGACGAACGAACCATAATCGGTGATGTTCGTAACCTTGCCGAACAAGCGCGTGTGCGCTGGATAACGACGGGACAAACCGACCCACGGATCGTCGCCAAGCTGCTTGACACCCAGCGAAACGCGGTTTTTCTCCTGATCGAACTTCAACACTTTGGCAGTCAGCTCCTGACCGACCGTCAGCACCTCGGATGGATGCCGCACGCGGCGCCAGGCCAGATCGGTGATATGCAGCAAACCATCGATGCCGCCCAGGTCCACGAAAGCACCGTAATCGGTGATGTTTTTGACCACGCCCTTGACGACCGCGCCTTCAGACAGGGTTTCGAGGAGCTTCTGACGCTCCTCGCCCATATTGGCCTCGACGACGGCACGCCGCGACAACACGACGTTGTTGCGTTTGCGATCAAGCTTGATGACACGGAATTCGAGGGTTTTGCCTTCGAACGGCGTGGTGTCTTTGACGGGACGGACGTCGACCAGCGAACCCGGCAGGAAGGCGCGGATACCGTTGACCATGACCGTGAGGCCGCCCTTGACCTTGCCGGTGATCGTACCGGTGACCAGCTCGCCGGAGTCCAGCGCGTTTTCGAGATGCAGCCAGGCCGCGAGGCGCTTGGCTTTGTCGCGCGACAGGCGCGTTTCCCCGTAGCCGTCCTCGAGCGACTCGATGGCGACCGAAACGAAATCGCCGGCCTGCACTTCGAGCTCGCCGCGGTCGGTCTTGAATTCTTCGATCGGGATAAAACTTTCGGATTTAAGGCCGGCATTGACGACCACGTGGTTGTGGTCGATGCGGACGACTTCCGCAGTAATCACTTCGCCGGTGCGCATTTCCTGTTTTGAGAGGCTTTCTTCGAACAGCGCGGCGAAACTTTCGGTAGGGAGTGTTACGAGTTGGTCTGTGGTCATTTAAAAATCGATCAAATCTCACCGCGGACACCGGCCCGGGTGGCGTTGTAAATCCGGTCTGTCACCAAACAGGCCGGCCCATGGTCATACCTCTGCGCATCGATAGCGGTCGACGATACCGGCCACGACATCGTCGATGCCCTTATCGGTCGAATCCAAAATCCATGCCCCCGCCGCCGGCACCAAAGGCGCAAACGCCCGCGAACTGTCGCGTGCATCGCGTTCCTGAAGATTTTGCAGCAGGTCAACAAATTTAACAGAAAAGCCCTTTTCGATCAACTGCTTATATCGCCTCTCTGCGCGCACCTCGGCACTGGCCGTCAAAAACACCTTGAAACGGGCCGTCGGGAACACGACGGTGCCCATGTCGCGGCCATCAGCCACCAGGCCGGGAGGTTTGGCGAAAGCGCGCTGCAGATCGAGCAGCCCCTGGCGCAGGCCGGCACCACGGGCGATCTGCGAAGCCAGATTGCCAATGCTCTCGGTGCGAATCGCGTCGGTGACATCCTCGCCGTTCAATTGGATTTTTTTGGTGTCGAAGCAGATAGGCAGGCAGCGCGCCATGGCGCCGAGTGCGGCATCGTCGTTCGGATCGACGCGTTCGCGGACCGACTGCAGCGCAGCCAGACGGTACAAGGCGCCGCTATCGAGATAATTGAACCCCAGCACACCGGCCACGCCTGATGCAATCGTACCTTTGCCCGAGGCTGTCGGTCCGTCGATGGTGATAATCGGCGACACGTCGTTCAAACGCTCACCTCGAGATCGAAACCAACCGTTCTCATCAGATCGACGAAACCCGGAAAGGAAGTAGCGACATTTTTGCAGTCAAGCACTTCCATGCTGGACGAGGCGCGCAGAGCCGCCACGGTGAAGGCCATCGCGATGCGGTGGTCGCCGTGCGACTGGACCTGCGCGCCTCGATAACGGGCACCGTTGCGCTCGCCAGCACCAACGATCACCATGCCGTCGGGCGTCGGGGTGGCGTCGATGCCACAGGCCTGCAAACCATCGGCCATGACCGCGATCCGATCCGACTCCTTGACGCGCAGCTCAGCCGCGCCGCGCAAGACGGTCGTGCCGTGGGCATTTGCCGCCGCCACGAAAATCACCGGAAACTCGTCGATGGCGAGAGGCACCAGATGCTCGGGAATGTCGATGCCATGCAGCTCACTGGCGCGCACGACGAGGTCCGCTACTGGCTCACCACCCACCTCCCGCTGATTGCGCAACTCGATTCGGGCCCCCATGAGACCGAGGATATCGAGAATTCCGGTGCGGGTCGGATTGACGCCGACATGCTCGAGCGTAAGCTCGGCCTGCGCGGCGATCGCACCAGCGACAAGCAAAAACGCCGCCGAAGAGATATCCGCCGGCACGTCAATCGCGCAGGCTTTCAGCCTTTGCCCACCGCGCAACTGGACCCTAGCGCCTTGAGTATCGACCGCAACGCCGAACCCGCGCAGCATGCGCTCAGTATGGTCGCGCGTGACCGCCGGTTCGGTCACCGACGTGAGCCCATCGGCGTAGAGCCCCGCCAGCAAAATACTCGACTTGACCTGGGCAGAAGCCATCGGCAAGCGGTAATCGATGGCCTGCAGCCGCTCGACCGGCCGAACCACCAGGGGCGGCAGACCATCTCCGACCGCGTCAATCTGCGCACCCATGCTGCCGAGCGGCTCGATGATGCGCTTCATCGGACGCCGGGCCAGGCTGGCGTCGCCCGTGAGACGGATGGGCCGTCCCTGTCCAGCCAGCAAACCGGCCATCAGGCGCATGGACGTGCCGGAGTTCCCGCAGTCCAGCGTCAGCACGTCCGTGGCATTTGCACCTGGCGGCAACCGCAAACCGTGCAGGCCAACGCCCTGGACGCGAACCCGGCCCGCAACCGGCCCTTCGATTCGCACGCCCAGGGCGCGAAACGCGTTCATAGTCGATAAAGCATCCTCGCCTTCGAGAAACCCCCGCACGTCGGTCACGCCATCGGCAATCGAACCGAGCATGATGGCCCGGTGGGAAATGGACTTGTCGCCCGGCACGCGCACGGCAGCAGTCTGCAACGCCCCTGGGTTAATACGGTATTTCATTAGATTACTCGTTCGTTGAGGTTAGCCACACCTATCTCGGGGAAGCGGAGCGGCGGCCAGAGCGCGATTATAAGTCTTTACGTTCACCACTTCGCGGAAAAAGCCATGTTCGAGCTTTATAAAAATGACGACACTTTCAGGGAACAACGCGCTTCGGGCCCCGAGGACACTTGGCTCGAATCGTCAGCCGACGGGCTGTTGACGCTCGAGGCCGAGAAGTTTTTATTGTCGCTGCCCTTCGACTATGTACCGGGCACGACCGCTTTGATCCGCCCGGATCTGATCAACAGGATCGCCCGCGAGTGGCATCAGGCGGCCAATGCGAACGCGTTGTCACGCTTGTTGGTCGACATCGAGGCGATGACCTACGCCTTCAGCAACGAAAAAACGCCGCTGATCAAGATGGAATTGCAGGTGCTCCGGGCCTGGCTGCAGTCGAGCACCGAGTCGGTGAAGCTGTTCATTCGGCATTGACTTCAGCAGCGCAGTCGCCAGCCGTAGAATGCGGCGACCAGCTTTCCCGAAACTGGGCGGCCCGAACCAGAACATCGGTCAGCGCCGCCCGGTCTTTATTTTGCAACGCAGCTCTCATCGCCAGCAGCCTGGCATCGACCGCCGCCAGCCGCGCTAGCATATTTTCCCGATTGTCCAAAAAGATATCGCACCACATCTCCGGCGAACTGGCCGCAATCCGCGTGAAATCGCGAAATCCGGCGCCGCCTTCGGCCATGGCCACCGCGCCGTCCGGCTGATCCAGCAAGGCCGCGACATAAGCAAACGCCAACCAATGCGGCAAATGACTGGCAGCAGCAAAAAAGGCGTCGTGCCGGTCAGCCGGCATGGTTTTGACACGCGCGCCGAGCATCGTCCAGAAGCTTTCGACCCTCGCATGCGCCAGAGGATCGGTTGATTCGCCACGACAGAGCACGACGGTTTTACCGGCATACAAATCGACCTGCGCGGCGCTCGGCCCACGGCGCTCCGAGCCGGCAATCGGATGACACAACACACAATGGCTGACGAATTCAGGGAAACGGTCGCGCAGCGCAACCAGGCCGGAGACCACGTTCTGTTTGGTGCTGCCCGCGTCCCAAACGATCGGCCAAGTGCCATCCGGGAGCGCCCGCACGAGCGGCGCCAGCGTTTCCAGAAGGGCGGGCAGTTGCCCGCCGGGCACGGCCAGATAAATGGCGTCGGCGCCGTCCACCGCATCCGATAAACGGTCGCAGGCCTGATCAATGACACCAAAAGCCTCCGCCTGCTCCGCGGTCGCAAAATGCCGTGAATAGCCGACGGTGTGCAAAGCCAGACCTTGTTGCTTGGCAGCCAAGGCGAGCGAGCCGCCCATCAGGCCCGTGCCGATGATGGCCAGCCGCCGAAAGGGTACGAACTCCACAAACTCCGTTGGCACAGTTGTCATAGGCTTCAAGCCACCGCAGGGTTTCGGGCCTGCTGCAAAGCCAGCGGCAAGGCCGCCAGGAAAGCCGCGTTTTCCGCGGGCAGGCCAACGCTGACGCGCAGCCATTGCGGCAAGCCATAGTTACCGACCGGCCGGACGATGATGCCGCGCCTGAGCAGTTCGACGAAAACCCGTTGCCCGGCGTCCGGCGTATTGCCGACTTTGACCAGCACGAAATTACCTGCCGATGGCACGAACTCAAGCTGCAACGCGCGAAAGCCGGCTTCCAGCAGACGCAAACCCGTCTGGTTCAAATCGTAGGTCTGGCGTAAAAATGCGTCGTCGAACAAGGCGGCCGCAGCCGCAGCCTGCGCCAGAGTATTGACGTTGAAGGGTTGTCGGACACGGTTCAACAGCTCGGTCAGGCCGGGTTGCGCCACGCCGTAACCGACCCGCAACCCTGCGAGCCCATACGCTTTGGAAAAGCTGCGCGACAGCAGCAGGTTCGGATGCCGCCGCACGAACTCGATTGCGTCGTAACGCTGTTCTGGCGCCAAATATTCGTTATAGGCCTCGTCGAGCACCACCACCACGTCCTCGGGCACCCCCGCCAGAAAATCGGCGATGGCCGCTCCACCGAGCAAAGTGCCGGTCGGGTTGTTCGGATTGGCGATGAACACCAGCCGCACCTGACCATCGATGCCAGCGAGCATGGCGGGCAGATCGTGTCCCAGCGCGCGCGCAGGCACGACCACGGCACCTGCCCCACGGGCCTGCGTCGCGAGCGCATATACGGCAAATGCATGGTCGGAATAAAGCGCGTTCACCCCTGGCGTCAAAAACGCCAGCGCCGCCAGCTCGAGGATGTCGTTCGAACCGTTGCCCAGCGTCAGCCAGTCGGTGGGCACGGCGTATTTCCGGGCGAGTGCCGCCTTCAAGTAGAAGCCATTCGCGTCCGGGTAGCGGCCCAGCTCATGGCCCAAACCGTGACCCAACCCATCACCGACCGACTGTAGCGCTTGCAGCGCTTTCGGACTCATTCCCAAAGGGTTTTCGTTCGACGCCAGCTTGATGATCGCCGACTGCTCCAACCCGTACTCGCGCGCCAGCTCGGCGATCGGCTTGCCGGCTTGGTAAGGCGCAATCGCGCGAATGTGGGCGGGAACGTGCGTTTGAATATTCATAAGCTTGGAAAAGATCCGAGGTGACGGAAAAACAGCGCGTTGTCCTGCAGCTCCTGCAAAACAGCGGCAACGGCCGGGTCGGTGCGATGCCCCAGCATATCGATATAAAAATAATATTCCCAACGACCGTTCCGGGCCGGGCGCGATTCGAAGCGCGTCATCGACACACCATGCCGGTCGAGCGGTTCGAGCATGCGATACACCGCCCCCGGCCGGTTGGCGACTGCCAGCACGACACTGGTGAGATCGCGACCGCTGGCGGCCGAATCGGCCGCGCCGATGACCAGGAAGCGCGTGCGGTTGTGTACATTGTCCTGAATGCCTTCAGCTAGCGCCTGCAAACCGTAATGGTCGCGGGCCGCCTGCCCGGCGATCGCCGCCAGCGTGGCATCCTGCCCGGCCAGGCGTGCGCCCTCGGCATTGCTCGATACCGCGCGCATCGTCACGCCGGGCAGGTTCGACTGCAGCCAGCCTTTGCATTGGGCAAGGGCCTGCGGATGGGCGCAAACCTCGCGGACCGTGGCAACCCTCGCTTCCTGGGCAGCCAACAAATGATGAACGATAGTCAAAGACACTTCGCCGCTGATTTTCAGGCTGGTGTTCAACAGCGCATCCAGCGTGTAAGACACCGAGCCCTCTGTGGAATTTTCGACCGGCACCACACCAAACTCGCACTGCCCCGCCTCAACCCGCCGAAACACCTCGTCGATGCAATCGACCGCCACGGCATCAATCGAGTGCCCGAAATGCGCCCAAACCGCCTGCTCGCTGAATGTACCCTGCGGCCCCAGAAACGCTACGCGCAGCCGATGCTCGAGGGCACGGCAGGCCGACATGACTTCGCGGAAAATGCAAGAGATTTCCGACTTACCCAGCGGCCCCGGATTGGCTTTTTGCAGACGATCGATCACCTGCGCTTCGCGTTCAGGCCGCATGACTGGGGCATCGGACCGTGCTTTCAAGGCGCCGATTTGCTGCGCCAGACGGGCACGCTCGTTCAGGCAATCGAGAATCCGACCATCGAGGGTATCGATCTGGTCACGCAGCGGCCGCAAGGCATCGCTGGAATCGTTGACGGCCATCAGCCGAAGTCCTTTTCGAAATCACATAGATGCTCAACCAGCGCCTGCACGCCCGCCAGCGGCATAGCGTTGTAAATCGACGCGCGCATGCCACCAACCGACTTATGTCCCTTCAACTGCAACAAGCCACGCTGCTGCGCACGCGTCAGGAACAGCTCATTCAAAGATTCGTCGCGCAGCCGAAACGGCACGTTCATCGTCGAGCGATGGGCGGGAACGATAGGGTTGGCGTAAAAATCGCTGGCGTCGAGCGTGTCGTACAGCAGCCGCGCCTTAGCCTGATTGAGCGCCCGGATCGCCGTCAGACCGCCCTGCCGCTTAAGCCATTGGAAGACCAGCCCGGCAATATAAATCGCATAGGTCGGCGGCGTGTTGTACATCGAACCGTTGTCGGCGACCGTGCGGTAGTTGAAAGCCGATGGGCAAACATCCAAGGCGCGGTCGAGCAGGCTGTCGTGCACGATCACGAGCGTCAAGCCGGCTGGACCGATGTTTTTCTGCGCGCCGCCATACAACAGACCGAAGCGGCTGACGTCAAGCGGCCGCGACAATATCGTCGAGGATACGTCGGCCACCAGCGGCACGCCAAAATCACGTGCGGGCGGCTCGGCAAACGCCACGCCACCAATCGTTTCGTTCAGACAGATATGCAAGTAGGCCGCCTCGGCCGGCACATCCCACGCGCTTTCTGGCGGAATGTAGGCATACGGCTGATAAACGCGTCCGTCGAGTTCACATGCCTGGCTGGCGGTTGCAGCCACATGCACGTTACCGTATTTGCCAAACTCGCGAATGGTTTTGCCCGCCCAGATACCGGTATCGACAAAAGCGGCCCGCGTAAAGCCGCGCATCAGATTCAAGGGCACGATGGCGTTTTCCGCAACGCCACCGCCCTGCATGAACAGCACCCGATAGTCATCCGGAATAGCCAGCAAGCCGCGCAGATCGGCTTCGGCCGTCTCGATGATCTGCGTGAACTCTGGGCCGCGATGGCTCATTTCCATCACCGACATGCCGCAGCCGCGCCAGTCGAGCATCTCGGCGGCGGCCTCTTCCAAGACCGACTGCGGCAGCATGGCCGGACCGGCCGAGAAATTCCAGACGGTCGGCGGACTCACGCGTCTGGCTCCGCGCTCCCCGTTGCCTCGTTCGCCAAGCGGTCGGTCAAGACGACATCGTCCTCACTCTCCAGAACACGCTGCAAACCGCTCAGGCGCGTGCCTTCGCCGACACTGATGAGCGTCACACCCTGCGTGGCGCGGCCCATTTCTCGAATCTCGGACACGCGCGTACGAACCAGCACGCCGCCCGTCGTGATCAACATGATTTCGTCGCTCGGCTCGACCAGCACGGCAGCCACCACCTTGCCGTTGCGCTCGGACGTTTGAATCGCAATCATGCCCTTGGTGCCACGGCCATGCCGCGTGTACTCGGCGATCGGCGTGCGTTTGCCGAAACCGTTTTCGGTTGCAGTCAACACGCTCTGCACTTCGCTCTCGGCCACCAGCATCGCGATCACGCGCTGACTCTCGTCGAGCCACATGCCGCGCACGCCACGCGCCTCGCGACCCATGCCGCGCACGTCGTTCTCGTCGAACCGAACAGCTTTTCCCGCATCCGAGAACAACATCACATCGTGCCTGCCTTCGGTGATGGCCGCGCCGATCAAAAAATCGCCGTCATCGAGATTGACAGCGATGATGCCGCGTTTCATCGGGCGCGAAAAATCTTTCAACGAGGTTTTCTTAACCGTCCCCAGGCTGGTTGCCATGAACACGAATTTATTTTCTTCGAAGGTTTTGGTGGAGAGCACGACGGTGATTTTTTCGCCGTCCAGCAGGGGGAACATATTGATGATCGGCCGGCCGCGCGAGGTCCGCGACCCCTGCGGCACTTCCCAGACTTTCAGCCAGTACACGCGACCGCGGTTGGAGAAACACAGCAGCGTATCATGCGTATTGGCGATGAAGAGCTGGTCGATCCAGTCGTCCTCTTTGGTCGAAGCAGCCTGTTTACCGCGCCCGCCACGCCGCTGCGCGCGGTACTCGGACAGGGGCTGGCTCTTCACATAACCCGTATGCGAAATCGTCACGACCATGTCCTGGGGCGTGATCAGATCTTCGGTTTCCAGTTCGGTCGCGTTGTATTCGATGACGGAACGGCGGTCGTCGCCGAAGGCCGCGCGAATCTCGCTCAACTCGGCGGCGATGATGACGTTGATCCGCTCGGGTTTACTCAGAATATCCAACAAGTCGGCGATCTGGCTCATGACCTCATGATATTCCGCGACGATCTTATCCTGCTCCAGTCCGGTCAGGCGCTGCAAACGCATGTTCAGAATTTCCTGCGCCTGGACCTCCGAGAGCCGGTAGAGACCGTTTACCTGCATACCGAACTGGACGCTTAGACCCTCCGGCCGGAACGCCTCCATGCCGCCCAGCGCTTCGCTGTCCGCACGCGCCAGCATCGCACGCACCACCGACGAGTCCCAACTTCGCGCCATCAACTCGGCGCGTGCCACGGGCGGCGTCGGCGCCGCCTTGATGATCGCAATGAAGTCGTCGATGTTGGCCAAGGCCACGGCCAGGCCTTCCAGGACATGGCCACGGTCGCGCGCCTTGCGCAGCTCGTAGACCGTGCGGCGCGTGATGACTTCGCGGCGATGATCCAGAAAATACTGCACCATCTGCTTGAGGTTCAGCAAGCGCGGCTGACCATCGACCAGCGACACCATATTGATACCGAACGTATCCTGCAACTGGGTGTTCTTGTATAAATTGTTCAGCACGACCTCGGGCACCTCGCCGCGCTTGAGCTCAACGACCACCCGGATGCCATCTTTGTCAGACTCGTCGCGAATGTCGGAAATACCTTCCAGGCGCTTTTCGTTGACCAGTTCGGCGATGCGCTCAAGCAGACTTTTCTTGTTGACCTGGTAAGGCAGCTCGTCGACGATGATCGACTGGCGCTGACCACGGTCGATGTCCTCGAAATGCGTTTTGGCGCGCATGACCACGCGCCCCCGCCCTGTCCGATAGCCTTCGCGTACGCCCGATACGCCATAAATCGTGGCAGCGGTGGGAAAGTCGGGCGCCGGAATTATTTCGATCAAATCGTCGACCGTACAATCTGGATGCTCGAGCGCGTGCAAACAGGCGTCGATGGTTTCGCGCAGATTATGCGGCGGAATATTGGTCGCCATCCCGACGGCGATGCCGGACGAACCGTTGATCAGCAGATTCGGGAGCCGTGCCGGCAAAATCAACGGTTCTTTTTCGCTACCGTCGTAGTTCGGCCCGAAATCGACCGTGTCCTTGTCGAGGTCGGCCAGCAACTCATGCGCAATTTTCGCCAGCCGCACCTCGGTATAGCGCATCGCTGCGGCATTGTCGCCGTCGATCGAGCCGAAGTTGCCCTGGCCGTCGACCAGCATATAGCGCAGCGAGAAGTCCTGCGCCATGCGCACGATCGTGTCGTAGACGGCCGAGTCACCATGCGGATGGTATTTACCGATCACGTCACCGACGATACGCGCCGACTTTTTGTAAGCGCGGTTCCAGTCGTTGTTAAGCTCGTGCATCGCGAATAGCACACGCCGATGCACGGGCTTCAAACCGTCGCGCGCATCCGGCAACGCACGGCCGACGATCACGCTCATCGCGTAATCGAGGTAAGAGCGCCGCATCTCCTCTTCCAGGCTGATCGGCAGGGTTTCTTTGGCGAACGATTCCATAGTGTGTCTCGAGGTGGGGCCGGTTTGCTCAACCGCAAATTGTATCAGCCGCGAGACGATTCGTTCCAACCGATGATATGTTCTGTTTTTGACCGTTAATCGTTGCGCGCATGAAAACTTTGATCGTTCCCCGCTGGTTACTTTCCATGCAAGACCCGGTGCATATTCAAGAAGGCATGGCCGTGCTGCTAAACGGCGAAAAAATCGCCGCCATCGGCAGCAGCGAACACTTGCTGCACCAATATCCCGACGCTCGGCGAATCGACCGCCCCGACCACGTGCTGATGCCCGGCCTGATCAACGCCCACGCCCACGCCGCCATGAACCTGCTACGCGGCGTCGGCGACGATTTACCGCTGATGGAATGGCTGCAAAAGCGCATCTGGCCCCTGGAAAGCGCACTGGTCGACGAACAGTTCGTGTATGACGGGACAGTGCTCGCCTGCGCGGAAATGCTACTCGGCGGCATCACGACGTTCAGCGACATGTATTTTTTCCCGGGCGCGGCCGTGCGCGCCGCGCTCGCCATGGGCAACCGGATAGTCGCCGGCGCCACCGTGCTCGAATTTCCGACCCGCTATGCGAACGACGCCCGCGATTACCTGAACAAAGGCCTGGCGGCACGCGACTTGACCCTGGGCGAAAGCCGCGTGCACTGGTCGTTGGCGCCGCATGCACCGTATACCGTCAGCGATGAAATCTTTCGGGAAATCGCCGTCCTGGCCGAGCAGCTCGACCTGCCCATCCATACACATGTGCACGAAACCCTCAGCGAAGTTGAAGACGGCATCGCCCGGCACGGCTGCCGGCCGCTGGCACGGCTCAAACGCCTCGGCTTGCTGACCGAACGCCTGATCGCGGTGCACGCCGTGCACCTGAACGGCGATGACATCGACGATCTGGCGCACGCCGGCGCCAACATCGTTCACTGCCCCGCGTCGAACCTCAAACTCGCCAGCGGTTTCAGCCCGGTGGCACAGGCCAGCACCAAGGGCGTCAACGTCGCGCTCGGTACCGACGGCGCGGCCAGCAACAACCGGCTGGACCTCTGGGCGGATGCGCGGCTCGCCGCCTTGTTGGCGAAAGCGGTCGCCAACGACGCCACGGCTTTTTCGGCGCGGCAGACGCTGTCGGCTTTGACACGGGATGCGGCGTGCGCGCTGGGACTAGAACACAAGATCGGGCAAGTCCGTAACGGCTTCGCGGCGGACCTGATTTGCATCGAAATACCGCTGGACAGTTTCAACCAGCCCGCGCCGGACGTGCTCTCTCATCTCATATACGTAGGGGATCGAAAAAATGTCAGCGATGTCTGGGTAGCCGGCCAGCAAGTTGTGCAAATGAGACAACTTCGGCCTGAAGCGAGCAGTTTACTCACTGAAATCCTGCGAAACTGCGACGCTCTGTGGCAGACTCGAACCAGAGAAGCATTAGGAAGTGGCATTTCGCTTGCTAATTAAGTCGAGAATGAGCCAAAAATCGACTTGGGATGCTGCGATGCAGCGCATAACCGCTTAAAAATTTAATAGTAATTCCTATCTTCAAGGAGCAATAATGAAAAAACCGTCGACCCTCGTACAGGTCCTGCTCGCTACGGCCATAGGCGCAACGTCGTCCGTCGCATTGGCCGACAATCCTACGAAAAGCGGCTACATCACCGACGGCCGCACCGTAGTCGTGAAAGACCCATACGGCCTCTGCTGGAAATCACCATTCTGGACCCCAGCGATGGCGATTGCCGAATGTGACCCTGACCTGATCCCCAAACCGATCGCTCAGGCACCGGCCCAAGTTCCAGCCAAGGCGCCTGTTACGCCAGCCGCTCAGCCCGTACCAGCGCCTGTCGTTGCACCGGTCAGCGAAAAAGTAACTTTTGCCGCCGACGCATTCTTCGACTTCGACAAGGCGACGCTCAAGCCTGAAGGCAAAGCCAAGCTCGACGATATGGTTTCGAAACTTGGCGGTTTGAACCTCGAAGTCATCATCGCAGTCGGCCACACCGACTCGGTCGGTAGCGATGCCTACAACCAGAAACTTTCCTTACGCCGTTCGGAAGCCGTCAAGTCTTACTTGGTCAACAAAGGCGTCGAACCTAACCGCGTCTACACCGAAGGCAAAGGCGAAAAATCGCCAGTGGCCGACAACAAATCCTCTGATGGCCGCGCTAAAAACCGCCGTGTCGAAATCGAGGTAGTCGGTACACGAAGTGCTTCTGGCAAGTAAAACTTGGCTGCCTTCGGGCGCTCAGTATTGTTCGAAAAGCCCCGTTCTCGGGGCTTTTTGCTTTTTACGTTTACAATTCGAACATGACAATCAAAACTGCCCAGCCTAACAGCGACCCTGCAGAAATCCACAAGTTCAGCCAACTGGCGCACCGCTGGTGGGACACAGGCAGCGAGTTCCGCCCCCTGCATGAAATCAACCCGCTGCGGCTCGAATGGATGCAGCGCTTCGTTGCTTTCTCAAACCGTCAAGTCCTGGACGTCGGCTGTGGCGGAGGGATACTCAGCGAAGGCATGGCGCGGCTGGGCGCTCGGGTTACCGGCATCGACCTCGCAAAAAAATCCTTGCAGGTCGCTGAGCTGCACAGCCTGGAAAGCGGCCTGTCGATCGACTACCGCTGCATTGCCGCAGAAGAAATTGCTGCCGAGCACCCCGCCCGTTTCGACATCGTAAGCTGCATGGAAATGCTTGAGCATGTGCCAGATCCGTCCGCAATCGTCGCGGCCTGTGCCACCGCCTGCAAACCAGGCGGCTGGGTTTTTTTCTCGACCATCCACCGCAACCTGAAAAGCTTCCTGGCTGCCATCGTCGGGGCCGAATACTTACTGGGACTATTACCCAAAGGCACGCACCATTACGACAAATTCATTCGTCCAGCAGAACTGGCAGCCTATTGCCGCATGGCCGGTTTGCAAGTCGATACGATGACTGGCCTGAGCTACAACCCGCTGACCCGAATGTACCGGCTGACACCCGACACTTCGGTCAATTATATGCTCGCATGCCACAAACCGAGAGGTGCCCAATGACTGTTCAACTGCGCAAGCCCAAAGCCATACTGTTCGATCTCGACGGGACGCTCGTCGATTCCGCGCCCGACCTGGCAGGCGCGTTGCAAGCGATGCAACAGGTGCGCGGCCTAGCGCTGCACACCCTGGACGACCTGCGAGCACACGCCTCGTCCGGCGCCCGAGGGATGGTTTGGAAAGGTTTTGGTATTGGCCCGGGCCATGATGATTTTGAAACGCTGCGGGAAGAGTTTCTGACACGTTACGAACAGCGCCTGGCCGAACAAACGACGCTGTTCGTAGGCTTCGACCGTCTACTGCCTTGGTTGAAGCTTAACGACATTCGCTGGGGTGTCGTGACCAACAAGCATGAACGCTTCGCCGTACCGTTGATGAAAGCGCTCGGACTGTTCGAGCCCTGCAGCGTACTGATCGGTGGCGACACGACGCCGCACCCCAAACCCCATCCTGCACCTTGTCTGGAAGCCGCGCGCCGACTGCAGCTCGATCCGGCCGACTGCTGGTTCGCGGGTGACGACGAGCGCGATATCATCGCGGGACGCGAGGCCGGCATGGTCACGGTCGCCACCCGCTACGGCTACTGCGGCTCGGCCAAGCCCATCGAGGAATGGGAAGCGGATTGCGTGGTCGATGGGGTTGAGGATCTGCAAGTGGCCATCGAGCAAGCTTTGCAGGATTATTAAAGTTGATCCACGACCGAACCATCAGCAGCCGCAGCCGATTCAACAGCTACGACCCGAATGCCATTTGTTAGTGATGGTGATGATGACCATGGTCATGCGAAGCGTCTGGTGGCAGCACGTCATCTGTTGGAATCGCAACGTTCTGCCTGACCCTCGAAGTCTGCAGTTGCGCTTCGAATAAAATACCCCGGCAATTTTTTATGTCTTTGTATAAATCCTTCGCAAGAAGTTTTGATAACAAGCGACTGGGAGAAACGTCTGGCGACACCTGCACCGACATTCCAAAATACTCTCCTATTCCGCGCAATAATTGTTGCCGGGCGTTCAAACTGTTCGCCGCTGTGGATGAGTTGGCGGGGCTCGAAGCAGCAAGGCTCGATTTGAAGACTTCCACTTTCTTCAACAACGTTCGGCATTTTTCGTAGTTTGCCTGATCGCGCTCGACACCTTCATCCTGCTCGCTCATTAATTGCCGATAAGCTTGATAGGATAAATCGGAAACACTTGCCCCAGACACAACGACTGATGATTCAGCAAAAACTTTCAATCGAACCTGCAACTTCTTTTCAAGATAGACGGCTTTAGCATTCAAATCTTTTTCCGCAAGCTCCAGCAAGGCCGTTAAGCCCTCCTCGGTCTCGATCCACGCTTCAATATGGCGACTGCCCAGATCACGCCGACTGCTCATGCGCTCGGACCGACTACGCTCGACGGCCTGCTTGTGACTGAAGGTCGCCGCCAGCACGACGCTATAACGGTAACCGACGCGAGCCAGACAGAACAGCTTATGCCAGACATGAACCTGGGGATGCCGGGGAGGCCGTTTACCCTTCGCGACAGCGGCTTTGTTGGCAAATACGGGAGGCAATTTATCGTTCGCGACAGCGGCTTTTTTGATAAATACCTCCAAAGCTTTTTTACGCGTGTCAAGCCATTGCAAACACTGCGCCCGCAAGTTGAATCCGACCGTGGCCGCATCAAACGCAGCTTGAGGCGTTTTTTCTACGCTCATCGGCAAACGATCCAGCGACGCGAGAAATTCCCGGTCAATGCTGCTGTGATCTGCTGCCGTATGGCCGGAATATCGCCCCTGTATTGGATGCCCCTTGAAAAACATCAGGGAACCGACGCCCATGACCACTGCGCCAACGATGCCAACCCCCAACAACGCCCAGCCCACCGGAGTAATCGACAAAGCGCCGATTCCTGCCAGCGCCACCGATGCGACGACCATTTTCGTGGTGGCGCTGGCGGCGTAAAGTCCACTCCCTGTCATGAATACCTTGTTCCAGCGCGAAAACCGTTTGAAAAAACTTATCCGTTTTTTCCCTTGCTTCTCGATAAAAGCCTTATAAGCCTTAGCGACGGGGTCGTTTTGTTCAGTGGGGCCCAGCAACCACCGCAAGTCGGCCTGAGTCGATTTAAAATCCTGCCGAAGCTGACTTAGCTTAGCGGTTGACTTTCTGACGAAGAAAACACCTAAACTAGCCGCGAACACCCCTGCCAACGGACCAAACACCAAGGTGCCGGCTGCGCCGGATATCGTGGCGGCCAACCCGATGCCAGCATATTGATTGACCATGTCTGTGACAATAAACTTTTTGGTGAGCGCGACTGCGGCAGCGTTGACAACCAGATCGATAATCGATTTAGCCGCGATGGCCGTACCGGACAGCGCCGAACTTAGCCCAATACCAAAATCAGATCGTGCCAGTTTCTTGGCGAAAGATAAGTCTTTGCGCGCCTGCGCCCGTAATTCTTTAGCGTACCCACTAGTCAGCAGAGTGTTTCCAAGCCGTTCTAGAATGATCTGTTTTTCCCGCAACTGCGCCTCAGTTTTTCCCAATTTTTTCAATGCAGCGGCGGCGTGTTGAATTTCGTGCACACCGGCCGATATCGCCAACCCAGCTAACGGCAGCACGCCCAGCGAAGCAGTCACCGCCGCCACGAAATCGGCCACACCATGCGGCAGCATTTCGTTTCGAAAGGCGTGCAACGGGTTCTCACCAAGCGCTTGCGCATCATCCCGAACGGCTTGCGGCAAAGACGATGGGCCGTTTTGAATCACATCGGTCACATACCGCGACACAGCATACAACGCGTGAGCAGCTTCATCCAGATCGACGGCAATGACACCGCCAGCGTGATCGTGCGCATGTGCATGTGCATGTGGCGCTTCAGAACCGTCACCCTCCCCGCCATGCGCATGACAATCATGGTTACAAGCAGGCTCAGTGTGCGCGGCGACCAGCAGTGACGGCGCAAGAAAATTCTTTTTTTCTTCTGCATAACGTATTTTGCCTGAAGATTCTTCAGGGGACATTTTTTTTGAAAAATGCGTTAACTCTTGTTTTTGATAATTAAAATATCCATGGCGTGCCTTGATCTGATCTCGGACGTTGCCGTAAATTGCCGACCAAGGTTGATTCAAATTTTCGCTTGAACCAAGTTGTTGGCTCAACAGCTGGTCTTCTGGCGACAATTCATAAAACCTAGCCATTTCCGTTGCCTGGTTTGACTGAGCCAGGGTCTCTACGGTGTCTAATAAAACATGAGAAAAAGCGGCATTGCTCTTGGGCGGTTTGTGATCGGTTTGGGTCAAATCCTCGGTGGATAGACGCTCTCCGGCCAATTTTAAACTGACATTCTGTAATGGCATGATGAACCTGATGGTTTAATGTTTGAATACAGCAACTCAGCCGCAATCTTCTCCTAGACAGAAGGACTGCGGCTTGCTGAGCTACGGATAGGGGGCCCTGAGAGTTCGCTTAGAACAGCGCTTTCAAGCCGACCGTGACGGTGCGCCCCGGCAAGGGCACGACGTCCTTCAAAAATGACACGGCATTGCGCCCTTCCTGGTTCAACAGGTTATGCACCCGGCCAAACAGTTCGACATTAGCGGCCGCAGTGGCCAGCAAGCGGTAAGAAGCGTAGGCGTTAACGAATGTGTAGGCATCGGTCGGCAACTCGTCGGGCGCGACACGGCTTTGCCGCGCGTTGTGGTTGATGTCCAGCCGGGCATTGCCGTTTGGATAAGTCAGCAAGCCGGAAATCCCCAAGCGCATCGGCGAGATGCGCGGCAGCGGCATGCCCGTATCCAGGTTGTCGGCGACGACCTTATCGGCACGCAACTCAACACCCGGCCGATATGCGTTGCCCAAACCAAAGCTGCCCGCCGCAAAGGTATGCCGCCATTGTGCTTCGAAACCGGTCAGCCGTGCGCGGCTATTGCCGTACAGATAATCCGGAAAAAAATTGCCGTTGCCGTCCGCGCCGCGATTGCCGCGGCCGGTTGCGTCTAGCGACCCATTGCCCAGCGAGCCGGGATCGATGGTCGCCGTAATGAAACTGCTGAATTGTTGACGGTAGGCATTCAACTTTACGGTGTCGGTTTTACTCAAAAACTGCCAGCCCAACTCGACGCTGTTGGACCGTTCTTTGTTGAGCCGGCCACTGCCATATTCGTTGGCCAGCGTCGCCGCATGTTCACCGCACGCATACAACTCCTGATAAGTAGGCGCCCTTTCGCTGTGCGCAACCTGCGCCGTGAGCGCATGGCCCGGCGCAAAACTCAGCGGTACCCGAGTGCCCAGGGTGCCACTGTTTAAACTATAATCGCGCTTGCTGGCGCCCGAGCAGCCCAAGGTTTGTACGCTGTCATCGCTGGAAATGCTATTCTTTTCATGACGCAGTCCGGCGTTAAATTCGGCGAAAGCAGTCTTCAACCCTTCGGTTAGATAGATCGCCGTGGCGTTCGTTTTTGTGTTTGGCAGGAACGAATTCGAATTGTCAGCATCGACCGCACTGAAGCGAAATCCACTGACTTGCACGCCGATCAGCCCTTGCAAATTATTCCAGCGACGATGCGCTGCCTCGAGACGGGCTTCCGAACCATTGTTGCGAAACGTGGTGTCAGGCGTGGCGACATCGTACTCGGTATGCCGATAACGGCTGGTCATGGCATTGAGTCGCAAGGATTCGAAAAAACCCGACATATTGAGCCGGCTCTTCAGTTCGGTGCGCTGCTGCTCAAGTCCGATCCGCGTATCGGGTTCGGCGAACAAACCAAGGCCGTAGTTGCTGTTTAGCGATTGCTGACTGATTCCCAACGAACCCCAATTGCCACGCGCAGCCACGCCCAGGCTGCCGCCCTCCGAAACGCCGCCACTGTTCATCAAACGACGCGACGGTTCGTCGCTACCAGGCGCCAGTTCGTAACGCGGCGTGGCGCTGTTGCGTTCGGCAGCGGAACGTGCCAGGCCGGGAATCTTGACGTCGCCGGTGGAAATTCTGAACCCATCGGCCGTAATGGCGAGGCGACTCGTAGCCGCATTCAACTGGGCACCGATCGTGTCTTCGCGCGAACGGCCCCGCACCGAACCGATCGCCTGCCCGGACAAGCCATTTGGCGCCTCATCGGGTATGCGGCTGTCGAGCACATTGACTACGCCACCAATGGCCGTACCGCCAAACCGCAGAGCAGCTGAGCCGCGCAATATTTCGATTCGGTCGGCAAACAATGGGTTGAGCCCGACAGCGTGGTCGACACTCGTGGCCGATGCGTCGAAAACACCGTTGCCGTTGCTGAGCACGCGGATACGATCGCCGTCCAGCCCTCGAATGACTGGCCGACTGGCGTTCGGGCCGAAGCCGGTTGCGCTAACGCCGGGTTCATTGGCCAAGGTTTCGCCCAGCGTATTCTGGCGTTTGGCTTCCAGTGCAGGTCCGCGCAGCACTGTCGCAGCCGTGATTTGGTCGCTTTCCGTGCCGCCAAGCGGGCTACTGGTGACGATGACTTGTGCTAATTCAGGAACGGTGTCCACATTTTTGGTTTGGGCGTGCACGGGTGCAGCCACATGTGCGGCAATCGTAGAAACAATCAGGGTGACCGGTAAGGTCGAGGGTAATGAATTTCGCATGATTTATCCGACTCGAGTCGAGTCTTTTCCAAAAAAATGAATGACGCCGGACGGATCGAAACCGTTCGGTGGCTTTGGCAAACGAGGAAATCAGGCGAAAATAGGTGGACCGCGAGCCAGGAAGGCCAGCGTAGGATCGGTTTTTGGAGAGAAAACAGGAGTCAGTGCAAGCTGTTGCGGCAGCGGTGGAGATAATGGTCTTGCATCGAAAGTAACGGGTGGCGAGCTGTCCAGTAGGTGATGGTCCAGCAAATTACACAGCGTGCCATCGTGGTCTAGCAGCGTATTGGGATTTTCAGCAATAACGCCGACGTTCGCCGGGCCGGCAATCAACCTTGATGCACGCAGCCCAGCAGTTTGTTCGAGTGTATTTGCATGCACCTGCCGATGCCATAAGCCGAACGCCTGCGCCCACACCAAAGTGATCAGCAATATCGCGATCAAGCAACGTGACGGCATACGCAAGCGATGTAGCAAACCTTGGATTCCTTGATTATTTGCAAACGACGGTTGAGGGGTTGAGTGCGTGGTACGTCCGAATAGCCCGAGAATATAGCACAGGCCAACTGATTTAACATTCTCTTACAAAAATGTTGTGCTTGGTTTTAGCGCGCGGCCAGCGTAGAATGGACGGGTCATCGCTCAGTAACGATGTTCACCAGAACCGGGCCCGACCTGGTTTCGACGTGGATTGCGAAGCTGTTCAGGGCATGCCGAGGACCAGTCCCCTCGTAAATCAACTGGAAAACTAGTAATCGCAAACGACAATACGTTTGTAGCCGCAGCCAACGACGAATTCGCATTCGCCGTTGCTGCCGCCTAATTTAACTATTAGGTAAGGCACCCCCGCACCTGTTTGCCGATGGGCAGGGCCGCGTAAGCGGCAGCGGGGTCATATACACCGGATCGTCTTTTGTGCGGTTGCGTCGCAAAGGCCTAAAATCAGCAACTCGCGGTGCATGAAGCGCGTCGCTTCGCGTCAGTGCCGTTAAAACTCAAATGAGACGACTACGCATGTAGAACTGGCAGTAGAGGATTTGCGGACGCGGGTTCAATTCCCGCCGGGTCCACCAATACAAGAACCCCAACTCGTCTGAGTTGGGGTTTTTTCTTGGGCGATCGCGCGTGTTGCCCCGTGTGGTTGCGGGTTCATGCGGAAAGATGTGGACCTCGCCCAGAGCACTTCCTGGCCTGTTCTGCGCCCTGTTCTCTCTCTACCGGCCATTTCTCTCTGCGCGTCTTGCGTACGGTAACTCCCCGAAGTCCACAAGACCCTGGGTTCGAGGTCAACAGAATCAACGACTTACGAGTGGACGAATCGAGTGGTTCGCAGACACATTTGGTAGGCGAACGGAACTTCGATCGTTCCTGTTTGTGCGGAAATCGCATCTAAAGCATGCAGATCATCACTATTTTTGTGTTACGCTGTAAGACCTGCGCTGATCCAAAATTTTGCGAGGAGCCAATGAGTACCCTAATGTCACCGACTGGCGAAAACATATTGCTCGCAGCATTTCGTGCTCTGGAACAAAATTCCACCATTTCCCCGGAGGAGATGGTGGCAACTTACGATCAGTTCTTTAAGTCTTCAGTTGCAGAGCCATTAGATAAGTCGCATTTTTTTGAGCGCTTCTCTCTGGTCGATCCCAACGTTCGACTGACCATTCAATCTCACACGTCGATTTAATAGCATGCCGGCGTGGGGGAAGGTACTCTCAGAAATTGGAGCTAAACAACAAGGTGGCCAGCAGGCCGTAGATGTTGTTCGACGAAAATACCTGAAGCAATTGCATTCGCATACA
>JBKCTV010000023.1:0-128751 GCA_046318595.1 Burkholderiaceae bacterium | reverse complement strand
TGATCCGGTGCTGGTAGCAGCACGGACAATGAATGCCCCTGCCGTGCAAACTCACGCGATAAATCCCGAAGCTGAACCGCGCCGGATGAACGTAGTGGCGGAAATGTGTCCGCAATCAGCGCAATCCGCATCAGCCCGGTCTCAGTATTTCTTCCACACTACGCGGTTCACGTAGTCGGTGTAGCTGTGAATGATGCGCACCACTTTATCGCTGACATTAGGCATGCTGTAGTCGGCCACCAAGCGCAGGCTGCGTTCGGTACCACGCGGCTGTGTGGCAAGAATGGCCAAGCCTTGGCGAACGCGCTCCACCTCCAAGCCCACCATCATCACGGCGGCTTCCTCCATGCCCTCGGGACGCTCGTGCGCCTCGCGCAGGTTCAGCGCTGGAAAGTTAAGAATGGACGACTCTTCGTTGATGGTGCCACTGTCCGACAACACGGCCTTGGCTTGCATTTGCAGGTTGACGTAGTCGTGAAAACCCAAGGGCTTCATCAGGCGCACCAGCGGGTGAAACTTCGCGCCTGTGGCGTCGACGCGCTTCTGGGTGCGCGGGTGCGTAGACACGACCACCGCCAGACCGTGGTCCTCCGCCACCGCGTTCAGCACCGCCACCAGCTTGGTGAACGACTTGTCAGATTCGATGTTCTCTTCGCGGTGGGCACTGACAACAAAGTATTGCCCAGGCTGCAAATCCAATCGGTTCAGCGCGTCAGACGCCTTGATTTGCGGCAGGTAATGGTGCAGCACCTCGTACATCGGACTTCCTGTCTTGATGACATGGTCGGGCGGAAGTCCTTCGCGCAACAGGTAGTCACGGGCAATCGTGCTGTAGGTCAGGTTGACGTCGGCGGTATGGTCGACAATACGGCGGTTGGTTTCCTCGGGCACGCGCTGATCAAAGCAGCGGTTACCAGCTTCCATATGAAAAATCGGCACCTTGCGTCGCTTGGCAGGAATTACCGACAAGCAACTGTTAGTGTCGCCCAGCACCAGCATGGCTTCGGGCTGCTCCTGGGCCAAGACCCCGTCCACGGCAGTGATGAGGTTGCCAATCGTGTTAGCAGCGCCCGTACTGCCCTCGGCGCTGTTCAAAAAATAGTCGGGCTTGCGCACGCCAAGGTCATCAAAGAACACCTGGTTCAGTTCGTAGTCGTAGTTTTGCCCCGTATGTACAAGTACATGGTCGCAATACACGTCCAGCGCAGCCAGCACGCGAGATAAGCGAATGATTTCTGGTCGTGTGCCCACGACTGACATGACTTTAAGTTTTTTCATTGTTTAAACCTTGCTGGTCACAGTGTCCGGCTTTGTCCGGTCGAAGTTTTCGTTGGCCCAAAGCATGACCACCATCTCGTCATTACCAACATTGGTGATGTCGTGGGTCCAGCCAGGAATGGTGTCAACCACTTGTGGCGTGCCGCCACGGGTTCGCAGTTCGACCATTTCATTGGTCAGCAAATGGCGGAAGCGAAACAGCGCCTCACCTTTAATGACGAGAAATTTCTCGGTTTTAGTGTGGTGGTAATGTCCGCCCCGCGTAATGCCAGGGTGGGCTGTGAAATAGCTGAACTGACCGCTGTCAGGTGTTTTGAGCATCTCGACAAACACACCGCGCGGGTCAGCGTGTTGCGGCACTGAGTAAGAAAACTTTTCGTTGGGCAAGTAACTCACGTAAGTGGCATAAAGCGCACGCACGAAGCCAGTACCCACCCGCTCTGTCATCAGCGTGGCGCGGCAGTTACCAAAGGCACGAATTTGGTTCGCCAGCTCACCCAGCGTGACCGTGTACTCTGGCTCAACCAGAGCCTGCACACACCCCGACACGGGAGCTTCCAAGGCCGCCAACAAGGCAGTCACCACATCGTCCACATAGACGAGTCGCAAACTGGCCGTTGGGTCATTGATCTGGATGGGTAAATCGCGCGCAATATTGTGGCAAAAGGTGGCGACGACCGAGTTGTAATTCGGCTTGCACCACTTACCGAAAACGCCAGGAAGGCGAAAAATCACGCACGGGTTGCCTGTTTCCTTGGCCAGCGTTTGCAGAGCCCCTTCTGCGGCAAGTTTGCTGCGCCCATAGGGATTGTCACGCTCGGCCTGTGTGGACGATGCCAGCACCAAAGGTATATGCCGCCCCGTGGAGCGAAACTCCTGCTCAATGGCCTTACACAGCGCAGAGGTCAATCCGGCATTCACATGTGCAAATGCGGCCTCATCTGCGGGTCGGTTTTCGCCCGCCAAGTGCACCACAGCATCGACCTGGGACAGCATTTTGGGCAAGAGGGCGGCGTCATCACCGCGCACAAAAGTGGCGACACTGACATTTGAAAGCTCATTCAAACGCACGACCAAATTTTTGCCAATAAACCCATCGGCCCCGGTGACCAGAATGCGGCAGTTGGAAAGGCGCATGCTGATCACTCCTCGGCCTCGACCAGCTCGCCCCGTACAGTGGCCTGCATGAAGCGTAGCTTCATCAACAGTGCCTGCATGCCGGGCACGTCCAGTCGAGTGGTGTTGTGCGAGTTGTAATCAGTGGCTTCAGAGATTTTGACTTCGCCTTGTTCGACAAACTTGCCGTAGTTGAGGTCGCGCAGGTCGGGCGGTACGCGGTAGTAGCCCCCCAAATCTTCAGCGGCTACCATTTCCTCACGGCTCAACAAGGCTTCAAACAGCTTTTCGCCGTGGCGCGTGCCAATCACGCGCACCTCGTGTTTCGGCTTGCCCAGCAAGTCGGTCAGCGCATAGGCCAGGGTTTCAATAGTCGCAGCGGGTGCCTTTTGCACAAAAATTTCACCCGGCTTGCCGTGCTCAAACGCATACAAAACCAGGTCCACGGCGTCATCGAGCGTCATCATGAAGCGGGTCATGGCCGGGTCGGTGATGGTGATGGGCTGACCGGCACGGATCTGCTCTGTGAAAAGTGGAATCACCGAACCGCGTGAGCACATCACGTTGCCATAGCGGGTGACATTGATCACGGTGCCATTGCTATTGCGTGATTTGGCCACAGCCACCTTTTCCATCATGGCTTTGCTGATGCCCATGGCGTTGATGGGGTACACCGCTTTGTCGGTGCTAAGCACCACCACCCGTTTGACGACGCAGGTGATGGCGGCTTCGAGCACATTTTCGGTGCCCAGCACGTTGGTTTTAACAGCCTCAAGCGGATGAAACTCGCACGATGGAACTTGCTTGAGTGCAGCGGCGTGGTAAATAAAATCGACGCCACGGACCACATTCAGCACGGATTGGTAATCGCGAACATCCCCAATGTAAAACTTGAGTTTGGGGTTGTTGTACTTCTTGCGCATGTCATCTTGCTTTTTTTCATCGCGGCTGAAGATGCGGATTTCACGCAAATCAGAATCAAGAAAGCGGCGCAACACTGCGTTACCAAACGAACCCGTTCCTCCCGTGATGAGAAGTATCTTGTCGGAAAACATAAAAATCCTTTTGTATGTGTCTAACGTTCCAATGCTTCGCGGCAAAGTTTGACTTTTTGTTCCGGGGTCGGATAATTAATCAGCACTGCGCGATACTTACCCTTGAAAACAAAAAGACTGCCTGCGGCCGCTCCAACAACACCTAGCTTGGAAATTAGCTCACCCATGTGATCCAGAGAGCCCGCGCCTCCAAGAAAGGTCACAGGCACTTTCAGCGCCTGCTTGAACTGTGACGCCAGTTCAAGGTCGTAGCCTTGCATGAGCCCATCTCTATCGACGGAATTGATCACGACTTCGCCAGCTCCGGCATCTTGCAACTGTTTGGCAAACGCAACCGGGTCGAGCTTATGGGTTGTTTTGCCGTTGTGGGTACACAGTTCGTAGCCCTTGGCAAACAAGCCCGTGCGCTTGCGCACATCCAATACCGCGACCACTGACTGGCACCCCACAGCAGCGGCCATTTCAGTCAACAGGGACGGATTGGCAACGGCGGCAGCGCTGACAGCCACCTTCTCAACCCCCATATCCACGATGCGTGCGGCCTGCTCTGCCGTGATGACGCCACCGCCGTAACACAAGGGCATGCGGCACTCTGCAGCCAGCTTGGCAATCAAGGCGAAGTCAGGCGCCACTTTATTCACCGTGGCGTCAATGTCCAGCACCATCAACTCATCGGCTTCTTTCTCATTGAAAATCCTAACGGCATTGATCGGGTCGCCGACGTATTTGGGATCCTTAAACCCTTGCGTTTTGACGAGCCCCCTTTGGTGGACAAGCAAACAAGGAATGATTCTGGGACGCAACATCGGTCAAAGCTCCACAAAATTTTTCAGAAGTTGCTCACCCCAATGGTGACTCTTCTCGGGATGACACTGCACGCCATGAATATGCCCACGCGACACCACCGCATCGAAGTCCAGACCATAGTTAGCCGTCGCGGCCACATCCTGTTTGTCTTGTGCATCAAAGAAGTAAGAATGCAGAAAATAAAATTGCGGCGCCGCTTCAAACCCTTTAGAAAACAGCTTGCTATGCGCACGCGGCTGCAATTCGTTCCAGCCCATGTGCGGCATCGGTAAATCGGCGCTTTTCGGCTGGGTAGCGAATGCGCGCACACGGCCAGGCACCCAGTTGAGCCCCGGCAAGCTGCCTTCATCCGAGCCTTGTGCCAACATCTGCATACCTACACAAACGCCCACTACTGGAACCTGCCCACCCAAAACCAATTCTTCGAGTTTGGGGCGCATGCCAGAGTCGTTGAGGCGCTGCATAGCGTGGTCAAAGTGCCCCACGCCAGGCAACACCAGTCGCACTGCATCTGACAATGCGCCCGGTGTATCCGCTCTTCTGGCTTCCACGCCCAGCCGCTTGAACAAATTCAGGAAAGCCTGAATATTACCCACACCGTAATCCACGATGCAGATCATCGGAAATACCTTTTTTCCAGGCCCAGCTTGCGCATGAGGTTTGCACCCAAACCAATTAGGTCGCGCTTATTCTTGTAATCGCGATAAGTCTTTTTCGGGCTATCAAAGAGCTGCTGTAACTCGTCAACCGTCAAGCCCAGCTTGTGCGCCACATACTCAAACTCTTGCTTAAGAAAATGCTCATCCATCTCCGGGCGCGAAATACGATCCAGCGCCTGGTCACGTGTCATCTGTCCCGTCATGATCAAGCTGGAGAAGTGGGCGCGCCGTTTCTCATAGCCAAACCGGCGCGGCAGCCAATAGTCTTCGTAAAAGCGGGTGAAGCGGGACTCATGATGCTTATGTTGGAAACGCTGCCAACCAAAGCGGCGTTCTAACTCATCCTCAGCATCCTTCTTGACATATGGAACCAGGTTCAGCGGGTGATGCACCTTCATGCCCAGCACTTTTTGATACCAAAGTTTGTAAACCAGAATGTCTACCAGCGGGAATTCATCGTTTGGTTGACCGTCGCCACATTGCCGCCAAATATCGTTGAATAATGTTTTGTCTATTCCTAAGTACCCACCCCACTCCTCTGGCTCACGACAACACTCAGTTGAAAAATTGGAACCCGTGATGATGTGTTTGATCTTGTATTTACGCGCAAACTTGTACAGACCTGAAAAAAAAGCGGCATCTTGGACCAGATCTTGATCGGGTATGCCGGCCCGCAAAAAAGCAACTTGCATGCGCTTGACGGCTTCCCAGTTCACAACTTCGGTGTAAAGATCCAGGCCCAAGCCATCGACCAGCTTTTCGATGTTGCCCACCGCTTGATCGGTGTTCCAGCCTGCGTCTACGTGGAATAAAAGCGGGCGCAAGCCCATTTTTTCCTTGGCAACATATGCGACATAAGAACTGTCGAGCCCTCCGCTCAGGCCGATGATGCAGTCGAAGTCTTTGCCTTTGCCGACCTCGCGTATGGCATCGGCCATCTGCGCAAGCTGGCGCGCCCCCTCGGGGCCGGTGTGCCAGTTGGGCTGGATGGTGGCGTCGAAGTTGTTGCAGTACTCGCAATGGCCGTGATCGTCGATCCGGATGTTCGGATCGGTGGTGTCCATGATGCAGTGGGTGCAGATTTGGTAAGAATGCATCTCGTCTTTCAACCTAAGGGAATATTGTTAACGGAGTGGTGGAAGTCCGCCACGGCTCGCATGACCGACTCGACGGCCGCTGCGGTGTTGGGCTCTTGGCTGAGGGTTACAGTCCTGATGCCGTGGGTACGGTAGAGCAACTCCATGGAGGAGCTGTGGCTGATGAAGACTGCGCACGAGGGATTTTCATCGCTCTTAGCTTGATGATCTGCCAGCATCGTTAGTCTGGCACCGCGCTCATCGTAGAGGTGCGCCGGATGCAGCTTAACGATTAGAGGCGCCGACTGGCGTTCGCGCCAAGCGCGCGCGAAGGCAATTTCCTGGTCGATAGTCGGAAACGATGAGGCTAGAAAGACCGCAGGTGCAGCGCAGGGCATGGTGTGTAGCGGTACCTTCGGAGCATGCACGCGCAACTCCCCGATCGACCCGTAATAACGCTTATAGACCTGTGCCGAGTCTTCATCGCGAACGACGATTACGTTCACCTCTCCTCCTCGGCAGGGGAACAGGATCAGATCATCTAGCAGGCCGTGCTGCACAAGGACTAGGTGTCTGGCGCGGTGCGACAGCACGTAGGACCAACGCTGGTAATGGCACTCAGTGGCAAAGAGGTCTTCCGGACGAAGCCGGGCGAAGCGAGCGAGTAGCAAGAACACTACCGCATCGCGGGCGTGCAGTAAAAGGGCTGAGCGAGATCCATGGGGCGTTACCAGGAATCGCCACTGCAGGTAAAACAAGGCAGGGACGGTCGCCAGTACATTCCAGAAGCCCAGCAGCCGCGGTAGTTGTGCGGCAAGGTCGCCCAGAATGCGGGGCGACACCGTTATGCCAGCCTCGCTCAGCGCCGTGCTGACCAGCGGAGTGTTCGTCTTGAGGGTCGGTACTATCCATGCAGTGCAGCCGCAGGCCGAAACATCGCGATGTATCGAACGTACCAATGCGTTCAACCAGCTAAGCAACAGCACCGCTGGCATGATCGCGGCCACCAGCAGCAGAACGGGTGTGAGGGCAGGGCCGAGTCGACGTTTCAGCGCTATCTGCCGCATTACCTTATAAGGCAGAAAGTTGCCATGCGGTCTGAACACCTCCACATAGCGCCGGTCCAAGCACATCTCGTTGAGCAGCGCCTCGTGCAACAGAGTTGCGTCAGAGCACGGAGACTCACGCATGGACAGGATCCACCTTTGGGGCTTGGACCTGGGCCCGGCGCCGCTTGGATTCGGGCAGACATAAACGGGTGAGCATGTATACGACCGGATACTGGACAATCATGAAGAAGATTTCCCAGGGAATCAGGGTGCCCCGCATCACGGTGAAAATGCGGTTGAACTCCAGTACGAATAGGGGCAGCAGCCAAAGATTCTTCCGAATTACCGCGGACCGGAAAAGTCGGCTGATGATGTAGGCATACAGCAGCATCGGAATCCAAGAGAAATAAAAACCGTAGTAGTTAAGGTATGCCTCCGTCTCCAAAGGCCATTGCTGCGTAGCGCTTTCAAGATACCAATGGTCGGGGAAGAACTCCTTGGTCAGCATCACGCTAATGTCGAAGTCCGCTTCCGGTCCCACCAGACCCAGCAACTGTGCCGGCTTAGTGAAGATCTGTCCCACCGTCTGCAACAGACCCGGATCCCGACTTGTCACCACCCAATCATGCAACTGATGGGCGTTGAAGTAGTTGATCAGCATTTCCAGGAAGAACGGGGCCGATGCGTAATAGCCATCCGTACGCACTAGCGTAGTTAGATACAGCAGCGAGAAAAAGGCAGTCGCACCGATGATGAGCGTCTTGATTCGTAACTCGACCAGCGCCAGCCAAGGGGCAAAGAAGATCAGCATAAGGAAGATCAGGCGGCCTTTGAAACCATTCATGTAGGCCTGCATGCCAAGGGCAATGATGGCCAGCACGATGATCAGCAGCTTGCGCTGCGAATTGCGCGTCCACACCCCCATGATGAATGCCAGCGCATTACCCACTGTGATGGTTATGATGTTGAGAAGGCCGTGACCTTCGCGCTTGCTCAGGTAGGTGGCGCTGTAGTCGTTGATCCAGGCTCCAATACCAGCAGTGGACTGTAGGAACAACAACACCAGTAGCACGTTGACACCTACAAGCATCCAGACGGCCTTGGTGTTGACCGTCACCCGCATCGGTTCCTGGGGTGCCAGGCAAGCGCGATGCCGCGTGAAGAAGTTGAAGCCGAAGTAAAGCACGAGGAAGGTGAATTCGATCTGGAACAGGGTGTACTTCGAGATTTCGTTCCAGAAAACCTGCTGGCCACCAGGCAGAAAATAGTCCCAACCGATCCAATCCAACACCAAGTTGAGGGAACAGGAAACCACGACGTATAGACCGTAGAACCCGAACAGCATGTTGTTCGGGTGAAGGAGCTGACGAGGCATAAAAGTCATGTAAGTCAGCAGAATGATTACCGACAGATAGGCGCTGCCCCACGTCTGGGTGTAAAGGAGGAAGTTCAGGCACACTAGACTCGGCAGATAGGTGATTTTCCAGATCATGGCGTCATCGTTTCTGCTGAGGACGGCCGTATGAACGGGCGAAAGCTCCGTGCAGCGATTACCACAACGATCATCATTACCGAAGCCTTGAGCGCGAGTGCGGCGAAACCTTGCAGATCCATGAAACGCTCAATCGCCACCAGGGCTCCAAGGCAGGCGAACCACACGGCCTCATGCGCGACACTGACACGAAACTGCTTGAAATTGGCGTTAATCACAACGACAGTTGCCGCAGCCATGAATCCGTATGCTAGGAGCGTGGTCAAAGCGGCTCCCCAGAAACCGAGCATAGGGATAAACATTACATTCAGTCCAATCTTTAGCACGGCGGCGCTGATGGCGATCAGGGAGAGCTGGTAGGTTTTCTTGGTGTAAAAGATCACTCGAGCCCAAATCTGGAACACGACGGACGCCAAGCCACCTAGGGCGATCACCGGGATCAGCGCAAATCCAGCCTCATAGCTGTTGGGAATCACAAGCCCCGCCAGTGCTGGGCCAAACAGGACCAGTCCGAATGCGCACAAGGCGCAGACCGAGAACACAGCGCGGGCGTCACACCGTATATCGTCATAGCGTTGTTCGCCCATGGCGCTAAAGAATCGCGGGTTCAGGGCGTTGATCAGCGCTCCTGCCACCATCACAAGGAGGATGCCGAGGTTGTAGCCAATGCTGAAGATCCCTACGGCCTCCTTGTCGAAGGCGCGGTCGAGCATGATGCGATCGAACTGAGAGATAAGCGTCAGGCTGAGCATGTAAGGAATGAGCGGGAGGCTGTAGCCAGCGAAGTTGCGCAGCTGCGTCGACGAGAACGACCAGGGCCGGTCGGCAGAGAGCACCAGCAGCAGGTAGATCGTGAATAATGCGTTGGTGGCAGCTTCCGCCCACAGGACCGCTAGGTAACGTTCGTACGTCAGGGCGTGAAACAGCAACAGAGTAGAGACAAGCGACACCCCCGATCGGAACGCAATGGCGGCGAAAAGACTGCCGCTACGCTCTCGCGCCGTCAGCACTTGGATCAGCAAGGATTCGGCGATCTGCCCGACAGCTGTCGCGAATAGCAGGGGAATGGTGGAACGGGGCAGACTGAGGAAGTTGGCGACCCGGTCGACGTCCCAGGCAGCAATGAGAATGCCGGCAACAAATACCGCGCCGATGGGTAGCAGCGTGGTCCCGATCAACTCTCCAGCCTGCGCCGTCTTTTCATAGATAAAGCGGCCGATGGCCGTGTGTAGGTTGAGCGACAAAATGATGCCGAAGATCCAGATATACGATACAAAAAGACTTACGACACCGTACTCGGCCGGCGAGAGGAATTGGCTGTAGATCAGCAGCGACGCAAGCGGCATCACCTTGCTAGCCGCCACAACGCCGAGGTGGTTGATCGTGTGTCGGATCATCTGCCGCGAAGTCATATAGAGAAGCCGTCGTCAACGATGATGTTCTGCCCAACGATGTAGCGGGCTGCATCGGAGAGCAAAAACACGATAGCGCCTGTCACGTCCTGCGAGTCCAGCATTCCCTTGGAGATGCATTGTTCTCCGTAGCGTTCTAGGAACAGGTCGGCCTGTCCCGCCTGAATACCTCCAGGGCTGACGCAATTGGCACGGAATGCGGCGCCGCGACCTTTCATGTAGGCATTGACGTAGCGGGTCATGTGCTCGAGGCCGGCCTTGATGGCGGCATACTCGACTGGCATAGTCATTGACGTGCCGGCATAGACATCGAAGCGCGGGGCTATCGAGCCATAGATGGACGACAGGTTGACCAGGGAGAACGGTGCGCCGCGCTCCAGCGCATAACGGGCGCACACCTGCATGAAGAGGAAAAAGCCCCCCATGTGCAGACCGGTGTTCTCGCAGAAGTCGGCGTACTCGACATCAAAGAAGTGGCGGCCGTAGCGCGCATTGCGCGGATACGCGGTATTGACCGCGCCATCCACACCACCAAAGCGGTCGTGCGCGTCCGCCAGTGCCCCCTCTATGGATGCACGGTCGGCCATGTCGAGCGTGGCGCAGTGGAGTGACTCTGCGCCATGAGTGTCGGTCAGCGCTTGCAGCCCCGCCGCATCCGTGTCGAGCGCGATAACACGGCCGCCGGCTGATAGCACCGCCCCGACGATGACCCGGCCAATGCGGCCTGCCCCACCGACGACGAGAACGGTCTTGCCTTGCAAAAGAGTAGTGGTATTCATGTGTCGAGAAGGGCCTGTGCCAGCTTGAAGTCGTAAGCATCGTCGATGTCCACAGCACGTTCCTTGGGGACCACCACCGGCCGGACGCGCCCCTCAAACAGACGCTCGTGCGTCATGATGAAGTCGGGACGCGCCACGTAGGCCACCGTGGTGATGTCATAGACTGGCGGGACGTCTTGACGGCGCTTGAACTCCGCAGCGCCCAGCACAACATGGGCCAAACCCGCCGCGTCGGTGCTGACCATATTGAAATAGGGACTGCGCGCCGAGGGTGTAACGGTAATGACGACGTCGGTATCAGCTTGCAGCGCATCCAGACAGTTGACGACGTCCTGTGCATTGCGCAGCGGGCTCGTAGCGGGCAGGCTGAGAAACACGTTGAAGTCCAGGCCTTGGGCGCGAACGTGGTTGATGGCATGCCGCCAAGCCATCCATTCCGAGGCGTTGTCCGTGGCCAGCGCCGCAGGCCTGTCAATAACTTCGGCGCCAAACTGCGCCGCGACGGCCGCGATCTGAGCGTCATCCGTGGAGACAAATACTCTTTCCACGCGGTCCATGGCCTGCGCGAGGCGGATGCCGTGCGCCAGCAGCGGAAGACCGCCAAGCTCCTTGATGTTCTTGCCGGGCAAGCCTTTGGAGCCGCCTCGAGCGAAGATGAAGGCAAAGGTACGCTGGGTCATGGCATGGGCTCCGAAGCGCGGCGAAAGCTGAGGGAGGAAGAAAGCGGGTCGAAAGATGCGGCAGCAGCCAAGCCTTCAGTGGGCAGCGATACCTGACGGCCGGTGGCGGCCGATTCGCGCATGGCTTCGATGATGTTCAGAACGGCCAGACCGTCGTCCAGCGTGATACGCGGCGCGACACGCCCGGCTGCCACTTCGATAAAGCCGCTCAACTGCTCGACATACATGTCGTTGCGGTCCACCGTCGGGTCAGAGAAGAGCACCTCCTCACCCGATGCGCTGTCTAGTGTGATGCGGTTGGCGATGAGGTCCCAATTAAGGGTCCCGGTCGAGCCGATCACCTTGCAGCTGCGGTTGGCGCGGCGCTGCAGGAAGTCGAGATGGATCTGCGCGGTCAGGCCATCCCGAGATAGCAGGATATCCGCGTTGTCCTCGACGTCGATCTCCAGTTGCCCGCTATTGGCGGTGACGCAAAAGACGCGATCAAAACGGCCGAACAGCCAGTTCACGTAGTCCAGTTCATGGCTCAGCTCGAGCAAGACACCACCGCCCAGCGACCGGTTGGCCGAGACCTGGCGGCGATAGTCCGCCTGGGGCCGCCAATCGGGCAGGTACTGGCCGACCTCGATTCGCAGGCCCAAGATACGGCCGACGGAGGCCTCGTCGATAAGGGTCTTCATCCGGCGCGCCGAGGACAGAAAGCGCAGGTTGTACGCGACCTCGATGCGGTCGCGGTGACGAGCCAGCAATGGGGCGACGTCGCGGACGCGGTCCAGATTGTCGCTCAGCGGCTTTTCAATCAGCACGGGAATGCCGGCGTCGAGTAAAAGGCAGGCGTGGTCCAGATGCAGCGGCGCTGGCGAGGCCACCACCGCCAGGTCAGGAGCCCATGCGACGGCGGCCGCCATCGACGGCAACTGCGTCGTGGCCACGGTCTCGCCGTCAGCCAACGGGCGGCCGGAGGCTGACGCGCAGCCCACCTCGGCGTCGGGGAGAAGCCGGCGGAAGTTAGCGAGGTGGCGTCGGGCGATGCTGCCGCTGCCAACAACCAGGGCCTTGCGTGGGGTGCTCACGAATTCAGCACCTCTTGCTGGGCTAGCTGAAAATCGTCCATACGACCGATGTCCAGCCAGTACTCATGCACGGGGAACATGTTGACATCACGGCCGGCGCCGATCTCGCGTTCCAGCAGCGTCGGCATATCGATCCGCTCGCCCGGTGCGACGCGACGGATCAGCTCGGGCGACAACATGTAAATGCCGGCGCTGATGAAACAGCGCTGAACCGGCTTCTCAACGATGTGCGTAATCCGATGGCCGTCGCTCTGGATGACACCGTAGGGGATCTGGCTCTCGTATTCACGCACGCACAGCGTGGCGGACCCCTCGTGGCGCTCATGGAAATGGAGCAGGCTCCGGTAATCCACACGCGTCAGTAAATCACCGTTTATCAGTAAGATCGGCAAGTCGATCTCGTCATGAGGCAACAGGCCCAGGGCCCCGCCAGTGCCCAGGGGTTCACTCTCATGCACGTACTGGATACTGACGTTCCAGCGGCTGCCGTCACCAAAGTAATCGCGGATAATCTCTGGCAGGTAGTGCGTCGAGATGTAAAAGCGGTGAAATCCGGCGTCGGCGAAGCTTTGCAGGATCAACTCCAATATCGGCTTGTCTCCGACCTTGAGCATAGGCTTGGGGCAGTCCTGCGTCAGCGGATACAAGCGCTTGCCGAAGCCTCCTGCCATTATGAACACTGGATTTTCGAGCCGCTTATGGTCCAGCATGTCGTGCAGCGTCTCTATACCGACGACACGACGACCGACGTCCACGACTGGCAACTGCAGTATTCGGGTGGATTCCATGACCGACAACAGCTTCTCGCGCGACCAGTGCAATTCGGCAACCTGCGGCGTAACGCACATGATTTCGCTAACGGGCGTAAGCATCGTCTGATGGCGCAGCAGGGCTCTGCGCACGTCCCCGTCGGTCATGGTGCCGAGCAGAATGTCGTCGGTGTCAGTTACTAGCACGATGCCCAGCCCGCCCTTATCAAGTATGCCTATCGCGGCCTCGAGCGGCGTGTTCGGAGAAACAGCGACAATCTTCCAGTTCTTCATTCCTAGACTTTCCTCTGCCCTTTTTATCTCAATGACCAGTCAACGCAGCCTGTTCGCCGCGCCGAGTATCGTTGTCCTCGGTGGCAAGTCCCGCACCAGCGCCACGCCAGCTCCTACCACTGCACTTTTGCCCACGCGCACACCTTGAATTACCGTCGCTCCCGCTCCGATGAAGGCGCGGTCTTCAACCGTGACCGAACCGCACAGCGTCGCACCTGGCGCCACGTGCACATCGCGTCCAATCCGGCAGTCATGGTCGATGCTGGCTCGCGTGTTGACGATACTGTTCTCGCCGATCTCGCAGCCGGGCTGAATGACGGCACCGGCCATTACCTGGACGCCGTCGCTCAACACGACGCCAGGTGCGACCCAGGCGGTCGGGTGGACCAGCGCCGGAAATGCATACCCACGCGCCCGCCAGGACGCATAGAGCTGTTCGCGTAAGTTGCCAGCCGCCAGTTGACCGATGCCCAGCATCAACGCCACGCGGTGCGGCGCTAACTGGTCGAGCGCGTGATCATCGCCGAGCACGTCCAGCCCCTCCCAGCTGGCGACGTCGTTCGTGGCGAGCGCCGGATCGCAGACACCCAGAACCGTGTAGCTAGCCGCGCGAGCGAGCGCCGCCAGCACCCGTGCATGGCCACCTGCGCCAAGCAGGACGAGGGGACGTGCGACGGTACTCATCGCGTAATCGGCTCCCCGGCGGCGTAGGCATGAGCGGTAGCTACGCCGATCAGCCCCCAAAGCTCGGTTGCGGGCAGGCCGCCGCCGCTGCGCGCGGTCATGAGATCGTCGCGCGAGAGCAATGTGCCCGCAGCGATGTCACGCGCAGCGACGACGTGCTGACGTGCCGCCTTACGGGTGTTCCATTCGCTCGGCTGGGGGCACTTGGCGCCATCGCCCAATGCCAACTGCAGGTCACGGATCTGCTTGACCATTTGGGTCAGTTCCGCCGGTTCGAGCGATGCCTTGTGGTCGGGGCCGGGCATCTCGCGATCTAACGTGAAGTGTTTTTCGATGACAGTCGCGCCGCGCGCTACAGCGGCTACGGAGATCAGAATTCCTTCGGTATGATCCGAGTAACCGACCGGCAGTCCGAACGCACGCAGCGTGTCCATAGCCCGTAAGTTGCATTCCTGCATCGGCGTCGGGTACTGCGACGTGCAGTGCAGCAGCGTGACTCGCCCCTGGAGGCTGGCTCGCCAGGCCGAATCGCTCCAGCCGCACCAAAGGTCGGCGACCTCTGCCGGCTCGGCCGCCGCGTTAAAAGCGTGGGCAATCACCGCCAACGCCTGCTCTACTTCTGACATCGTCGCCATGCCCGTGGATACCACCAGCGGCCGCCCTTGGCGTGCAAACTGCCAGAGCAGCGGACCATTCGTCAGCTCGCCGGATGGCACCTTATAAAAAGGCATATCGAGCGCTTCCAAGAAATTCAGACTATCTACATCGAAGGCGGTTGAGAGGAACTCGATACCCCGCGAGCGGGCGCGCTCGCGGAGCTCCCAATGCCATTCGCGCGGCAGCTCCAGCTTCCGCAACATATCGAGCTGTGACTCGGCGATATCGGTGGTGCTTTGCTGGTAGCTCGCCTTCGGCGCGGCACTCGTCGCGAGCTTCTTGGCGTCGAAGGTCTGGAATTTCACGGCGTCGGCACCGGCGTCGGCCGCACAGTCCACCAGCCGACGGGCCAATTCAAGTTCTCCGTTGTGATTCACGCCGGCTTCGGCAATTACATACACGTTATGCATCGAGCTCCCTGTCAATCGATCATGCAAAGGTCAGGCATCGGCCGCACAGTGGCGATCAACGAACGGTTTGAAGCGCGTCGAGATATCGACGGTCTCCAGCAGATCGACGATGCGTCGTGATGCGCCAGGTTGGCCGTAGGGTGACTCACGCCGGGCTGCGATCGCACGGTGATCAGCAGAGAGTGCCGCCCCCAGGGCGCGGCTAATCTCTGCCGTACTTTCTCCGCAATGCAGCACCGAAGGCGCGCGGAGCCGCCCTTGCTGGCGGGGACCTATGTCCACTGTAGGGACGCCGACGGCCGGCGCCTCGAGCAATCCGCTGGATGAGTTTCCTACTACGACGTCAACGTGGCGCATCAGGCTCAGATAGCGCCGTGAGCCAAGTGACTCAACCAGTGCTACCTGGTTCGGTCGATTAGCGGCGAAATCTTGCAGGCTTGCACGAATTGCCCCCGCCCCCAGGTCGACATTGGCGCCGGTGATGACAATAGTGCCACCGCTGGCGTCGAGAGCAGTGAGCAACGCTTGCATTGCGGAGAGGCCGCTGTCGTCATTAAGGGTCACCGGATGGTAGGTGACCAGGAAGGTCGGTGCGCGCAACTGCAGGCCGATGAAAGCTTCCAACCCCTCTTTCGGCACGGCTTCCAGTGCAGCGATGTTGTCCATCGCCGGGGCGCCGACATTCCATACACGAGCCGTCGCCTCCCCCATCTGACGGATGCGAGATGCATAAGACTCCGCAGCGGCAAAGTGCCATTGCGCTAACTTTGTGACAGCGTGGCGAATGGACTCATCGATCGCGCCCTCAGTGGCCTCTCCTCCATGAATGTGGGCGATCGGCACCCGGCAAAGGACTGCGGCCTGGGCCGCAGCCAACAGTTCGTAGCGGTCGCCAAGCAGGACTAGCACGTCCGGTTTCAGCTGTACCAAAGCGCTCGCGACACCCGACAGCACCTGGGCCGCTGACACCGCCACGCCCTCGACGTCGTCTGTCCTGATCGTCATATCGACGCGCACGTCGATCGGAAAACCGTCGGCGACGATTTCCCGCCAAGTGGTGCCATGGGCTTCCGAAAGGTGTGTGCCCGACACGATGACCTGCAAGACCAGGCCCCGGCGCGACGATACCTCCTTCATCAGCGGCCTAAGCAGCCCATACTCGGCGCGGGTGCTTGTGAAAAAGGCGATGCGGCGCAAACTCAGCCTCCCTCTGGCAGCACGCTGCTCGGCAGATTGACGACTCGCGCTTCTAGCCATTCGGCCTGGGTCAGATCGCCTTTTCGGCAGCGGGCGTACATGGGCAAACGATTCATCAAGACCCAAATTGGCCGAGTCATCACACCCTTCTCGTTGGTGGCTTTCAGCAAGGTATCGCGCTGTTCACAGCTATCGCAAATCACCGCGTTGAGCCAGTAGTTCGAGCGACAATTATCTGGCTCTGTGACAAACTGAAAGTCGCTGCCACGGAAGTGATCGGCATAGCGGGCAGCCAAAGTACGGTTGCTGGCGATGAAGGCATCAAGCTGTTCAAGCTGGGCACAGCCTAGTGCGGCGTTGAGATTAGGCAAGCGATAGTTGTATCCAACTTCGTCGTGTACGTATTCGTAAGGATGGGGTTGCTTGGCAGTCGTCGTCAGGTGTTTGGCGCGAGTGCCCAGGGCCTCGCCAGCGAGAATCATCCCACCTCCGCCAGTGGTGATGATCTTGTTGCCATTAAAGCTAAGCGTGCCGATACTGCCAAAAGTACCAGTGTGTCGACCTTTGTAGAAACTGCCAAGAGACTCGGCAGCATCTTCGACGAGGGCCAGCTTCCAGCGCGCGCAGACATCCAGCAGTCCATCCAGATCGGCTGGATGCCCAAAAGTGTGCATAGGTACGCAGGCTCGAATGGCTTGGCCATTGTCACGAGTGCGGCAAACACCATCATCGTCAATCCGGGTTTGCTCGCTAAGCCAAGCTTCCAGCGCCACGGGCGACAACCCCAAGGTATGACGATCCACGTCCACGAAAACTGGTTCAGCGCCGCAGTAGGCGATGGCGTTGCAAGTAGCAACGAAAGTCAGCGGCTGGGTAATAACCAGTTCACCAGGTTTGACACCTACTAGCTTCAATGCGACATGCAGTGCTGCTGTCCCGTTGACGGCTGCGACAGCCCGCGCACTGCCGGTATAAGCAACCATATCACGCTCAAATCGATCTACATACGCCCCAACGCTTGAGACAAATGTTGAATCAATCGTATCGGTCACGTAATTCCGTTCTTGCCCGGCAAAGACAGGTGCATGTAGTGGAATTAATTCGTCAGTACCGTATTGGTCGCGAACAAATCGGATAAAAGAGTCGAACATGTCCGCGCCTCAAACGTTGTAGATGTCGGCTTTGTACTTCCGGAGGTTGTCCGGATTGATGAACCAATCGATTGTTGCCTGAAGCCCGGCGCGGATGTCGAAGCGCGGCTTGAAGCCGGTCATACCGTGGATCTTGGTATTGTCGCACCAGAGGCGGAAGACCTCGGAGTTTTCCGGGCGGATGCGCTGTTCGTCGGCGAGGAACTCGACGTCGCTACCCATTAGCTCGCGAATCAGCGCGAGCGTATCGCCGACGGAGATTTCGAAGTTGGATCCGATATTGACGGTCTCACCAACGGCCTGCTCGCAACGCGCCAGTTCCAGAAAACCTCGGCATGTATCGGCCACATAGTTGAAGTCGCGCGTAGGCGTCACATCTCCGAGCTTGATCTGTCTTTTGCCGTTGGCGATCTGCGTGATGATGGTCGGGATCACCGCGCGTGCAGACTGACGCGGCCCATAGGTGTTAAATGGACGGGCGATCGTGACCGGCAGGTTGAATGCGTTGAAGAAGCTCATGGCCATAGCGTCCGCGCCTATCTTTGAGGCGCTGTAGGGCGACTGTGCCTGCAATGGGTGCTTTTCGTCGATCGGCACATATTGTGCGGTGCCATAGACTTCGCTGGTTGAGGTGTGAATCACGCGCTTGACACCGTTTTCAAGCGCGGCTTGGCAGATATTCAGTGTGCCTTTGACGTTGGTATCCACATAGCTGTCGGGCGCCACATAGGAATACGGAATGGCGATCAATGCTGCCAAGTGAAAAACGATATCAACATCTTTCGTAATGTGTTTGCAATAATGTGGGTCACGCACGTCGCCGTTGAGGACTTCAATTTCATTTATGCATTCGACGTCTTCCAGCCAGCCCCAATAGTTAAATGAGTTGTACTGCGATAAGGCCTTTACTTTGTAACCCTGTTTGACTAAAAGCTCGGTGAGGTGGGAGCCAATAAAACCATCCGCTCCCGTCACCAAAACAGACTCTTGTGCTTTACTCATGCTTTTCGTGTTCCTTGATGACCAGGGGTTTTAATTCAGACTTCAGTGCCTCAATTTCCGCCTTCAACGCTTCATACTCTTCCATCTTCCGCTTCAGGAACCGGTGGGTAATAGCCGCCTTCTCCGCCATGCCGCCCGGGGTGATCACATAAACGTAGCCGAACTTATTTTTGGAACTGGCGAAGCTCTGCATCTTCACCAAGCCTTTTTCCATCAAGGCCTTGAGGCAGTAATTCAGCCCACCCACGCTGACGCCGAGCTGCTCGGCGAGCTCGCGCTGGGTGAGGTCGGGGTTTTCTTGCAGGATGCGCATCACCCGGAAAGAGGTGTCTTCCTGAAGCTTGGCTTGGCGACTGGTCAGAAAACTGACGGGTTTCATTTGTAAGGCGTGGGGCTTGACTGTGTTTTAGGCACGCTACCGCCATGCTGTGTCACGTTCAGCAAGCGCGGTTTGGGGGAGCAGCGAAGTAAACTTCTGTATTAAGTTGAACATTGTACCGCGCGGATTGCCATTCGGTCCACACGCCGGGCGCGACCATGAACGGTCAGCCGGCTTTGCGCAACCGTCCGGCATCGATTTGCATCGACACGGGCTTGGCGAGAATTTCGAGCAAGATGAAGGCGCGGCGCGCGGCGTCCGCCGTCTGGTAGATCGCCTCGATGCCAGCGAACGGCCCGTCGGCGATGACCACAGAATCGCCGTTGTGGAACATGGCTTCAGTAGGTAGCGCCCGCTCCCGGTCGCGCAGCAGGTCGACCAGCGCAGCATCCACTTTGGCCGCCCGGACTCCGAACTGCACCAACTGGCTCACCCCAAGGGTGGAGCGGATCGGTGACCAGCTCTTTCCCTGGTCGCCGCTGTCCAGCCGCACGAACAGATAGCGCGGGAACATCGGCTCGGTGGCGATTCCCGCTTTGCGGCGCCGAACCCGCTCGATGCGCATCTGCGGCAGGTAGCACTCATAGCCCTGACGCTCCAGATTGGCCAGCGCCACATTTTCCTGCCGTGGCTTGGTGTGAACGAGGTACCAGGATGCGGTGAGAGCGGGCAGCGGCACGACCTCGACAAGCCTATGCATGATATTTTCCTGCTGAGCCAAAAGAACAATCATAAAACCATACCGCTTGTTGCAAAGACCGGATTTCTGCGACACGTTTTATGCATTACAGATCAGGCGTGACGGGGTAGAGCTGCCTCCACCCTACTCAAAAACGCTTACCAGGCCGCGGAAGTTACCGTGCCATTGTTGACACGCACTTTGTCGCCGATCCGGAAACTGGGCTCGGTATCGTAGGCGACCGTTTGGCTGCCCAGCAAGCCGGCGGCGACACCGCCTCCGAGCATGCCCAGCAGACTGCCTTCGCCTTTGACCTCGACCGGGTTGACTGCTTCGAGATTGAGAGTGGCGGAAGCCGTCTTGTCACCGACCCGCAATACTGCATTGACCCGGCTGCACGTTGAACGATTCGATACGCGGCGCGTTGACCTTGCTGCTGGCCCTTTGCAGACGCGCCCCGGCTTGCAGGGATTCGCTCAATAAACCAGTCGACACCTGATTGCCGAGGCGTAAACTTGCCGTCACAGCGCTCTGCGCAGTTAACTTGTCGCGCCCGCTGATGGTATAGCTTCCTTCGTACTGGCCGGGTGTGGTTTCCATCATCGTAATCGGCTCATCGAACATCGTATAAAAGTCACAGCAAGTGGTGTACCCATTCCAGCAGCGCATGGCCGGAACCAGAGCCCCCAGATGCACGAGAAGCTGATTTATCGGTTTGAGCGGCATCCAACTGGCCACGTCGTGGTGCCAGCTCAAAGTACTGGCATTTTATCCGGATGCAAACTGAAAAACTTGCCGAGCAGCAGATCGCGTGTTTCGGGACGCGCCGGATCGACCGGAATACACGCCACAGGGCACACTTGCACGCACTGCGGTTCGCCAAAATGGCCGACGCATTCGGTACAACGGTCCGGGTCGATTTCATAGATGAGTTCGCCCATCGTGATAGCACCATTCGGGCACTCCGGCTCGCAGACGTCGCAGTTGATACATTCGTCGGTGATGATGAGCGCCATGCGGTTATTTTACCCGCCCGCATCGGCGGCGCGGCGCAAGTCTTCCGCCGCCTGCGCCTGCTCGTCGATTTTCTGGCGCAGCCATCCTTCGACCGAGGGAAACACGAATTTGCTGACGTCGCCGCCCAACTGAGCGATTTCGCGCACAATGGTGCCCGAGATGAACTGATACTGATCCGACGGCGTTAAGAATAAAGTTTCGACGTCGGGCAGCAAATAGCGATTCATGCCGGCCATTTGAAACTCGTACTCGAAGTCGCTGACCGCACGCAGCCCGCGCAAAATCACCTGAGCGTTTTTTAGACGCACGAAGTCTTTCAGCAGCCCCGAAAACCCTTCGACTTCCACGTTCGAATAATGGCCGAGAATTTCCCGGGCGATGTCGACCCGCTGCGCCAGGCTGAAAAACGGATGTTTGCTGCGGCTGTCGGCCACACCGACGACGACGCGGTCGAAAATCTTCGCACCGCGCCGCACGAGATCCTCGTGGCCGCGGGTAAGCGGGTCGAATGTTCCTGGGTAAACGGCGATAGGCATGGCGTATTTTATCCCGAAAATAGATCGCCACCGCCAGTGCAGCGACATAAATGGTAATGAACCTGACCGGCCTGGCCGTGGCGCACGACGGTCAGGTTCAATTCACTTAACTGCTCGGCAAGCGCCGACGCTTTAGTCAAGTCCGCATGCCATTCGATGTACATCCTGCCCTCCGGATGCAGGGCACGGGCGGCCGACGGTAGAATTTTTTCGAGCCGGTCGCTGCGAAAAGGCGGGTCGAGCAAAATCAAATCGAAGATCTGCGCCGGCTGCCGCGGCAACCATGCGAGGACATCGGCCGGCACAACGTCGATCTGCGGCACCTGCCGCGCCGGGGCGCCGAGCAAATGCTGCGCATGCGCCTGCAGGGCCCGCACGGCCAGCGTCTGCGACTCGACCAGCACCACCTCGGCCGCGCCGCGCGACGCAGCTTCCAGCCCAAGCGCACCCGTACCGGCGAAGGCATCGAGCACACGCCAGCCCGGCAAGGTCTGACCAAGCCAGTTGAACAGGGTTTCCCGGACGCGGTCGGGCGTTGGCCGCAGGCCGTCAACCAGTGGAATCGTGAGCTGACGGCGTCGCCAGCGACCGCCAATGATGCGGAGTTGATGGGTCGGCACGATTAACTTTTGCTCGAAAGTACGCCCGCGCTATAGCGAGTCACTGGCAACTACTGCCCCACGATCACGGTCACCAGGTGCTCGAGCGGCACATGCCGCGCGAATGCTGCGCGGATTTGCGGCAATGTGACCTGCTGCACTTTGTCGGCCCACTGATCGAGATAGTCGGTCGGGAAATCGTAAAACCCGATCACGGCGATTTGCTCGAGCAGCTTTTTATTGCTGTCGATTCGCAGCGGGAAACCGCCGATGAGGTTTTGCTTGGCGGCAGTCAGTTCGGCCGCAGTCGGTCCTTCGCGAAGAAACTGCTCGAGGGTGTCGCGCGCCACCTTGATGGCCTGATCGGTCTGCTCGCGTTTGGTCTGTAAGCCGAGTTGGAATGGGCCCAATTGCCGTAACGGCAAAAAATACGCGTGGGCACCATACGCCAGGCCGCGCTTCTCGCGCACCTCACTCATCAGGCGCGAGGCAAATCCGCCACCACCGAGCACATAATTGCCGACCAACAACGGAAAGAAATCCGGATCGCCACGAGCCAGCGCCGGCAGCCCTGCCAGGACATGGCTTTGCGACGCCGGATGGTTTATGCGCACAACTTTTGCCACCGGCAACTGCACGGCCGGCAGCTCGGGCAGAGGAGCGGTCGGCTGTGGCAGATTGGCCGTCAAGCGGCTGGCGATCGTCTCCGCCTGTGCGCGATCGATGTTACCGACCAGCGACACGACCACGCGGCCCGGGCCATAAAACTGCCGATAAAAGGCCTGTACGGCCGTGGCGTCGATACGCGCCATGGATTCTTCGGTCGGCTCGAAACCGTAAGGGTGCGTGCCATACATCAGTTGGGCAAAAGTGCGGCGGGCGATGGCCTCGGGCTTGGTGGCATCCTCCCGTATGGCCGAAATGGCCCGCTGTTTTTCGCGGTCCAGCACATCGGCCGGAAAGCTCGGGTACTGCACGGCATCGGCCAAGAGCTCCAGCGCGCGGTCGAGCTCGGGCGCCGAGGTCAAGGTGCGCAAGCCGACGCTGGCCCGGTCGTCGCTGGCGCTGGCGCCCATCGCCGCGCCAATGTCGGCCAGCGCATCGGCGATCTGCGCTTCGTTGCGCGGGCGAGGGCCGGCGATGCCCTTGTTGAGCAGCAAGGCGGTCATCGATGCCAGGCCGGACAGCTCAGCCGAGTCGCGCCGCGCGCCAGCATCCAGATCGATTTGAATGTCGAGCATCGGAATGGCGGCTGCCCGCATGAACATGACCTTGGCGCCGCTCGGTGTGCTCCAGGTTTCGATCGGCAACGCAGCCTGGGCGGCGGTCGCGGCGAGCAGCACGACCGTTGCCCAGACGGCACGCACGATGCCGCCGGGGAACGGGGCGCGGCACAAAAAATGTTCATTCATGGCTCAAACCTTTCGGCCGTTCGGCGGGTTTCTGAGTAATCGGCAATGGCACGAGGGTGGCGACCGTTGCTTGATCGTCGGCAAAATAACGGCCGGCGACCGCTTGCACCTGCGCCGCCGTCACGGCGCGCAGCTTGGCGATGATGCGTTCGATCTGACGGTACGAGATGCCGACCATTTCGTATTGGGCGATTTCCATCGCCTGCCCGAACAACGAATCGCGTTTGTAGATCTGGGCCGAAATCAACTGTGCCTTGACGCGCTGCAACTCCGACTCGGACACACCCTCGGCGGCCACTTTGCGAATTTGTGCGAGCAGGGCCGCCTCCACCTCGGCGGGCTGTTTGCCCTGCGCCGGCGTACCGTCGAGCAAGAACAGTCCTGGCCCGCGAGCGGTCATGTCATACCCGGCACCCGCCTGGTCGGCGATCCGATCGGCCTTGACGATAGACCGCGCAAACCGAGCATTGTCGTAGCCGTCGAGCACTGCCGCCAGGATCGACAACGCGTACGGGTCGACATCCTCCTCCACATCGCGCAGCACCGGCACCGGATAGCTCATCATCACATAAGGATTTTCGGCGGGGGCCTTGAGCGACAAGCGCCGGGCGCCGCGCTGAGCCGGCTCGGCCTGCGGCTTGCGGGCAGGCAGAAATGGCTTGGCCGCGATTTTGCCGTAGGTCTGCTCGGCCCACTGCCGCACCTGCTGGGGACGCACGTCGCCAGCGACGATCAGGACCGCGTTATTCGGCGCATACCAGGTCTGATACCAATGCTGGGCATCGAGATACGTCATGCTCTGCAGATCGCCCATCCAACCGATCACCGGCACGCGATACGGCGATGCGACAAGCGCCTGCGCCATCAGTGCCTCATACAGCAAAGCCTGCGGCTTGTCGTCGGTCCGCCAGCGGCGCTCTTCCATGACGACGCGAATTTCTTTGTCAAACTCTTCTTTGGACAAACGTAGATTGGCCATCCGGTCGGCTTCGAGGCCCATGACTGTCAGCAGATCCTTACTTTGCACCTGCTGAAAATAGGCGGTGTAGTCGCGGCTCGTGAAAGCATTTTCGCGACCACCCAGCGCTGCGACCCGTCGCGAAAACTCGCCCGGCTTGAGTTTGGCAGTACCTTTGAACATCATGTGTTCCAGTACGTGCGCAACACCCGTCGTACCGTTGACCTCATCGACACTGCCAGCGCGATACCACACCATGTGCGCCACGGTCGGCGAGCGGTGATCTTCCTTGACGATCACGCGCAACCCGTTCTTGAGCGTAAAATCGCTGGGCGCTGCCGGGGCAGGGTCGGCCGCATACGCGCCGATGCCGATGGCCAACAGACCAAGCAGCCATTTCGGGGAAGAATACCCCGCTCCCACACCCCGTCGCCAAAAACCGCAAAGCGCGGTGCTAGAATGCCCAGACTTCCTGAAAAATATCATCGTCGTCCAGCCTATGTTTGGTTTCCGCAAATCGGATCGTAATCCTAGCACGCCCGCCCCCGAGCCGCGCTCGGACTGGCTCGGCCGGCTCAAGTCCGGACTGGGCCGCACGCGTTCCGGCCTGGCTGCCCTGTTCGTCGGCCGGCGGATCGACGAAGCGCTTTTCGAAGCACTCGAAGAGCGGCTGTTGCTGGCCGATTGCGGCATCCACGCGACCACAGCGTTGTTGCGCAGCGTCCGCGCCACGGTCGCCGCGCAGGGCATCGTCGATGCCGCCGGCGTTCAGATTGCGTTGCGCGATGCGGTTTTCGAGCTGCTACGGCCGCTCGAAGTCACACTGGCGATCGACCGCGCCAAGCCACTGGTCATGATGGTCGTTGGTGTCAACGGGAGCGGCAAGACCACGAGCATCGGCAAGCTGGCGCATTGGTATGCCGAAATCGGCTATTCGGTGCTGCTGGCGGCCGGCGACACGTTTCGGGCTGCCGCGCGTGAGCAGCTCGCCGTTTGGGGCGACCGCACCGACATCGACGTCATTTCACAGGCCGGCGCCGACCCGGCGGCCGTCGCATTCGACGCCGTACAGGCCGCGCGCGCGCGCGGCACCGATTTACTGATCGCCGACACCGCCGGACGTTTGCCGACCCAGCTACATTTGATGGAAGAGCTGAAAAAGATTCAGCGGGTGATCGCCAAGGCCCAACCAGAAGCGCCGCATGAGGTCGTGCTCGTGCTGGACGCGGGCAACGGCCAGAATGCACTGGCCCAGCTCAAGGCTTTCCATGACGCGCTGGGCTTGACGGCCCTCGTCGTGACCAAGCTCGACGGCACGGCGAAAGGCGGGATTCTCGCTGCCATGGCCATGACGCAACGCGTTCCGGTCGCCTTCATCGGCGTCGGCGAACAGCTCGCCGATTTACGCCCCTTCAAGGCGCGGGAGTACGCCGATGCGCTGGTCGGTCTCGACGAGGTGGAGACAGGATGATCGAGTTACGGGACATCTCGCTGCGCTTCGATCATCATCGCGCCTTGGATCAGGTTGGTTTCGTGCTGCCAGCACGCGCCTTCGCCGTCATCCGAGGGGCCTCGGGCGCGGGCAAATCGTCCCTGCTGCGGCTGCTGGCGAGCTTCGAAAAACCGTCGCAAGGCGATATTCTCGTCGGCGGCGGTTCGATCTGCCGTCTGTCGCGGCGGGGCCGCGCCCACTACCGCCGGTCGCTCGGCTACACCGGTGCCGATGTCGGCCTGCTGGAGCAACGGTCCTGCTTCGAAAACGTCGCGCTGCCGCTGCGGGTGACGGGCTTACGCGAAAGCGACGTGCGCGCCCGGGTCACGGCAGCGCTGGCGAAGGTCGGCCTGGCCCGCGTCAGCGCCTTGATGCCCAACGAGCTGTCCGGCGGCGAGCAGCAGCGCCTGCAGATTGCGCGAGCCATCGTCAATCGGCCATCCATCCTGCTGGCCGACGAGCCCACTGCGCAGCTCGATACCGACTCGGCGCAGTTGGTCATCGAACTGTTCAGCGAATTCAACCGCGCGGGCGTCACTGTCTTGATTGCAACCCATAGCCCCGAGCAATTCCCCATGGCGACACACCAGATGTATCTCGTGCAGGGGAGGCTCGACAAACTCACCCATACCCCACCAGCCGCCGCGCTTTTGGCGGAGGCCGTCTGATGCGCTGGCTGCGGCTGCAGTGGTTCGCCTTGCTGGCCGGACTTCGGTTGTGGGCCGACCAGCCCTTCAGTCACTTACTGAACGCTCTGGTACTCAGTATTGCGCTCGCCCTGCCCTGGACGCTGTTTCAGGGCTTGAGCGCCCTGGTGCCCTCGATGGACCGCTGGGTCGGCGACCCGGAAGTCAGCGTGTTCTTCAAGCCACGCACCGACGAAACGACTGTCGATTCCGTCGAAGCCGTCATTCAGCGCGATTTCGGTGTCAACGACGTGAAAAAGATCACGCCCGACCAGGCCGCCGCGCAAATGAAGGCACAAAGCCGCAGTCCCGATCTGATCGATGCACTCCCCAGCAACCCCCTGCCCTATACATTAATCGTCCGGCTGCGTGTCGAAGCCGACAAAACGCTCGACATCGACCGCCTCGTGGCGGCCTGGCAGGTACTTCCCGGCGTCGAACATGTGCAGTTCGATGCGCAATGGATGCGGCGGCTGCAGTCGGTGCTCAACAGCCTGCGCTGGCTGGCGCTCGGCCTGGCCACCGTCATCGGCTTGATGGTCGTTATCGTTACCTTCAACACCGTTCGCCTGCAATTGGTGTCGCACCGGCAGGAAGTGATGGTGCTGAAAGCTTTGGGCGCCACCGACACAGAAGTCGGCCGGCCGACCTTGTGGTGGGCCATGAGCTTGGCGGTGGTTGCGTTCCTCTTGGCCTACGGCGGGGTGTTCGGCGCCATGCAGGCTTGCGATGAAGCCGTGGGCGTATGGGTGCGGCAATTCGATACGGATTTCGCGTTTTTGCCGCCCAGCGGTCTGACGGTGCTGGCGCTGGCGGTTTGCTGGGCGGCCCTAGTCATGATCGGCGCCTGGGCGTCCGTACGCAAAACCGTGTGGACGATGCGGTAGTGCTTCGTCACAGCGCCACCAGGACGCTTTACGGCGATGCGTTCCGGCTAAGGCCTAGGCCAGGCGTCGGTCAGCACCAACAACATCGCAAAAGTCATCATCTAAAATAGACACCACCAGCCACGGCCGAGCTTGAAACTTGGCACTCAATTTGCTAGAGTGCCAATACACTCACCGTCTCTCAAGGCTCCTTTAATCGATGAACGACGCTGCTTTAATGCTTACGCCGGAAGTGCTCCCCGCCCCGCCCTCCACCTCCCTGAGGGTTCGCGACCCCTGGGGGCTGATTGCCGCGCCCATCGGCAATCTCGACGCGTACATTCAAACTGTCAATCGCATTCCTTTGCTGAGCGCGGAAGAAGAAACGGAGCTCGGCCGGCGTTTGCAAAGCGAGCAGGATATCGAAGCAGCGCGCCGCCTCGTCATCAGTCATTTGCGCGTCGTGACAGCCGTGGCGCGTCAATTCCTCGGCTACGGCTTACCGCATGCCGACCTGATCCAGGAAGGCAATATCGGTTTGATGAAAGCCGTCAAACGCTTCGACGTCAACCGTGGCGTCCGGCTGGTGTCGTTCGCTATGCATTGGATCAAAGCAGAGATTTACGAATATGTGATGCGCAACTGGCGCATGGTCAAAGTCGCCACGACCAAAGCTCACCGCAAGCTGTTTTTTAACCTGAACAGTTTCCGCAAGCACGGCAAAACCTTATCGCGCGAACAAATCGGCGACATTGCACAACAGTTGAACGTCAAACCCGAAGATGTTTCCGAAATGGAAGCGCGGATGGCCGGCGGTGATGTATCACTCGACCCGCTATCCACCGACGACAGCGACGAAGCGTATGCGCCGGTCCGCTATTTACAGGCAGAGCAAGCCGAACCTTCCGCCGTTCTCGAAGCACGACAAAGCGATCACCTGCACGGTCGAGGTCTCGAACATGCGTTGGCGCAGCTCGATGACCGCAGTCAGCGCATCGTACAGGCCCGTTGGCTGACGGACGGCAGCCAGGCCAAGACTTTGCATGAGTTAGCCGCAGAGTTGAATATCTCGGCCGAGCGCGTGCGACAGGTCGAGCAACAGGCCATGAAAAAGATGCGTTTGCTGCTGCAGTCGGCCTGAAAACTCGTCTACGAGCAGGATATAAGCGGCGTCACGGGCTTTTCAACAAAGCCTGCAAATCGGCCGTCAGGTTCTCCGGGGGCTCACCATATCGGCTCAACAACCTCAGACGACCCTGCAGGTCGAACACATAGGCACCTGCCGTATGGTCGAATGTATAAGTCGCGGCATTCGCACCCGGCACTTTCTGATAAAAGACCCGGACGTTGTCCGCTGCCCGCTTGATTTCCGCCGGAGTGCCGGTCAAGCCGATGAAGCTTGGATGGAACTGCGGTACGTACTGCGCCAACAGGGCTGGCGTATCGCGCTCAGGATCGACGGTAACGAACAGCACCTGCACCTTGGCCGCATCCTCACCGAGATTATTCATGACCGTCGCCAGGGTTTGCAGGGTCGCAGGGCACACGTCCGGACATTGCACATAACCGAAAAAGAGAACGACCACCCGCCCCGTAAAGTCGTTCAGGCGACGTGTCCGACCCTGCGAATCCTGTAACTCGAACCCCCCTTTCAAGGCCGAGCCGGTGACATCAGTCGCATGAAAACTTGGCGGAGCAGGCCGGCAGGCCGCAACAGCGAGGCTCAGCAAAACGACACACGCGAGCACCCCGAGCCCACCCAGCGTATCGACCATCCGGTATACCGCCTTCAACGCATCGCTCCGGCATAATGATCGAGCAACAGCGCCGCGAACAGCAACGCCAGATAAGCGATTGAATAGGTGAAGGTTTTCTTGGAAATTGCATCCGTATACCGTTTCCAGACCAGCCACGCATAGGTCAGAAATATCGCATTCAGTAGAATGGCGCACACCAGATAAATGACGCCGCTCATTTTTAACGCAAACGGCAAAACCGTGGTACCGGCCAGCATGATCGTATACAAAAAGACATGAAACCTGGTGAATTCGGCACCATGCGTCACGGGCAGCATGGGCAAGCCGGCACGCTCGTACTCCTTGGTACGGTAAAGCGCCAGCGCCCAAAAGTGCGGCGGCGTCCAGATGAAAATAATCAAAAACAGCACCAGCGATTCCGCTCCGACGGTATTGGTGGCGGCGGCCCAGCCGAGCACTGGCGGCATGGCGCCGGACGCACCGCCAATCACGATGTTTTGCGGCGTGTTGGGTTTGAGCAAGATCGTATAAATGACGGCATACCCAATGAAAGTCGCCAGGGTCAGCCACATGGTCAACTGGTTGACGAAAGCATACAAAATGCCGGTACCCAGGCCGCCGATCACCCCGGAAAAAAACAGCGTTTGTTTGGAGTTCAACTCACCCCGGGGCAGCGGACGCGCGCGCGTTCGCGCCATTAGCGCATCGATTCGTTGTTCGATCAGGCAATTGATGGCAGCCGCCGCTCCGGCGACCAGCCAGATGCCCACGGTCGCAGCGATCAACAAGCCCGGCGGCGGCAAACCGGGTATAGCCAGCAACATGCCGATAACGGCACAAAACACGATCAGCGCAACCACGCGCGGTTTGGTGAGCTGCCAGTACTGACTGGCCAGAAAAACGATATTCATGGCCGTCCCTTGACCGGTTTGCGATGCAGACGGTCGTTCAAAAAGATCATGGTGAGGAGCAGCAAGGCCGCACCGCCATTATGCAAAACAGCCAGCCACAAAGGCAACTGGAAGACCACATTGCCGACACCCAGGGTAAGTTGCAAGGCCAGTATCACCCACAACATTACGGCAGGCCGCCGTTCGCCGGCCTGCCAACTGCAGATACCGGCGATCGTCACCATGAATGTGACGAGCAACGCACCCAGACGGTGACTCCAATGAATCGCCGTCAACGCGGGCAAAGGCAGCATCTCACCATTTGCTGCCTTGCCAAGCTCGCGAAACACATGAAACGCATCGGTAAAATTCATTGCTGGCCACCAGCTGTCCTGGCACGTCGGCAAGTCGATGCAGGCCAAGGCGGCATAGTTTGTGCTGACCCAGCCGCCCAGAACGATTTGCAGCGCCACCGCCACGACCGCCCAGCGTGCCCAGATCTGGGCACGCGCCATGCGCTGGCGCTCCTCCGCCGTGTTCACCCCCACGCCATTCGCGAACGGCAGCAAGGGCGACTGCCGTAAATACAAGCAAGCCAACAACGCGAGCAAGGTCATACCACCGATCAGGTGGCCCGTCACGATCGCCGGTTTGAGCAGCATAGTCACGGTCCATGCACCGAACGCACCCTGCAGGCAAACCACGGCGACCAGCGCGGTTGCGAGCCACGGCGATTGCTGAGCCCGGCGCTCGGGCCGCCAGGCCAGAGCGGCGATCATGATCAACAGCAGGCCCAGCCCGGACGCAACATAGCGATGCAACATTTCTTTCCAAGCCTTGGGGAGCGATACCGGTCCATGCTCGCCGCCTTGGCGTTCGACAGCCTGCGCGATCTCATCCTGCGCATGCGAAGGGCTCAACCGCCCGTAGCATCCCGGCCAGTCCGGGCAACCCAGGCCTGCATCCGACAAGCGCACATAGGCGCCCAACATAATCAGCCCCAAAGTCATCACCAGCACGAGGCCGATCAAACGTTTATACATATGTCAACCAATCTTGGAAGTCCAAAGCAAGCGCGACAAATCCTTACGCATCCGGGTGTGGTCGATGACGCGCGGAAACCGGAGCATGACATGGGTCAAGGGATCCATCACGAACACGTGATCCGCCAACGTGCCGCCGTTTTCCGCCGGCAGCCAGGCTTCGATTTGCGCACTATCCGCCCGCACGAAATGCGCCCCGGCAAACTGCTGCAAAAGCAGGGAGTCCGGCATAACAGCATCGGTCAGCAGGACGACTCGCTCGACCCGGAACTGATCCTTACCGAGCGACTTGCGGATCTGCCGTTGATAAAACATATTTTTCTGACAATTGGCCGGACAAGCGCCGCTCGCCACCTGCACTAAAACCCATTTGCCGCGCAGAGACGACAAATCGAACGACCGACCCGCAAGATCCGTGAGGCGCAAGTCGACAGGCACGTCACGCTGAGGGTCGAGCAGACTGCCGTAATTCGACCGGGCTTGGGGCCTTACGCCGAAATACAGCACGACGGCAATCACGATCGGTATGAAAAATATCGCGAATGTCACCCATAAAGGCCACAAGGACCGCCGCGCTGGAGAAACAGAAGCTACTTCCATGATCAATCGCCATTCCGCTTTTTAAAAACATAGTCCCGTAAGACCAGCCAGCCCGTGCCGACCAGCAAAACCATCGTCAAACCAAACCATTGCACCGCATAACCGCGGTGTTTTGCTATCTCTCCGGACAATCGCTGTGCTGGCGCGGCATCACCCACCACCAGGCCGTCGCCCGTCGCTTGAATCACGAAGTCCGCGACAGGCGCAGGCAGCCCGGCGGCAAAGCGGCGGGCATCGTAATTCGACCATAAGCGACCATCGATCTGCACGCCCTGTCGTCCGCCGAAGAACCAGCCAGACAACTCGGCAGCTCGAGGCAAGCCATCGAGCAAACGACCGCTGAGCCGTAGCGGTTGGGGGGCACGCCACGCCTCGGGCATGACCGGCAAGGCACGCGGCTGGGCCGGATCGCGCAATAAAAACCCCCGGTCGACGGCCACCGTGACCCCATCGGGCTCGGCACGAAAAGCCTGAATCACCTGGACAGCCGGCCGCCCCTGCGCCTGGCGGTTGTCCAGCATTATCCAAACATCGGGCAAGAAACGTCCGGCCAGGCGCACTGGCCTGAAACGCTCCGACGGCTGCAAGCGCAAGCCAATACCAGTCAGGGCTGGCAAGAAGGCTGCGGCCTGCTGCTGCTGCAAAAGACTTTCTTTGAACACCGCCCGCCGTATTTGCCAAAAGCCCAACTGTGCGGTCAACAGCGCCACCCCTGCGCCAAAACAAAACAAGGCGATGACTCGCCTGTTGGCCCGCCAATATGCTGAAAACCAGGATAATACGAATTGTCCGCGTTTATCACTCAAGCGGCAACCGCCTACTGTCCAGGGGAAATATCATGCGCATTGTCATCGTCATCATGCTGTTGGCCATCCTAGGGAGCCTGACCTCGGCCTTGTTCTATCTCATGAAAGATCATGGCAAAGGCCGGCGAACCGTTCAAGCCTTATCGATCCGGATTGGATTATCGGTGTTGCTGTTTTTAGCCATTTTACTGGCTGGTCACTTTGGCTGGATCCACAGCACTGGCATTCCTCAGCAACCGCTATGATCAACGACGGTACAAATCGACAAGGAGGCCGCAGGTAGCTCGCGGCCAATCAGCGACTCAGAGCCAGTACACCACCACATAAAGACCGAGCCAGACGACATCGACAAAGTGCCAGTACCAGGCAGTGGCTTCGAAGGCAAAATGACTATCAGGCTTGAAATGACCTTTCAGACAACGCAGCAGGATCACCGTCAGCATGATCGCCCCGATGGTCACATGAAATCCATGGAAGCCGGTCAGCATGAAAAATGTCGAGCCGAACATGCCGGATGTCAGTTTCAGGTTCAGTTCGCGATACGCATGCACATACTCGTAAGCTTGAAAGCCCAAGAAGATGAACCCCAGCAGCACCGTGAGAAACAAACCCAAAATCAATTGACTCCGGTGGTTTTTCAACAAAGCATGGTGCGCCCAGGTCAAGGTAACGCCTGACGTCAGCAACAAAGCCGTATTGATGGTTGGAATCGGCCAGGGGCCCATCGTGCGAAAAGGCTCGACCAGTTGCGCGGGACCAAGGTTGGGCCAATTTGCGACGAAGTCGGGCCAAAGGACGAGCCGGTGATCCATGTTGCCCAGCAACGGCATAGAAATCGTTCGCGCATAAAACAACGCACCGAAAAAAGCTGCGAAAAACATTACTTCAGAAAAAATGAACCACCCCATACTCCAGCGAAACGACAAATCGACGCGACCGCTGTATTGCCCACCTTGCGACTCGTCGATCACACTGCCAAACCACCGGAACAAGCTATAGAACAGAATGAGCAGACCCGTGGCGACGGATGCCGGCCCCCAACCAATACCATTGACCCAGGCAGCCGCGCCCGCACCAAAAAACAGCATGGCGAGCGACGCCACGATGGGCCACTGCGATACAGCCGGCACGTAATAGTAAGGTGCGTTTGCACGCATGAGGGATTCTCCTTTATTCATGAGCCGACGACGGCCCGTACGACAAGTATCAGAATGACTATAAATACAATCGCCGCCAGTAAACCGACGACGACAACATGGAGGGGGTTGAGATTTTCCATGTCCTGGGTATGTTTATCGCCCCGACGAACACCGAAAAACGACCACAACACGGCATTCAGCGTAGCCCATAAACTGGCCTTGCGTCGCACGGCCTTTGCAGGCGCTGGCGCTTGGTTCGTACTCATGTGGCGCCGGCCTTTACAGAACCGCCCACTTCGAAAAACGTATACGACAAAGTGATGGTACGAATATTTTTGGGCAAGGCCGGATCGATGACGAAGACAACGGGCAGGATTTTGGACTCCTGGCTGGCCAGGGGCTGCTCTCGAAAACAGAAACACTCCAGTTTGCGAAAATACGGCGACGCTTGTTGCGGAGCATAACTGGGGATGGCCTGGCCCATTGTTGCGCGCGACAAATTGTTTTGAATTTGATAATTGATTTGCACCAGTTCGCCTGGGTGTACGGTCACATGCCGCTTTTCGGGCTGGAAGCGCCACGGTCCCTGGACGTTCGCATCGAATTCGACGGTAACCATCCGGGAAGAGTCGATCTGAGAGTTAGCTACCGATAGTGGTGCATCGGCGTTGGGCCGCGTCAACACATTGACGCCGGTCACCTCGCAAATTTTTTCGTACAGCGGCACCAGGGCATAACCGAAGCCGAACATCAAAGCCACGATCACAACCAGCCGGCCCAGCATCTGGCGATTGGCGCCCATGCTTGATTTTTCCGGATTGGGAGGGGTGTGGTTCATGCCGATGATTCAACGCAAAAACATGATTTTGATGACGATACCCAGAAAAAACACCAGCGCGATCGACGCCAGCACCCAGCCCAAACGTTTATTTTTATTATGTTGCGTCACTTGTCTGGACGAAGGCGCAGGAGGCAGCGGCATCAGGCAACCACCGGAGGTTCTTCGAACGTGTGGAAAGGCGCCGGCGATGGCACGGTCCACTCCAGACCTTGGGCGCCTTCCCAAGGGTTGGCGGGGGCGAGTTCGCCTTTTTTGAAAGTCCAAGCTTTCAGCACCACCCACAGCAGAATCAGTTGGGACAAGCCAAACCAGAATGCCCCAACGGTCGCGATTCGATGAAAGTCAGTGAACTGCATGGCGTAATCTGCGTAGCGGCGCGGCATACCGGCCAGCCCCAAAAAATGCATCGGAAAAAACGTGATGTTGAAGCTGATCATCGAACTCCAGAAATGCAGCTTGCCCAAGCGCTCATCGTACATACGGCCGGACCATTTCGGTAACCAGTAGTAAACGCCGGCAAACAGTGCGAACAAGGACCCAGCGACCAGCACATAGTGAAAGTGAGCCACGACGTAATAGGTATCCTGAACCTGAATATCGATTGGCGCAACAGCCAGTATCAGACCCGTAAACCCGCCCAGAGTGAATACGAAAATGAAGCCGACCGCAAACAGCATCGGCGTCTCGAAAGTCATGGAACCGCGCCACATGGTCGCCAGCCAGTTGAAGACCTTGACGCCGGTCGGGACCGCTATCAGCATGGTTGCGTACATGAAGAACAACTGGCCCGTCACCGGCATGCCGGTCGCGAACATATGATGCGCCCAGACCATGAACGACAAGATCGCAATCGATGCCGTGGCGTAAACCATGGAGCTATAACCGAACAAAGGTTTACGCGCGAATGCCGGGACGATCTGCGAAATAATGCCGAAGGCGGGCAAAATCATGATGTAGACCTCGGGGTGACCGAAGAACCAGAAAATATGCTGGTACATCACCGGATCGCCGCCGCCGGCCGCATTGAAAAACGACGTGCCGAAATGCCGGTCGGTCAGCACCATCGTGATGGCGCCAGCCAGCACAGGCATGACCGCGATGAGCAGATAGGCGGTGATCAGCCAGGTCCAGCAAAACATCGGCATTTTCATCAAGGTCATGCCAGGCGCGCGCATATTGAGGATCGTCGTGATGATGTTGATCGACCCCATGATCGACGAGGCGCCCAGCAAATGCATCGCGAAAATTGCAGCGTCCATGCCAGGGCCCATCTGTACCGACAAAGGCGCATACAAGGTCCAGCCAGCAGCCGTTGCGCCGCCCGGCAAAAAGAAAGACATTGTCAGCAGGATGGCCGCCGGCACCATGAGCCAGAAGCTGAAGTTGTTCATCCGCGCGAAGGCCATGTCCGAGCAACCAATCTGCAGCGGCACCATCCAGTTCGCAAAGCCGACAAACGCCGGCATAATCGCGCCGAACACCATCACCAGGCCATGCATCGTGGTAAGCTGGTTGAAAAATTCGGGGCGGAACAGTTGGAGACCGGGACTGAAAAGCTCGGTACGCAACATCAATGCAAGCACGCCGCCTTCTAGCAGCATGATGAAAGAAAATATCAGGTATAACGTTCCGATATCTTTATGGTTGGTGGCGTATAACCAGCGTTTCCAGCCGTGCGGATGGTCGTGCGCATGGTCGCCATGCGAATGGTCATGACCATGAATTATAGTATCGGTGGCGGTGGCACTCATGTATTCGGTTCTCCTGACAACTTATTTTCTCGCGGCGGTGATATCGGACGGTTGAACGACCGGATCAGCACCCTGGCCGGCATTCGACCAGGCATTGCGCGTGTAGGTGATCGCAGCAGCGATTTCGACGTCCGATAACTGCTTCCAGGAAGGCATGCCTTGTCCCTTGCCGTTCAGCAAGACGGCGATCTGCGGAGCTTTCGGCCCACGAACCGTCTCGTCACCATCCAGTGCGGGAAACGCGCCTGGAATACCTTTACCGTTGGCCTGATGACAGGCGGCGCAGTTGGCAGCGAATACTTTTTCCCCACGGGCGATGAGGTCGGCGCCGGTCCATTCCTTTGCGGGGTCATCGGCTTGCGCGGCGATTGCTTTTTTCGTGGCCGTGACCCATTCCTTATAGTCGGCTTCTGACTTCACTTCGACGACGATGGGCATGAAAGCGTGTTCTTTACCGCACAACTCGGCACATTGACCGCGATAAGTGCCCACTTTTTCAGCCTTGAACCAGGTATCGCGTACGAACCCGGGAATGGCATCCTGCTTGACGCCGAAAGCTGGCACGCTCCAGGCGTGAATAACGTCGTTGGCTGTCGTGACGATCCGCACCTTTTTGTTGACAGGCACTACCAGCGGCCGGTCGACTTCCAAGAGATAGTTTTCGCCCTTGGGTGCTTCGTTATTGATCTGTTCGCGGGGCGTCGACAGGTTGGAGACGAACGAGATGCCTTCGCCTTGGCCATTCAGGTAATCGTAGCCCCACTTCCACTGATAACCGGTCGCCTTAATGGTGAGATCGGCGTTCGAGGTGTCTTTCATCGCGATTACTGTCTTGGTGGCCGGCAGCGCCATTCCGATGACGATCAGGAAAGGAACTAGCGTCCAGATGATTTCGACCGTCGTGCTTTCATGGAAAGACGCCGATTTGGCGCCTTTGGACTTGCGATGCGCGAAAATCGAATAAAACATGACGCCGAACACGGCAACGAAAATCGTCAGGCAAATGATCAGCATCAGATTATGCAGATCGTAGATCTGGCTGGCGATCTGCGTAACAGATGGCACGAGGTTGTATTGGTTGCCATCGGCCGCCGAGGCAGGGACGCCACCGAGCGTCAGGAGCGCCGCGCCAGCATAGCGGGCGCCGGAAAATTGCTTAATCATGGGGCTGATCAAACTCCAAATTCTGTAAATTGAACCTTGCAGACGTCAAATCTGGAAAGGCCAGCGAAAGCGATTTTGATATTAAAATCCACATCATTATAGGGCTGAACGGGGTTTTGGAACAAACGGCCGGCGTGGCGACAACCCCACAGAGAAGGTCCGCACCAGACCAGATCGACAATTAAAGCTGGTTCCGTCTCATAGCCGCGCTTTACGGCCGCCGATATCCTCCACGCGGATTCGGCTTTCGCCAAGGCCGGCCACCGGCGCAGTCTTCCAGGCATGGCCATACAACAGCTCAAGCGTCAGGCGATCGATAGCCGGCGACACGGACAGCGCCAGGGTGGGATCGAACTGCCGCCAGTCGTCGAGGAGACGCAGCGGATCCGTGTATTCGATGGTCAAACGCTCCATTTCCATAACCGGGTCAGCAAACCCCGCACGCACCAGTTCATCGCCGATGTCGTGCATGTCGGGATACCCGGCAACGGCCCCTACAGCCCGCAGATCCTTTGCCGTATCCGGTCCGAAACAGCAGAAAAACAGCGCGCCTCCAGTTTTGAGCAAGCGCTGCCATTCCTGGAACAGCGACATGCGGTGCGGCACGTCCTGCAACCACAACGCCGACCAGACCAGGCTGGCGGTATCGTCCGGCAAGTCGATCCTATTTTTGTCCGTTGCCACGCTCCGCACGCGCCGGGCGGCGCCATAGGACCACCATGAGGGTTTTTTCCGGCCGCGCACAAGCGCTTCCGCGCTTACCTCATGAATGATCCGCCCGGGATAGCGTTTGGCCAGACAAACCGCCGTGGCGGCGTCCATCCAGCCCTGCTGTACGATAGGCCCCGCTGGCAGACGCAGCAATTCGGCACGCTCGGCCATACGAGACTGCAGCTCCTGATGCAAAAAACGCCGAAAATCGTTACCTGCCATAGCGATACCTCGGCTTATAATTCGCACGGCAATCAAATAGCGCAGCCGAACAGGGGACGAAAACAGGGAAAATCATGCTGCACATTTCGACGAATAAGGCCCATTGATGATAACGCACCTCATGGCTGGCGGGCCGATGCCCGGATCTGGCCTCATCCGTCAGGTCTTGCATCTCTGCTTACCCAGCCTGTGCGCCGCGTGTCATCTACCGCTCGCTTCGCACGACGCACCAGGTTTTTGCCGACCCTGTTCGAGGGCGCTGTTTGCACCGACCGCGCGGTGCCGGCAATGCGGCTTGCGGCTGGGCGAACGTCTGCTGGCTTTTGGCTGGACGCACTGTCGGCATTGCCGGGCAGCGCCGGATACGGTTTACACCATAGCAGCAGGAGATTATGGCGCCCCGCTCGACGCCCTCGTTCAGCGCCTCAAGTACCAGGGCGATCTGGCATTGGCCGAAGCCTTGGCCTGGCAAATGGCCCGGCGCTGGCAAACCTTGGCCGACAAGCCACCCTTGCCGGATATCTTCGTACCGGTCCCTGGGTCGCGCAAACGATTGGCGCAGCGTGGCTATAACCAGGCGCACCTGCTGAGCCAGCGCCTGGCCAAACGCCTCGGCCGGCCGGCGCGGGCCGATCTGCTTCACAAAATACGCGATACCCGCAGTCAGGCAGGGCTGAACGGCGAGCAGCGGCAGGCAAATGTGGGTGGGGCTTTCCGCGCTGAAAATGGCGTTGCCGGGCGGCGACTCGGTCTGGTCGACGACGTGCTGACGACGGGAGCCACACTGCGCGCGGCGCGTGCCGCATTACTGGCGGCAGGCGCCGCACATATTGACTTCTGGGTCATGGCGAGAACACCGGAATGATCAACGTCGTCCTGGTCGAACCGGAAATCCCGCCCAACACCGGCAATATCATCCGACTGTGCGCCAATACCGGCGCCCGTCTGCATTTAATAGAACCGTTGGGGTTCCCGCTCGACGATGCGCGCCTGCGACGCGCCGGCCTCGATTACCACGAATATGCCGATTTGCGCGTCCATACCAACTGGGCGGCTTTTTTGCAAGCGATGCGGCCCAGCCCGCAGCGGTGCTTCGCGTTGACGACGCGAGGGCAGCGGTCGCCTTACGATGCCGCTTTTCAAACCGGGGACTACCTGATTTTCGGTTGCGAAACGCGAGGCCTACCGGACAAGATCCGAGATTCCTTGCCGGATGGCCAATGCTTACGCCTACCAATGTTGCCGACAAGCCGATCGCTGAACCTGAGCAACGCCGTAGCAGTCACCGTCTATGAGGCTTGGCGACAGCTCGGCTTTACGATTGGGTGAGCACCAAAAGGCGCGCGGACCGGCGTTTATTGGGTAGCAGTGCACCGCCGCCCCCAGCGGGTCAGAGCACATAGCCGGTGCTTTGGCTCTCCTGTTTATTAATGTTTTCTTCGGCCGCCACATAGACACCGACATGAACATCGCGCCGCAGTTTTTCCAGAAGCGGAAACGGCGCCCGCGGATGACGCGCCACCATCCAGCGCAGCCGGATGTCCTCATCCCCGGCCAAGGACTCGAGGACCATGCTCGACGCTTTGGCGTTACGCAGCACACTGGCGCGTACGACCAGCGACGGGTGCCCAGCCAACATTTCCAGCGTTCGGGTGGCGACGTTTGGATGCCGCGCGATGTTTTGGCTGGTCTGATCGTCTGCATGTTCGGCCAAGGTGTGCAACAGCTCGCCTGGCATTGTCTTATTGGTCGCCAGGGCGCGCAACACCACTGCTTCGGTCGATTTTGCCAGGCGGCTCAAAGTTTCGAGCGGGGTCGCTGGATCCAGCGCCTGGACGATTTGTGCTGGCACAGAGCCCGGCTCGATAACCTCCTTTAATTTCAATGGCACGTTCGGGTTGCTCAAGAGATTGAGCCGGACGATCGGCGACGGATCGACGGCCAACGCATTAAAAACTTTCGGCGGCACGGCACGATTGGCGGCCAACGCTTCTTTCGTTTGCCGGTCGGCACCATCAAGCATCTGCTCCAGAACGTGTTGTGGCACGTTCGAATTGCCGGCGATCGCCGCTTTCAATTCAGGCCGGCGCAGTAGCTGCAACAGGGTATCGGAACGGGTTTGCGAATTGGCCGCCACGTTCAGCAAAACTTGCAGATCGCCGTCCTTGGCGAGCGTGTTCAGGTTACTCGACGAGGTCAATGGGTGCTTGGCCACCGCAGCCCGCACCCGGGGCGACGCATCGGCATGCATATTGTCCAACAACGTCGATGTGCAGCGCATATTAGTCGCCAGTGCCAATCGAACGTTCTCGCTGACGTCGCGGCTGAGCAAATCGCCGATGACGCGCTCCTGGCTCTTGGAATACTGGACGGCCGCCTGCTGTTTGACGCTTTCTTCGGATTCGATCACCATTTTTTCGAGCAACCGGCTGGAGAGGTTGGGATTGCCGATGATGTTTTTCCGGACGATGAACTGCTCGTCTTTTGCAAGGTAAGATAAAGTGTTCTCAGAAGCACAAATGTTACGGGCGACTTCGGCGCGGACCTCGGCGTTCTCATCGGTCGAGAGCATTTCCAGGACATCGGCAGGCATGGTTTCCCGGGCGAAGCGGATCTTGTCGGCTGCCGGCAAACCTTCGTACACTCGTTTTTTCAGGTCGGCTTTGACGAGACTGCTGTGCAGTATGTCGGCCAGCAACTGCTCCTGCCCGGCGCGCAGCGGATGATCGAGCGGCAGGTCGTTGTACTTTTCAACCAGTTTTTCGAGGGTTTTAACATCCATCGTCATAACAGTACTCCTGTTGGCCGTGTTACTTACTTATTGCGCAATCCACGCAATTCAGCACTGAACGTGTCGCGAAAATCTTTTATCTCGTCCGGCGAAAAATTCACTTCGTGCAGAGCCCCGCTGAGAAAGGCCGAGACGATTAAACTGCCGCGAGAACTCGACAGAGCGTCGGACGAAGACCTAAAAGAGGGCGCTGCGGAGGAAGCTGCGTGTGTATTGATTGAATGAAGGTATGACATGAAAAGCACCGTTAAAAATTAGGGTATCTAGGTCTCAGTGACACCTGACGACAAAAAGGTTCCAGGTTTCTTGAAAAGGAAGCTTCTTTTTTGAAAAATTCCGTTTTAGGTGACGTCGGGACGGGGGTCGCGCGCCAGAAGCTGCGTGACGGCCTGGGTCGGCGATAGATTTTCGAAGAGCACGTCACACACCGTGCGAATGATCGGCATATCCACGCGCAATGCCGCTGCCTTATCGCGGACCACAGCAGCACAACGCACGCCTTCGGCCACTTGGCCCAACGCCTGTAGCACCTCATCGAGCGTCGAACCCTCGGCCAGCATCAAACCGACCCGGCGGTTGCGCGACAAGTCACCGGTACACGTCAACAATAAGTCGCCGAAGCCTGCAAGGCCGTTGAGCGTTTCGGTCTGACCACCCAGCGCCACGGCCAGCCGCCGAATCTCGGCCATGCCGCGCGTGATCAGCGCCGCCCGGGCGTTCAAACCCAGGCCCAGGCCATCGGAAATGCCACAGGCAATCGCCATGATGTTTTTGACCGCACCGCCGACCTCCACGCCGACGAGGTCCGTATGGCGGTAGACACGCATCAAACCATGGTGAGCGATTTGCAGAATCTGAGCACAAACGGTCGAATCGGTACTCGCAACGGTCAGTGCACACGGCAAGCCTTTGGCGATTTCGACGGCGAATGAAGGCCCGGACAGCACCCCACCCAGCGCCCGACCGGTGACGGCGGCAACGACCTGATGCGGCAGGAGACCGTCCGGCACTTCCAGCCCCTTGCAGAGCCAGATCAGCACCGGCCAGCGCTCGACCGGCTGCAGCGCGAGCAGCCGGTCGAGGGTCTGCCGTAAACCGGACAAAGGCACGGCCAATACCCAGACGCCACCCTCGGCATGAGCGGCAGCCCGGTCGAAATCAGCCGTGAGGCCTAGCGCTGGCGTCAACTCGACACCAGCGAGGTAACGCGCGTTTTGCTGAGTGCGCACTATACTATCGACCAGCGACGCATCGCGCCCCCAGAGCAGCACGTCGTGTTTCTGAGCGACGTGACTGGCAAACGCCGTGCCCCAGGCACCTGCGCCGAAGACCGTGACGGCAGTCATACGGCCACGCCGTTTTGGCAACCGTCAGGCATGGCCGGGCGGCAGCACGATGCCGGAGTCGAAACCACCGGCGGCGGCCGTGGCCTGGGCCTGCTGCTCGGCAACCGCCGCGATGCGCTGCTGGTAAAACACTTCGAAATTAATGTCGGCCAGATGAATCGGCGGAAAACCGGTCCGGTTGATCAGATCAGCAACATTAGCGCGTAAATAGGGGTAAATCATGTTCGGACAGACGATGCCCAGCAGGGGGTCGATCTGTTCTTCCGGCAACCGGGCGATTTCGAAAATACCGCCCTGTTTGACTTCGACCAAAAAAGCCACTTTCTCGCCCACTTTGGACGTCACCGTGACCGTCACGACCGATTCGTAAATGTGCTCGGCCAGACGCGTGGCGCCCACATCGACGGCGACTTCGACGGACGGCGTTTCCTGCTCGAGAAAGATTTGCGGCGCGTGCGGCATTTCGAGCGACGCATCCTTCAAATACATGCGCTGAACCTGAAAAACCGGCTGAGTCTCGGCGGCGTTGGCGGCTGGAGCCGCGTTATCGTTACTGGACATGAGTTTCCTTTGGTGAATGGGTGACGTTCAAACCGTGGGCGAACGGCTCAACAACATGGTCAACCGGCCGGCACGATCGAGGGCCGACAGATCGTCGAAACCGCCGACGTGATGGTCGTCGATGAAAATTTGCGGCACGGTGCGGCGCTGAGTGCGGGCGAGCATTGCCGCGCGCTGCTCGGGGTCGAGATCGATGCGGATTTTGACGATGTCGCACACGCCGCGCTGGTTCAACAAGCGCTCGGCCATCGCGCAATACGGGCAATAGCCGCTGGCATACATCGTGACGGTGGCCGCCACCTCAGCCATTCGCAACCGTCCGCTTGAGCGGCAGGCCAGCCGCCTGCCAGGCGTTCAACCCGCCTTCGAGGGCATGAACGGTCTCATAGCCGGCATTTTTGAGAATAGTGACGGCGGCGGCGCTGCGCTGCCCGGTCTGACAAAAAACGATGATCGGGGTGGCTTTATTTTTGGCGAGCTTGTCGGCCTGTGCCTTGAGGTCGGCGAGACCGATACACCGGGCATTGCTCAACGTACCCTGCGCGGCGGCAACCGCCGCATCGCGGATATCGACCAGCACGGCTTTCTTTTGGTTAAGCAGGGCGACGGCCTGTGCCGGAGCAACGGCACCGGCACCCGCGTCATGCAGCATATGCCACAGCAACATGCCGCCCGACAGAAGCGCGGCACCGATCAGCCAGAGATTTTGCAGCAAAAATTGTTGAATCATGAATACGCCAGTACGCTTGAACCACGAGATGCGCATATTATATCGGCTTCGCGCCAATACATTTCCAATCTCATCATGTACAAACTCGTTTTAATGCGCCATGGCGAAAGCCAGTGGAACCTGGAAAACCGTTTTACCGGCTGGACGGATGTCGACCTGACTGACAAAGGACGACAGGAAGCCTACGCCGCCGGCAAGCTCCTCGAAGCCGAGGGATTCCGCTTCGATGTCGCCTACACCTCGGTCTTGCGCCGCGCCATTCGCACGCTGTGGACCGCCCTGGATGCGATGGATTTGATGTGGATTCCGATCGTGCATAGCTGGCGACTCAACGAGCGCCATTACGGCGCCCTGCAAGGCCTGAACAAGGCCGAAACGGCCGCCAGATACGGCGAAGAACAGGTACTCGTCTGGCGGCGCGCTTACGCGGTCGCCCCCGACCCGCTGACCGAAGATGACGAGCGTCATGCCGCGCGCGATCCGCGCTATGCGGCGCTGGACGCGCCCCAACTGCCCCGCACCGAATGCCTGCGGGACACCGTCCAGCGGGTTTTGCCGGTCTGGAACGAGACGATCGCGCCAGCCATCAAGGCGGGCAAGCAGGTGTTGATCGCCGCCCATGGCAACTCTTTACGCGCCCTGATCAAGTACCTCGACGGCATCGGCGACGACGACATCGTCAATCTGAACATTCCGACCGCGCGGCCAATCGTTTACGAACTGGATGAGAATCTGCGCCCGATCCGGCATTATTACCTCGGCAATCAGGACGACATCGCGCAGGCGATGGCCGCCGTCGCGGGCCAGGGGAAGGCCCGGGCTTGAGACCGGCGAGACTCAAGCAATTTCCGCTGTTCTGGGCGTTAGCGGTCCTGTCGGTATCGGCATTTGCCACCGATGGCAAGGACGCACGGGCAGTGGCGCGCGAGCGCGACGACATTCGCCAGCAGCTCAAGGATTTGCGGCAGTCGATCAAAAAGACCCATGTCGACCGCTCCTCGGCCGCCAAAGCGCTGAGCGCCGTGGAGAAATCGATCAGCGAGTCCAACGCGCAGCTCGAGGCCCTGACCACCCAGCGGTACAAAATCGCCCGCGAGCTCAAACGGATCGATGTCGAAGAAACGCGCACCGAGGGCAACATTGCCCTGCATCAGCAACGGCTGGCGCAGGTGCTTCAAGTGCAATATCGGCGCCAGCAGTTCAATCCTTTGCAAAGCTGGCTGGCTGGCCACTCGGCCAACGAAGTGGCGCGCGAAGGTTACTGGTTCGAGCGCGTCTCGCAAGCGGAAGTCGATATCGCCGAATCCCTGAAAACCGACTTGGCCGAGCTGGAAGTGCTGCGGCAGCAAAAGCAGGCACGCGAAGATCAGCTCGAGGACAACTCACGGGCGCAGGAACGCAAAAAACGCGAACTGCTCGCCCAGCAGCAGGAACGCAAGCAGCTCGTGGAACAATTGTCGAGCAAGCTCGCTGCCCAGCAAAAAGAAGCCTCGCGACTGGAGCGCGACGAGCGCCGTTTGAGCGGCATCATTGAAGAGCTGGCACGGGCGCTACGCAATGCGCGGCGCTCCAACGAAGCCACCAGACCAAAACGCAACAAGGACGGCGATTCGATTTCCGACTCGGTCACCGCAGCGATCCCCGACTCGGGTGACTTCGCCCGGCTGCGTGGCCGCCTACAATGGCCGGTCGCAGGTCAGATCGCCGGGCGTTTCGGGCAGACCAGGTCGGTCGATGGCGGCGGGCCGACGTGGAAAGGCGTTTTTCTGGAGGCGCCCGAAGGCGCTGCGGTCAAGGCCGTTTCCAGTGGCCGCGTCGTGTTTTCGGAGTGGTTGCGCGGTTTCGGGCAACTGTTGATCGTGGATCATGGTGACCAATACATGAGTATTTATGGTAACAATCAAAAACTGCTCAAAACCGCCGGTGACCTGGTCAAACCCGGCGAAACGGTTGCTACCGTAGGTAAAAGCAGTGGCAACCTGGAAACCGGGCTATACTTTGAGTTGCGCCATCAAGGCCAGCCTTTCGACCCTCTAAAGTGGACCGGTTCCCGGTAAATTGCTCATGCGCCAAAAGTTTCGTCAGCTATCTCTCGTATTGACCGGTGTCGTGGCCGGTGTATTCATTAGCCTCGGCGTATCTGCGATTGCCGATCGTGATACGCGCCTGCCACTGCCGCTGGAGGAGTTGAGACAGTTCACGGAGGTTTTTGGCGCGATCAAGTCAAACTACGTCGAAACGGTCGAGGACAAACGGCTCATCACCGAGGCGGTAAGCGGCATGCTGTCGGGCCTGGATCCACACTCGGCCTACCTGGACGCAGACGCCTACCGCGAGCTGCAAGTCGGCACGCAGGGCGAATTTGGCGGGCTGGGAATCGAGGTCGGCACCGAGGATGGTTTCGTCAAGGTCATCAGCCCAATCGAAGATACCCCTGCGGCGCGGGCAGGCGTCAAGGCAGGCGACCTGATCATCAAGCTGGACGAAAAACCAACCAAAGGCATGCAGCTCAACGACGCGGTCAAAATCATGCGGGGCAAGCCGAAAACGCCGATCGTGCTGACGATTTTACGTAAAAACGAACCCAAACCCCAGGTCATCTCAGTAATCCGGGACATCATCCGTGTGCAAAGCGTTAAGTCCAAACCGCTGGACAATGGCATCGGTTACATACGGATCACCCAGTTCCAGGAACACACGGTCGAAAACTTGGTCAAGGCTCTGAAAGAATTGAACAAAGAAGCGCCGCTCAAAGGCCTGGTGCTGGATCTGCGGAACGATCCAGGCGGACTATTGAACGGGGCAGTCGGCGTGTCCGCAGCTTTCCTGCAGCCAAAAGCCCTGGTCGTGTCGACCGATGGCCGGACCGAAGACGCCAAGCGTAAATTCATTGCAGCGCCCGAGGACTACGCCCGCAGCGCCCGCGAGGAGGCGCTCGTCGGGCTGCCGGCGAATGTCAAAACCGTTCCGATGGTCGTGCTGGTCAACGGCGGTTCGGCATCGGCATCGGAAATCGTCGCCGGCGCGCTGCAGGATCATAAACGCGCCACGGTGCTAGGCTCACAGACATTCGGAAAAGGCTCGGTTCAGACCATCCTACCTTTGAACAACAATACGGCGATCAAGCTGACCACGGCGCGTTACTACACGCCGCTGGGCCGCAGCATTCAGGCCAAAGGTATCGTACCCGACCTGCATGTCGACGAAACCCCGGAGGGCGACCTGTACACTCGCCTGCGTGAAGCCGATCTGGTCAAACATTTGAACAACGACCGCGACCCGGATGCCAATACCGCCAAGGCCAAGGCCGATATCCGCGCCGAGGTCAAAGCCGAAATCAAGGAACGTGAAAAAGACCGCAAGCCAGTCGAGTTCGGCACGGCTGATGACTTCCAACTGAAACAAGCCTTGAACAAGCTTAAAGGTTTGCCGGTGCAACTCGCCAAGCACAAAACCGACGAAGACAAGGGTGTCGTCAAAGCGTTGGAAGGCAAGCCGTCAGAGCCCGCCAAACCAGACGTCAAGGCCAAGTAAACGGGGCGCTCATTCCTACGTCGCACTCGATTGCCGAGCCCACCGATCTCGACGACGGCCAGTTGCTGCGTTATTCGCGGCACATCCTGCTCGACGAGATCGGCATCGAAGGGCAAAACCGTATTTGCAGCGCCACGGCGCTCATCGTCGGTGTGGGCGGCCTGGGCTGCCCAGCTGCGCTTTACCTGGCCGCGGCGGGCGTCGGGCGCCTGATTCTGGTCGATGACGACTTCGTCGACCTGACCAACCTACAACGCCAGATTCTGCACACCGAGGCCGGCCTGGGAACTAGAAAGGTCTCGTCGGCTGCTGCGGCTTTAAAAGCCATCAACCCGACGATCGAGTTATGTTTGCTCGACGAGCGCCTGACGGCCGAGGCACTCGCGCCTTACGTTTCGCAGGCCGATGTGGTACTCGATGCGTCGGATAACTTCGCCACCCGGTATGCGATCAACCGAATTTGCCGGGCAGCGCAGACGCCGCTCGTTTCGGGCGCCGCCATCCGGTTCGAGGGTCAGCTCGCGACTTTCGACTTTCGTCAGCCTGACTCGCCGTGCTATGCCTGCCTGTTTCCCGACGGCCATGACGTCGAGACCGAAAACTGCGCCACGATGGGTGTATTTTCCCCGCTGACCGGTGTAATCGGCACGCTGATGGCGGCCGAGACACTGAAACTGTTGGCGCCCTGCGGCCAACCGTTGCAGGGTCAGATGGTGCGTTTCGATGCCCGCACCAGCGAATGGCGGACATTGCGTTTGGTTAAAGATCCGGGATGCGAAATTTGCTGAACCCAGACGGTCTCAAAACCTTGCGCCGCTGCTTTTTTCAAATGGCCGCGGGTATCATCGACCAGCACATGCCGACCGCTCGGGCGCACTGCCTTTAACCGCTGCCAAAGCCAGGTCGACGGCTTGGGTCGCCACTGACCGTGCAGGCGCATGTCCTCGATAGCGACGACGGCGTGAATCAATCGCTGCAAGCCGAGTGCTCTGAGCACGCGGCGGGCATACGCCCGTGGGGCGTTCGTCAATAAAATCCGCATGCCCGACAGTTTGCGCAAATGCGTATGGACATGCGCCAGACCGGCCACCTGCCGCTCGAGGTTCGGCAAGGCGTGCGTAGTGGCCAGAAAATGATGCGGGTCGATGTGCGGGTGATGACGTACGAGGCCCAACAGCGTTGCGCCGTAGCGCAGCCAATACGCGGTGCGCAGGCGGCTGGCCTCGGCAGGGGGCCGGTTCAAATGCTGTGCGAGATAAGCCGTCATGGCAGCGTTGATTTCAGGCAAAATATGCGTGTCGGCCTGATGTAAGGTATTGTCGAGGTCAAGCCAATAGCAGGTGCGCGTATGGCGTGGCCGATGCCGGTAGCGTATACGCACAAAATCCCTTTCCAAAATGAAATCTGTTTGCGACGCCTTCGATCCGAATTTTAGTCTCGAACGCCTGTGTCGGTCGGATACGGCACGACGTCTGGGTATCGACAATCGTCCCAGCGCCGAGGTGTTGCAGAGTTTATACCGCTTGTCGCATTTTTTGGCGCAGGTGCAGGCGCTGCTCGGCCATCCTTTGCAAATCACCAGCGGCTTTCGTAGCGCCGCGCTCAACGAAGCGGTCGGCGGCGTTGCAGATTCGCAGCACACGGCAGGACAGGCGGTCGATTTTCGCTGCCCGGCATATGGCACCCCGACCGATATCGCGTATCGCATCGGCGCCAGCGAGCTCGCGTTCGATCAGTTGATTTTGGAATACGGACGCTGGCTGCATGTTTCGATCGCCCCGCCAGACAGGATACCGCGCCGCGAGCTGCTCAGCATTTGGAGCAGCGAGCAGGGCTATGTGAGCGGTATCGTCGTACCGCCCTTGAGCGTCGCCTGATGCGGCAACTTGCGATGCACCTGGCGCCGGTTGGCATTTTATTGCTATCGGTACTCTTGCATTTGTCGTTGTTGCGCGTCGTTCCGATCTGGTCATGGGCAGCCACGCCGCCACTGCGGCCGCTCGAAACGTTTATCGTGCAATTGCCAACGCCGGCGGTTGCAGCCCGTCCAGTGAATCGCCCCGAAAAACGAGCACCGCGACCACCACCCACAACGCCCACGCCAGGCAGCGAGGACACGGCTTCGCCGTTGGGCACGACGGCCACGCAGAACGCCACCCCTCCCCTCGATCCGGGCGACGACATGCCGGCCGATTCGCCACCGCAGGCTACTAATGCAGAGAGCGCGCCACCGGCCGAGCAGGCCCACGCCGCGCCGTCGTTGCCGAATGCGCAGTCCTTTTCAGCCTTGCCTTTGCCATCCACCAGCGTACTCTATTACGATTTTTTCATGAACGGCGAAACGACGCCGGTGGCGCAGTCCGAGCAGGTGTTGGTTTTGTCGGCGAATGGAAATTATGTGCTGAGCAGTCAGGGAAAGGCCGTGGGACTGATGTCGCTGTTTTATTCGGGGCTGCGCGTGCTGCAAAACAGCGAGGGCCGATTCGACGGACGTGGCTTTCACCCGGAACGCTATATCGAACGACGCGGCAACAAACCCGAAACCCAGGTGCGGATGGACGTCACTGCGGGCGAAATCGATTTTTCTGCTCAAGGGGGCCAGCGAACAGCGCTGCCGGATGGGCTGCAGGACCGTTTGACGCTTGCTTATCAACTCGGCCTGATCGCCCGGGAGGACAATAAGAACGGACGGATTTCCGGCATCGGTCAGGTGACCGAGATGTTCATGGCATCGACGCGCAACATCGAAACATTAAGCTTCATTTTTATGGGCGAACAGCCTTTACTGTTCGGCGACAGCGAGGAGTCGACCTGGTATTACCGAAAAACCGTGACGCGGCCGCAAGCCGAAAGCCAAATGGAAGTGTGGCTCAGCCCGAAAAGACATTGGCTTCCGGTGCAGATGAAAGTCGTCGACAAGAATGGCTTGGCGTTCGTACAGAAGTTGATGATCGATAAGCTGGAGAAGTGGCCCAAAGAAATTGGACAGGTGGATGAGTGATAGCCTTGCTTTCACAACTGGCCGCGCAAGCGGCTTTGTCGCCGCCGCTACCGCTACTCATTCCTGCGGGGTAACGGAGGAAAATAGGTTCAATGCCCCATTCCACTGGGGTCGGGCTTTTTTCGACGGCCGATCAAACGCGCCACGATGATTCCCAACTCGTACAGAATACATAGCGGAACAGCGAGCAACAACTGCGACATGACATCGGGCGGCGTCACGACCGCAGCGACGATAAACGCCCCGACGATCACATAGCCTCGGATATCCACCAGCTTTTCGACGCTCACGACACCGGTATAAACCAGTACGATGATGACGATCGGCACTTCGAACGTGACGCCAAAAGCGGTGAACATTGTCAGAACAAAGCTCAGGTAAGCCTCGATGTCGGGCGCCGGCGTAATGCTCGATGGAGCGAATTCAGCAATAAAAGCGAAAACCTTGCCAAACACGAAGAAGTGGCAAAAAGCGATGCCCAATAAAAACAGCGCTGTGCTGGAAAAAATCAGCGGCAGGGCCAAACGCTTTTCGTGCTGATACAAGCCCGGCGCCACGAACGCCCATATCTGATAGAGCACGACCGGCAAAGACAACACAAACGCCACCATGCCGGTCAACTTGACGGGGATCATGAACGGTGTAATAACGCCGGTGGCGATCATTTTAGTGCCCTGAGGCAGCGCCTGCTGCAACGGATTGGCCAGCACGTCCCAGATGTATGCGGGCCCGGGCCAGATCAACAACACCAGGAAAATCAGACCGACGGCGCACACCGCTTTGAGCAAGCGATCGCGCAGCTCGACCAGATGCGACATGAAACCGTCTTCGGTTTGCATACTCAGCCTGTCGTCGGACGAACGGATGTCGGCTTTTCCGTGGCAGGCGGCGGCAAGCCGACCGCCTGCTCGGCGGAATGCAGGTCGCGCTCCGTTTTCTCAACTTCATGTTCGAGCGCTTGCTTGCTGGCCGCCACTTCGGCGGTGACCTGCCGGGCGGCTTCCTGCATTTCGGTTTGCAGTTTACGCAACTCGTCGAATTCGATTTCGCGGTTGATATCTGCCTTGACGTTATGAACGAAACGCTGCGCCCGCCCCAGCAGATGGCCTACGGTGCGGGCGACCGTTGGCAAACGCTCCGGCCCGATGACCACCAAGGCGACCACGCCGATGACGATCAACTCCGAAAAGCCGATGTCAAACACGGGGCGGAATTTCCTTGGAAGGCACGTCGATGGTCTGCGGTGGCGGCGCGGTCGACTCGCCCTTGGCGAGCGAGGACGGTGTTCCGGTAGCGGTCGGATGCTCCTGCCCGCCTTCCCGCACCCCCTCTTTGAAGCCTTTGACGGCACCACCCAGGTCGCTACCGATATTGCGCAGCTTTTTGGTACCGAAAATCAGCATCACGATCACCAATACGATGAGCCAATGCCAAATGCTGAACGATCCCATACGTCGCCTCCCCTGTCATCGCGATTAGAGGGCCATGGAACGCAAAGGTTCGGGCCCCCCGAGAATGTGTAGGTGAAGATGATACACCTCCTGCCGACCCACACGACCGGTGTTGACGATGGTGCGAAAGCCGTCTGTCAGTCCCTGGCCGGCGGCGATTTCCGCCGTTTTTGCCAGGAGCCGGCCTAAAATCGTCTCGTGCTCGGTTCGCGTATGCGCCAGCGAGTCTATGTGTTGCTTGGGTATCACCAACACATGCACCGGCGCGGCGGCATGTATGTCGTGAAACGCGAGGATGTCGTCATCTTCGTAGACTTGGCGGCAGGGCACCTCCCGGCGGACGATCTTGCAGAAGATACAGTTCTGCTGCTTATGTGAGTCACTCATCGCGTTGCGCCTTCTCCTCTAAGCCGGACAGGCCGAAACGACGACTCAGCTCGGCGAGCACGGCTTGCGGTTGCAGGTCATGGCGAGCCAGCAGAACGAGCGAATGAAACCAGAGATCGGCCGTTTCATTGACGATGCCCTCCGCCACGCCATCTTTGGATGCCATGACGAGCTCGGTCGCCTCTTCGCCGATTTTTTTCAAAATGGCATCCTGACCCTTGGCGAACAGACGCGCTACATACGACTGCGAAGGGTCGGCGGTTTTACGTGTTTCGATGACGGCGGCGAGGCGTTGCAGAATGTCGGTGTTGGCGGAAAACATACGAGCCTAGGGTCTAAAATCAAAATCATACCTCAACGGCGGCCGTAGGCTACGGCGTGACACCGAAGCCAGGCGGCGGGCCCGATGCCCACAACGTCTGCTTCGATGGGCACAGCACAGCCGCTATGACGACACGCTAGCCGGCCAGTCTACTTGTAGAGTTTGCTTGGCGACACCAACACCGGATCTTTGAGCACCCAGTGTGGCGGCGTGTTCGTCCCGCCATCGTTGAGCTCGTAGAAGAAACAACTGGCCCGCCCGGTATGGCAGGCCACGCCGCCATGCTGCTCGACCTGCAGGACGATCGTATCGCCATCGCAATCGAGCTGTATGCGCTGGACGCGCTGGCGGTTGCCGGATTCTTCGCCTTTGCGCCACAGGCACTGCCGGGAGCGCGAAAAATAGGTCGCCCAGCCGGTGGTGGCGGTTTCGCGCAGCGCCTCGGCGTTCATCCAGGCGACCATCAAAATTCGTTGGCTGACATGGTCTTGGGCGATCGCGGTGACCAGACCGGCCGCGTCGAAACGAACGCTATCGAGCCAGTCGTCGGTGATAATCGTGTCCTGGCTCATCTATAGACGCACGGCGATGCCGCGCTCGGCCATGAAGCGCTTGGCCTGTCCGACCGTAAACTCGCCATAATGAAAAATGCTCGCCGCCAATACGGCATTGGCTTTGCCTGCAGTGATGCCATCGGCCAAATGCTGCAGGCTGCCCACGCCGCCACTGGCGATGACCGGAATTCCGACCGCCTCTGCCACGGCGCGGACCAAGACGAGATCGAAACCGCTCTTGGTGCCATCGCGGTCCATGCTGGTCAGCAGGATTTCGCCCGCGCCGAGTTTGGCGACGGCTTGGGCCCATTCGATCGGATCGAGCCCGGTCGGTTGGCGACCGCCATGGGTGTAGACTTGCCAACCGCCCCCGGGCTCGGCTTTGGCGTCGATGGCAACGACGATGCACTGCGCACCGAATTTGTCGCTGGCCGCTGCAATCAGCGCCGGATCGACGATCGCCGCAGTGTTGATCGATACTTTATCCGCGCCGGCATTCAGCAGACGGCGCACGTCCTCGACCTTGCGAACCCCTCCGCCGACGGTCAGCGGAATGAACACCTGACTGGCCACGGCTTCGATGACATGCAAAATGATGTCGCGTTGATCACTGGAGGCGGTAATGTCCAAAAAGGTGAGCTCGTCAGCGCCCTGCTCATCGTAACGACGGGCGATTTCGACGGGGTCACCGGCGTCGCGCAGCTCGACGAAGCCGACGCCTTTGACAACCCGCCCGGCGGTGACGTCCAGACACGGGATGACTCGATTGGCAAGCACGGGCGACGACTCAGGAAGGATCGAGTTCGTCGGCACGCTTTTGCGCCACTGCGAAATCGAGCGTGTGCTCGTAAATGGCGCGACCGCAGATCGCCCCCTCGATGCCCTCATCGGCCACGCCGCACAGCGCTTCGATATCGGCCATGTCAGCAACGCCGCCGGAGGCGATGACCGGCATGGTCAAGGCGCGGGCCAAGGCGACAGTCGACTCGACGTTGACGCCGCCCAGCATGCCATCGCGACCGATATCGGTGTAGATGACAGCTTCTGCGCCATAATCCTCGAACTTCTTGGCAAGGTCCACCACGTCGTGGCCGGTCAGCTTACTCCAACCGTCGGTAGCGACCTTGCCTTCCTTGGCGTCGAGCCCAACGATGATCTGGCCGGGAAATGCGCTACAGGCATCGTGCAGAAAACCGGGGTTTTTGACAGCGGCCGTGCCGATGATGATGTAACTCATGCCTTTGTCGAGATACCGCTCGATCGTGTCGAGGTCGCGAATGCCGCCGCCGAGCTGTACCGGTACGCGGTGGCCGACCGCATCGAGAATCGCGCGGATCACTGCCTCGTTTTTTGGTTTACCGGCGACCGCGCCGTTGAGGTCCACAAGGTGGAGACGCCGGGCGCCCAGTTGCACCCAGTGTTCGGCCATTGCAACAGGATCCTCGGAAAAAACGGTGACGTCGTCCATATTGCCTTGCTTGAGTCGTACACAGTGACCGTCTTTGAGGTCGATGGCGGGTATCAGCAGCATGAGTGGTTCAGGTCGAAAAGTTGAAAAAAGATGCCTAGGGCATCCAGCGCAAAAAATTGTGGTAAAGCCGCAAGCCGTCGCGGGCGCTTTTCTCGGGATGAAACTGGGTTGCGAAAATATTGTCACGGGCCACCGCGCAGGTGAAGCGTAATCCATAATCGCTATGCGCGGCAATATCGGCGGCGTCTTTCGGCCAAACGTGGTAGCTGTGGACGAAATAGAAGTACGCCCCGGCCTCGATTCCGTCCCAGAGGCTGTGCGGCCGGCCGGGATACACGCGGTTCCAGCCCATGTGCGGCACTTTGAGGCATTTTTCGCGCATTAGCGCATCCGGAAACCGCCGCACCTCTCCCGGTAAAACACCCAAGCCAGCGGTCGGACCTTCCTCGCTCCGTTCGAACAACATCTGCTCGCCGACACATACCCCGAACAGCGGCTTATTGGCCGCCGCCTCGACGACGGCAGATCGCAGGCCGGACTCAGTCAACTCGCGCATGCAGTCGCGCATGGCGCCCTGGCCGGGCAGAACGATGCGCTCAGCTTGCCGGATGCGCGCCGGGTCGCCGGTGATGACGATCGTCTGCACTTCGGTTTTGACGTGTTCGAGCGCTTTTGCGACCGAACGCAGATTGCCCATGCCGTAGTCGACCACGGCGACGATGCTCACAGCGCGCCTTTGGTCGAGGGAATGGCGCCGGCCTGCCGCTCGTCGATGGCCACCGCCATGCGCAATGCACGGCCGAAGGCCTTGAAGACGGTTTCGCACTGGTGGTGCGCATTGACACCGCGCAGGTTGTCGATATGCAGGGTCAAGAGCGCATGGTTGACGAAGCCCTGGAAAAACTCGTGAACCAGATCGACATCGAACCCACCGATCAGCGCGCGCGTGAATGGCACATGCATTTCCAGGCCGGGCCGGCCGGACAGGTCGATGACGACCCGGGACAAAGCCTCATCGAGTGGTACATAGGCGTGCCCATAGCGGACGATGCCCTTTTTCTCGCCGAGCGCTTGCGTAAAAGCCATGCCGAGCGTAATGCCGACATCCTCGACGGTATGATGCGCATCGATATCCAGGTCGCCGACCGCCTCCACATGCAGGTCGAACAGCCCATGCCGGGCGATCTGATCGAGCATGTGGTCGAGAAAAGGCACGCCGGTCTGCAGGTGCTTTTGACCAGTGCCATCGAGGTTGATCCGGACGCGGATCTGCGTCTCTAGGGTATTGCGTACGACTTCGGCGGTTCTCATAGCGCCAGGACCTTCTGCAGAGCACACAAAAATAATTGATTTTCTTCCGGAGTGCTGACTGTAACCCGTAAACAGTCCGACAGCAAAGGGTGCAGGCCGCCGACGTTTTTGACCAGGATTTTTTGCGCTTTCAAAGCATCGAATACGACCGGTGCCCCAGGACAGCGAAACAGCAAGAAATTAGCGTTCGAGGCGAACACATCGACGCCCGGCGTGCTTGCCAAGGCAGCAGCCAGCACGTCGCGCTGCGCGCACAAGGCGGCAGTTTGGCGGTCCAGGACGAAGGCGTGTTCCAGAACGTATTGCGCGGTGATGCGCGTCAGAATATTGACATTGTAAGGCGGACGAACTTTATCGACCTGCGCCAGCCACGCGCGCGGGCCGGCGGCATAGCCCAGCCGGATGCCCGCCAAACCGAGCTTGGACAGCGTGCGCAACACGATCATGTTCGGCCAGCGACCGACTTCACACATGAAACTCTGACTGGCGAAGGCCTCGTAAGCCTCGTCGATGACGACCAGTCCGGGCGCTGCGGCGGCGATAATGTCGAGCACCGCCTGCTGGTCGAAGGCATTGCCGGTGGGATTGTTTGGATACGCCAGAAAAGTGACCTTGGGCCGGTGGGTCCGAATGGCTTCGAGCATTGCGGGCACGTCGAGCGCGAAGTCAGCGGCTCGCAAGGGCACACCAATGAAACGGGCATGGCACAACCGCGCCGAAATGCCGTACATGACGAACGTGGGCTCGGGCGCGAGCACCACATCACCCGGCGCGCAACAGGCCTGAACGATCAAAGCAATCAACTCGTCCGAGCCATTGCCAAACACGACCAGCGCATCTGCAGGAATAGCTTTGTCGGCGGCATCAGCCGCAGAGCGCAGAGCGGCCTCGAGATTTGCGCAATCCGGCGCTGGGTAACGGTTCAAGGCAGCGAGCGCCAAACGCTCGCCCAACTCCTGCCGCATCGCGTCAGGCAGCGTGTAAGGGTTCTCCATGGCGTCGAGTTTGACGAAGCCGGCCGCAGACGCCACCGGATAGACGCTCATCGCCTGCACATCCGTGCGGATGGTGGCGGCGGCAGAGACGGCGGCGGGGTCACTCACTGGTTCGTCCTTTGCGAACCACGGGTCCGACCCGATACTCAGCCGATCGGGCATGCGCCGGCAGTCCTTCACCATAAGCCAGCTCGGCCGCCACGGCGCCCAGCGTGCGCGCCCCGGCCTCCGACACGTGAATCAAGCTGCTGCGTTTCTGAAAATCGTAGACGCCGAGTGGCGAAGAAAACCGTGCGGTGCCGGCGGTCGGCAGGACGTGATTCGGCCCCGCGCAGTAATCGCCAATCGACTCGGAAGTATATTTGCCCAGGAAAATCGCGCCGGCGTGCTGCAAATGGCCGAGATAACCCTGAGGATTTTCGATCGAGACCTCCAGATGCTCGGGCGCAATACGGTTGGACAAGGCACACGCCTCCTCCAAACTGCGCACTTGAATCAGCGCCCCGCGGTTTTTCAAGGACGTGGCGATGACAGCCGCACGCGGCATGGTGTCCAGCAGGCGTTTGATCGAAGCCTGCACGGCATCGATGAAAGCGGCATCGGGCGTGAGTAAAATGGCCTGGGCCATCTCGTCATGCTCGGCCTGGGAGAACAGGTCCATCGCGATCCAGTCCGGCGACGTCTTGCCGTCGCAGATGACGAGAATTTCCGACGGGCCCGCAATCATGTCGATGCCGACCACGCCGAATACGCGGCGCTTGGCCTCGGCCACATACGCGTTGCCGGGACCGACGATTTTATCGACCCGTGGAATGGTGGCCGTGCCGTAGGCCAATGCCGCCACCGCCTGCGCGCCACCGATGGTGAATACGCGGTCGACCCCGGCAAGCGCCGCCGCCGCCAGAACCATCTGGTTTTTGACGCCACCCGGCGTGGGCACGACCATGATGATTTCCTTGACGCCCGCCACCTTGGCCGGCAGCGCGTTCATCAGCACCGACGAGGGATAGGCCGCCTTGCCGCCGGGCACATAAATGCCGACCCGGTTCAGTGCGGTGACCCGCTGACCGAGTACGGTCCCGTCAGGCTCGGTGTAGCTCCAACTGTGCGCCAACTGCTTTTCGTGAAAGGCACGAATGCGCGTGGCGGCGACGTCGAGCGCGGCGCGCTGTTCGGCCGGCAAACTGGCGAGCGCCTGTTGCAGCTCGGCCGCGGACAGTTCCAGGTCGCCAAGCCGCTCAACCGTCAGGCGGTCGAACGAACGGGTGTAATCGAGCACGGCTTCGTCGCCTCGGGTCCGCACGGCCGCTACGATCGCGGCCACGGCCTGCTCGACCTGTGCATCGGCCTCGTCCTCGTAGGCGAGCAGGTCCTGCAGATGATCGTCGAAGTCGGGGTGGGCTGTCGTCAGGCGACGAATAAGGGGGGGCGTATTCATGGTTGGGCATTTCCAGCAGCAGGCCGCACGGCCCGTGCAAAAGTTTCAATCAGCGGCTGCAACAGGGCGTATTTGAGCTTGAGCGCAGCCTGGTTGACGATCAGCCGCGACGAGATCGGCACGATTTCCTCCACCTCGACCAGCCGGTTCGCCTTGAGCGTGCCGCCCGTGCTGACCAGGTCGACGATCGCATCGGCCAACCCGACCAGCGGCGCCAGCTCCATCGAGCCATACAGCTTGATGAGGTCGACATGCACGCCACGTTGCGCGAAATGGTCGCGCGCCGACCGGGTGTATTTGGTAGCCACCCGCAAACGCGCCCCCTGGCGCACGGCGGCCGCATAATCGAAACCTTCCGCCACGGCCACGCACAGCCGACAACGCGCGATACCGAGATCGACCGGCTGATACAAACCCTGACCGTCGTGTTCGAGCAAAATATCCTTGCCCGCCACGCCGAGATCGGCCGCGCCGTATTGCACATAAGTCGGCACATCGGTAGCGCGAACGATGATGATCCGAACGTTGGGCCGGTCGGTCGGAATGATGAGTTTACGGGATTTTTCGGGGTCTTCAAGTGGCCGAATGCCGGCAGCCGCCAGCAAGGGCAGCGTATCGTCGAAAATCCGCCCTTTCGACAAAGCCAGCGTCAGCACCGCTGCAGGATTCGTTTGCGCTGTCATGTGCGGATAATGCGCCGGACGTCGGCCCCGAGCGCGATCAGTTTGGTTTCCATGTTCTCGTATCCGCGGTCCAGATGATAAATCCGGTCGATGATGGTTTCTCCTTGCGCCATCATACCCGCGATGACCAGTCCAGCGGAGGCGCGCAGATCGGTCGCCATGACGGTTGCGCCCGACAAGGTTTCGACGCCACGCGTGACCGCAGTGTGCCCCTCGACATCAATGTCCGCGCCTAACCGTGTCAACTCCTGAACGTGCATGAAGCGGTTTTCGAAAATCGTCTCATGCACGACAGACGTGTTCGCGGCGATGCAGTTCATGGCCATGAGCTGAGCCTGCATGTCGGTCGCAAATCCGGGATACGGCGCGGTGCGTGCATCGACCGCTTTGGGACGCTGCTGCATCGTCGCTTCGATGAAATCGGAGCCGATCACCATGTCCAGACCGGCTTCGCGCAGCTTGTCCAGTGTGGCATCCATGCTGGCAGGCGCAACGTTTTCCAGCCGGATACTGCCGCCACAACCCGCCACGGCACAGAGAAACGTGCCCGCTTCGATGCGGTCGGGCATGACAGTATAGTCGGCGCCATGCAGGCGCTCGACGCCATGAATGATCAGATGATCGGTCCCGGCACCTTCGATCCGGGCGCCCATGGCTTGCAACAACTGTGCCAGGTCGACGACCTCCGGCTCGCGCGCCGCATTCTCGATGACCGTCGTGCCCTCCGCCAAACAAGCCGCCATCATCAGATTCTCTGTACCCGTGACGGTCACCATATCGGTAACCAGTCGAGCTCCCCGCAAACGCTTGGCCTTGGCGTGAATGTAGCCTTTTTCGATCGTGATTTCGGCGCCCATCGCCTGCAGGCCTTTGATGTGCTGATCGACGGGGCGCTGTCCGATCGCACAGCCGCCCGGCAAGGACACGCAGGCTTCGCCGAAACGCGCCAGCAAAGGGCCGAGTACGAGAATACTGGCCCGCATGGTTTTGACCAGATCGTAGGAGGCCAGCCGCTCGGCGATCTGCTCGGCGCGCAAGGCCAGCTTGTCGTTCTCCAACCAGTAGGTCTGCACGCCCATCGACCCCAGCAGACGCATGGCGGTATTGATGTCGCGCAGGCGGGGCACGTTGGAGATGGTCAGCGGCTCATCGGTGAGAAGGCTGGCGCAGAGAATAGGCAATGCGGCGTTTTTCGCGCCGGAAATGGTGACGGTACCATTCAGGCGCCGGCCGCCACGAATCAGAAAGGCATCCATTCAGGGTTTCGAGGAGAAGTGAGGGGATTCCGCCCATTCGGCGGGCGTAAGCGTTTTCATGGACAGCGCGTGAATCTCAGCGCGCATGCGGTCGCCGAGGACGGCATAGACGCTTTGATGACGCTGAACCGGACGCAAACCGTCGAAGGCCTCCGCCACGATCAAGGCTTCGAAGTGCTGACCGTCGCCAGTCACTTCCAGGACGGTGCAACTCAGACCGGCGGCGATATACGTCTTGAGCGTATCAGGGGTAAGCACAGCGACTCCTTTTAATGACGAAGCTTATAACCACGAGCGATCAAGCCGATCGTCAAGCCCGACAGGAGAACCAGCGCAGTCAGCGCTACGCACAGGCTCACCCACGGCGACACGTCGCTTTTTCCGAAAAACCCGTAGCGAAAGCCGTCGATCAGGTAAAAGAACGGGTTGAAATGCGAGACGGCCTGCCACACGGACGGCAGCGAATGAATGGAATAAAAGACGCCCGACAAAAAAGTTGCCGGGACGATGACGAAGTTTTGGAAAGCAGCGATCTGGTCGAACTTCTCGCCCCACAGCCCCGCAAGTGTTCCCATGGCACCGAGCAATGCCGCGCCGAGCACGGCGAAACCGACGATCCACCACGGCGCAACGACATGCAGCTCCGTGAACCACAGCGTTGCGCCCCAGACACCGAGCCCAACCACGAGCCCCCGCAACAGAGACGCGCAAACATAAGCCAGAAAAAACTCGATGGCCGACAACGGCGGCAATAAAATAAAAATGATGTTGCCGGTGATTTTGGATTGGATCAAGCTCGACGAACTGTTGGAAAAAGCGTTTTGCAGCAGCGCCATCATGACCAGCCCCGGGACAAGAAACGCCGTATAACCGACACCCGGGTAGGGTTGAACATGGTTTTCCAGAACATGTGAAAAAATCATCAGGTAAAGAATGGCTGTCAAAATAGGAGCGGCGACGGTCTGAACACTAACTTTCCAGAACCGCAGCACTTCTTTTTTCAGTAAGGTGTAGAAGCCTGTCATGCGTATGTCGTTCTCATTTCAAGGGGTCGAATGCATGAGGCGCACGAATACATCTTCCAGATCCGGTTTTTCGATGCTCAGATCGGTGAGGCCGAGGCCCGCGGTTCGGCAAGTCGCCAGGATGCGCTCGATATCGGCCGGGCTGTCGATAGTCAGGCGAAGCGCGCCATTCGCTGCGGCGGTTTCCGACTGCATGGGCACCAACTCGGCAGGTAAAGGACCAGAGAGTTTAAAGCTCAAGGTCTGGCGCGCATGCTGCGCCAAGAGCGCCGCAGTGGTGTCGAGCTTTACGATTTTACCAAGCTTGAGCATCGCAATACGGTGGCAAAGCGCTTCGGCCTCTTCAAGGTAATGGGTCGTCAGCAACACAGTATGCCCTTCGCGGTTGAGCCGTGCGACGAACCTCCACAAGGTTTGACGCAGCTCCACGTCGACACCGGCCGTGGGCTCGTCCAGCACGATCAAGGGCGGCCGGTGGACGAGCGCCTGGGCGACCAGAACGCGCCGCTTCATACCCCCGGACAGCGATCGCATATTGCTATTGGCTTTGTCGGTCAGGTTCAGCTCATGCAGCAACTCGTCGATCCAGGAATCGTTTCGGTTTAAGCCGAAATAACCGGATTGGAATCGTAAGGTTTCCCGCACGGTAAAAAATGGATCGAACACCAACTCTTGTGGCACCATCCCTAGCTGTTTGCGGGCAGCACGGAAATCGTCCAGCACATCGCACCCCATCACCTTGACTTTGCCGCGGGTGGCGCGGGTCAAGCCGGCAATGATACTGATGAGAGTAGTCTTGCCGGCACCGTTCGGTCCCAATAAACCGAAAAACTCGCCCTCGGCAACTTGCAGGGACACATCGGACAAGGAGGTTAAACTGCCGTACTGCTTGGTGACGGACTGGACATCTAGGGCATTCATGATCAGAAAGCTGAGCTAAGCAGCGACTCCAATCCATAAACAGCAACCAGACCCTGCAAGACTGGCGGCGCACCAACGATACGCAAGGCCTTGCCGGCCGGACAAGCCCGCCGAGCCTGTAACAACAGCATGACCGCCGCGGAGTCGACACGCCCCACCTTCGAGAAGTCCAACGCTGTGTCGCCTGCGGCAGCTGCCGCAACGGCCTGCCGAACGGCATGCTCAGCATTGTGCATAGTGAGGTCGGCGGCGGGAAGTTGCATGGAAATTATTTAGCCGATGGGGTCGGGGAACCCGAAGCACCCGGTGCGTCGGTCACCTGGCCGCTGCGATTTTTCTCGGCCAGCAGCTTGATCAAACCATCGAGGCCCGAGCGGTTGACTTCCGCAGCGAACTGCGTCCGGTAAGTCTCGACCAACCAGAGCCCGGCAACGTTGACATCATAAATACGCCAGTTGCCTGCGTTGGATTTCTCGACGCGGTAGTCGAGCTGGACGGGCTCGGCACGGGGCCGCAGCACGACGCTTTGAACGACGATGTCATTGCCTTCTGCAGCACCGGCCCGCAAAGGCTTGACTTCGATTTTCTGATCTTTGATCTGCGACAGTGCACCTGAATAGGTACGGATCAGTAAAGCACGAAACTCCTCCTGCAGACGCTTTTTCTGCTCGGGACTGGCTTCGCGCCAAGCGCGACCGACGATCTGCGCCGTCATTTTTTGAAAATTAACGTGCGGCAGCACTTTGTTGTCAACCATCTGGTTCAACTTACGCGGGTCATTGACCAAGGCATCCTTGTTTTGCTTGATTTCCTCGAGGATCTCATCGGTCACGTTTCTGATGAACTGATCGGGCGCCCCCGCGCTCGCTGACTGCGCCTGCACTGGAGCAGCCACATGCAGACAGACGGCTGCCAGCAGGCCAATACAGGTATTCACCCAGCGGTTTCGGTTAAAACTTTTTGCAGGGCTCGAAGCGTAAACCATCATTTCTCCGTTTTTTGACTGGGCTGCTTGTCAGGGCCCAGCAAATGTTGGTCCATCTTATCATCATATCCCGACTCGTCTTCCGGCGAGATCGCCTCCTGCGGAGGATTGCCGTCATACACGAGCGTGCGGCGCCGGGCGAGGTAAGCATCGCGAATAAACGAATAGCGGTCCAGCGCAAACTGGTCAACAGTATCGGAGGCTTTCAGCAACTCCGCTCGCTTGTCGATCACTCTCAGCCCCCATAGACCGTAGCGAACCCCCGACGGTTCGACGACATATTGCAACGGGTTGGTCGTGGTGTCGAACACCAAACCGACGCCGTCGCGAATTGAACTCGGCCCGAAAAACGGCAACACCAAGTAAGGCCCCGGACCGGCCCCCCAACGCCCGAAAGTCTGCCCGAAATCCTCGTTGTGCTTGGGCAAACCAAGCTCGGAGGCGACATCGAACAGCCCCACGATACCAACGGTCGTGTTGACACCGAACCGGCAAAGGTCGGAGACGCCATTTTTGATCTTACCCTGCAAAATATTATTCACACCAATGAAAATGTCGCCGATATTGCCGAAAAAATTGCTGACGCAGCCCCGTACCGGCGCTGGAATCACTGCTTGATACCCTTTGGCAACGGGTTTGAACACCGCCCGATCGACATCGTAGTTGAACGTCTCAATCGAACGGTTGAAGCCTTCGAACGGGTCGCCGCGCGAGGGGGTCTGCACGGTCGAGCAAGCGGCTAATACCGCGCACGACAGGGCGATCGCCAACCAGCGCATAAAACTGAATTTCATGAAAGTACCTTTATTTTTTTTCTGCGGGCGTATCCGCCGCCTTGCTGTATAAAAACTGACCGATCAAATCTTCGAGCACCACGGCGGACTGCGTCGACTTGATCTGGTCGCCATCGATCAGATTGGCGTCTTCGAAACCCGCTGTAAATCCCACATACTGCTCACCCAACAAACCCGACGTGAGTATTTTCGCGGAGGTATCTTTCGGAAACCGAAACCCTTCGGCGAGACTAATGGTGACCACGGCCTGGTAACGTTGCGGGTCGAGACGGATATCGCTAACCCGGCCGATGATAACACCCGCGCTTTTGACAGGCGCCCGAGCCTTGAGGCCGCCGATATTGTCGAACCGGGCCCGCACGGTATAGGTTTTGCCGGTGTTGAGCGACCCGAGGTTAGCGGCTTTGAGCGCCAGAAATAAAGCGGCCAGTAGACCGGTAATGATGAACAGGCCCACCCAGAGGTCGATCGATTTTTTCTGCATAACACTTTCCATCAAAGCTATCTGCCGCCGAACATCAGCGCAGTCAATAAAAAATCCATACCCAGGACAGCCAACGACGCGGTTACGACCGTTCGGGTGGTAGCGCGCGCCACACCTTCGGGCGTCGGCACGCATTTATAACCGTAGTACAGCGCAATCGTATTGACGACCAGCCCGAATACGACGCTTTTGATTATGCCGTTGAGCACGTCGGACCGAACATCGACGCCGCCTTGCATCTGCGACCAGAAAGCACCGGAGTCGACCCCGATCAGCCAAACACCCACGATATAGCCGCCAAAAATACCGACCGCGCTGAACAAAGCGGCCAGCAGCGGCATTGACACCACACCCCCGATGAAGCGCGGAACGACCACACGCGCCATCGGATCGACTGCCATCATTTCCATAGCCGACAGCTGCTCGCCGGCTTTCATCAGGCCGATCTCCGCCGTCAGCGAAGTGCCGGCTCGGCCGGCGAACAGTAACGCCGACACCACGGGACCAAGCTCCCTGACCAGAGACAATGCGACGAGCAGCCCCAGCGCCTGCTCGGCGCCGTAGCGCTGCAAGGTGTAATACCCTTGCAAGCCCAGCACGAAACCGACGAACAGACCGGACACGAGAATGATCAGCAGGGAATAATTGCCGATGAAATGAATCTGGTCGATGATGAGCCGCGGCCGGACAAAAGACCTGGGCAAGAGAACCGACATCTGACCGGCAAACCGGCCAAACTGTCCCAAAGAACGCACAAACGAGCGCGCGCGCGCTCCAATGCGCTCTGGGATACTAAGCAACGCAGACAACATCAATCGAACTCCTCGGCCAAAGTCGGCGCCGGATAATGAAACGCCACCGGCCCTGTCGGGGTGCCGTGAATAAACTGCTGGACATACGGGTCGCTGTGCGTGCGGATGTCGCTGGGTGTACCCTGCGCCACGACCGAGCCATTGGCCAACACCACGACATGGTCGGAGATGGCGAACGACTCGGCGATGTCGTGCGTCACGACGACCGAGGTGGCGCCGAGCGCGTCGTTGAGGTGCCGGATCAGATTAGCCGTGATACCGAGCGAAATCGGATCCAGCCCAGCAAACGGCTCGTCGTAGAAAATCAGCTCCGGATCCAGCGCGACCGCCCGCGCCAATGCCACCCGCCGACCCATGCCACCGGAAATCTCGGCGGGCATCAGACGATGCGCACCCCGCAGGCCGACCGCATGCAACTTCATCAAAACGAGGTCGCGGATCATGGGCTCGGTGAGCCGGGTATGCTCGCGCAAAGGAAACGCGACGTTGTCGAACACAGACATGTCCGTAAACAAGGCGCCGAACTGAAACAGCACCCCCATACGACGGCGCAGATCGTATAAATCGCTTTGCTTCAAAACCGCCACGTCATGACCCAGCACAGTCGCTTTGCCGCGCAACGGCTTCTTTTGCCCAGTTAAAAGACGAATCAGGGTAGTCTTTCCGGAACCGGAACCACCCATGATGGAAACGACTTTTCCTTGCGGAATATCCACACTCAGACCCGACAGGATGAGGCGGTCCCCGTAACCGAAATCGAGACCCTCCACGCGTGCTGCCAAGTCAGTCATGCCGATCTCGTCGCTATTGCAAAAGCGTCATTGTAGCGCTCAACCGACACTTCCGCTAAGCGCTTCTGCGCCGATCAAAAGCTTTTGTTTCAAATTCGCAAAAATCCGGACCGCGAGCCAGCGACGGGGGATGCCGTCAGCCTCGACCAGGGCCACCCGACATGGTGAGTTTTGCGGAAAAGCGCCGGGCATCCTTACACTCCGGCCCCATGAAGCTGCCTATTTTTCCACCAACCCGAAGATTGCTTGTTCACCTGATTGCCCTGGCATGCAGCAGCGGATCGGCGGGCTGTGCCAACCCAAGACAGCAGCCATCCATCGGGCATCGCCAGCTATCCGTGCAAAGCCTGTCGATGCAGCCGCTGAGCGAATTACCCTGGGTGGAGCGGCCCGCGATGCTGCCGCCGATGACGCATTTTCCGAACACAGAAACCTACTCGTTCAAACTCAAAAAAGTGCCGGCGATCAGTATCGTCGAGGCTTTAGCGGCCAGGGAAAACTTTTCTTTCGAAGGCGACTCCTGCGCTCAGGAGCCGGTCAATCTATTTTTGAAAAACGTTTCCGCAGCCCAAACCATCGAGCACGTCGCCAGCCTGCTCGATCTGCGGGTGCGACAAAACGGCCGCCACATCCGGCTGAGCTGCGATAAGCCGTACTTTGTGACCTACAAGGTCGATTATCCGGCGGTCGAGCGCAGCACCGTGGACACGGTGATCGTCAATTCGCAACTCGGATCGCCGGCGACCCCCGGCAGTCAAGGGACCAGTTCGGTCAACAGCATCAATGGCAATGGCGCCAGCCTGTCGGTGCAAACGCGCCATCAAAACCATTTTTGGGATGCATTGAGCGCAGCCATCGAAGCCTTACTGAAAGATGCGGATGACCCGGTGCCAGCGACGCCGATAACGACCGAAACGACCATCAGCCAGCAAACCGACGGCACCGGCATCGTGACCGACAGCCGGGGACGCATACGACGCCAGGACCTGCTGAGCGGCCAGGCCAGCATCCCTGTCAATTCCGACAGCACCATCAACCGCAAAGTGGTAACCCAGGTGGGACGTACCAGCCGGCGCGTGATCATGCACGCCGAAAGCGGCTTGCTGATCGTCAACGCCACCCAGCGGCAACACCGAGACGTGGCGAATTTTCTGGAAACGGTCACCCGCCGCGCCTTGAAACAAGTCGTCATCGAGGCGACGGTCGCCGAAGTGAAACTGTCGGCGCAATATCAAAAAGGCATTCAATGGCGGGCGCTGCGCGGCGATGCGACCCGCCTGGGTCTGACTTTGCAAAGCGATGGCGATGGCGGCCGCGCTTCGTCCCTGAACTCGCAGGCCGGTGTGGGCGGTTTTCGGTTCGACCCGGCCAGCGGCACCGCAGGCGCAGCCGGCGATGGCTCGCCCGGCGCCATGACCAGCTCCGGTGTGCCGGCGCTGATGGTCCTGCGTTACCTGCAGCCGACGATCAGTGGTGCGCTCGGCCTGGGAGCGGCGCTGTCGCTCTTGGAAGGCTTCGGCGAGGTCCGGGTCATCTCCAACCCCAAGCTGGCAGTTCTCAATCAGCAAACGGCGGTCATGAAAGTGGTCGACAATCGGGTCTATTTCACCGTGCAGGTGCAAACCTCGGCGCCGACCAGTACGAATGGCGCATTCTCCACGTTCAACACCCAGGTCCACACCGTGCCGGTCGGATTTTTCATGGCCGTGACACCCCACATCGAAGACAGCCAGGGGGTTTCGCTGACCGTTCGCCCGACGGTGTCGCGCATCATCGGTTTCGTGAACGACCCCAACCCAGCCTTATCGCAGGCCGGCGTCACCAGCCGTATTCCAGAAATCCAAACCCGCGAGATCGAATCGGTCATGCGCCTGCAAAGCGGCGAAATCGCCCTGCTTGGAGGACTCATGCAAACCACCACCGAACGTGGCAGCGAGGGCTTGCCGGGGATAAATCAATCAGAGCTCGGCCGCGCCCTGACCCAGCAGGAACACACCGAATCGCAGCGCACGGAGCTGGTTGTGTTGTTACGCCCCGTCGTGCAACCGATCACCCGGGTCGGAGGAGCATTGCAGACCGAGCCCGACCAGGTAAGCCCATGAAAATACAAAGCGCATCGATTCGGCCGACCGTTCTTGGCAGCCTGCCGCTGGTTTGGGTCGTAACCTGGCTGATGCTAGCCGCCTGGCCGCTGACCGCTCAAGGTCAAGCGCCTGTCGCCCCAGGCAAGCTCGATGGGCTCGATAGCGGCATGACGGTTCAGCAAAACGAGTGTCGTGCCGCTTTTGAAGCGCTGTGGTCGCAAAACCCGAGCGATGGCAGTGCTGGTCGCCAATTGCGATTGCGGTGCGAAGCCAACCCGTGGGTTCAATGGACCTTGCAAAGCAATGCGCGCCAGACCGCTGCAGCTTCGAATACCGCCACCTTGGTCGAAACCTCAGTGGTCGACGAGGTTTTTTTTCACCAAGTCGAGCAGCTCGAGCAAGCCGTGCATTTGGCGAAAGCGCAGCGACTCGCCGAGTCCTCGGCCATTCTGCGAAATCTATTGCAAACCGGTCTGAACTGGCCAGAACTGCATTACAACCTCGGGCTCAATCATGCCATGGTGGGCGATCGGCCAAGCGCACAGCGGGCGTTGATCCGGGCGCTGCAATCGTGCGGTACGCAGCCCTGTCGGTTCTCACCAGCGGCAGTTCAGCAATGGCTCGCTCGCCATGCGTCGGCCGACAGCGCCGAACCGAATGAAGACACTCAGCCATGAACTGGTCGCCACGCGTTTTCGACGACATCGGCACATTGATACAGACGGCAGCCGCCGTTGACGCCTCTGACATTCATTTTGCGGCGCAGCGTGCACGCTACCGAATCCGTTGTCGTATTCATGGCAGCATGTGCGACCTGGCTACGCTCGACACCGAGACGGCACGGGCGTGCATACAACGGATCAAGGCTCAGGCCGGGATGAATATCGCCGAAAGCCGCCTGCCGCAGGACGGGCGTTTGTCTTTGCAGAATGGCGACGTTCGCGACGTTCGCGTCGCGACACATCCGACCCTGTATGGCGAAAACGTGGTGATGCGGCTGTTGCGCCAAATGTCCGGTCTGGCGCTGGCCGGGCTCGGGTTCGGCCCAGAAACACTACGGCGTATCGCTGCAACACAGAAGCAGCAGGCCGGTATTACCCTGGTCGCCGGGCCAACCGGTGCTGGTAAAACCACGACCTTACACGCCTTGTTGCGGGAACTGGATGTGGCGACCGGCAACATCATGACCCTCGAGGACCCTGTGGAGCTGGAGTGGGAGGCTGCCTCGCAGACCGACCTGTCTGGCAATATCAAGATGGATTTCGCCAGTGGGCTGCGCTCCCTGCTCAGACAGGATCCGGATGTCATTCTGATCGGCGAAATCCGCGATTCGGCGACGGCCGGCCTGGCGGTACAAGCCGCCATGACCGGGCATCAGGTATTCGCTTCGGTCCACGCCTCGGATGCGCTCGGCACCGTTGCGCGGCTCATGGATCTCGGGATCGAACCGCGGCGCTTGCTGCCGCATTTGAACGCGGTCATCGCGCAGCGTTTGCTGCAGACACCGACGACGAAGGGTGGGCCCGATAAAAAGCCGCGCCACCCCGTGGCGGAAGTCTGGTTTACCGGTGGCAGCCCGACGGCGGAGCGTTACAGCCTGGAAACGCTCGGCCAGATCGCCGCGGATTTGACGCCGCGAACCTTTTGGAGCATGGCGCAAAGCATCGAAGAGCGTCAGCCGGCATCGGCCCAGGCGGGCCGTTCCACAGGCTCCGGCGCTTCGATCGTGCGCTTGAACACGGCTGCGATATGACCAGAATCTGGTTTTCATTGCGCAAACGAACGCCGCGGGCGCGCCCTGCTGACGTGTTGCAAGCTGCACAGGCCATCGGGCGCTTGCTCGGCAGCGGATTGGCGATCGCTGCAGCATTGGATGTCGCCATCGAGTTGGGCTTGAGCGATTCGGTCGCCCAATCGCTGCGTCGCCAGGCGGAAGCGGTACGGGGCGGCCAGCGCTGGAGCGATGCCTTGAAGCACGATTCGCTTCGTTGGCCGCACGCCTTGACGGCTTGGATCGAAGTCGGCGAAACGACCGGCAATATGGCGGTTTGCATCGACCAGTACCGACAGACTTGCGAACAGCGCAACGCCCATCGCCATGCACTCCGGGGGGCGCTGATTTATCCGCTACTGGTTTGGACGGTCGCGCTGGGTGCGGCGGTGTTCATGCATTTCACGTTTTCCGACTTGCTGGCCGATTTACCGGCGGCGCCAGCCACCACAGTCTGGTGGGCCGACGAGGACAATTTATTGATCGGCTCACCGGTCGCGCTGATCGCGTTGCTCGGTTGGCGGCGTCAACGCAAGTCGGCCGCACCCCGACATTGCCTCGAGGTCCCGTGGTGGTCTGCGGGCGGACTGTTCAGTATTGCCGATACCTTGCAAAGCCTGGCATTTTTACTGGCCTGTGGCATCCCCTTGCTGCATACCCTGCGTCAAGTACGAACGGAGTTCGCTTATGTATGGCACGCCACGCCCTGGATGAAAGCACAACTGGCCGGGTTCGAGGCCGATCTCGAACGGGGTCACAGCCTCGCACGTACCTTGCAACGGTTGAACTGGCCGCCATCGGCGCGTTCACTGGCATTAATCGCCGAACAAACCGGCGATTTATCGACTTTGTTTGCGCAGTTGGCGGAAATTTACTACCAAAAAGCCTATTTGCGGCAACAACGTATCTTGCGCTGGAGTGCACCGCTGGCATTGGGCGGTGCGGCACTGCTTCTGGTCGGGAGCTATCTGCGTTACATCTGGCCGATGTATGCCGGCATGAACGAGTTGGCGCCATGAACGAACGCGCCGTGCAGGTTCGTGTGATCGTCCATGCTGCGGCAGAGGATGCCGTCGACAGAGCAAAGCTGTATGACATCGCGATATACGGCAGGGACGGTAGCAGCGGCTATTGGCTACGGCACACCGTGTTGCGGTCGTGCGCCATCGACGGGATCGAACAAGCGCTCGAAACCGAGTCGGCACGTCTGGCGCAGCCGTTTTTACTCGAACTGATATGGGTCGCGGCTTGTTCGGCGTCCGGCGTGGATAAACCCGGTTCCGCATGGAGCCTGGCGCAGGCGAATCGTTTGCTGTCTGTCGACGCCAACGTATTCGATGCGGCGGTCGAACTGGCCGGGCGCCATCGGGTACGCCTGCGACGCACCTTGGCAGACCAATGGCTGTGTGTCGAAACCCCGGAAAACCTGGATCATCAGACCATTCAAGATACCGACGGGCCGACGACGGGTTGGATCGAGCGACTGCCCAGCAATCCGGCAAAATTGCAAGACGGTGATTTTCCGGCGGCGCTGCGTAAAACCTCGGCGCTCGAACGGCAGCTATGGGAAGACAGTCGCCATGCACCAACCGCCTTGGGATCCAGCTTCCAGTACATCGCCAAGCGGCTGAGCGTGGCGACCTGCACACTCATACTGACCAGTATGTCATGCACGGCCCTAGCCACGGTGCTGTACCGCACCGACGTGCAGGCTCGACTGGCAGCAGACCTGAGCTTGCCGAAACCGCCCGGTCCGGCAGCCAAGCCGACCAATCGACCAGCAAGCACTTTGCCAATACCGGCCTGGGACGTTTGGCTCAAACAATTGCAGGGCATTCAAAAACTAACTGGCGAGACACGCTGGCTTCAGTTTCGTTGGCATCCCACCGGCATACAGACGACGGTGGAGTTGAGCGCAGCGATTCCTGAAAGCAAAAAACTACCCGCTGGATGTGTCCACCAAGCCACAGCCGAAATGCTGGTCTGCGAAACCGATACCGCTTCACGCGGAGTCAAAAAAGGCAGGGCGCGTTCGCGGCGTTCAGAGAGCAGCGGCCGGGCGCCTACAGAAGCGATGACGCCATCACCATGACAATACGAATCGACGAGGGCCGTTTGTTGGGCCGCCAGTTGCTCGTTTGGCGGCTGTCATACGCGGCATTCATTTTTCTGGCCATGGTCACTTTGAGCCTGGTGGCGCATGTGGCGATACGCACCGCATGGCCGCTGGTTCTGCCCTCCTTGGGTTTGCCCTCTGTGCCAAACCGCATCGCTGCTGCCCCTAAAACAGTCGATCTCCAGCCCGCTTCATTACCGGAGCGTTGGTTTCGCGCGAACGCCGAGCAACAGCTTTGGCAAGTTTTGTTCAAAGCCATGAACGAAGGCGAAAGCGTGTTGCAAAGCTGTTTGATCTTTCGTGTCGACGTCCTGTACGCGCGGTGCCAGCCGGTTTCGCAACCGCATGCGCCAAATGCACATTCAGAAGAGCAGCCCGATGCCGACGCATTCGCGGCCTTGACGATTTTCCCCCAAACCACTTCTGCACCGCCCGGCGCCACTGCGATCCCCCAGCCGCAGCGGCCCGCAGCAAGGGAGAGCTGGATATTTTTCGAGAATGGCCGCCGCCAGTACTACGATGTCAAAACCGATCAATGGCGCTGACACCGCTTTCGTCATACTGCGCGCGAAGGGAGCGGTGTTGCTGCTGACCTGCATGGCCTTGGTCACGGCCATAATTGCCCTGCTGAACATTCCCGCCATACGGGACCGTTTGCATGCGCGGCAAGCCTTGATACTGCCCACCTCAAGCCAAGCAGCGCTCGAGCGGAACATGCAGGGCTTACGCGACGGCCTGCTCGGCTATCTCGCCGTTCAAGGCTATAACGTCAATAGCTATTACGCCGAATTGCCGTGCCCCGACAAAGACGGCGACGGCACGGCGGATACGCCGTGCGATACGTTCACCAGCAATTCAGGACTGATACCGGTCCGTTCACTGGTAGCCGGCGGGCGCTTCGTCCAGGCAGTGCCGCTGCCGATCAGCGTGCAGGCCAACTTGACGGACAACGCACGACTGCACTATGCCGTTGCGCCGGGTGTTTTTCAAGCCGACGCCGTTGGCCAGGGCACAACGCTGCCCAGCGGCAAGCTGCTGCGGATCGTCGATGGCCGCGGCCGGGTCGTCAGCGATCAGACCGTGGCGATCATCGGTGCGAGTTTGACGAAAACGTCGGTTGCACGACAATGGATGGCGGGCGAGCCTTATCGGCTCATCGAGCAACCGGTGTGGCTGGACGTTTTGTATTTAAAAAACCGGGTCGGCCTCGCGCAAAACTTGCGTCTCTGGTTGAACAATCAACCCAGCGGCATGGCTAACCCCGCTATCACGCCGCAACTGCAAGCAGACGGCACCGTTTTTCAAGCACAAGAGCCTGCTTGTCAATGTAGCTGCACGCAGCTGCGATGCAGCTGCCAATGCAATGCCAACGCGACCTGGCAATCGGCAGCACCGTGCGATGCGACATCGGCGGCAGGCATCTGTCACGCAGTTGATGGCTTATCCGAGTGCAACGCCGCAGCCGGGGAAATTTGTGCGTTCAAAGGACCCGCCTGGCTCAAGACGCACTGGCCCATCGGACTTTTCAGCCCCCAGCCGCTGGCCGGTCAGTCATGCCAAGTCAGCCGCAACGACACCTGTCCATTATCGACCAAATCTTCACCCTGTACTTGTCGCTTTGGATGGCCGACTTACCTGCCCGAGACGCAACGGTCGATGCTGCGCCTTGCCTGGCAACCGACACGCTTCGCAGCGGGGTCGAATGCGCAAAGCAGTCTTTTGACGGGTGATGTCGATACCGCACCCTCCCTGCTGCGCCCGCTGCCGCGTCGATTTGCCGGTCCGCCTCTGCATGACGTGACCGCTGTCCGCAGCCTGGGAACCCGGCAATGAAATACCGTCGGCAACCGGGCATGCTGCTGCTCGAAATCGCGATTGCCCTGAGCATCGTAGGCGTGCTGACGATGACTTTATTTCCAGTCATCAAACCCCTACAGTCGCTGTCCACGAGTCAAACCGAGCGGGCACTTGCCGATGGTGTCATGCAGGCAGCCGAAGGTTTCGCCGTGACCCATGGACGTCTGCCCTGCCCAGCCGCCACCGACAGCGGCCAGGAGAGCTTGACCGCGGCACTCGATGATTGCGCCGGCGAACACGGCTTCGTTCCCTGGAGGACACTCGGTTTACCGCCGGCCCAACAGGGATGGCGTTGGCATGTCGCCGGCTTAAGCACACTCGGTGCGCCGTTGGCAAGCACGCTCACCCGGCCGTATGCGATCCGCAGTATTTTTTTGGAGCAGCTCAGCAAAGCGATTTTCAATGTCCCGAGTTTGTTTGGTACAGCCTCACCACTGGGCGCGCCAGCTTATCAACTTTGCGATGCAAATGCAGGCATTCCAGCCGCGGGCGACCGCTTGTGCAGCACACCGCCGCTCGGCGCTACCGCCGTGCTGGTGCTCGTGCCACCGAACGCCGCCACCTCGCTCGCCATCCAGAACCACAACCAGACCAGTCAACGTCTGTTTCTCGTCGACGCCAAACACACCACGCCTTTACAAGTGCGCTGGCTGAGCTATGAACGACTGATCTGGCTGTGGTTGCAGTCCGGCGTTTTGCCTTAATACTTTTTTAGGAGTTGTCATGAAGACTTTGTCGTACCGTTTCCGGCCATCCCAGCAACGTGGATTTTCTTTACTGGAGCTGGCGATCGCGCTGAGCATCGTCGCCATTCTAGCGGGCGGATTTTTGAAGGGCCGTGAGCTTTTGCTGTCGTCACGGGTCCAGGGAGTGATCGATCAGCTACAGGGCTTGGACACTGCCGTCTCTGCGTTCGAAGCCAAATTCGGCGCCTTACCGGGCGACTTCTCGAATCCCAACGCGGCGGTACCAGGCGGCGCTGGCGACGACTCGGGCGCGATCGACAACGCCGCCGAAGCGGGCCGGGTGTTTGCGCATTTATCAGGAGCCGGGCTCATCAAAGGCAACTTTACGGCAACCGAGATCAGCGGTCTGTGCCCGAAAACCACCTGTCCGGCAACGGCTTTCGGCGGCACATTGACCGTAGCCACAGGAACGACCCGCGCCAAAACCGGCACCGAAAGCGCCGCACTTGAAGCCTCGACCGGCGAGCAGGTACCCGCCAAGCAGCTCGCCGAGCTCGACCGCAAACTTGACGACGGCAACCCACGAACAGGCGCATTTCGCGCTTCCGGTGCTGAAAGCTATGCGGCCTGCATGACCACCACCGGCTGGAACGAAGCTGCCAATCCGCGCAACTGCGCGGGGGTCTATCTGCTGCAGTGATTCAGCGCGAAGCCGATGTACTCCAATAAAATGCATCGGCTTTTTGGAAACATCAAACATCGACCGTTGGCTGCAGCGTCTGCCGAACCGACGCCATCGTGAGCTCCGGGTTGCACATTTCTAACCAGGCATAACCGAAACCTCGCAGATAATGCGCGCGCCGCACCGCGATCACCGTTTGGTTGGCGTCGAACAACGCGCCGCCATCCACCAGCCGCAGGCCGCGGTCGCGCTGCGCGTCGAACGCCATCGGTGCCACGATGCCGATGCCCAGGCCAAGCTCGACATACGCCTTGATGACATCCGCATCGAGTGCCGACATGACGATGTCCGGCGTCAAGCGCGCCCGCTGAAAGGCACCGTCGATCGATGCCCGGCCGGTGAACCCCTCGTGATAGGTCACGAGCGGGTGGTGCGCCAGGTCTTCGAGTCGCAGCCCGCCCGTTGCCTCGATACACGCCAATAAAGGGTGTCCCTCGGGAATCAACACTCCGTGGTGCCACTCGTAAAACGGAAACGTCGCCAACTCAGCGACTTCGGCCAGACGCTCGGTCGCAATACCGATGTCGGCCTCGCCGTTGAGCAGCATCTGGCCGATTTCCTGCGGGCTGCCCTGATGCAGCATCAGATGCACGGCCGGGAAACGGGCTTTGAAAGCACTGACGACTTTCGGCAACACATAACGCGCCTGTGTATGTGTTGTCGCGACGATCAACTGCCCGCTGTCCTGACTGGAAAAGTTCTCGGCAAGCTTGCGGATGTTCTGGGCGTCGGCCAGCATACGCTCGACGATCACCAGCAACTCCTTGCCAGGCTCGGTCATGCCGACGATGCGTTTGCCTCGCCGCATGTAGATTTCGATGCCGAGCTCATCCTCCAGGTCCTTGATATGCTTACTGACGCCCGACTGCGAGGTGTAGAGCGCACCGGCCACATCGGTGAAGTTGAACTTACGCCGCGCGGCCTCGCGCACGATCCGGAGCTGCTGAAAATTCATGCGGCGCGCACCGACTGAACGTTCACCGGCTCGGCGCCTTCCTCATGGCTCAGGAACCAGCGCACGAAGTCGCTCGCCGGCTGCTCCAGCACCGCGCGCGGCGAACCGATCTGCTCGACCTTGCCATGGTTCATGAGCACCACCTGGTCGGCCACTTCCATCGCCTCGTCCTGATCGTGCGTCACGAAAATACTCGTGATGCCCAGCTCGTCGTGCAAACGCCGCAGCCAGGCGCGCAACTCCTTGCGCACCTTCGCGTCGAGCGCACCGAACGGCTCGTCCAGGAGCAAAACCCGCGGCTCCACGGCCAAGGCGCGGGCCAGCGCGATCCGCTGCCGTTGCCCGCCCGACAACTGCGCCGGGAAGCGGTCGGCCAGCCAGTCGAGCTGCACGAGCTTGAGCAGCTCCATGACACGCGCACGAATCCGGTCTTCGGAAAGCCTTACTTTACGTGGCTTGCACCGCAACCCGAACGCGACATTCTCGAACACATCCATGTGCCGGAACAAAGCATAGTGCTGAAACACGAAACCGACCTGCCGCTCGCGCACATGCAGCTGGGAAGCGTCCTCCTCCTCCAGAAACACGCGGCCGCTGTCCGCGTGTTCGAGACCCGCGATCACCCGCAGCAAGGTCGTCTTGCCACAGCCCGACGGCCCCAGCAAGGCCACCAGTTGGCCGGCCGGAAACTCCAGGGTGACATCGTCCAGCGCGGTGAAAGCGCCGAAACGTTTGTTGATACGATCGACACGAATACTCATGGTTTTTCTCCCGGACGGGTCGTTAGATGGGTATGGCGCAGCTCGCCCAGGCGTTCGATGACAGCTTTGACGACCAGCGTCACCAGTGCCAGCAACGCCAGCAACGATGCCACGGCAAACGCCGCCGCGAACTGATACTCGTTGTACAAAATTTCCACGTGCAGCGGCATCGTATTGGTTTGCCCACGGATGTGGCCAGACACCACCGACACCGCACCAAATTCGCCCATGGCCCGTGCATTGCACAAAATGACACCGTACAACAAACTCCATTTTATATTGGGCAGCGTCACCTTGAAAAACATTCGCCAACCCGACGCGCCCAACACCAGCGCGGCCTCCTCCTCCTGCTGCCCCTGTGACTGCATCAGCGGAATCAGCTCGCGGGCAACGAACGGCAGCGTGATGAATACCGTCGCAATGACGATCGCCGGCGCGGCGAACAACACCTTGATGTCGTGCGCCACCAGCCATGGCCCGAACCAGCCGTTCGAGCCCATCAGCAACACGAACATCAGCCCGGCGATGACCGGCGAAACCGAGAATGGCAAATCGATCAGGGTTAGCAGCAGCTGTTTGCCGCGAAACTCGAACTTCGCGATCGCCCACGCCGCCGCAACGCCAAACACCAGGTTCAGGGGCACAGCGATCGCCGCGGCGAACAGCGTCAGCTTGATCGCCGCCCAGGCGTCGGGCTCGACCAGCGCCGCCAGATAGACCTGCCAGCCCTTGCGCAGGGCCTCGAAGAATACTGTCAGCAATGGCGCCACAAGCATCAGCGCAAAGTAAGCCAGCGCCAGTATAAGCAGGAGGTATTTCAGCCAGCCCGGATCCTGGGTGGCCGCCAGCTTTTCGTAACGGGTAGGTTTAGCGAACAACATCAGCGCCCCCCGCCGTGCCGGTTCAGGCTCCAATACTGCAAGGCGTTGATCGCCAGCAAAAGCACGAAGGAAATCAGCAGCATGATGGTCGCAATCGCAGTGGCCCCCGCATAATCGTACTGTTCGAGGCGAGTAATGATCAGCAAAGGCGTGATCTCAGAAACATAAGGAATGTTACCTGCAATGAAAATCACTGAGCCGTATTCGCCGACGGCCCGCGCAAACGCCAGGGCGAAGCCGGTCAGCAAGCCAGGCACCAGGGCCGGCCACAGCACCTTGACGAAGCTCTGCCAGCGGCTGGCGCCCAGGCTTGCCGCCGCCTCTTCGTATTCGGTTTCCATGTCTTCGAGAATCGGCTGTACCGACCGGACGACGAACGGCAGCCCGATGAAACTCAGCGCAATCGCCACGCCCAACGGCGTAAACGCGACCTTGATGCCATAAGGTGCGAGCAAATTGCCAATCCAGCCGTTCGGCGCATAAATCGCCGTCAGCGCGATCCCCGCCACGGCGGTGGGCAACGCGAACGGCAGATCGATCAGGGCATCGACCAGCGAACGCCCGGGAAAGCTGTACCGCACCAGGCACCATGCCAGCATGAATCCAAACAGGCTGTTGAGCACGGCACCGGCGAAAGACGCGCCGAAACTCAGCCGCAGACTGGCGAGTACACGCGGATCGCTGACGATCTGCCAGTAACCGCTCCAGCCCAGGCTAGTCGCTTTGGCGACCAAAGCAGCCATCGGTAGAAACACCAATAAACTCAAATACAAAAGCGCAAAACCGAGACTCATGTTGAACCCGGGCAGGACGCTGCGCCGCATCAGCAACCAACTCACCATGCTTCCTAACTTATAAGTAGTCGAACCAAACGACGATCATAACGCAGTTGGCTCGCCGGCGAGAGTCGTTTTGTTTGGTATGGTGGGGGTTCGGACCAACGGGGACAGCGCTGAAAAACTCAGCCCCCCCGCCGACTCTTTGCCAACAAGCGGCTTTCCGCCTTCGCCAGCGCGGCCGGCGATCCTTTCAGAATAAGTACGTCGCCCGCCGCCAACTCGATGTTCGGCCCCGGATCGGTGCCTCGGATGCCGCGCCGCCGCAAGGCTGCGACACTGACGCCAAGCCCATCGAGGCCAAGCAACCCAAGCGCCAAACCAATCGAGGCGACGCCTGCCGGCAGCTCCACCGAATGCAGCCGCTCCCATTGATGCTCGGGCGTATCCGCTTCGTCGTCGATCCCACGAAACACCCCGCGAAACATTAAATAGCGCGATTCGCGGATCGAGCGAATCTGCCTCACCACCCGCACCATCGGCACGCCCATCAGCATGAGGGCCTGCGAACCGAGCATCAAACTACCTTCGAGCACTTCGGGCACCACTTCGGTCGCGCCGGCGGCGCGCAGTTTTTCCAAATCGGTTTCGTCGTAGGTACGAACGATGACGGGGACGGCCGGCGCTAACTGCCGCGCCATCGACAACACTTTTTCGGCGGCATGGAAATTGGAAAACGTGATCACGACACAGGATGCGCGCAGCAAGCCGGCCGCCACCAAGGTTTCGCGCCGCACCGCATCGCCGAAGACGACGGACTCACCGGCCACCGTCGCTTCGCGCACACGGTCCGGGTCGAGGTCGAGCGCCACATAGCCGATCGATTGCTGATCCAGAATCCGTGCCAGATGCTGCCCGCTGCGACCATACCCGCAGATCAGCGCATGTTGCTCGCTGCCAAGACTGCGCTGCGCGACCTGGTGCAAATCCAACGACTTTTGCAGCCATTCCTGATTCGACAGCCGCAGCACGATCCGGTCGGACTGCTGAATCAGAAAAGGAGCGGCCAGCATCGAGAGGAGCATAGACGCGGTAATCACCTCCAGCCACGGCCCCGAAATCAGCCCTAACTGCCCGGCCGGCACCAGCAGGACGAAGGCGAACTCGCCCGCCTGGCACAAGTACAAAGCCGTGCGCAGCGCCGTTCCGGCATTCGCGCCGAAGATACGCGCCAGCCCGGCGATCAACACAAACTTGCCGGCCACCGGCACGATCGCCAGCATCAGAACCAGGAACCAGTTATTCCAGACCGCGACCGGGTTGAGCAGCATCCCGGTCGTCACGAAAAACAAGCCCAGCAAGACATCGCGAAACGGTTTAATGTCTTCTTCCACCTGATGCCGGTATTCGGTTTCGGCAATCAGAATACCAGCGACGAAAGCGCCCAGCGCCAGCGACAGACCGGCTTTATCGGTCAGCCAAGCCAGACCCAGCGTCATCAAGAGCACATTCAGAACGAATAGCTCCTGCGACTTGCTGCGCGCGACGAAGGTCATCCAGCGCCCGATCAGCTTTTGGCCGAAAACCAGCATCACGCCCAAGACGATGGCCGCTTTCAGTACCGCGAAGCTCAACATGACCGTCAGCTTGGCGGCAGGCTGGGCCAGCGCAGGGATGATGATCAACAAGGGCACGACGGCCAAATCCTGAAACAGCAGAATGCCCATGACCTGCCGACCATGGCGGGTATCCAGCTCCAGACGCTCGGTCAACATCCGGCTGGCGATCGCCGTCGACGACATGGCGACCGCACCGGCCAGCACAAACACGGTATAAGCCGGGATGGCGTAAAAAAACCCGAGCAGCCAGCCCAGCAGTAAAGTACCGAGCATAGTGACCGCCACTTGCGCCAGCCCTAGACCGAACACCACACGGCTCATGGCGTGCAGCCTCGGGAGATTGAACTCCAGTCCGATCGAAAACATCATGAACACGACGCCGAACTCCGCCAGATGGCGCGTTTCGTCCGTATCCGGCACCAGTCCCAGGGCATGCGGACCGATGACGATGCCCGCGCACAAATAGCCGAGCATCGCCGGCAACTTTTTGCGCTTGAACAAAGTCACCGCCAAAACGGCCACGAGCAGCAAAATCAGCGTCAATTCGAGCGCGTTAGGCACGTTCTATGCTTACTTTCATGGCTAAAGGGAAACCGGCTTTGTTATACTGCTCCCCATGATAACAGCCCTTTCCCCGATGCTCCCGGCTAGCGCCGAACAACGTGCCGCTCGGGTTCGTCTGATGGGCTTCGATGTCGATGGCACCCTGACCGACGGCGGCTTGTACTTTGGTCGAGACGGCGAAGCAATGAAGCGGTTTTGCGTTTTCGACGGCCATGGCTTGCGGTCGCTTTTACAGAATGGCATTGCGGTGGCCTGGATCACGGCGCGAAACAGTTCGATCGTCGAGGCGCGGGCGCACGATCTGGGTATTTCGCATGTTGTTCAGGCCTGTAAACAAAAACGGGACGCACTCGACGAAATCCGGATTGCGCTCGATCTCTCGTGGGAGCAATGCGGGTTTTTCGGCGACGACTGGCCAGATTTGCCGGCCCTGCAGCAAGTCGGCTTCGCGGCGACCACGTCCACGGCGCCGGGGCGTATCCTAGCCCAGGCACATTGGATCGCTCGTCGGCCGGCCGGTCATGGGGCCGCGCGCGACCTTTGCGATTTCATCGGGCAGCATCAGGGGTGGGGCGAAGAGCCGACATTGTCGCCATGAAACACCCATCGCGCAGCCGCCGTTCTTACATACTCTCCTTCCTACCGCTTCTGTTGACGGCCTGTCTAGCCGCACTGTCTTATTGGCTGGCATTGATGAGCGCCCGGCAGTCGTGGAGCGACGCCCCGCGCGGAGACCGCCGTACGCCCGATTACTTCGTCGAAAATTTCGATTGGCAACGCGTGCTCGACCAGGGGCAGCGTCGCTCCCGTTTGACTGGCAGCCGGATCGATCACATCCCGGACCAGGATGTCGTGCGGCTGACCCAGCCGCGTTTCAACAACGTCGTCGTGAACAGCGCCCGTTTGCAAGCAAGGTCGGACAGCGGGCTGTATCACAGCCTGACAGGACAGTTGCGCATGATCGGTAACGTCACCGTCGTGCGCGAACCTCACAAGGGCGACGCCATGACCATGACCATGACCGCGCCCGAGCTCGACCTCGACACCGACCGGCAATTCGCCACCACACAGCGCGCGACGCAAATCCTGCAAGGCCCGGCCAACGCCCGGTCGATTTTGGAAGCGCGGGCCGTGACGCTTGACAATCTGGCCGGTCAGTTGACGGCCGAACAAGGCGTGCGGCTGGTCGTCCCGTCGCGACCGAAGGGCTAGCACATGAAACGCAGTCCCTATTTGCGCTGGCTGCTGAACCGGGTGGCCACCTGTTTACTGTCGAGCCTCCTGCTCGGTGGCGGACTGCCCGCCCGGGCAGCGCAAGCCGACAAGGACGCGCCCACAACCATCGAAGCCGACAAAATGACTTACGATGACTTGAAGCAGGTCAACATCTTCAGTGGCGGCGTTCTACTCATCAAAGGGTCGCTGGTTCTGCGTGGCGATAAACTCACCATGCGACAGAGCCCGGAAGGCTATCAGTTCGGCACGGCGGAGGGGCGGCCGGCCACTTTCCGGCAACGCCGCGACGGCCCTGGCGAGCTTTACATGGAAGGCGAAGGCGAACGGATCGATTACGATAGTAAAGCCGACACGGTCGTGCTCAACCGCCGCGCCATACTGCGCAAGCTCGACGGCACAACCGTCACCGATGAGGTCAAAGGCGACATCATCACCTATTTGCAGCGCACCGAATACTTCACGGTCAACAGCGCGGCCGGCGCCTCTCCCACGGCGGGCGGGCGGGTCAAAGCGATCATCCAGCCGCGGTCCGTCAGCGGCGGCGCGGCCGTCAGCGAACCTGGGACGAGCACCCTCAAACCCGACCATCGGCTGCGCCAGAACGACAGCGCGCCGGGTCGGCCACTCAGTCCATGAGTACCGTCGGCACATCCAGAGGTGCCGAGCCAACACGCTTACAGGCCGAATCGCTCAAAAAATCCTACGGCTCACGCACGGTCATTGAGGACGTCAGCCTGCACGTCGACACGGGTGAGGTGGTTGGGCTGCTGGGGCCGAATGGGGCGGGCAAAACGACCTGCTTTTACATGATCGTCGGGCTGGTGCCGGCCGACCGCGGCCGCATTCAGCTAGCCGGCGATGACGTGACCCGCAGGCCGATTCACCAGCGCGCACGGCTGGGCCTTTCCTATCTGCCTCAGGAGGCCTCGGTATTCCGGCGCATGACGGTCGAGCAAAACATTCAGGCCATCCTGGAAATCCGCCCACCCGCGGATGGTCGGTCGATCGCCGACCACCTCGAACGCTTACTGAACGATCTGCAAATCGACCATCTGCGCACATCGTCAGCCATCGCCCTATCGGGCGGCGAGCGACGCCGGCTCGAAATCGCTAGGGCGCTCGCGACCAACCCCCGCTTCGTGCTGCTGGACGAACCCTTCGCCGGCGTCGACCCAATCGCGGTGCTCGAAATCCAAAAAATCGTCAAATACCTCAAATCGCGGGATATCGGTGTTTTGATAACCGATCATAATGTTCGAGAGACCCTGGGTATTTGTGACCGTTCTTACATCATAAGCAACGGCCGTGTTCTGGCCTCCGGTCACCCGGAGCAAATTGTCGAAAACGAGGATGTTCGCAAGGTGTATCTCGGCGAACATTTCAAAATGTAAGGTACTTCATGCGCACCAGCTTGCAGCTCAAGGTATCGCAGCACCTGACACTGACGCCGCAATTACAGCAATCGATCAGGCTCCTGCAGCTATCGACCCTGGAATTGCAACAAGAGCTCGATCAAGTAGTGCAGGATAACCCCTTGTTGGAACGGGTGGACGAACCGCCGATGACACGGCTTTCGGGCGATCTCGTCCTGCCGTCGCACACCGCGACCGCTCATCATCACGAAGATGATACGCCCCGCGTCCAAACCACCGCAGAGGCCGCTGCGGACCCACCCTCAGAAGCCAGCGGCGACGCCTGGGAAAGCAGCGACTGGAACGGCACCGACGGGTCCGAGAATTTTCGCGTGGGCGCCCCCGAAGACGACAAACCGGGCTTTCAACTGGCGGCCATCAACAGCGGCCTCAAAGCGCATCTGCTAGAACAACTCGGCGCCCTGCGCTGCTCCGACTGCGACCGTGGCCTGGTGCGCTTATTGATCGATGCGCTCGACGACAACGGCTATCTTTCGTCGGACCTGGCCGAGCTGCATGCGGTCGTGCCGAAGTCCCTGGATATCCAGCTCGACGAGCTCGAAACCGCCCTGCACCTGTTACAAAGTTTCGACCCTCCCGGCGTCGGTGCCCGCACGCCGGCCGAGTGCCTGCAACTGCAACTGCGCGCCCGGATACCTGTCGGCCACCCCGACTACGCACTGGCGTCGCGGATCATCGCCGACCACCTCGATTTATTGGCCCTGCGCGAATACGGCAAACTCAAAAAGCTCCTGCACACCACAGACGATCGACTACGCAGCGCGCACGCCCTCATTTGCGAGCTCGATCCCTTTCCCGGCCTGCGCCATCAGACCGAGACCGACCCCTATGTGGTGGCCGACATTCTGGTCAAGAAACAACACGACCGCTGGGTCGCCATGCTGAACCCCGAAATCATGCCGTGCCTGCGCGTCAACGAACGCTACGCACAGATCCTGCGGCGCCAACGCGGCCGCGACAGCAGCGCTCTGGCAGGTCAATTACAGGAGGCACGCTGGCTGGTAAAGAACATTCAACAGCGTTTCGATACCATTTTGCGGGTAGGACAGGCCATCGTCGAGCGTCAACAACGCTTCTTCAACCACGGCGAAATCGCCATGCAACCCTTGGTTCTGCGGCAAATCGCGGAAGAGCTCGGTTTGCACGAATCGACCATTTCGCGGGTGACCACCCAAAAATTTATGCTAACGCCAGGCGGCGTTTTTGAGCTAAAGTATTTCTTCGGCAGTCATGTCGCCACCGATACGGGAGGGTCCGCATCGAGCACGGCCATCCGCGCCCTGCTCAAGCAGCTCGTCAGCACCGAAGACCCGCACCGACCGCTCACCGACGGTCAGATTGCCGAATTGCTCGCTCGCCAAGGTCTGGTCGTGGCGCGCCGCACCGTTGCAAAATACCGGGAATCTTTACGAATCGCACCGGTCAGTTTACGTAAGACTCTGTGAATGATTGTGCACCCAAGAAGGAGAAGCTTTATGAATTTGAACATCAGCGGCCACCATCTCGACGTCACACCCGCCATCCGGGCCCATATCACCGAAAAAATGAATCGCATCAAACGCCATTTCGATCATGTGATCGATGCGTCGGTCGTCGTCTCGGTCGAAAAGCTCATCCAGCGCGCCGAAGCAACCATCCATGTGCGCGGTAAAGACATTCATGTGACCGCAGAAGACGAAAATCTATATGCCGCGATCGATTTTTTGGCCGACAAGCTCGACCGTCAGGTTCTCAAACACAAAAACAAGGTGCAAAACCGGTCGCACGACGCCATCAAGCGCCAGGAAACCATCGAGGTGCCAGGCGTCGAAACTTAATCCGTCGCCTTACCCAACAGGACGGAGTACCCGTATGGGTTACTCCGTCATAGAGGCGATTGGAGCGTATAATCCGGCACGCGTTCACACGGGATGCCAAGCAGCAATGAATCTAATCGCCAAACTTCTGCCCCTCGTCAACATCCTGCTCGACGTGACGGTAACCAGTAAAAAACGGGCTTTCGAGCAGGCCAGTCTGCTGTTCGAAAACCACCAGGGGATTGCCCGTGCGAAAGTCTTCGACAGCCTGTTCATGCGCGAAAGACTCGGCTCGACGGGTCTGGGCAAGCAGGTCGCGGTGCCGCACGGCCGCATCAAGGGCCTGCGCGAACCGGTGGCGGCCCTGCTGCGGGTGCAGGAACCCGTACCGTTCGATGCGCCCGACGGGCAGCCCGTCAAATTATTGATGTTTTTACTGGTGCCGGAAAACGCCACCCAGCACCACCTGGATATTTTATCCGAACTGGCGCAAATGCTGTCCGACAAGTCGTTCCGTTCACGTTTGATGGAAATCGAACATGCCGGCGACGCACACCGACTGATCAACGACTGGGAGCCTTACAACCCGGCCACTGCTTAAGGAAGCCGCTCTGAAAACCCTGCGCGAACTGATCGAGAAAAACCAGCAGCGCCTGCAATTGTCTTGGGTGGCTGGTTTCGATGGTGCCGATCGGGTCATCGACCTGGAATGCTTCGCCTCGTCGGACCTGATTGGCCACCTGAACGTCATCCACCCGGCGCGCATTCAGGTGTTCGGTCATCAGGAAGTAGAGTACTACGCCATGATCGACCGGCCACGGCGTGTTCACCAGACCGCCCGGATGATCGCCGGCCGGCCGCCGGCCATCATCATCGCCGAAGGGTTCGCGCCCGACCAGGATGTCATCGAAGCGTGCAACGCGCACCAGATTCCGCTATTGACCACGCCGATTTCAGCCGCCCAACTGATCGATTTCTTGCGCGTTTTTTTGAACAAATGGCTGGCGCCCATCTGCACCATGCACGGCGTGTTCATGGATGTGCTGGGCATGGGCGTCCTGATCCGCGGCGAATCCGGGCTCGGCAAAAGCGAACTCGGGCTGGAACTGATTTCGCGCGGCCACGGCCTGGTGGCCGACGATGTGGTCGAGTTCGCACGGGTGGCGCCGAACCTCATCGAAGGCCGTTGTCCGGATCTGCTGCGTAACCTGCTGGAAGTGCGCGGCCTGGGATTGCTGGACATCAAAACCATTTTTGGCGAAACCGCCGTGCGCCGCAAGATGCGCTTAAAGCTCGTCGTACATCTGCGCCGCCGCGCATCTATCGAGCTCAAACAGGAACGTCTGCCGATGCGGGCCGAGTTCGAACAGGTCCTCGGCCTGCCGATCCGCACCGTCACCCTGCCGGTCGCCGCCGGCCGTAACCTGGCCGTGCTGCTCGAAGCCGCCGTGCGCAACACCATCCTGCAACTGCGCGGGATCGACACCCTGGCAGACTTCGTCGAGCGGCAGGAAACAGCCATCCGGCAAAACAGCATCGAACCAAATGATTGAGGACGGCTTATGAAAGTAGTGCTCATCACCGGGCTGTCGGGCTCGGGCAAATCGGTTGCTTTGAAAGCGCTCGAAGACGTGGGCTTTTTCTGTATCGACAACCTGCCGCCGGAGTTTCTCGGCGATGTAGTGCTCAGCCTGGAAGAGGATGGCAGGCAGGCGACGGCGGTGGCCATCGATGCCCGCTCGACGCGTTTCCTCAGCGCCCTGCCGGACTTGATCAGTCGCCTGCAAACGGTCGGGCACGATGTCAAGGTCATCTACCTGCACACCGATACGCGCACGCTCGTGACCCGGTATTCGGAATCACGCCGCCGTCATCCAGCCAGCGACCAGCTCGGTAACAACGCCACCGTTGCCGAATGCGTCGAGTTCGAACGCGACGCCTTGGCCGGCATCAAGGATCTGGGTAACGTCATCGACACTTCGGACCTGTTGCCGAACGTACTGCGGCGCTGGATCGAGCAGGCCGTCATGGCGCAGCCCGCCCGGCTCACGCTGATCATCGAAAGCTTCGCGTTCAAAGGCGGCGTACCCCGCGATGCGGACCTGATGTTCGATGCGCGCTGCCTCGGCAACCCGTATTACGACCGTGTTTTGCGGCCGCAGAGCGGGCTGGATGCCGACGTGGTGAAGTATTTCGAGCAGCAACCTGCTGCGGCGCAGCTCATCGACGATATCGAAGCCTTCGTTCGCACCTGGCTGCCGGCTTATTTAAACGAACAACGGAATTACCTGACAATCGCGATTGGCTGCACCGGCGGGCAACACCGCTCGGTGTATGTGGCCGACCAGTTAGCCCGGCGGTTTCAGGCGAAACGGCCAGATGTGGCCCAGACGATCGTGGTGCGGCACCGTTCGGTGACATCGACTTCTGCCTAATGCGGCGATCAGCAGATAGTTCATGCCCGAACGAGCCTTTTTTGCGCCGCCATAGCGCAGCTCGGCTGCGGCGATGAACATACGGACGAACCGCTGTACATGGGGCGCGCGCACAGTCAGCTTATTGAGTCACACCGCATGCCAACCGAGCGCCGCCGCCACCTAGCGGCTGAGGATGATCGGTGTGGTTATCGCTGCCGACATGTACCATCAGCGCATGGCCTTGCAAGTCGGCCCATTGCAAACGCGGCGCCAGCACCGGCTGCGTAGCACTGCCGTTTTTATCCACATACAACGCGGGCAAATCACCTTTATGGCCATCGCCCCATGGGCTGCCATGCTTATTCGCCTTGTCGGGATCATAATGCCCCCCAGCGGCCGCGGCCGGAACCGCTTTGCCGTCTTTGATTTGAGGTTTACAAGAAGGATATTGATGCAGATGAAAGCCATGCAAACCTGGCGCCAAGCCTTTGAGGTCAGGGGTAAAGACAAGGCCATAAGGCGACTCGACAACATGAACCTGACCAATCAAAGCGCCGACGCCATCTTCATCGACCAAATTCATGGGAATGGCAAGCTGATTGGCGGCGTGAGTCCAGCCGACCAAGGAAGACAAACAAAAGCCCATCAGTATTTTTACAGTTTTCATTCAGGAAGCCTTTCGTTACAAAGGCCCAATCATAATCCTAAATCCGGCAGTTGCCTGACAGCAATTCAGTAGAAAAACCCGGAACGCAGCGTTACAAGCCCTGGGTATGCGTCCTGTCATCAGCGAAGACTCCATGCGCCGCGCTTTGTTTGGGACGCATCGATGAAGACAGCAGCAGCAAGCAGCGCTATCCTTACCAAGCCCGCACGCCAGCGTCTTCTGACCAACGTCTGGTGCGGCCGATGCCGCCACGAAGCGACCATGACCAATTTCACTGGGACTATGAAAGGCGGTGGCATACTACTGGAGGGTAAATGTGCGAAGTGTCACGGCAAGGTTGCGCGAGTGATCGAGAACGCGAAAGCCGATTACCGCAGAACTACGCCGCAGCACTCATTGGCCCCCTGATTGACCCCGACAGTCAGACGCAGCTTTTGAGCACACAGCCTCAGATGGGCTGCCAACAGCCCCCTGCGCCCAAACCTGCAAGGGCCGTGGCACCGGCGCATCCGCCCGCAACGGCCAGTCGAACCACCGCCCGGTCGAGCCCGGCGGCTCACACGATTTATGCCATACACGCCGATAAGGCTTGATCAACAATCGTTTGTGGGTCAGATCATGCGTCAAGACGGGGCCGGCTGGCGTCCCAGGCAGCGCATCGTTGCCAATTTCCGTCAGCGCTGCCAACGACGCCGCCTGCTGCATCGGGCACACCCATAAACCACCCCAGATACCTTGCATCGGTCGCGGTTCAAGCCAAATACGGCCATCCAGCGAGAACAGCAAATCGGCCCGCCAATACTCGGTCGGCCGTTGCAGGCGGGCGCGCGGCGCCGGCAGCTCGTCGACGCGGCCCTGCCGCCATGCCTGGCAGCTGTGCTGCACTGGGCACAGCAGACAATGCGGCCGGCGGCGCACGCAGATAGTCGCGCCCAGGTCCATCAAGCCTTGGGTGTAAGCGACGATGTCAGAGACTGGCAGCTGCTGTTCGGCCAAACCCCACAATTCGCGTTGCACGCTGGTCGCGTTGACATCGCCGGCAACAGCGAAATGCCGGGCGAACAGCCGTTTGACGTTACCATCCAGAATCGGCGCCTGCACGTCGGCGGCAAACGCGGCAATCGCTCCGGCCGTCGAGCGACCGATTCCCGGCAAACTCTCCAACAAAGCCACCGCCACCGGAAACGTCCCACCGAACCGCTCGCACACTTGTTTGGCGCACGCGTGCAGATTGCGCGCACGGCTGTAGTAACCCAAACCCGCCCACAGCGACATCACCGTCGCATGCTCGGCGGACGCCAAGTCGCGGACCGTGGGCAGCGTTTTCAGAAAACGCTCGTAGTAAGAGAGCACCGTGCCGACCTGGGTTTGCTGTAGCATGATTTCGGACAACCAGATGCGATAGGGGTCACGGGTGTTTTGCCAAGGCAGATGCGAACGACCGTGGACTTTTTGCCATTGAACGACCCGTTCGGCAAACGGCGTCACCGCTGACATTTCGGACAATAAAACGTTGCGCGTTGCCCTTGGACGATACGCCGGATCGGCGTGGCGCAATTCGTGCAGGGCATACCCGCTTTGTCATAAACATCCGCATATAAATGAAACTGGCCGAGCACACCATCGGTCCCAACAAAATCGCGCAATGATGAACCGCCACGCTCGATCGCCCGCGCCAGCACATCCTTGAGCGCTGCGGCCAGGCGATGGCAGGCAGGCCGCGTCAGGCTGTCGGCCGTGCGCAGGGGCGAAACCCGTGCCTGAAACAAACTTTCGGCCGCATAAATATTGCCGGCCCCGACCACCGGCCGGCCGCTCAGCAAAAACGCCTTGATCGAGACCTGCCGCCCCCGGCAGGCCCGATACAGCGAATCGCCATCGAAACGGTCCCCGAACGGCTCGGGCCCAAGCAAGCCCAGCCGTGGGTGTCGGGCCTCATCAATGAAGCCGTCAGGACCGTTGGGCAATAGATCGACGCTGCCGAACCGACGCGGGTCGTGCAGCCGCAGCCGCGCCGTCTCGAACACCCACTCGACATGATCGTGCGTTTTTCGGGGCGTGTCATGGCCGACGATCTGCAAGGAACCGGACATGCCGAGATGTACGATGACCGTGACCGCCGGAAAGCGCAACAGGACATACTTCGCGCGGCGGTCGACAGCCATGAGCGGCTGGGCGCGCAGCTCGCCCAGCGCCGCCGGCACCGGCCAGCGCAGCTTCGGCTGCCACACGGTGCAGCCTTGCAGCGTTTGATTCAGGAAAGCCGCCGCGACGCCGCGACGGGTAACCTCGACCTCGGGTAATTCTGGCATCATGATCTCCTGCGACATCCCGCAATCGAGTGTATTTGTCGATCCGGGGCAGCCATCTTAAACTGTCACTCTTAAAACGTCTCGTCGGGGCTCGAACTTTTGAAACCGTCCTCTCTCGCATTACCCGGCCGTATCGCCGTACTGCTCGCCTGCGGACTGCTCAACGCCTGTGCCAACCCGCCCGTAGCGCGCGGCGAGCCCGTATCGGCCACCGTTCGACAAGATAAATTACCGGATGTCGCACTCGACGAAGCCTTGCTCTACCAGATACTGGCATCCGAACTGGCGCTACAGCGCGGCCAGCCGAGTACGGCCTACGCCACTTACCTCAGCCTGGCGCAGAAAACCCGCGACCCCCGGCTCGCCAAACGGGCGGTCGAGATCGCGCTGTACGAGCAAAACCTCGACCGGGCACTGGAGGGCACCCAGCTCTGGGAGACGCTGGCACCCAACAACCGGCAAGCCGCGCACAGCGCCACGGTTCTGTTGATCGCGCAAAACCGCTTGAATGAGGCCGCACCGCGGCTGGCCGAACGCCTAGCCGAGGACAAAACTCTGCGGGCTGACGACGACAAGGAAACGACGGCCGCGCTCGATCCCTATGCTGCCGTCCAGCGCGAACTGGCGCGAGCGCCCGACCCGGTCGCGGCTTATGACACGCTCCATAACTTATTTGCCAAGGATCTCAAGGCGCCGCGCGCGCAGCTTGCCCTGGCCAACCAGGCCGGTCAGGCCAAGCTGTTCAATCAAGCGATCGAACATGCCCGGCAGGCGCAACGGCTGGACGACTCGGCCGAAGCAACGCTGAGCGTCGCGCAGTTCCTGCAAGTACGCGACGGCAATTTTTCGGGGGCGATGAATGCGATCGAGCAATACCTGACACGCCACCCGGACGACGCCACCGTCCGGCTGACCCTCGCCAAGCTCTACGCGACCGAACGGCGCTGGCCGGAAGCGCGCACGGCATTTCAAACGCTGCTCGACAAAGAGCCCCAAAATCCGACGCTGCTGTATGGGTTGGGGGTGATCGCCGTGAAAATGAACGACCGGCCGGCGGCTAAGCGCTATTTCGACGCCTTCCTGGCGAACCGCGACGTGAACGACGACCGCGACGTCAATACCGTCTACGGCATGCTGAGTCAGCTCGCCGAAGACGACCGCGACTGGCCAGCTGCAATGGCCTGGCTGGGCCGCATTCCCGATGGCGACAGCCGTATCGACGTCCTGACGAGGCGTGCAGGCCTGCTCACCAAACAAGGCGAATACGCCGCAGCGGACTTTCTGCTGCAGCAAGCCAAACCGGCAGACGAGCTCGAACGTACGCAGTTGACCCTGGGCAAGGCCGCGCTGCTACGCGAACAAGGCAAATACGATGCCGCACTGGTGCTTTTGAGCGCAGCCGTGATCAGCCAACCCGACCAGCCCGATATGCTCTACGAACGAGCGATGATCGCGGAAAAGCTCGACCGGATGGACCAGGCCGAGGCCGACCTGCGGCGCGTCATCGAACTCCGGCCGGACAGCGCGCACGCTTACAATGCACTGGGATACAGCCTGGCGGACCGCAATCAACGGCTGACCGAAGCCAGGACGCTGATCGACCACGCCGTCAAACTCGCGCCCGACGATCCATTCATCATGGATTCATTGGGCTGGGTGCAGTACCGCCAAAATCAAGTCGCGGCAGCTGAAACCACGCTGCGCAAAGCCTATGAACTCAAACAGGACAATGAAATCGCCTTGCATCTGGGCGAGGTTCTCTGGGTACAAGGCCGGCGCGACGATGCGTTGGTTTTATGGCGAGCAGTGGCGGAGCGCGAACCCAACAACACCGCGCTCAAAGCGCTCCTGACGCGGCTAGCCGTCACGCTCTGACCGATGAAACCGCATGCGGCGCTGCTCTGGTGCATTCTGCCGCTGCTTTTGGCGGCATGCGCCGGCGTGCCGCCCGATGTCGACACGAGCGTCGACTGCCGGGCGCCGCAGGCCATTTGTCGCAACGGCCGGTTCGGCTTGATCTGGCAGCCGCAGCAAACCGCCGGCGGAGAGCAAATCGCAGTTCAAGCCTTGTCTGGCAACTATGCCTGGCAGTCGCTGCCAAACGGCGCAGCCGATTTACAACTCAATTCGTCGCTGGGCCCGGCGATAGCCCAGGTCAGCGTGCGCAGCGGGCGTTATCGTCTGCGCACCGCCGACGGGCGGACCATCGAAGCGGCCAGCTGGCAGGCCTTGTTCGACCAGATATTCCCGTTCGGTTTCCCGGCACAAGCTTTAATCGACTGGTTCACGAGCCCGTCGCCGGAGCAGCCGCCCCCCCTGCCGCGCGGTTGGCGCTGGGAAGTGCGGGACCGGCACTACCGTATGCTGCACGATACGGCGACGGCGCGTGGCCGGATCGACCTCCTGCCCGATGAGCGCTGACACCCTGCGGCTGCGCGTTCCCGCGAAAATCAACCTTTTTCTGCACATCACCGGTAGGCGCGCGGACGGCTATCACGAACTGCAAAGCGTCTTCGCGCCGATCGACTGGTGCGACGAACTCGCTTTGACAGCCGATCACAGCGGCACGATCCGGCGAATTGATGGCCCAACAGACATCGACCCAGCGGCAGACCTCACCATGCGGGCAGCCCGGCTGTTGCAGCCCTTTGCGCCACCTGGCGTGGGTGCCACGATCAGCTTGCGCAAACACATCCCGACCGGTGCGGGGCTGGGCGGGGGCAGTGCCGATGCGGCCTACGCCCTGCTCGGTTTGCGCGCTTTATGGCAGGTGCCGCTCGCGGATGGCGAACTGGCGCGACTCGCGCTGGAGCTCGGCGCGGACGTGCCGTTTTTTCTGCAAAGCAGCGCTGCGCTGGTCGAAGGCATCGGCGAACGTCTGCGCGGCTTGTCCCTGCCCGAACGTTTTCTGGTGCTCATCAAGCCCGACGAGTCGCTGGCCACGCGCGACGTTTTCCGACGACTCGAATTGACAGTTGCTGCCGAGCACGTCAAAATGCCGGTCTTTGGTTTTGCGACCGATGCTGCGGCAGGCGAGCGGATTTGGCGGTATGCTGGCGAGCTTGGTGCGAACGACCTGCAGTCGGCGGCCGAGTCGGTATGTCCGGCAATCGGACGGGCGCAACGTTTGTTGGCAGCCTCGGCTTTGCAGGAGTCGCCTGCGGATTTTGTCCGGATGAGCGGTTCGGGCAGTACAGTCTTTGCCGTTTTCAAGTCGCCGATAGCGGCCCGGGCGTGTTTCGATACGACGGTAGCCGCGTTGGCGGCAAGCAAAGATCGACAACTCGCCGGCGCGCAGGTTAAGCTATGCCGGACTTTGCTTCGGCATTCGCTCGCAGACCAGACCGTACAGCCCGCACCGTACGCGTAGCCCAAGTTTTTGGGGAGTCGCCAAGTTGGTTAAGGCACCGGATTTTGATTCCGGCATTCGAGGGTTCGAATCCTTCCTCCCCAGCCATAACCCCAAGGGCCGGCTCAGCCGGCCCTTTTGTTTTGTTTAGCGATGCCCGAGGCGCCCGATGGCGAATGACAGTCTGATGGTTTTTACCGGTAACGCCAACCCGACGTTGGCGGCCGCCGTAGCGAAACACCTGAATATCCACGTCGGCAATGCCAACGTCAGCAGGTTCTCGGACGGCGAGGTCATGGTCGAAATCAACGAAAACGTTCGCGGCAAGGATGTCTTCGTGCTGCAGTCGACCTGCGCACCGACCAACGACAACCTGATGGAAATCATGGTCATGGCCGATGCGCTCAAACGCGCCTCGGCCGGTCGTATATCAGCAGCGATTCCGTATTTCGGCTACGCCCGGCAAGACCGCCGCGTGCGCTCGTCGCGCGTAGCCATCACCGCCAAAGTCGTCGCCAACATGCTGCAGGTCGTCGGCGTCGACCGAATGCTGACCATGGACCTGCACGCCGATCAGATTCAAGGTTTTTTCGACATTCCGGTCGATAACATATATGCCTCGCCGGTGCTGCTCGACGACGTCTGGAAACAAAACTTCGACAACCTCATGGTCGTGTCGCCGGACGTCGGCGGCGTGGTGCGCGCACGCGCGCTCGCCAAGCGCCTCGATGTCGATCTGGCCATCATCGACAAGCGACGCCCGCGGGCCAACGTCGCCGAGGTGATGAACATCATCGGCGACGTGCGCGACCGTACCTGCGTCATCATGGACGACATGGTCGACACCGCGAACACACTGTGCAAGGCCGCCACGGCGCTCAAGGCCAGCGGTGCGACGCGTGTTCTGGCGTACTGCACGCACCCGGTGCTGTCGGGCGGCGCCTGGCAGCGGATCGCCGCGTCCGATCTGGACGAACTGGTCGTCACCGACACAATTCCGCTGTCGCTGGAAAGCCTGCAATGCGGCAAGATTCGGCAGCTGAGCATCGCCGAGCTCATGGCCGAGACCATCCGCCGTATCGTGCGGTCCGACTCGGTGAGCTCGCTGTTTTTGGATTAATGGAATAGCCTCGAACCAGGGCGCCGGCAGCTGCCCGCATTTTCGTGCAAAAAGCTGATATTCAACGCCGGCTGGTCGCGGTCGGCGTCAATTTTGGAGTAAGACCATGAAAGTTGTTGCAACCCTCCGTTCAGCGCTAGGTTCCGGAGCGAGCCGCCGCCTGCGCCGAACCGGTAAAGTACCAGGCATCATTTACGGCGGCACCGGCCAGCCGGTATTGATTGAAATCGAACACAACCCCCTCTGGCACGCCATGCAGAAGGAAGCTTTCCACTCGTCCATTCTCGACCTCGACATCGACGGCAAAGTGGAGCAGGTGTTGCTACGGGATTTTCAGCCGCATGCCTTCAAACAGTTGATTCAGCACATTGACTTTCAACGCGTCGACGCCAACCAGCGCATCCACACAAAAGTGCCGCTGCACTTCAGCGGCGAAGAAAACTCACCGGCCGTGAAGCTATCGGCGGCACTCGTCAGCCACGTCATGACCGAGCTCGACGTTAGCTGCCTGCCAGCCGATCTGCCCGAGTTCATCGCGGTCGACCTGTCGGCACTCGAAGTCGGCAAATCGGTTCACGTCAATGACATCGGTCTGCCCAAAGGCGTCAGCGCGGTCGTACACGGCGATAATCCCGTGGTCGTCACCGCGATGACCAAAGGGGGCGGCAAGGATAATGCCGATGAAGCGACGGCACCGGCTTCAGCTTAAACCTTTTTATTTTGCAGCAAAAGCCGCCCATCCGTCTCATTGTCGGCCTGGGCAACCCGGGCCGCGAGTATGAGGCCACGCGCCACAACGCTGGTGCGTGGTGGGTCCGGCAAATTGCTGCGCAGCACTGTCTGTCCTGGCGCACCGAACGCGCCTTTTTTGGCGAAACAGCCCGACTGCGCCTACCCGACGGCGAGTCGGTCTGGCTGCTGTTGCCCACGGCTTATATGAACCGCTCCGGCCAGTCCGTCGGTGCGCTGGCCGCGTTTTACAAAACCTCTCCTGCCGCTATTCTGGTGGCACATGACGAGCTGGACTTATTACCCGGCACTCTCAAGCTCAAACTCGGGGGCGGTCACGCCGGCCACAATGGTCTGCGCGACATCGACGCCCAACTGGGCACGCGCGATTACTGGCGACTGCGGATCGGTATCGGCCATCCCCGCACCCTGGGGTTGACGCAAAATGTGGCGGATTTCGTGCTGAGCCGGCCAAATGCAGGCGATCAAACCCTGATCGAAAACAGCCTGAACAAAGCCGACCGGGCGCTCGACGATTTGTTGAGCGCGAAGTTCAGCCAGGCAGCGCACAATCTGCACGCCTAAAGGCGTCGCTCAAGCCGGCCCGGCATTCGTGCTCCGCTCCAAAACATAAAAATTAAGCGGCGTCATGGAACTTTTATAAAAAAATACCACACAGCGTTAACAGCTCACTTTTTAAGCTTAGTGCTCTTCCCCTCATAGCGCATCATTTGCCTGAAAAGGAGCTAGTGCAACATTCTTTCTGTAATTTCCCCGAGCACTGAAACCGAGGAGTTTAGCGGTTTCAGGTTTTTGAGATTTTTAAAATCAGGCCCCTGCCAGGCCGCCGGAGGCGCCCCCCGAAATCTTCAACACCGATCAAGTATCCACCGGGCAAGGCCTGGGGACCTCTGGGTATGCCCCTCTCAGGCACATCAGCCCAGTTGTCCCCAGGTGCGCAGCACCCGGTGGGTAAATCGTGTTTAGCGCTTCAGTCATTTTTCACTTTGGTGTCAGCCCTTTCGGGGGAGGCGTACATTCCATTTCCAGGCAGACCGCCTGCCGTTACAATGATGCACCTCTTTTCGGAAGCCTGTCATGAGTCTCAAATGCGGCATCGTTGGCCTGCCCAACGTCGGTAAATCCACCTTGTTCAACGCCCTCACCCGCGCCGGTATCGCTGCGGAAAACTACCCGTTTTGCACCATCGAGCCGAACGTCGGCATCGTCGAGGTTCCCGATCCGCGACTCGCGCAACTCGCAGCCATCGTCAACCCCGAGCGCATCGTGCCGGCCGTGGTCGAATTCGTCGACATCGCCGGCCTGGTCGCCGGCGCCAGCAAGGGCGAGGGTCTGGGCAACCAGTTCCTAGCGCATATCCGGGAAACCGATGCGATCGTCAACGTCGTGCGCTGTTTCGAAGACGGCAATGTCGTGCACGTCAACGGCCGGGTCGATCCGATGTCGGACATCGAAACCATCGAAACCGAACTCGCGCTGGCCGATTTGCAGGCGGTCGAAAAAGCCGTGCAGCGCACGGCCAAGCTAGCACGTTCCGGCGGCGACAAAGACGCGCAGCGTCTACTCGGCATTCTCGAAAAATGCCAGGCACAACTCAATGAGGCCAAGCCGGTTCGCGCACTCGACTGGACGGCAGAGGAGCAGGCGCTCATCAAGCCGCTGTGCCTGATCACCGCGAAACCGGCGATGTACGTCGCCAACGTGGCCGATAATGGCTTTACGAACAATCCCCTGCTCGACCAGCTTACCGCCTACGCAGCCACGCAAAACGCGCCGGTGGTCGCCATTTGCGCAGCCATCGAAGCCGAAATCGCCGACCTCGACGACGCCGACAAAGCCATGTTCCTGGACGAAATGGGCATGACCGAGCCAGGCCTGGACCGGGTGATCCGCGCAGGGTTCTCGCTGCTGGGCTTACAAACCTACTTCACCGCCGGGGTCAAGGAAGTACGCGCCTGGACCATCCGTACCGGCAGCACGGCGCCGCAGGCGGCCGGCGTCATCCACACCGATTTCGAACGAGGCTTCATTCGCGCGCAAACGATTGCTTTTGCTGACTTCATTCAGTACAAGGGCGAGCAGGGTGCGAAGGAAACGGGCAAGATGCGGGCCGAGGGCAAGGAGTATGTGGTGAAGGACGGGGATGTGCTGAACTTTTTGTTCAACGTCTGACCCAGAGCGGTGCGCCGGTTTTGCTTGGCGCGGTGGGCATCGGCGTATCGTGTTGCGCGATAAACCCCTGCGCTTGGCTATTTGTAGCGACAGTTTGTCGCGCAAATGCATCCGTCGAATCTTGCCTAACATGTCCATGGTGGTCAACTTTTTACCCGCCGCCTAAAAATTAGGCAGAGCCAGTAGAACACCTGGGGCAGTTTTGAAACAGCATTACCCCTCACAAAGTGGCTCAGTTTTCGGTCGGCGGCAACAGCCTTGAAAAACATCGGAAACGGGTTTTGGCTTTTGCCGTCAACGGGTCTGGAGCATCCAATCGCTCAGAATGTCTTCGAGAGTTTCCAACGGTTCGAACAGACTGTCGAAGCCGTCGTCTCGGGCTATCGCTGGATCGCTCGGCTCCGGGGACTGCAGATTGTCGAGTCGGGTCGTTGTCTGGTCGAGCATACGGTCATCTCGCTGTTGGCCATAATAGTATGTCGTCGTTTCAGGAGCATAAGTTCAACTTCTGTATGCCTGCCGGAAAGTCACGCCGTCCAGGCAGCACCTCGCAAGGCCACGCCATGCGCGCCAAAGCTTTGCGCTATCGACACATCGGCGGCGGTCAGGCCACCGATAGCGTACACCGGCAGACGGGTCTGCCGTGCCAGTGCGGCGAAGCCCTGCCAGCCGAGTGTGGCGCCACCTGGGTGCGAATGGCTCGTCAGCACGGTGCCCAGTACGGCCGCAGCGAAGCCGCGCCGAGCCGCTGCCGCAAGCCCCGGGGCAGTATGCACGGCGACCGTATGAATACGATTGGGCGCGAGCGTTGGGGCATCGAGCCCGAGCCCGGCCGCCTGGGTGTAATGGATGTTGCTGTCGGACCGGAGGGCAGCGGCACAATCACTGTTGATCAGTACCGTTGCGTGGTGATCGGCGGCAACGGCTTCGACCGCCCGGGCGGCGCGTACCTGATCGCCGACAGACAAATGCTTTTCGCGAAACTGCACGAGCGGCAAGTCCGCCGGCGCGCTACGCGTCAACACTGTCGCCAACCGTTCCAAAAAATCCGTTAATCCATAAAGCTCGACCTGGGTCAATAGCATGCGGGCAGGCAAAGCCAAACGGGGCAACAGGGGCAAGGTCGCCGGTAGAATCGGCGTCAACCGGCTATCGCCCAGGAGCGGCGCCCATTCGAAAGCCTGTCCCTCGCGTGCCTGCGGCGCGCCGACGAAGGCCCAGACACGCATGAAATGCAGCCGTACACGGGCATGCGGGTAGTCATGCTCGACAATCAGCCACGGACCGCCGGCGTGCACGCCCATGCCGAGCTCCTCGTCGATTTCGCGGACCAGTGCCTGCCAAACGGTTTCGCCAGCCTCGACCTTGCCTCCCGGAAACTCCCAGTAACCCGCATAAGGCTTGCCAGACGGCCGCCGGCACCAGAGCACATGACCATCGGCGCGCTGCAGCACGGCGACGGCCACATCGATACAGGCTCGTTCAGTCATGGTCTGCGGCTTCAGCCATCTGAAAAAACTGGAGGTGCAAGCCCACCGACGGAATCAGCTTCGGTAGTCGGCATTGATGCTGACATAGTCGTGGGACAAGTCGCAAGTCCAGACGGTCGTGGCCGCAACGCCACGCGCCAGTTGGACGCGCACGGTGATCTCGGCCTGCTGCATGACGCGCTGCCCGTCCGTTTCCTGATAATCCGGGTGACGTCCGCCATTTTTGGCGACCCAGACATCATCGAGATAGAGCTGGACTTTCGCGACGTCGAGGTCGGCGACCCCGGCATACCCGATCGCCGCCAGAATCCGACCGAGGTTCGGGTCAGACGCGAAAAATGCGGTTTTGACTAGGGGCGAATGCGCGATCGCATACGCCACTTGCAGCGCTTCGGCCTCGGAATGCGCTTGCTCCACAAGCACGGTGATGAACTTGGTTGCACCCTCGCCATCGCGCACAATCGCCTGCGCCAAGGTCTGCGCAACCGCCAGCAAGGCCTGCCAGACTGCCTGGGCGTACGGTGTGTCGTCGCGCTCGATGAGCGGCAAGGCCGCGCGACCGGTGGCGATGACCACGAAACTGTCGTTGGTCGACGTGTCGCCATCGATGCTGATACGGTTGAATGACGCGTCGGCCAAGCGCCGGGTCCACTGTTGTAGCAGGGCCGGGGCGATCGCCGCGTCGGTGGCGACGAAACCGAGCATGGTCGCCATATTCGGACGAATCATGCCGGCGCCTTTGGAAATACCGGTCACCGTGACAGTGTGACCATCGACCTCGATACGGCGGCTGGTGGCCTTGGGAAGGGTGTCAGTCGTCATAATGGCGTAAGCAGCATCCAGCCAGCTGGCGTGACCGAGGTTCGCCGCCGCGGTGGTCACGCCCGGCAACAGCCGGCCCATGGGGAGGCGTTCGAGGATCACCCCGGTCGAAAACGGCAGAACCGCGTGCGCCGCGATACCCAGCTGCGCGGCCAAGTGGTCGCAAGTGATATGGGCGTCTTGCCGGCCCGGTTCACCCGTTCCGGCATTGGCGCAGCCGGTGTTGACGATCAGGGCCCGGATGGACTCGCCGCGTTCGAGGTGCGCCCGGCAGACTTGCACCGGCGCCGCGCAAAAACGGTTTTGGGTAAAGACTCCGGCAACAGTCGCCCCCGGCGCCAGCCGCGCGACCAGCACGTCCTTGCGGTTCGGTTTACGGATGCCGGCTTCGGCGCAGCCGAGCTCGACGCCCGCCACGGAGTACAGCGCACCGGCATCGGGAATGGTCCAGTTTACCGCCATAGACGGGATCTCCTGCAGTTAAGCGTGGTCAATCAAACGGGCTGCCTGAACGAGTTGCCTGAGCGGGCCCGTTCACGCTAAAAACCTTTTAAACCAGCGCGCCATGACAGTGCTTGAATTTTTTCCCCGAGCCGCAAGGGCACGGGTCATTGCGGCCGACCTTGTCGACGCTTCGCACAGGCAGCACGGTATTGGCATCGGCGGTGGGCATGGCGGCCAGATTGCCTTCGGCGTCGTAAGCCTGGGCAGGGTCTAAATGCTGATACTGAACATTTTCCAGATGCACGGCCTGCGCTTCGATATGGGCCTCGGCCTCGTGTGCCTGCTCGGCAGACTCGACCCTGACCGTCATCAGGACGCGCACCACATCGTCACGGATAGCCTCCAACAGCCCGGAGAATAAATCGAAAGCCTCGCGCTTGTATTCCTGCTTGGGGTTTTTCTGTGCGTAGCCACGCAAATGAATGCCCTGCCGCAAGTAATCGAGGGCAGCCAAATGTTCGCGCCAATGGGTGTCGATGCTTTGCAGCAACAACGAACGCTCGAAACCGGCAAACGCCTCGCGACCGACCTGGTCAACCTTGGCCGTGTAGGCATGCTCGACGGCTTCGGTGAGACGTTCTTTTATACCCGCCGCATCGAGCCGATTGTCCTGAACGAGCCACTCGGTGATCGGCACATCGAGCTGCCATTCGGTTTTCAGGGTTCGCTCAAGGGCGGCGATGTCCCATTGCTCTTCCATCGACTCGGCCGGCACATGGCGTTCGAAAAGCGCTTCCAGTGCGCCGGTCCGTAGACTGCTCAGGATTTCGCCGATATCGGCCTGCTCGAGAATGTCATTGCGCTGCTGATAGATGATTTTGCGCTGTTCGTTGGAAACGTCGTCGTATTCGAGCAGTTGCTTGCGGATATCGAAGTTACGGGCTTCGACCTTGCGCTGGGCGGATTCGATCGAGCGGCTGACCATGCCGGCCTCTATGGCCTCGCCATCGGGGAGTTTGAGCCGTTCCATGATGGCCCGCACCCGGTCGCCAGCAAAAATCCGCAACAGCGAGTCTTCCATCGACAGATAAAACCGCGACGAGCCAGGATCGCCCTGCCGGCCCGCCCGACCGCGCAGCTGATTGTCGATCCGCCGCGACTCGTGGCGCTCACTGCCGATGATGTGCAGGCCGCCGGCCTTGAGCACGGCATCGTGGCGCAGCTGCCAATCGGCGCGCAGCGCAGCGACCCGAGCGGCACGGGTCGTATCGTCGAGCGCAGGGTCGTGTTCGATGGCCTCAAGCGGTTTTTCGATATTGCCGCCAAGCACGATATCAGTGCCGCGTCCAGCCATGTTGGTCGCAATCGTGACGACGCCGGGCTGCCCGGCCTGAGCAACGATGTCAGCCTCGCTGGCGTGCTGCTTGGCGTTGAGCACCTGATGCTTTAGATTGGCTTTGTCGAGCAGCGCGGACAGCAACTCGGAATTTTCGATCGAGGTGGTACCGACCAGAACCGGCTGCGCGCGGGCATTGCAATCCTGAATGTCGGCGATGATAGCCTCGTACTTTTCGCGCGCACTTTTGTAGATCTTGTCTTGCGAATCCTTGCGCTGCGCCGGCCGATGGGTCGGAATGACGACCGTTTCCAACTGGTAGATTTCCTGAAACTCGTAGGCTTCGGTGTCGGCCGTACCAGTCATGCCGGCGAGCTTGCCATACATGCGGAAATAGTTTTGAAATGTGATCGAGGCGAGAGTCTGGTTTTCCGCCTGGATATGCACTTTTTCCTTGGCTTCGAGCGCCTGGTGCAGGCCATCCGACCAGCGCCGCCCAGGCATCAGCCGGCCAGTGAATTCGTCGACGATGATGACTTCGCGGTTTTGCACGACATAATGCTGGTCACGGTGAAACAGATAATGCGCCCGCAACGCGGCCGTCAAATGGTGCATGAGCGCGATATTCGCGGGGTCGTACAGGCTGGCGCCGTCGGCCAGCAGCCCCTGTTCGGTCAGTATGCGTTCGGCTTTTTCGTGACCGGCCTCGGATAACTGGATCTGGTGCGCTTTTTCGTCGACATAGAAATCGCCCTCAGGCTCCGGCTCGTTCGGTTTGGCCTCGGCCAGCATGCGGTCGAGCAAGGGGGGCACGGCATTCATACGCTGGTAGAGCTCGGTATGGTCCTCGGCCTGGCCAGAAATGATCAGCGGCGTGCGCGCCTCGTCGATCAGGATCGAATCGACCTCGTCGACGATCGCGTAGCGGAGCTTGCGCTGCACGCGTTCGCCAGCGGAATACACCATGTTGTCGCGCAGATAGTCGAACCCGAATTCGTTGTTGGTGCCGTAGGTGATGTCGGCGGCATACGCAGCTTGTTTCTGATCGTGCTCCATGCGCGACAGATTGCAACCAACGCTCATGCCCAGGAACTGATAGATCTTGCCCATCCAGGTCGAATCGCGCTGCGCCAGGTAATCGTTGACCGTGATGACATGCACGCCGCGACCGGCCAGGGCGTTCAAATAGGCTGGCAGCGTCGCCACCAAGGTCTTACCCTCGCCGGTGCGCATTTCGGCGATTTTGCCGTTGTGCAGGACGATGCCACCGATCAGTTGCACATCGAAATGGCGCATGCCGTGCACTCGCTTGCCGGCTTCGCGCACCGTGGCAAATGCCTCCGGTAACAGCTGGTCGAGTGTCTCGCCCTGAGCAACACGCGTTTTGTATTCTTCGGTCTTGGCGCGCAGCGCCTCGTCGGACAGCGCGGCCATGGCCGGCTCCAGCGCATTGATGGCTTGAACGGCAGCGCGATATTGTTTCAGGAGACGGTCGTTGCGGCTGCCGAATACTTTTTTGAGTAATTGAGAAATCATAGCGCTTGCGGGCATCGTCGCGCGGCCGGACCGTTTCGTGCACCTGCGGCAACGAAAGACCGCCCACGCGGTAAAAGGATAGTTCGGCAGTTTAACATGGGGAAGGCGCGGCGGAAGCGAGGCTCTCGGGACAACCCGTACAATGCAGGCATGAGCAAATCGCAACCGACCGCTTCCGCCACCACAAGCCAGGCCGTGTATCGCAAGAGCGGCGGCCGGCCCAATCGCGCGGCGCTGGACTGGCTCGCCACAAACGCGGATAGCGGCGCCATCGTAGAACGGGCCCGCCAATTATTACAGTTGCAATGCGATATCGACGGGTGGTCCAACAGCCGTCATTTGCGCGTGACCGTCACCTCCCTGGATCAACATCGGCTGAGCATCATCGCCGCGCATTCAGCGATGCTGGCCAAAGTTCGGCAACATTTACCGAGCTTGCTGAGCATGCTGCAACAAAAAGGCTGGTCGATCGAAAAAATCGACTCCAAAGCCAAGATGAACCGGGAGACGGCGGAAACGAAACGCACGGCCGTCAAAACCGGTTACTTCAGCGCCACGGCGCAGCACGAATGGCTGGCGCTATGCGAACAACTGACCGATCCGGCTTTACGCGAAGCAACGCGCAGGCTGTGCGAGCGCAGTGGATGGCTTTCGGCAAAAAAATAAGCCGCGACGCCACGGAACTTTGACGAAGAAATCGTCACTAAGCAATTTCATCTTTATTTAATTTTATGAAAACCACCGCAGTAATCGTTGGAACCGGCAGCATTGGACTAACGCTGGCTGCCAATATCATGGCCGCTGAAAAAGCTCAGCCTAGTGATGTAAAAGTCGTTATGGTCGGCAGAAACAAAAGCGTGAACAAACTGCAAGAACAAAGGTTTATCTATGCCGAAACCGGGCCCGGTGAAGTTGGCAGCTCGGACAATATTTTTACAAAAACCCCGGTCGCGTCTCTTTTTGATTCGCCCCCAGGCAGTCTTAGCGTAATGGCCAACCTACCGAAACTCGATGCCGCACCCACAACATTCGTGTTTCACGCCGGCATTCATGCGCAGATCGCTCAAATTCTCGACCACGAAAATGCGCTTAAAATTTTGGATGCCGCAAACGCCATCCATGTTGTTTTTCAAAACACCCTGGATGCTGCCGATGAGGTCAGACGGCGCGTCAAAGCAAACTCTCGAATATTGCAAGTCGTCGTAAACGCAACGGCCAACCGCCAGGTAGGCATGGACGAGGGCCGGAAGATCAATGTCATTTATTGCAAGAAAACCGATACCAGCGCATTGAAAATAATCGATGCGCCCGATGACCTCAAAGATCAACTTAACAACTGGTTCGACCGCAAACACAATCCGCAAAGCGCAACACAAGTCATCTTCGGCGATAAAAACATGAAGTACGATAAGGTAGCGCTGAATGCGACGATCAATCCGCTGGTGGTCATTTTCGGGCTGGATAATACCGCTGAACTACTTACGGAATGCAAGAAAGACGTACGCTTTTTAAAGTTGATGCTGGGTATTTGCGAAGAAATTTACCATGTCGGGGTTGCGGCCAAAGCTTATTCCAGAGCCAAGTCCGATGAAGACCTGATCGCCGCCATCGTCGATGTCACGCAAAATCCTTTTACGGCCATCGAAAAATATCCGCACCATCCGACCTCGACCAAAGTCAGCTTCGACCAAAACGAACCCACGGAAGTGGATGGCATCAATGGTGCAATTAGCCGGCTCGGCGGGAGCCTCAATGTCTCTACGCCGTTAAATCGATTGGTCACCAAAAATTTTACCGCGATTGAAAGTACGAGAAGGACTTACAAAGACATAGCGATATTCAAACAGACACCAGATGTTCAAGCATTGTTGCGCGAGCGTCAGGAACAATTGCTCTCAGCCGCGGAAATACATTTTTCGGTATCCGACTCCGCAGTGAAAAAAATTATTTTCGAGCAATTCAAAGCCTTGGCGGAACAATACAGAACCGGTACTCGTGGTTGAATATCAAGCCGCCACCCAGTCCGACCGGAACACCTGAGGCGACTCCTGCACGCTGTCGAACGTAACGATCTCGTAGTTCGCCGCATCCGCCAGCAAAGCGCGCAGTAACTGATTATTCAATCCATGGCCGGAGCGGAATGCACTGTATGCACCAATGATCGGATAGCCGACGAGGTAAAGGTCGCCGATGGCATCGAGCATTTTGTGCTTGACGAACTCGTCATCGTAGCGCAGACCGTCTGGATTAAGAATACGATACTCGTCCATGACGATGGCGTTGTCCATGTTGCCGCCACGCGCCAGGCCGATATTGCGCAGCGCCTCGACATCGTGCATGAAGCCGAAGGTGCGCGCGCGCGCGATTTCCCGCACATAGGAAACCTCGGCAAAATCGATATCCAGGCGCTGACCGGTCTGGTCGATCGCCGGATGTCGGAAATCGATTTCGAACGACAGCCTGAAGCCATTGAACGGCTCGAGCCGCGCCCATTTGAGCTGCTGCCCGCCGCCCTCGCGGATGTCGACCGCTTGCCGCACGCGGATGAACTTCTTGAGCGCCGGCTGCTCTTCGACCCCGGCCTGCTGCAGCAGAAAAATAAACGAGCTAGCGCTGCCATCCATGATCGGCACCTCCAGCGCATCGAGGTCGATGTAGACGTTATCGATCCCGAGTCCGCAGAGTGCCGACATCAAATGCTCGACGGTTGAGACCTTGACGCCGTCTTTTTCGAGCGTCGATGCCAGCCGCGTGTCGCCAACCGCATCGGGGCGGACCGGAATGTCGACAGGGGGGTCGAGATCGACGCGGCGAAAAACGACGCCGGTGCCGGGGGCCGCCGGCCGCATACAGAGCGTGACGCGCTTGCCGGAATGCAAGCCGATCCCGCTGGCGCGCACGAGCGATTTCAGGGTGCGCTGGCGCATAACACTCCTTTAACGCTTGCGCGCCGACTGATAAATCTGCCGCAACAAGGTTTCGGCATTACTAACGATGAATTCATCTTCATTTTCGATATTGAGCAGACCAATGACGCCGTCGTCAAGCAGCATCGAATACCGTTGCGAGCGAATCCCGAAACCAGCGGTGCTCAAATCCCAGACGAGCCCCAGGCTGCGGGTCCACGCGGCACTGCCATCGGCCAACAAACGCATCCTGCCACCAACTTTGAAGCGCTCGCCCCAGGCATGCATCACATAGGGATCGTTAACGGCGACACACCAGATTTCGTTGACGCCCTTGGCCCGCAGTTGTTCGGTATAGGTCAAAAAACCCGGCAAATGCTGGTCCGAACAGGTTGGCGTGAAAGCCCCCGGCACGGCAAACAACGCGATTCGTTTGCCGCGCACCAGGTCGCTGACCGTGCAGGCACGCGGCCCGACCGGACAGCTGCCGTCCCCGACAGCGTTGAACTCATGCAGCGTGCCGTCGGGAATCCGGTCGCCGATCTGCAGGGCCATCTCAGTCTGCCTGCTGACGGAGAAATGCCGGCAAATCGTAACGCGGCTTGCCGTTATCGTCCAAGGCCGACATGCGTTTGGAGCCGCCGGCGTCACGTGGGTTGCGCCAGACAGCCGGCATGTCGAGATTGGAGTAATCGTAACCCCGGGCGTTGTCGGTGCCGGTGGCGCGCCCCTGCACGCGCAGTTCGTTTTGCACGAGCTGGGGCTTGGCGGCTTTGCGGCCCAGGCCGGTGGCCACAACCGTGACACGCAGCTCGTCGCCCATCGACTCGTCGTAAGCGGTGCCGAAAATGACGGTCGCGTCTTCCGCGGCGTAAGCGCGGATGATGTTCATCACTTCCTTGGTCTCCTTGAGTTTCAGACTACGACTGGCGGTGATATTCACGAGAACCCCGCGGGCACCGGACAGGTCGACGCCATCGAGCAAGGGTGATGCAATGGCCTCTTCGGCGGCAATGCGCGCGCGGTCCAGGCCGCTGGCCGAAGCGGTGCCCATCATGGCTTTGCCTTGCTCGGACATGATGGTTTTGACGTCTTCGAAGTCGACGTTGACATTACCTTCGACATTGATGATTTCCGCGATACCGGCACAGGCGTTGTGCAGCACGTCGTCGGCAGCTTTGAAGCAATCCTCCTGCGTCGCTTCGTCGCCCACCACTTCGAGCAACTTTTCGTTAAGTACGACGATGAGCGAGTTAACTTTGCTGGCCAACTGATCGAGGCCTTCATCGGCCACGCGCACGCGCTTGCTGCCTTCGAAGTCGAACGGCTTGGTGACGACCGCGACCGTCAGGATGCCCAGCTCCTGGGCCACTTCGGCGATGATCGGCGCCGCGCCCGTGCCGGTGCCGCCGCCCATGCCAGCGGTGATGAACACCATGTGCGAGCCGCGCAACGCGTCGCGAATACGGTCGCGGTCCTCTTCGGCGGCCAGCTTGCCGGCTTCGGGCTTGGCGCCGGCACCCAAACCGGTGCGGCCGAGCTGAATTTGATGGTTGGCGTTGGTGCGTGCCAAAGCCTGCGCATCGGTGTTGGCACAGATGAACTCCACGCCCGATACGCCATGACTGATCATATGCGCCACAGCGTTACCACCCGCCCCGCCTACACCGACTACTTTGATTACTGTCCCGCGGGTTTCGGTTTCTAAGATTTCGAATGCCATGTTGTGCCCCTCCTTGATTATTACAGTTTGCGCCAGAAAATTTAAAAGTTACCCAAAAACCAGTCCCGCATGCGGGAAAATGTCTGTTTCATGTTGCCGGACTGCTGAGCTACGCGCCGCCCGCGCAATTGCTGGGCGCGGGCTTCGTTGATGAGCCCCATGGCCGTCGCAAAACGCGGACTGCGCACGACGTCGGCCAAGCCGCCGTTGTACTCCGGCACACCGATGCGCACAGGCTTCAAAAAAATGTCTTCGCCAAGCTCGGCCATGCCGGGCATCAGGCTCGAACCACCGGTCAACACGATGCCCGACGACAGCAGCTCTTCGTAGCCCGACTCGTAGATGACCTGTTGCACCATCGAAAACAGCTCCTCGACCCGCGGCTCGATGACTGCCGCCAGGGCCTGCCGCGACAGCGTGCGGGGACCGCGTTCGCCGATGCCAGGCACTTCGATCTGCTGCATCGGATCGGCCAGCAACTGCTTGGCAACGCCGTAGCGGATTTTGATCTCATCGGCGTCCGGCGTCGGCGTGCGCAGCGCAATCGCGATGTCGCCGGTGATCTGGTCGCCCGCGATCGGAATAACTGCGGTGTGGCGGATGGCGCCGTCGTTGAAAATAGCGATGTCGGTCGTGCCGCCGCCGATGTCGACCAGCGCAACGCCGAGCTCCTTTTCGTCGTCGGTCAACACGGCCAGGCTAGAAGCCAGCGGCTGCAGGATCAGGTCCTGCACTTCCAGCCCGCAGCGACGCACACACTTGACGATATTCTGGGCGGCAGACACCGCGCCGGTAACGATATGCACCTTGACTTCGAGCCGCACCCCGCTCATGCCCAACGGTTCGCGCACGTCTTCCTGGCCGTCGACGATAAACTCCTGCGGCAGGACATGCAACACCTGCTGATCGGTCGGAATGTTGACGGCCTTGGCGGTTTCGATGACCCGCGCGACGTCCGGCTGCGTGACTTCGCGGTCCTTGATCGCAACCATTCCTGAGGAGTTGAAGCTGCGGATGTGACTACCGGCAATCCCCGTGAACACGGTGCGGATTTTGCAGTCGGCCATCAACTCGGCCTCCTCAAGCGCCCGCTGAATGGACAGCACCGTGGACTCGATATTGACCACGACGCCTTTTTTCAAACCGCGCGATTCGTGCTGTCCCATGCCGATGACTTCGTAACGGCCATCCGGAAAAACCTCGGCGACGATCGCCACGATCTTGGAAGTGCCGATGTCCAGCCCGACGATCAGATCCTTAAATTCTTTGTTCATCATTCTTCACCGTTAATACAGCGCGCAAAGGCTCGCCTTTGAGCGAAAATCCGTTCGGATAACGCAGGTCGACCACCTGCACACTTTTCATGAGCTGGGCGGTGACAACCGTATAACTTTTGACGAATAGCCCGACCCGTTCCTGCAAGGTGGCCGAGGTCTGTTCGCGGCCCAGCTCCAGCCTCAGACCGCCAGCGAGCGTCGCGCTCCATGCGAAACGGTCGGACAGCCGCAGCGCAACCGGTTTGAGGTTGATGCGGGCGAGCCAGCGCTTAAGATCGACGAACCGTTTCAGTACGATCTGCTGACTGCCGGCCGGGCCATGCAGCAAAGGCAGCTCGGCGTCGACCTCGGCAAGATTGACCACGAAGGCCTCGCCGTAACCGTTGATCAGCGCGCTTTCGCCCCACTGCGCGACGGGCTCGTGCTCCTCTAGGCGCACCGACAACTGATTGGGCCAGATACGCCGGACTGACGCCTTGCGCACCCACGGTACGGCTTCGAAAGCCGCGCGGGCCGCGTGTAAATCCATGGTGAAAAAATTGCCACGCAAAAGAGGCACGGCGTTCAACCGAATACCCGCCGCCGTGACATGGGCCATGCCGCCTTCGAGCCGCACGCAGCGCACATCGAACATCGGCCGGCTCGTCAACCAAGCCAGGGCGGCTACCATGAGCAGCACCAGGCTCATGATCGAGAACAGCCCTGCCATGACGTTCATCAGCCGGCTATCCTGCCAGAGCGAGCCCATTAGCGGACTCCTTCGGCGGGCACGACGGCCGGGGCGTGCTCGAGACCGGCCTGCGCCAGCAACTGCAGGACGAGCTGGTCGTAGGAAACGCCGGCGGCACGGGCACTCATGGGCACCAGCGAATGATCGGTCATGCCGGGAGAAGTATTGATTTCGAGAAGCCAGGGACGCTGCCGTGCATCGATCATCAAGTCCGCGCGGGCCCAGCCACGGCAGCCCAGCGCGCGATAAGCCTGTAAAACGATGCGTTCAATATCAGCCTGTAAAGAGTGGTCGAGCGTTGCCGGGCAGTGATAGCGGGTTTCATGGCCGATATATTTGTTATGGAAATCATAATTGCCGTTCGGTGCAACGATTTCAATGATGGGCAAGGTCCGCGCTGCGGCGCCCCGCCCGAGCACCGGCACGGTGATTTCGCGCCCCTGTACGAACGATTCCGCCAATACGCGGCTGTCGAACTGCCGGGCGAGATCGTAGGCGGCGCGCAGTTGGAGCGCATCGGCGACCTTCGTCAAACCAAGCGTCGAACCCTCCTTGGCGGGCTTGACGATCAGCGGCAGTCCGAGCTTTTCCACGACTGCAAGCGCATCGAAATCCGGCGCCAGATCGACATACGCCGGCGTCGGCAGATCCTCGGCCCGCCACACAGCCTTGGTCAATACCTTATCCATGGCCAGCGCCGACGCCAGTACGCCACTGCCGGTGTACGGAATGCCCAGCCATTCGAGCGCGCCCTGCAGCGTGCCGTCTTCGCCGAAACGCCCATGCAAGGCAATGAATGCGTGCCGGAAACCACCGGCTGCCAGGGCCGTCACCGACTGCTCGGCCGGGTCGAAACCGTGCGCATCGACGCCCTGCCGTTGCAACGCATCCAACACCATGAGGCCGGATTTCAGCGAAACCTCCCGCTCGGCGGACGGCCCGCCCATCAAAACGACCGTCTTGCCGAAACGCGCAGGGTCGATGGTTTCGCTCATGCCGTCACCTTTTCCATTTTTAAACGCCCAGGCAGAGTGCCGATACTGCCCGCACCCATCGTCACCACCACATCGCCGGCCCGCACGACCTGCGCGATACCGGCCATCATGTCGTCGAGGGTCTCGGCAAACAAGGGCTCGACCCTGCCAGCCACCCGCACCGCGCGCGCCAGCGACCGGCCATCGGCCGCCACGATCGGCACCTCGCCAGCGGCATAGACTTCGCTCAGCACCAACACATCGACACCGGACAGCACTTTGACGAAGTCTTCGAAACAGTCGCGCGTGCGGCTGTAACGGTGGGGCTGAAACGCCAGCACTAGGCGCCGGCCGGGGTAAGCGCCGCGCGCCGCCGCCAGCGTCGCTGCCATTTCGACGGGGTGATGGCCATAATCGTCGACCAGAGTGTAGCTGCCGCCCCCGGCCAGATCGATGTCGCCGTGCTTCGTGAAACGCCGACCGACGCCGTTGAACTGCGCCAGAGCCTGCTGGATGTCGGCGTCGCCCACGCCAATCTCGGAAGCGATCGCAATCGCCGCCAGCGCATTCAGCACGTTGTGTTCGCCCGGCAGGTTCAGCTCGACCGGCAGCGGCGGCTCGCCCTCGCGTAAAACGGTAAACGCCATGCGACCATCGATGTGCCGCGATTCGACCGCGCGAATCTGTGCAGTGGGGGAGAAGCCGTAGGTCACCACCGGCTTGGAAATGAATGGGATGATTTCGCGCACGTGCGGATCGTCCTGACAAACGATCGCCGCACCGTAAAACGGCAGTCGCTGCGTAAACTCGACGAAGGCCTGCTTGAGCCGGGCGAAGTCATGCCCATAGGTTTCCATGTGATCCGCGTCGATGTTGGTAATCACGGCAATCACCGGCATCAGATTCAAAAACGACGCATCCGACTCGTCCGCCTCGACGACGATGAACTCACCCGCGCCGAGCCTGGCGTTGGCGCCGGCCGAGTTGAGCCGGCCACCGATGACGAAGGTCGGGTCGAGGCCAGCCTGCGCGAGTACGCTGGCCGCCAGGCTGGTGGTCGTGGTCTTGCCATGCGTGCCGGCAATCGCAATGCCGCGTTTCAGCCGCATCAGCTCTGCCAGCATGACCGCACGCGGCACGACCGGAATCCGCCGCTGCCGGGCGGCGATCACTTCCGGATTGTGGTGCCCGACCGCACTCGATATGACGACCGCATCGGCCTCCAGCACATGCTCGGCGGCATGCCCGACGAGCACACGTGCTCCCAGGCCGGACAGGCGTTGCGTCACTGGCGAAACCGACAGGTCCGACCCACTGACCTCATAACCAAGCGTCAGCAGAACTTCGGCGATGCCGCTCATACCCGAGCCGCCGATACCGACGAAATGCACATGTTTGACTTTGTGTTTCATATGGCAGCTCGCTCGACAGCATCAGCCACTGCGTCGGCGGCCTTGGGTTTGGCCAGCGCATGGGCTTTTTCAGCAGCCTGTTGCAAGCCCGGTCTATCGAGTGTACGCAGCCAGTCGGCCAGCCACTCGGCGGTGCACGCCTGTTGCGGTTTCGACCAGCCACCGCCGTGCCGCACGAGAAACTGGGCATTACTGGTCTGGTGGTCGTCCACGGCATACGGATAGGGCACGAACAGCGCCGCCACCCCAAGCCCGGCGATTTCGCTGACGGTCATCGCACCCGCCCGGCAGATCACCAGATCGACGCCGGCCAGCAGCGTCGCCAGGTCGTCGACTAAACAAATACATTCCGCCAGACCGCCCGCCTGCGGGTTGTGGGTTTGCAGCACCTGGAGGTGCTGCGCGCCCGCCTGATGAACCACCAGTGGCCGCTGCGTGGTCGCCAATAGCGCCAGCGCGCGGGGCACGATTTCGTTCAATACCGCCGCGCCAAGACTGCCGCCGATCACGGCGATGCGCAGCGCCCCCGTACGCTCGGCATAGCGGCGGGCGGGTGCGGCAAAAGCGCCAAAGGAGGCCCGAATCGGATTGCCGACCCAGGAAGCGTTCGGCAAGGCGCTCGGAAACCCTTGCAAAACCTGCCGCGCCAGCCGCGCCAACACCCGGTTGGCCATGCCGGCCACCGAGTTCTGTTCGTGGACGACCAAGGGGCAGCCCAGCAAACGCGCCACCACACCGCCGGGAAACGCCATATACCCGCCCATCCCCAATACCGCCGTGGGCCGCACCTTTTTAAAAATGCGCCTTGCCTGCACTAAAGCTTGCAGCAAGTTCAGGGGCAGCTTGACGACCGCACGCCACCCCTTGCTGCGCAAACCGGCAAAATGCAGCGCCTCGAGCGGTATGCCATGGGCAGCCACGAGCCGCCCTTCCATTGCCGCCGGGTTGCCCAGCCAGACGACCCGCCAACCACGGGTCTGCAGAACGGCAGCCACCGCCAGACCGGGAAAGATATGCCCGCCCGTGCCGCCCGCCATGATCAAAATGGTTTTATCGTTCATCGTCGGGCGCTCCCGCGCATCAGTTGCCGCGATTCGAAATCCACCCGGAGCAAAACCGCCAACGCGATGCAGTTGACCAAAATACCCGAGCCGCCGTAACTCATCAGCGGCAGCGTCAAGCCTTTTGTCGGCAGCAAGCCGAGATTCACACCCATGTTGATGAACGTTTGCACGCCGAGCCAGATCCCGACACCCAAAGCGGTCAGACCGGAGAAAATTCGTTCCAGAGCGATAGCCTGTTGGCCAATCGCGAACGCGCGGCGGACGATGAAGGCGAAGAGCACGATCACGATAGCCACACCGATGAAGCCCAGCTCTTCGCCGATGACCGCCAGCAAAAAGTCGGTATGGGCTTCTGGCAGATAATGCAGCTTTTCGAGGCTGCCGCCGAGTCCCACGCCAAACCATTCACCGCGGCCGAATGCGATCAGCGAATGCGATAGCTGGTAAGCCTTGCCAAGGACGTTTTTCTCTTCCCATGGGTCCATGTAAGCAAACAACCGTTGCCGCCGGTAATCGCTGGTCATGACGAGCACGGCGAACGACACCGCCAAGAACGCCAGCAAACCGAAAAACACCCGTGCGTTCACACCGCCCAAAAACAAAATGCCGAAAGCGATACCGGCGATCACGATAAACGCGCCCATATCCGGCTCGAGCAGAAGCAGCGCACCCACGAATGCGATAGCCAGCGCCATCGGCAAAAACCCTTTGGAAAACCGCTGCATATACTCCTGCTTGCGAACCGTGTAGTCGGCGGCATACAGGAGAGCGCTGAGTTTCATCAATTCGGATGGTTGAATGTTCGTGATGTAGAGGGACAACCAGCGCCGTGCGCCATTGACGCCCTTGCCGATACCCGGAATCAACACGACGATCAAGAGCAACAGACTCATCACGAACAACAACGGCGCCAGCCGCTGCCAGGTTTTCATCGGCACCTGAAAGGCCGCCAGCGCGAACACCACGGCCGTGAGCAAAGAAAATGCATGCCGCACGAGAAAATGCGTCGGTTTGTAGTTGGCGTATTTGCTCGAATCGGGCAAGGCCACAGAGGCCGAATACACCATGATCAAACCCAGCGCCAACAGCGCCAACGCCGCCCAGAGCAAAGTTTCGTCGAACGATTTGAAGCGCGACACCCCACCGCCGGTACCGCTCGCCGAGCCGGTGTTCCAATGGCCCGCCAAGGCCCCGGGATTGCTGGCCGGCAAAGGTCGCATGTCGTCCCGCGTAGGCTTGAAAAACCGTTTCAGCATGGCTGACCCGTTTGCAACGCAAGCACTTCGACCGCCTGCCGGAAAACTGCGGCGCGGTGCGTATAGTCACTGAACATATCGAGGCTGGCGCAGGCGGGCGACAACAGAACCGCATCGCCCGGCTTGGCCAGTTGCGCCGCACGCACTACCGCAGGCAACAAACCGTCGACCGTCTCGACCGGCACGGCGCTGTTCTGCAAAGCCTGTGCCAGGTGGGTAGCGTCGCGGCCAAACAAAATCACGGCCCGGGCGTAGCGCTGCACGGGCGAGGCGAGCGGCGCGAAGTCTTGACCCTTGCCATCCCCGCCAGCAATCAGAACCACCGACCGGTCGAGACCAAGCAGCGCCGCGACCGTCGCACCGACGTTCGTCCCTTTGCTGTCGTCGATATAGTCGACGCCATCGACCGTGGCGACGAATTCCGTACGATGGGGCTCGCCACGATAATCGCGCAAGGCATGCAACAGAGGCGCGATCGGCAAATCGAGCTGCGACACCAGTGCCAGAGCGGTCAGCGCGTTCAACGCATTGTGCTGCCCGCGAATGTACAAGGCATCCGCTGGCATCAGGTTTTGCAATACGAACGGCTGTTGGCCATCGTTTTTGCGGCGCCCTTCGATCGGCAGCGGCACAGCGCGGCACAGCCAGCGCAAGCCGCCCTCCTGGGCTATACCGTAATCGCTGGCGCGCGCGGGCGCACCAGCACCGACACGAATCGATCGGTCCGCCGCCGGCGCATCGGCGAGCGATGCGGAAACGACGACGGGCACCGTATCCGCCGCAAAAATGCTTTGCTTGGCCCGGACATACTCGGCGAACGACGCGTGCCAATCGAGGTGATCGGGCGTGATATTTAAAATGGTCGCCACGTCGCAACGCAAACTGCGGGTCAGCTGCAATTGAAAGCTCGACAACTCCAGCACCCATACCGCCGGCAACGCCCCATCCGCGAGCGCCTCGCGCAGGGCATCGAGCGCTGCCGGCCGGACATTCCCGGCCACGCGCACCGTGAGCCCGGCGCGCTCCACCAGCAAATGGGTCAGCATGGTCGTGGTCGTTTTACCATTAGTACCGGTGATGCCGATCAGGCGCGGCCGATAATTTTGCGTGGCCGCGAGCCAGGCGAGCGCCTGCGCGAACAGCTCGATTTCGGAGTCGACCGTCTTGCCAGCAGCCGATGCCTCAGCCAGGATCGTTTTCAAAGGCTCGGCGTGCGGCGACAGGCCGGGACCAGCCAAAATGCGGTCGAAGTTCGCAACATCGAGCGCATCCGCGGTCTGCAGCACCACCGCTTCGGGCGCGCAGGCGTGCAGCGCTTCCAGGTTCGGCGGCGCGGCGCGGGTGTCGAGCACAGATAACTGCGCACCATGCATGGCACACCAGCGCGCGCAGGCGAGCCCGGTTTCACCCAAGCCGACGATCAGCACACGCTGGTGACGTAGGACGTCCATTTCAGCGCAGCTTCAAGGTGGAAAGGCCGACCAGCACCAGCATCATGGTGATGATCCAGAACCGCACGACCACCTGCGTTTCTTTCCAGCCGGACAGTTCGTAATGATGGTGCAACGGCGCCATCCGGAACACGCGTTTGCCGCCACTCCATTTGAAATAGAGCACCTGGATCATGACCGATAAAGTTTCGGCCACGAACACACCGCCCATGATGAAGAGCACCACTTCCTGCCGAACGATGACGGCCACCACACCAAGCGCGCCACCGAGCGCCAGTGCCCCGACATCGCCCATGAAAACCTGTGCCGGATAGGCGTTGAACCACAAAAACGCCAGCCCCGCACCGGCGATCGCCGCCAGGAAAACCGTCAGCTCGCCAGCACCGGGAATATAAGGCAGCAACAGGTATTTGGAATACACCGCATTGCCAGCGACATACGCAAAAATCGCCAGCGCCGAGGCGATCATCACCGTCGGCATGATCGCCAGACCGTCCAGGCCGTCGGTCAAATTGACGGCGTTGCTGCTGCCGACGATCGCGAAGTAAGTGAGTGTGATGAAGCCCCAGACGCCGAGCGGGTAGGAAATCGTTTTGAAGAACGGCACGATGATGTCGGCCCGGTTGGGCAGGTACATATCGAACCCGCTGCGACTCCAGGCCAGCATCAGGTCGAAAATTTTCTCGTTGGACGGCGCCGACACGGCAAACGCCAAGTAAAACGCGGCCACCAGACCGATCAACGACTGCCAGAAATACTTCCAGCGGCCCGGTAGCCCTTTCGGATTGCGGTGCACCACCTTCCGGTAATCGTCCACCCAACCGATCCAGCCAAAGCCCAAGGTAATCAGCAAGACGACCCAGATAAACCGATTCGACAAATCGGCCCAGAGCAAGGTCGAAATCGAAATCGACAATAAAATTAATGCACCGCCCATGGTCGGCGTGCCGGCTTTCACCAGATGTGTTTGCGGGCCATTGTCGCGTACAGACTGGCCGATTTTATAGTGCGTCAATTTGCGGATCACGGCCGGACCGAGCAGCAGCCCCAGACACAGCGCCGTCCCGCTCGCCAACACAGCCCGCAGCGTCAGATAATTGAAAACGCTAAAGGCTCGGATATCCTGCGCCAGCCATTTCGCCAGTTCAAGCAGCATGCGCGCCTCCCGTTTGCACGTCGCCGGGAGCGGCAAGCAATGCCTGAACGATCGTTTCCATCTTCATGAATCGTGAACCTTTGACAAGCACGGCACCAGACCGTTTCGATAACCATGTTTGAACCTGCGCGACCAGCTCGGCGGCTGAGTCGCAATGCACCGCAGCCGCACCGAACGCCGCTGCGCTTTCGCGCGCCAGTACACCCAACGCGAACAATTTTTCCAGGCCACATTGCCGCGCGTAATGACCGATTTCCGCGTGAAACGGGCCGCCCTGCACACCGACTTCGCCCATATCGCCCAAAACCAGCGCACAGGCCGGCGCATACTGCGCCAACACATCGATCGCTGCCAACACCGAGTCCGGGTTCGCATTATAAGTGTCATCGATCACGACGAGCCCGCTGGCGCTGCGTAATTTTTGCATCCGGCCCCGAACCGGCCGGAAAACATTCAGACCCTGCGCAATCGCGAACGCCGGACAACCCGCAGCCCAGGCGCAGGCTGCAGCGGCAGCGGCGTTGAGAGCGTTGTGTGCGCCCAATGCATTGAGCGCGATCGACACCGCCCCCCAGGGCCCGGCAACCCGTAGCGACTGCGCGTCGCCGGAACCCGCCACGTCCGGCGTGGCTATCGGAGCCACGGTCACATCCCCGCGGCCCGACATGTCCGGGCCGTTCAAGCGAAAGCGCAGCGACCGCGCCGCGCCTGCCTGCCTAGACCAGACGGTATCGTATGCCGTACCCTCTGGGAACACCGCCACGCCATCGGCGGCCAAATATTCAAATACCGCGCCGTTTTCTTCGGCGACCGCCGCCACCGACGCCATGAACTCCTGATGCTCGCGCTGCGCGTTGTTCACAAGGGCGATCGTTGGCTGCACCATCGCCGCCAGCCGGGCGATTTCGCCGGGGTGGTTCATCCCGATTTCGACCACGGCGGCACGGTGCGTCGCCCGTAGACCGAACAACGTTTGCGGCACGCCGATCTCATTGTTCAAATTGCCGACGGTCGCCAGCATATGCTCACCAAAAGCAGCCCGCAGAATCGCAGCGATCATTTCCTTGGTCGTGGTTTTACCATTGCTACCCGCTACCGCGATCACCGGCAAATGGAATCGCGCCCGCCAGGCACGCGCCAGCGTAGCCAGGGCCGCGCGCGTCTCCGCCACGACGAGCTGCGGGAGCGCAAGGTCGGGTAACGCCCGCTGCACGATGGCAAAGGCGGCTCCCTGCGCAGCGACCTGCGGCAAAAAATCGTGCGCATCGAAGCGCTCGCCCTGGAGCGCCACGAACACATCGCCAGCGCCAACACGACGGCTGTCGGTCACGATCCCGGCGATTCGCGACATTTCGCCTGGCAGTCGAGCCAGCACCGCCGGCCCACCGACGAACAGGCCCAGCAGCTCGGCCACAGGCCAATCCATGGCGGTCGCACGCACACTCATGGCGTTCCCCGCGCCGCCAGAACCGCCCGGGCACATTCGATATCGGAAAACGGCAATACCTCGCCACGAATGGTCTGGGTCGTTTCATGGCCTTTTCCGGCCAGTAAAACCACGTCGCGGCTTTGGGCACGCACGATGATTTGCTCGATCGCGAGCCGCCGGTCGAGCACAGCCTGGACCCCTGGCAGATGGCCGGGCTCGATCCCGCCATGAATCGCATCGACGATGCTTTGCGGATCCTCGTCGCGTGGATTGTCGTTGGTCAGCCAGACACCGTCGGCCAGGCGGGCCGCCACGGCGCCCATCTGCGGCCGTTTACCCGCATCGCGGTTGCCGCCGCAGCCGAATAAAACCAACAGACGTCCGCCGCGCTTCGCAGCGAGCGGCCGCAACGCAGCGAGCGCTTTTTCCAGAGCAGTCGGCGTGTGCGCATAATCCACCACCACCAGCGGCCGGCCCGTTTGTTCGGTTTTTTCGAGCAGTTGCATGCGGCCAGGGGGCGGCGTCACGGTGGCCAGGGATGCGGCGATGCGGTCTAGCGGCTGCCGCAGACAAGACAGGATCGCCGCAGTCACAAGCAGGTTCTCGACATTAAAGTCACCGATCAGCGGCGCGTGCAGCACGATGCGCTCGGTTTCGCGCACGAGCGTGAACCGTAAGCCCGCCTCGCTCTGTTCGACGTCCGATGCGGACCATACCTCATCGCAAGCCAAGGGAAACTCGCACAGCCGGCGCGTCACGCCAATGACTTTTTTACCGGTCGCGCGCGCCGTTTCGGCAAACTCAGCCGCCAGGGAATCGTCCATATTGACGACCGCATACGGCGTGCAAGGCCATTGCGCCAACATTTTTTTGGCATTCGCGTAGTTTTCGAGCGTATGGTGATAATCGAGATGATCGCGCGAAAAATTCGTCAACGCCACCACTTCGAAATGCGCCCCACGCAAACGACCCTGCTCAAGCCCGATGGACGAGGCTTCCAGCGCAACCGCTTTCGCGCCCCTGAGCTGCAGATCGCGCAGCGACTGCTGTAAACATATGGCATCGGGCGTGGTCAGCCCCAGCGGGGTCAACACCTGGTCGACGAAGCCGCCACCCAGGGTCCCGACCACGGCGGCGCGTTCACCAAGAAAGCTCAGCGCCTGCGCCACCCAGCGGGTCACCGAGGTTTTACCGTTGGTGCCGGTCACGGCAACGGTATTCATCGTCAGCGACGGATGATCGAGCAGCGCAGATGCAATCAGACCGGCGCGTTCGCGCAGCCCGGGAACGACAAAAGAGGGCACCGGGAGCGAATGGCCGATTGTGAAATCGCCGCCTTCGAACACGATCGCGATGGCCCCCTTGCAGACGGCCTCGCTCAGAAACTGCCGCGAGTCGACCTGCCGCCCGGCCCACGCGAAAAATATATCGCCAGCGCGCAGTTGCCGGTGGTCGGAGCGCAAACGGCTCGCTAACCGGTAGCCCGGCAGATTCTTGATACTTCTGACGAGCTCGATTTCCTGGGCGTTGAGCTGCGTCATATGCTTTCCTGGACGGTTTGTGCCGGCAGCACGACCTGCTTGAAGGGCGCATCCGGCGCAACGTTCAACGCCCGCAATGCCCCTTGCACGATCGAAGAAAAAACCGGCGCGGCCACATCGCCGCCATAGTAACGGCCGGTCGAAGGCTCATCGAGCATGACCGCCACGATGAGCTTCGGATCGGAAACCGGCGCCAAACCGACGAACGAGGAAATATAACGGTTGATATAGCGGCCGCCTTCCTGCTTGTGTGCCGTGCCCGTTTTACCGGCGACGCGATAACCGGGAACCTGCGCCTTGGGCGCTGTGCCTTCGGGTCCGGCAGCCATCTCCAGCATTTTTCGCATCGCCTGTGCAGTGGCCGGTTTGACTACTGATACCCCTTTGGGCGGCTCATCCAGACGCATGAACGTAAGCGGCAGGAGCTGGCCATCGTTGGCAAAAATCGTATAGGCCCGCGCGATTTGCATCAACGAGACGGAAATACCATGGCCATACGACATGGTCGCCTGCTCGATCGGCCGCCACTTCCGCCACGGCCGCACGCGCCCGGCCACCGCCCCTGGAAAGTCGACCTGCGGCGCCTGGCCGAAGCCCAGTGCCATGAACATATTCCACATATTTTGCGGCGGGATGCCGAGCGCCAGCTTGGTCGTACCAACATTGCTGGATTTTTGAATGATCTGTTCGACGGTCAACGTGCCGTGCGGATGCGCATCGGAAATCGTATTAGGGCCGATCAATATACGCCCCGGCGCGGTATCGATCATGGTTTGCGGCGTCACGCGATGCGTATCCAGCGCCAGCGCCACCGTGAACGGTTTCATCGTCGAACCGGGTTCGTAGGTATCGGTGAGCACGCGATTACGCAACTGAGCACCCGTCAGGTGCGACCGATCGTTCGGGTCGTACGACGGCAGATTCGCCAAAGCCAGGACCTCGCCCGTTTTGGCGTCGAGCACAACGACGGCGCCTGCCTTGGCCTTGTGGGCCTCGACGGCAGCCTTCAATTGCGAATACGCCAAAAACTGCACCTTGGAATCGATGGACAGCGTCAAATCCTGGCCATTGACCGCCGGACGCGTTTCCCGGAAATCCTCGATCACCCGTCCCAACCGGTCCTTGACGACGCTACGCTCGCCGGGACGACCGACCAGCGCTTTTTGCTGAGCCAGTTCGATACCTTCCTGACCGATATCCTCGACATTCGTGAAGCCAAGCACATGCGCGAAAGTTTCCGCTTCGGGATAGAACCGGCGGAATTCCGGCAACGTATAGATACCGGGAATTTTGAGCGCGGTGATTTTTTCTGCGGCGTCCAGATCGACCTGCCGCTTCAGATAAGTAAACCGCTGTTCGGTGTTCAGTTTTTGCCGGACGACGGTTTCCGGCATGCCCAGCCAGTTGGCCAGCGCCGCGATTTGCACGCGGCTTATTTTCGAGGCCTCACGGCCTTCGCCACCGGTGTCTTTACCGCCGTCGAACCAGATGGCGCGCGCCGGCACACTGGACGCCACGATGACACCGTTGCGGTCCAATATCCGGCCGCGGTCAGCCGGCAGGGTGACATTGCGCACCGTGCGCATGGCGCCCTGCTTTTGCAGAAACTCGTTCGACAACCCTTGCAGATAAAGCGCGCGCGCGCCCAGGCCGGCGAACCCGACGAACATTAGCCCCATCACCAGCCGGGACCGCCAGGCCGGCAAGCCGGACTGCAGCAAATGGGAGTTCGCGAAACGGACGGCGCGCGTCATATCAATCGCGCTCCAAAGGCGTCGTGTCGACCGACATATAGCGCGTCTGCGCCGGCGCAGGCATTGTCATCCCGAGCTGCTGATGCGCCACCTCGTCGATGCGCATCGCCTTGGCGAGCGCCACTTGGTCGAGCTGTAACTGATTCCACTCGACTTCGAGCTGGCGACCGATCTGGACGGCGCGCTCATGCTCGACAAACAAACCGCGAGCGCGATGTTGGGTCGAAACCAGCATCAGAGCACAGCCCATGACGGCGCTCAGCAGCATGAAATTTATGCGCCCCATCAGTCCGCCGCTCCGATTTTTTCGGCGACGCGCAGCATCGCCGAGCGCGCCCGCGGGTTGCGCTGCGCCTCGGCAGCCGAGCATTTCACACGCGCCACCTTTTTGAATGTCGCCACCGGCAGCGGCACCGGCAGCCGCCGCAACCGCGGATCCAGCAGCCGTTCCGGATGCGCAAGCTTATCGATGAACTGCTTGACGATACGGTCTTCGAGAGAGTGAAAACTGATGGCCGCCAGCCGCCCACCCGGCTTTAGCGCCACGGCAGCCTGGATTAAACCTTGTTCGAGCTGCGCAAGCTCCTGATTGACGTGAATCCGTAAAGCCTGAAAGGTGCGAGTCGCCGGGTTTTGCCCAGGCTCATGCGACCGGACGACGCCCGCCACGAGAGCGGCAAGTTCGCTCGTACGGCCAAGCGGCCGCTCCTCGCGGCGAGCAGCAATCGCTGTTGCAATCTGAACAGCATACCGTTCTTCCCCATAATTCCGGATAACCTCCGCGATCGTGCGCACTGACGCACTGGCTAAAAAATCGGCGGCCGATTCACCGGACGCCGGGTCCATCCGCATATCCAGCGGCCCATCCTGCCGAAAACTGAAACCCCGCTCGGCAGTATCGATCTGCGCGGACGACACACCGAGATCCATCAGCACACCGTCGACCGCCGTCACACCCCATGCGGCCAAGCAGTCGCCAAGCTCGGCAAAGGGCGCCTGGCGCCCTAGAAAACGGCTGTCGGACAGATTGCTCATCGCGCGTACCGCATCGGGGTCGCGATCCAGCGCGAATAAACGCCCATGTGCATCGAGTCGCTCGAGCAGCGCCCGGGTGTGCCCGCCGCGACCGAACGTGCAGTCCACATAAAGCCCATCGGGACGGGTAAAAACGCCATCGACGGCTTCGGCAAGCAAAACGGGAATGTGGTCGGCGACGGCGACATAAGTGTCCACGCTTAAAACGAGAAATCGCCGAGACTGACCGGCACATCGGCGGCAAGCGTTTTCTGCTCTTCCAGTTTGAGCAGGCCGGCGTCCCACAACTCGAAGTGACTGCCCATGCCGAGCAACATGACATCGCGCTGCAGGTTCGCGGCTTCGCGCAGTTCGGGAGAAATTAGAATGCGGCCGGCCGTATCCAACGCGACATCAGTGGCAAAGCCCAGGAATATGCGCTGCCAGGGCCGTGCCGACATCGGCCAGGCGGCGATCTGCGCACGGTGCTGCTCCCAGACGGGTCGCGGAAATATCATCAGGCAGCCATGCGGGTGTTTCGTCAGCGTAAGTTCGCCCTGGCACCGCTCAACCAGTGCCTCGCGATGCCGCTGCGGAACGTTCATCCGTCCCTTGACATCGAGCGCGAGTGCCGAACTTCCTTGAAACACCGCCCACCCCCACAAAAAAACACAAAACCCCACTAATCGCCACTCTACTCAATTCAGCAGCACCGGTCAAGACAGAAGCGTAAAAAATGCTTACCAGACAAGGACTTAGCGCTCCAGGAAGATGCTTTTCGACAAACTCAAAAGCAAATAAATGAGATACCTGGCAATTGAAATGAAAGTGCTTTCTTAAGAAGAAAGGATTTCGGGTGAGGCGATGGATATTCTTGCGGGGAAACGAAGAAAAAAGTGTGCCTGTAAGCCGGATTCTGTTCGCGAACCGAAGTTCGCGTGGCAGCCATTCCTCTGGGACCGCAGTTGCCTGCGGCCTCAAGCCATCTACCCGCATACTCCGACGGGACGCCGGCAGCGCCTCGCGACGCAGCATATGCCTATTTGATGTTGCTCCGGGTGGGGTTTACCAAGCCGTCCGTGTCGCCACGTCCGCGGGGGTCTCTTACACCTCCGGTTCGCCCTTGCCTGATCCCCGTTGCCGGGTCCATCGGCGGTATATTTTCTGTTGCACTTGCCGTCGCCTTGGGCCCGAAGGCTTGCTGCGCCTGGCCGTTAGCCAGCACCCTTCCCTATGGAGTCCGGACTTTCCTCCCCAGCCTTACGGCTGCAGCAGCTGCCCGGCACACTTTCGGATGGAAGTGTAACAGCGTTCATCGCAAAAATTTGCGCGCCTGCCAGGACAGATGCCGACCAGCACACAGCGGGACGATCCGGCCGTCGACGAAGGGCAGGTCAACCGGTACGGTTTGCGCCACATTTACCAGTTCGAGACGCCCCTCGTTCAGGGGCAGGCCATAAAACTCGGCGCCGTATTGCGAAGCAAAATTTTCCAGACGGTCCAGCCTACCAACAGACCCGAACGCCTCGGCATACAGTTCCAGGGCGATCGGCGCGGAATAACAACCCGCACAGCCGCAGGCCATCTCTTTGGCGGCCTGCGTGTGCGGCGCACTGTCGGTGCCCAGAAAGAACTGCGGCAAGCCGCTGGTCGCAACCTCGAGCAAAGCCTGCCGATGCGCCTCCCGCTTGAGCACCGGCAGACAATACCAGTGCGGCTGCAACCCGCCAGCAAACAAGGCATTGCGGTTGTATAGCAAATGCTGCGGCGTCAAGGTCGCACCGAGCAACAAGCGCCCCGTCGCATCCCGCGTCGAGCAATCACGCACATACTGTGCCGCCTGCATCGTCGTGATGTGCTCGAACACGATGCGCAGCGCCGGAAAATCCTGCCGCAACGGCATCAAGACCTCATCGATAAAGACAGCCTCCCGGTCGAACACATCGACCGCCGGATCCGTCACCTCGCCATGGATCAGCAGAGGCATGCCCAGCCTTTGCATCGTTTCAAACACCCCCCGGCAATTGCGCACGTCGCGCACGCCAGCGGCGGAGTTGGTCGTGGCGCCGCTCGGGTACAGCTTCACGCCATGAATGAAACCGCTGGCCGCCGCTGCCTCGATCTCGGCCACTGGCGTTTCCTCTGTCAAATACAAGGTCATCAGTGGCGTAAACGACTGGTTCGGCGCCAGTGCCCGCAGGATTCGCTCCCGATAGGCCAGCGCCTGTGCCACGGTTGTCACGGGTGGTTTCAGATTGGGCATGACGATCGCCCGGGCGAACTGCGCGGCCGTAGCACCGACCGTATGCACCAACGCGGCGCCATCGCGCAGATGCAAATGCAAGTCGTCCGGCTGACGGATGTGCAACGTCGTTTCACTATTCATTAAATTTCCACAAAAGTGTATTTTCAGAAAATCCAATTCGCGGGCACAATGGCAGCTTAAAAATTAGCTTACAAAGACGGAGCATCCCTCAATGTGCCAGCTGCTCGGCATGAACTGCAACACGCCGACCGACATTCAATTTTCCTTCGAAGGCTTCGTCAAACGGGGTGGTTTGACCGACGAGCACGCCGATGGCTGGGGCGTGGCGTTTTTCGAAGAACAGGGCGCCCGGGTCTTCATCGATCACCGCCCGGCAGCCACATCGCCGGTCGCCGAGCTGATCCGCAACTATCCGATTCGCTCGCGCAACGTCATAGCACACATCCGGAAAGCGACACAGGGCCCGGTTGCACTGCAAAACTGTCATCCATTCTACCGTGAACTGTGGGGTCAACCATGGGTGTTTGCCCACAATGGCAGCCTGGAAAACTTTTTGCCCACGCTCAACGGCCGCTACCAGCCGATCGGCGACACCGATAGCGAGCTGGCTTTTTGCTATTTACTGGAACAGTTGTGGAATCATTTCGGCACCCGCGCGCAGCGGCAAGCCCCGTTGCCGCAGGAAATCGTGAGCGTGCTGCAACCCTTGCTGCTCGACGTCGCGGCCCATGGGGCGTTCAACATGATGCTGTCCAATGGCAAGGCATTGTATACGTTCTGCTCGACCAACCTGTATTTTCTGATTCGTCAGTTTCCTTTTACTGCGGCGCACCTGGTCGATTGCGACCTGACGGTCGATTTTTCGAACGTCACCACGGCGAACGACCGAGTGGCGGTCATCGCGACGACGCCGCTGACGGACAATGAATGCTGGACACCGTATGCCAAACACGAGTTCAAACTGTTTATCGATGGGCTGCCACAATAAACGCAGCCCGGGTTTCGAGGAGTATCCGCATGACACCTTACCTGGACCCCGCCATTCAGGCCGCGCTGGTCGAGCTCCGCCGTGACATTCATGCGCATCCGGAATTATCGTTCGCCGAACACCGCACGGCAGGGCTGATCGCCGAGCGCCTGCGCGCCTGGGGCATCGAGGTTCATACGGGCATCGGCGAAACCGGTGTGGTGGGCGTGATCGACGGCAGCGTGCCAGGGCAAACGCCTGGCCGCTCGATCGGTTTGCGTGCCGACATGGACGCACTGCCGATTCAGGAAAAAAATCGATTTCCACATGCGTCCACCTACGCCGGAAAAATGCATGCCTGTGGTCACGACGGACACGTGGCAATACTGATGGGAGCCGCCCACGCACTTGCCCATGACCCTTCTTTCAGTGGCCGCGTGGTATTGATTTTTCAACCAGCGGAAGAAGGCGGCGCTGGCGCACAACGCATGATCGAGGACGGTTTGTTCGACCGCTTTCCCGTCGATGCGGTATTCGCGATGCACAACTGGCCGGGCCTTGCCGTGGGCAGCTTCGCCGTAAAAACCGGGCCGATGATGGCATCGAGCAACGAATTCCACATCAAAGTCCGCGGCAAAGGCGCGCACGCCGCCATGCCGCACCTGGGCATCGACCCGATTTTGATTGCTGCCCAGCTCGTGCAGAGCTTTCAAGGCATCGTTGCCCGGATGCGCGACCCCTTGGCGCCAGCAGTCTTGTCGGTGACCAAATTTCACGCTGGCGAAGCGATCAATGCCATCCCGGAGTTCGCCGAACTGAGCGGCACCGTGCGGACCTTCGACGACGACGTGCTCGATTTGATCGAAAACCGGCTGGCTGCGATTACGCGCCAGATTTGCGAAAGCTACGGTGCCAGTGCGGAGTTCGTGTTCGAGCGGAACTATCCAGCGCTAATCAACGACGACTCGGCCACCCGGTTTGCTCAGAGCGTGCTGAACGAGCTCGTGGGCGAGTCGCAGGTGTTCGATCAACTGGACCCGACCATGGGCGCGGAAGACTTTGCGTTCATGCTGAACGCCGTGCCAGGCAGTTACCTCTGGATAGGCAATGGCGAGGGAGGCCACCGTCTGGCTGGACACGGCCTGGGGCCATGCATGCTGCATAACCCAAGTTATGACTTCAACGATGCATTATTGCCCTTTGGCGTCAGCGCATGGGTGGCATTGGCTCGGGCGTGGTTGGCGGGCAAACCCGCTCCGTCAGGTGATCTGCAATAACCGCAGCCACCGTGAAAATCGAAAAAGCGATGGCGCGATAGGGTAAGCCGGCGAACAATAAATTCACATTTTTTTTGAAAGCTTCGGACGTTAAATGTCGGCTTCCAGTTTCAGTAAACTTAAATAAAACGTTCTGCGCCGGAGTACTGAATGCCGCAGCAATCGCGCCGCTGACGACACTGAGCGCGGTCGCTTTCGTCGCATCGAGCTGGTAACGATCGACGGCATCCCGCGTCATCCCCATCGACAGCCACAATATGGCGCCCCGCGCCATCATCAGTGCAGCCAACTCCCCGGTCGCGGGCGATTTGCCGAACATTTCCTGAAGCGCACGTCGTTCGGGCGGCAGCGTAACCGCTGTTTCAACGGCAGTGGCAACGAACGACGCCAGCAAATAAGGAAAAGGAATGTTCTGTTTCGCAGCAAGCGCCGCGGTAGCGTCGAAAGCGGGAAACCCGGCGGCGGACGATGCGGCATTGCTGACGCCCCTGCAAGCCCATGCTTTCCAAGTATCGCGTACCTGGCAATCGACCGTTTGTTTGGCCATCGCGCTATAGGCCGGTGCGGCAGCGACGCCAGCGATATAGCCGGCTACCGTTTGAAAAGCGGTGCGTATGCTTTCTTTGTACAGTAGCGCAGAATTGTTCGCGAATTTATCGGGTAAGAAAGCCTGCTTATCGGCTTTGAAATCGCAGCTTTCAGAACGGGAGGACGGTATTTTGTATAAAGGTTCCAGTAGCGGTCGATAAGCGCTAGTGACGGCTGGAGGGTCTCCCGGCGGAGAACTGTAAATTAGCTCACGCGCACGCCGAATAGCGGAATTAGCAGCAAAAGGCATATAGATGTAAAAAGCTCGAATGGTTGAACGAATGTTCGTGAGTAAAAGAGGTTGTGAGAATGAATTTTATTGTGGTGTATGCAGTGTTTGGTTTTGCCCGCAGACACGAATGAGTGTGCGGGCATGCGTCACGGTTGGTGAGTTTGAAGCGAATTAGGTTAGCCTGACGATGACCTACTTTCACAAGCGCATTGCTCACTATCATCGGCGCAA
>JBKCTV010000022.1:0-2041 GCA_046318595.1 Burkholderiaceae bacterium | reverse complement strand
GCCCCAGCCCTAGCCCTAGCCCTAGCCCTAGCCCTAGCCCTAGCCCTAGCCCTAGCCCTAGCCCTAGCCCTAGCCCCAGCCCCAGCTCTAGCTCTAGCCCCAGCCCTAGCCCCAGCTCTAGCCCTAGCCCCAGCTCTAGCCCCCGGGTGTCGCATCGTGAACAATTCACGCAACAAACCACTAGACAAACCGCGCGACACAATGCGACAATCGCGTGGCTTGCAGTGTCGCAAGCGCCAAAGCCCTCGAGCATCCGCACCATGCAAACCGCAAACCCCTTCCCCAGCGTCGCATTTTGCGAGGCCATGCAAACCGCAGTTACGCAAAGCCCGGCCCTATTCGATATCGCCGCAGTGCAGAATATCCATTCTGTGATTCTCGATATTATCAACGCGGGTTATCTCCCGGTCGATTCTCAAGCCTTGATTTTTGAGTATCCCCGGCCCGCAGAATCGGACCCGGGTATGGTGGCATTCTTTCAAACCGCGGAAAAGCTCGCAAAGGGTATTCGCACGAAAACGAAACCCGGAAAGTATATCCGCCGACACTTCCCGCAAATGCCTGACAGTATCCTGCGCCACTATGCCGCACTGTGCGAACCTGTATCGGTAAAGTTTCTGACGGATGCCGAGATGGTCGAATTTATGAAAAACGGCGCCGATGGCATCGGGTCATGCATGGCAAAAGGTAGCTTTACGATCCATCCGTATAGCGTTTATTCATCGGCATACGGATGGAAGCTCGCCATTCAATCTAAGGGGGGCGAAACCCTCGCCCGTGCCCTGGTCAACGACGAATCGCGAGAATTCGTCAGGACCTATTCTGTCAAAACGAATTCATCGGGCTATAACCAAGAATGCGAACCCCTCGCGGCCACGCTAGAAACAATGGGCTATTCGCGCGCTAGTGGCTGGCGCCGCGGTTTGAAGCTCGCCAGAATCGAAACCCGCGACGGCGATCTAGTCGGCCCGTACATTGATGGGGCCACGGACCATGTATCCGATGAGGGCCACTATCTGACCCTGACCCCCTATGGTGAATACTGCGGGGATCGACAATGCGGGACGTTTTCAGGGGGAAGCTTTGAAACCTGCCCCGATTGTGGCGCGCGTTTCGACCGTGAAAATGAGGGTTCATGGATCGATAGCTTCGATCGGCACGTTTGCGATTCTTGCGCAGGGGATTATATCTATATCGAATATAGGGGGGTCAATCGCCGATATTCCGGATACTATATCGCAGCATCCGATGCGGTCTATATTGCCTCGCGCGGCGAGCATATCGACCCCGACAATCCCCCGGAATGGGCGGTTTGCTTGCACGATAGGGAATGGGTCGATCTGGACGACGCGGTTTATATTGAAAGTGCGGACGAATACTATTTGCACGATTCTCCGGATATTGTGTACGCGAATACGGGGACCCGATACGGTATGGATAAAGACTACATGCTGAAAAGCGACTGTTTTCAATGTGCCTATTCCGGTGAATGGTACGATGCGCAGGTTTTCGACTGTGAAACCCTAGACGGCGAAACCTATTGCTCCGATAACGTTTCGGCCATGCGCGAGGATGCAGGGCAAGCCACAATCGTCGCCTAAGCTCTCCGACGACAAACCCGCACCGTTTTAGGGCATCGCCATGACGACCAAAGGAACCTACGAGGCCGTTTTCGGCCACATGGGCATGACGCCCGATGAGATCGGAAACCGGATGATCGCCTTGCAGGACGCCCTGGCCGCACTACTTGCACACGAGGGCGAGCGGGAGTACAGCGGCATCGGCACTGAGCATGACTCGGCCGCACTGCAAGCGGCGAAGAAGACCGCTTACGCACTGCTCGAAGGTTGACTGAGACTAGGAGATCGCATCGGGCGTCATGCCCATGTGGCCGATGCGATCGCCTAAAACGGCGCGGGTTTTTTCGCGCCGACCTGAGGCCCTGCCCTGGCGCCGCTCCTGAGCCCCTGGCGCCGCTCCTGAGCCCCTGGCGCCGCTCCTGAGCCCCTGGCGCCGCTCCTGAGCCCCTGGCGCCGCTCCT
>JBKCTV010000021.1:0-24951 GCA_046318595.1 Burkholderiaceae bacterium | reverse complement strand
GCCGTCCGCACCTCGCTTGAAGTACAAGTAGAGGCTTTAACGGAAAAAGTGCGTCAGCAGGCTAAAGAAATCGCCCTGCTCAAAGCTACACAGGTGGAATAATGTCACTAAAACAGCTACGCGAGTTTATCGGAGCGCACGGCGCCAAGGGGCTTGTAGAGCCCACCCCCGCCGAGATGAAAGCGGCGGTAGAAGCCATCCGGACTTCGCTGGAAAACCAGTTCAGCCAGAAGGGGAGTTACTACCCTCGCGCTTCCTCGCTCGGCCACCCGGCTCGGCGGCTCTGGTGGATGAAGCGTTATCCGCACCTGCAGGGCGACGTTGCTCCGACAACGCGGATGACGTTCTTTCAGGGCGATGCGCTGGAGGCGTGGTTTATGCTTTGGCTTAAAGTGACATCCCGCGTCACCAAGAAGTTCAAAGTTACCCACGTTCAGCACAAGGGCCAGACAGAGTTTGCTGGGGAAACGGTACGCGGTACCTGCGACTTGGTGATTGACGGGCGGCTGTACGACGTAAAGACGACTAACGACGCGCACTACACCGAAAAGTGGCAGAGCTTTGAAACGCTGGTGGCCAACGACACCTATGGCTACATCGAGCAAGCGGCGCTGTATGCTAAGATGCTCAACCTGCCTTTCGGGGGCTGGATTGTCATCAACAAGAACAACGGCGAGTTTAAGCTGGTGGAGGCCGAAGGCGAATACGCGGCCTACCTGTTGGATACGGCGCTAGATGCTCTCGGGGAACGAATGCAGCTGGCGCAGCAGGAACAAATGCCGGAGATGTGCCACCAGCCGTTTATCGAGAACAACACCGGAAACCTGCGGGTGGCCTACGAATGTGCCCGCTGCCCGTTTGTTAAAAAGTGCTTCCCTGAGTCAACCAAAGCCACGCGAGGTAAAACGACGATGTATTATCTGGGTGAAATTAAGAGTATCCCGAGCGGCGTTAAGATTATCCACGAGGACACAGAATAAAGATGGCTGTTGAAGTACCACAGTTTCCGCGAATAATGCGGGTTACAAACGATAAATATCGTGGCGACGCCGAGGATGAACGAATTATGGTTGTTGTTGACAAACATAAGCAATCTAAAAACAAGTTTACCCTGACCGTGGTGTCTAGTGGCAGTAAGGCCGCGCAGGATTATCCAGTAGGGTATGAGTTTGACATCTTCTGCTGCACATGGCGGCACGCCGGAAAAGTAATTCCTAACGAAGTGATATGGGAGAATTAGCCGTGAGCCTACTTGCAAAAGACCTGAATATCTTTGAAATCTCGGTTGTTCAGGACAAGAACGACCCGGAAGTTGCGAAGGGAAGCCACCACCTCGGGGGTCGAGTAGACGATGTCGCTCGTATGCTGGGCGCCTATCTGTCGCAGAGCGACGATGAAGTTTTGGCGACGACGCTGAAACGCACCCTTGTGTACAAGCTCTATTATGATGGCCGCATTGACGACGAAGAGCTGGACGAGCTGTTAGAGCAAGTGCACGAAGACTTCCGCAACTGTTTGCCTGATTTAAACTAGGGGGAAGCATGGCTAAAGGTATCTCTATCGCAGCCCGGAAGGCTAAAGGCCGTCAGCTGCAGCAGACAGTGCGGGACGCGGTGCTTGCCCTCGACCCGGCGCTGGTCTTGAACGACGATGTACGCAGCACCCCGATGGGCAGCGGAGGGGCCGACCTGATGCTCTCCACTGCGGCCAAGAAGGTGTTTCCATACGCCGTCGAGTGCAAGAACAGCGAGAAGGCTACCGTGTGGGCAGCATATGAGCAAGCCCTCGCCCACGCCAAGCTCGACCCTACACTACAGCCTGTGGCTGTGATGAAGCGGAACCACGGCCCCACACTAGCTATTGTGTCGTTTGAGCATTTCATGGCCCTGCTAACCCAGTTGAAAGCTAAAAAGAATGACGACTAAAAAGGTCGGGTTTCTGGATATTGAAACAACGAACTTGAACGCCTCGATGGGGCGTGTTATGGTCGTAGGCGTGAAGGGGCTGCACGACAGCAAGGTCACTATCTACAAGCAAACTGACATCGAGGGCTGGAACGCGACGCCTGCTACCATCCTTCAGGACAAGAAGCTGTTGCAGAAGGCACTTCCGCACCTTGAAGAGTTTGACGAGATTGTGACATGGTACGGGCTGAAGTTCGATGTTCCATTCCTGAATACGCGCCTGCTGATTAACCAGCTGCCCGTTATTCCGCCCCAGCGCCATCTCGACTTGTGCCGGGTGTCCCAGAAGAAGCTGAAGTTCCAGTCCAACCGGCTGGGAGCCGTGCTGGAAGACCTCGGTATGCTGCCGAAGACCAGTGAGCCGAAGAAGGTGTGGCAGCTCGCTCAGATTGGGCACGCAGCCTCGATTAACAAGCTGGCCGCCTACTGTGAGAATGATGTTCTGCGGCTGGAAGACGTTTACCACCGACTGCTGCCGATGTACAACTACACGATTGGTGGCAAGACGGGTAAGGACGGCTGGGGTAACGAGGTATGCGCGGCTTGTGGCCACCATCATCTGAAGAGCGACGGCATTCGCTACGATAACATCGGCCCGTATCGACGCCTGAAGTGCGTTGCCTGCGGCCACAACCAACGAGGACGGAAGATTCCATGACTGACTACCGCAAGACGTTCGTAGAGCCTTTGTACGACTATACTGGCGAGCAGCATCCGGAGTTGGCAAGCCCCGGTACGTTTGCCCACTACCAGTTTGGCACCAAGGCTACGGCTATCTACCCGCAGGAGATTGCGATGCCGTACTTGATTGCCGGGTTGGCGTCTGAGGTTGGCGAGGTAGCCGACAAGTACAAGAAGGCTGTTCGTGACGGCCATCCTCTGGATACGGAGGGCTTCGCCAAGGAGCTGGGGGACGTGCTGTGGTACGTCGCTCGTCTGGCAGCGGAGAATGGCTTGTCGATGGAAAGCGTCGCGCTTGGTAACCTTGAAAAGCTGCGCAGCCGGATGGAGCGGAATAAACTTACTGGTTCTGGAGATAATCGATGACGGTGAGCATCACTAGCCCGGAGCAACTTGACCTCCAAGTGGGAGTCCTTGCTCGGCGGCTGATTTTGCACGACGCTGTCCCTTACCATTGGACAGAGGCGCGAACGCGGGAGTTTGTACGTCAGCATACATCCGACTATGCCCTTGCCACTATGCCTGTAGAAAAGTTGGTACGGGTATTAGAGAATCTGGTTGTGTCGTATGGGCCTGAACTGCCTCTAGAACCGCTTGTCGAAGAAAAGCAAGCTGCCCAGAAAGCAGACAGCGACAAGGCTCCGTTAAGCCTGCTGCCGATGGACGCCCTGCTCGAAGTCGGTAAGTGCCTGCAGTTTGGTGCGGAGAAATACGGCCCCTACAACTGGCGCAAGGGGTTTGACTGGAGCCGTATTGAGTCAGCCCTGCTGCGCCATTATGCGGCGTATCAAACTGGCCAAGACCGCGACCCGGAGTCAGGCCATCTTCACACCGCGCATATGACCGTTAATGCCCTGTTCCTGCTTGCTCATCAGCTGAACAACTACGGGAAGGATGACCGCTATGTCACTGAAGCTGCCAAAGACAGTTAAAGTCGGCTACAAGACCTACAAGCTGCGCTGGATGGAAGAGCATGTGCCGGGGGAGGAAACGCAGGCTATGGGCCTGACGTACCACCGCTCCAGTACGATTTACGTTAATCGCAGCCGTGGGGAGCCTCGACAGGAGCAGGCAAACACGCTGGTTCATGAGCTGCTTCACGCCCTGTTCTTTACGCAAGGCGTTAAAGGCTTCACGCAAGAACAAGAAGAGCATGTCGTGAACGCGCTGGCGAACGGGCTGTGTACGATTATCGTGGACAATCCCGGATTGATGAAGCTGGTTGAAGACAGCCTGAAGGCTAAATAGCGGTGAGGTGGTAAAATGTGGGAATCAAGCAAAACATTTTTTCTGGAAAAACGTGTCAAGTATCTAGAAGAGCGCCTTAAAGAAAAAGAGGAATACATCTCAAAACTAACAAAGCCAGAAGAACTTGAGAATGAGATTAAACGCCTACGCGAACTTGCGGAAGCATACGCACAGCACAGTACTACATACGCGCAAAAGTCCAAGGAACTGGGCGAAAAGCTAGAAAAGCTGACCGCAAGTAACGCCGAACTTATGGCGGAAAACATACAATTAAAATCTCTAAGAGAATGTATGCAAAAGGTTATTTTCGAGCAGCAAACCGAGCTTTTGGAGTACATCAGAAAAGAAGCCACGGCAAACAGCTTCCCCAAAAAAGAGGAATGAGCACCTCTTCTAGTAAAGGAAAGGAAAGGCCCCCAATCGGGGGCCTTTTTTATTACAACCCGAATAACCGGGCGAACAATCCTTTTTGCGGAGCTTCCTCAAGGACACCGGGCTCCGGCTGGACGACCGCCTCCGGCTCGGGCACGACATCAAGGACAACCTCCACAGGTTGTTCCACCGGCTGGAAGGGCTCCTGCAGCAGGACAGGCGCTGGTTGCTCAGGAATCTGTCCCTTAACACCGACAAACACGGCCTGACTATCGCCGATTTGACGATAAACAAGCACTTCGCCGTCGGCGCTAAGCGCCTCGATGATGTCCGTGTTCGCCTGAATCAGCTGCCCACCCAGAAGGCCTCCGCTTAAAAATACAGGATGCATAGGTGTCTCCTTATTCAAAGTAACCGCAGACCGTCACCACGCCACGAATAACTTGCGAGGCAGTGGCCGTACCAATCGGCATCTTCAAGATTACATGGAGGAAGCACCCGGGTTCAACTACCAACGGCGAGGCATCGAACGTCAGGTCGATAGGGGTCGCCTGAGCCGCAATAGCCGCCCCGATGGGGAAGCTCTGGATACCAAGGGCAATACGGCGCGGAGCACGACCAGCCGCCGTCAAGCTATCTGTAGTCGCCAGCGATACTGCCGTCGAGCCTGTACCAGCCGCCCACTGTAGCAAAGTAGCCGTAGTGGCTACTGCGGCACCGGTGTTAACGGTATCGATACGGATGTTCCGAACAATCAGGTTACGAGCGGGCTGAGTTACCGAGCCAGCGGGTACTTGGTAGGCGAACAAAGCATAGTCGGTTTCAGCCCCGGCAACCGCCGCAAACTGGAACTGGCCGCCGAGGGCGGAGTAGCCAGCCGCAGTGTTCGATAGCGTGGCGCTGACAGGCCCCGTGCTATTGACATAGTTTGCCAACTGCGCCGACGCTGCCCCGGGAGGGCTTTGTAGGCCGTGGTTGCCCATAACCGCCATAGCCGTAGACCACAGACGGGTGGTATCCATATCTCCTCGGCTTACCGAAATGTAGCCAACCGAAAGCTGGGCGGCGCTCGACGTAGCTGCCGAATTATACATACGGGTAAACACAGGCATCGACTGGCTACGCAGCATGCCGTTACCAGCTGCTGTGGTCGGGTCGAGGTCAAGAGCCCCTTGCAGGACTTGGTTAATCCAGAACTCGACGCGGTCTTGGTCGAATACAATCAGGTATTCCGCCCGCACGTTGTCGCTCTGCTGGGCGATTACACCAGTCTGACGCTCGACGCTGTTGTTTACCAGCACACCGCGAAGCTCGCCAGCGGCGTTCCAGCGGAAGAAAGCGCCATCCGTCGGGCCAGTCGTACCAGAAGCATAACCAAGCCCCATCTCCAGCACCTTGTTGACGATGTTTCCGTTGATGGTCGTCGCCAAGAATTGTACGTAGGTGGGGAACGTCGCCAAGGTGGGGAAGTGCGCGTAGGTACGAACCTGTGCAACGGCGCCGGAGGCCGTCGAGTTACCCGAGTTAAGAGTCAGCAGGCCGTTGGCTTGTACGATAGTCGCCGTCGTGGCGCTGGCTGCATAAACACCGGCATTGACCGTACCGTAGCTAAAAACATCGTTGAAAAGCGGCGAATCGCAACCGGTGCGAATACGGTAATCGTTGCTGACATCCAGCTGGCGAATCAGGCGAGTTCCAGTGACAGCACCGGGGTCGCTTTCACCGGACAAGGCAACAAAACCGGACGCAAGCGCGGAACCATTGACGGTCACCTGCAGGTTATTCGAGGCGTCAACACTGGCAAGGTTACCACTAGCGCCTGACTTAATAATAATCGACATTTTATACGAGCCCCATTACGTTAAACTTATAGCGTCCCCAAGAACCACGCGGCGCTTGGGCCACCACATCGAAACCAACCCCAGCCTGCACGTTTGTGACGTAGGCCGTAATCCCTTCCACCGCAGCGTCTTCTTGGTCATGGTCAGGAGTGCTATCGGGGGCAATCTGGCAAAACAAGAGCATACCGTTGGTCACCCAACCCGCAGAAACCGTAGCAACCGCAAGGTCGCCTTCGTTCCCGGAGCTGAAGCCAAAGTCAACGGTGACCTGCTGCTTGCCAGCAATCTCAGGCGAGCCCCCTCCACCACCGCCCCCACCGCTTCCCTCACTGGGGAAAGGAGTAAAAAACGCTTGCGACATGCTATTTCCTCGCTACGCCTTTGATTTTTTCAAACGTCCGCAAACCGCCCAAGCCAAGCATGGCCATGACAAGCTCCATCAAGGAATCGTCGAGGTTAGGCATTTCCGGTACTTGCGTACCAGACACCATCGCCAGCCAAGGCAAGAGAGGGCGGAGGATAAACTGGTAAGCGAGCGCACACCCACACGTCCAGCCGATGAACGGGCGCCAGCCAGCCACGAAAAGACTGGTATGCTGGGCCTCGGTCTTGTTAACGTCGAGCTGGGCGTTCTGGGCGTTGATGAGCGCGGTGAGGAGCTCCTGCTGGGCCCGGGCCCGCTCATTGGGGTCGGGAATGAAGCCGAGGAGCTTTTCTACGATAGGGGCGAGGACTGATAGACCGGCCAGCATGCATTATACCATACTTTTATAGGCTATTTCAACCTAGATTTTTGCGTGAAATCGCACCATATCACGGATGAACTGGGGTCGGCCTTGGCGCTGGAGTTGCGGGTCGCGGAAGTAGTTGCTGTCCTCGATTTCAAGAGCAGCCCCCTCAAAATCTCCCGCTTCAATCGCCGCCCGAAGGCGCTTGAATCCAGCCAGCTTCGTTCGACCAAGATTAAACGCCATATCCGCCAGCGCAGCTTTAACGCCAACAGGAAGCACACGATAATTCGAGAAGAGCTGGAAGCAGTCTTGGACGGCGATTTCGGAGTCTTTTTGAAGAATCGCATCGCACTCGTCCTCGCTGATTTTGGTCTTGCCCTTCGGCCAGTTCGGGTCAGCGTCGATATTGTGCCCGACGCCGATGGTCAGAAACCCCTTGTGGTCGCGGTAGGCTTCCAGCCTGCGTCCTTCATGACGCACGAGCATAGCCAACAGAATAGGAAAAACATCTTGCAAAGGACTAACCCTAGCCATTCATTCCGAGCTTTTTGAGGATGAAGTCTTTGAACGTAGCCACCAGAAACATCAGGGCCGAGCCGACCATCACCAGCATACCCCAGCGCCCGTTGTAGACCGCCAGCTGAGCCAGAATAGCGTCTTGGCTGGCTTTGATGCCGTCAAGCAGGGCCCGGTCATGCTCGCGGTCGGCCTCTAACGTAGCCAAACGCCGCTCGATTTCAATGTTGCGCTGGTCATTCATTTTGCCATTGCTCCAGTTTAGTCGATTCCTGAGCAAAGGCCTCCGCCGTCAGAAGGGGCTTGACACCAAGCTCGCGGGCGAACTGGACGTAGGTAGCGTAGGCAGCGGGGTCGTCCAGCCGCATATTGATAAACTTCTTGCCAACTTCAGATTGCATGGCGTTTTTAAGTGCACCACGGTCGGTGACGCCAAACACACGGGCAGGGGCCCGCAGAAGCAGCCAGCGCATACCGGTAGCGGGCACAAACCCAGTGACACGCGATACAGCCACGTCCGAGATAGCCTGCAGCGTCTTGTCAGGGTCGCCGGGGCGAATACCGCGCACAGCGGCAACAGGGGCTCCGGCGCCAGTCGTACCAGCGGGGCCGACACCTTCCATAGCGCGGGTGATGTCACGCACAGCCCGCAAGTCTGCAACGGCGTTCTCGCCGAGGTGCTCCATAAGCACGCGCTCGTCGTAAGCACGCATTGCCCGATTGACCCCGTTGGCCGTGAGCCAGCGACCGCCCTGCATCGCTTCATCGAAGAAGTCTTGGCGGATGGCCAAATCAAGCGGGTCGATAGCTTCAGCGGCGCCACGGAGCTGCTTTTCCCCACGCACAGCTTCCAGCATAAGTTTAAAATCAACGTATTTATCGTAATCGCGGAGGATAGGCTTCAGGTCTTTAAAGCCACCTTCGGCAATAGCCTTGTAGGCCTTGTTGTTCGTAGTAAGGTCGAAAACCTGATACTTGGCTGCAAACGACTCAAGCGCCGTCCGGGCAAACTGCCCGGCCAAGTCATCTTGTTTAGCGGCAGAGGCGTAGGCCTGTTCATAGAGGGGGCGGACAAACTTGAAGAAGACCGCTTCGCCTTCAGGCCCGGCCCCACGCAGAGCGGCTTCATCGCGCAGCTGCTGCGCGTACACACGCGAGGGGGCTGCCTTGAAGGTGGACAGGCTGCGCTTGACGTTGGCGATAAAAGCGTCGGCCTCGGCTTGACCGAGGATGCCGTCGAGCTGGCCACGAATCTGCCCGACACCGTTAATGAGCGGACTCACGTCAATGGTGCCAGCCTCCTTGCCAGCAGCCTGAGCTTGCTGGGTGAGGCCCGGGAGGGCATCGGTGGCCGCGTTAGCGCGGTTGCGTAAAATCTGTTCGAGGCCGGGAGCCGCAGGGTCTTTCGACAACACAGCGTCCGACACCGCCTTTTGGAAATTAGCCGTGTCAACGACAGGCCCCGACGGCTTACCTACGCCAAGGACAACGCCTTGCAGGCGCTGGTTAACCCGGTCATGCAGCTGGGCGTAGTAGGACTGCTGGTTGCGCGACATCATAATGTCAGCCACGTTGGCCAGCTCATCCGACTGGTTCATACCGACCCGGCCACTGCTGCGCTGGGCCGCTGTCAGAACCTCTTGGTTGCCGAATAAACGTTTTTCAGCTTCAATAGCCGCAGTGTCGGCGTTGGCCGCCAGCACTTCGTCCACAGACTCGCGGCTAAGGCCGACCGCACCCTTCGGCAGAATGTACGACAAGTAGCGCACCGCGACTTCGGGCAGCAAAGCCTCCATCGCAGTTTGCAGAATAGGGGTTTCCTCTTCCCGCAGACCGACCGCGACATCGGCGCTGCTGCCAGCTTGACCGAAAACAGTACCAAGGCCTGCGCGAGCAGCAAGCTTGCCGAGAGTGGGGCCCTGCATCCCCGGAATAAACGAGCTGCCAATCATCGCAGCAGTTTCAATCGGGCGAGTCTTCAGGTCTTCGACCAGACCTTCGCCGACGACACGAGCGCCCCCTGCAGGGCTTGCTTGCGACTGCAGCAAGGGCATCGCCCGTGAAAGCAGGCTATCGTCCGGCGCAGGCTGGGTTTGCGCAGCAGCCGGAGCAGGCTGGGCAGCCGTGGCACCCGCCTCAGCTTCCGCACGGCGACGGCGGGCTTTTGCCAAAGCCAGAGCCTGTTGCTGTTCAAGCGTCAACGCCATCTACTTAGCTCCAAACAAGGCGCGTTCGGCGGGAGTCATGTACTGCCAGTCAGCGGGGTCAATACCCGACGGAGGCGCCGAGTTATTAAGGCTGGGGGCGGCAGGAACCTGCCCTTGGCTAGGAACAGGATTGCCACCGCCGCTAGGCTGGGCCCCAGACAGGTTGGGGGCGGTCAAGGTGCGCTGTTGGCGCATCTGTTCCGCCGTGCTCAGGCGGCGAGCGAGGAAGTCTTGCTGCAGGTACTGGTTGAGGTCGGGAGTAGGTTCACCAGCCAGCTGGGCTCGGCCAAGGTCATCAATGTACAGGTCAAAAGCTTTACGAGCTTCCGGGACGCGGTTGTAGCTGCCAGCGCCAGCCCCGTACATCTGCGAGTACGCACGCACGAAGTTTGCCTGTTCAACCTGACGTTGAGCCCCCATTTCGAGCATCCCAAGGATTTCCAAGTTTTCTTGCTTGGTGCGCGAGGGATTGGCCAGCATACTGGCGATGCGGGCGCCTTCTTGCTCGGTCAGAGCGCCCTTCAGGCGCGTGGTGGTGTTCAACCACAGTTCACCAAAGAGCGACTCCAGCGTGGCTCGCTTAGCCAAGTCTTTGTCCTTGAGGCCGCCGACACGGTCGATAAAGTCTTGGCTCATGCCGCTGGCCGTTGCAGCACGGCTAAGTTCAGCGCGGATACCCGAGCCGAAACCAGTCAATTCTTGGTCGGTTGAGTTAATCACGCGCCGAGCGAGGTCAGTGACGCCTGTGAGCGAGCGGGCAGTGCTTTCCGTGGTGTCCAACTCGGCGTTAATGCGCTTCATGCCTTCAGCATTGATTTCCTGCTCGGCCTTGGTCAGCGGAGCAGGCTGGATACCGCGAACAGCGTCAAACGCCGTCACGATAGGCTGCTGGGTGGCTTCTACGTTAATCTGCGTCTTCGGGGCTTCCGCCACACCAGCCGCGATAGCGCGTTCTTGGGCCGACAAGGGGCGGCCAGCCATAGCTTCAGTCTCAGCCAGCTTGCTTTGCCCGCGAATCGTCGCGTAGGCTTGGTCGGCCAACGGTTGGCGCAGCTCTTCGGGGAGAGCGGACAGCAGGTCGCCGTAGCTAACCGTGCTGTTAATCGGCTGGCCCGACATGCTGTCCTGCCCTTCGACCACAAAGCCGCTCATGTCCTGCAGCAGCGATACGCGACCCGACACACCCTTAGAGCGCAGAGCGTCCGTATACAGCGAGTTAAGGCGCTGGTTGGCATCATCAGGGCTGATAAGACCAGCTTTGGCGTCGGCCATAATCTGGGTTACAGTACGGGCATACGGAGCCACAGCCTGCGTCAGCTCATACTGGCGCTGCACTTGCTGCGTGTAGGAGTTCAGCTGCTCCGCGTAAGCCTGCTGTTGCTGCATGTATTCTTGGATTTTGGCTTCGCGGCTTTTCTCGGCTTTCTGCATTTCCGAGGCGCCGAAACCAGTAAGCAGCCCTTTGGCGATGGCTTCGCCGCCCGTCATCGGAGTGATGCCTTGCCCGCCCGTCAGAGCAAGCTGCCCGGCAAGGCTAGGCGTAGCCGGAGCCTGCTGTGCGAGCGCCGCGTTTTGGCGGGCGACATCGGCTTGCAGCTTCAGAAGTTCCAGTCGTTGGTCAGCCATAAACGTGTCCTTATTTAGCCGGTGATGCCGCCGAGGCCCATATCACGGGGCTTACGCCCCAGAAGCCCGAACCCGCCCCCTTGAAGGCCATAAGCCAGCCCGACACCGCCGAGAGTGCCCAACGTATTGAACATGCTGGCGCGGGATTGTTGTTGGGCTTGGAAAGCGTTGAGCTGGGCGGAGTATTGAAGCTGATTAGCCGCTTGCTGCGCTTGCAGGAGGCCGAGCTGCGAGGAAGCAGCGGATTGCTGGGCTTGCAGGTAGCGCAGGGCCTGCTGGTCTTGACGTTGAGTGGCGATGGACAGCAGATTTTGGCTGCGACCAATCGCCTGATTTCGCAGGTCTTCCGCCAGCAAGGTTTCTTGTTGGGCGGCCTGTTGCCGCTGACCAGCAAACTCATTCGCCTGCACGTTGCGAAGCTCAGTAGCCGCCGTACTCTGGGACAGACCGCGTCGGGCAAGCTGTTCTTCGCTGATGCGAGCAGTTTGGGCCTGCGAGCGGTCAAGGCCAGCGGTAACCTGCTCCCGGAAGGCTTTAAGGGCCGGTTGGAACTCGGGAATACTGGCCGCCAGCTCAGGGCGAGAAAGGGTTTCAATGGAAGTCAACTGCGTGTTGACAATACGGTCAAACTGCTCTTTAAGCGCCTGTTGTTCGGGGCTAAGGGGCATAGCCGTGCGCCGCAGCTCTTTGGTGCCGTCCGGGCGCGTAACGACAGTTTCCCGCACGCCGTTGATTTCGTCGATGACGTCCATCGGCTGGGCAGGCGCGGGAGCTGCAGGCGGCGACGGGGGTTTAAACAGGCTTCCCATTTCGTATCCTCGGATGTAACATGTGCTTGTAAAGGACAAAGCAGGCGCCGTGCTCACAGACGGCGTAGGGGATAAACCGCTGGTGGGCAAGGATGCGGGCGCTGCTTGGGTTAGAGGTTACAACGGCGATGGCGTGGGCCCCGTAGTTACCAAAAGCAACCTCTGCAATCATCCGGAAAGTCCGGAAAGTTGCCCAGCGACCCCAATAGGCTGGCATAACAAAGACATCCAACCAGCAGGCATCGGCTTTAGGCGTAAACACAGCCAGCCCAGCTGGCTTGTCGCCGACCAGCAAAATCCACTCAAAGGAGCCGGTTTGCGGGTGGAGGAAGTTGGCGAAGCGGCTACAGTACTCCTCGTACACACCGGCTTCTTTAGCAATTTCAACCAGTTGCTGGCGCAAGATGTCGGAACACGGCACCAATCTGGTCTTCATGCTTTATCCTAGCATAGTTAGGGCCAACTGTCAAGTATTACTTGATTATTGCTGTTCAAGCTGTTCAGGGGTGGGCTGCGGAATCGGAAGGTTCCACACCGCAATAAACGGGCCATTGCCGTCGCTGTTGTCTTGCAGGACAACCGGGCCAAACGCCCCGATGGTATCGGCGTATCCGTTCTGAGCGAGGTACTGTTTCAGGGCTTCGATGTTCATTTTAGGCCACCTTGTAAATGTCAAAGTAGTTCATGGCGCTGGAGCCGATAAGGTCGGCAGAAGACGCCGATTCAACGTACACATAAGTTTCGATGTAGTCGCCCGCGACCAAGTCTTCCAGCGTGAAAACCTGAACACCCAAGACATTTGCGCCGCTTGCGTGTGAGGTCGAGTAGCGGTGTACCGCGCCGTTCTTGTAGATGGCGATGTAGAACATCTCGCCGCTTGCGATAGTGCCACCGGTAAAGCCGACAGAAGAGCGGATAACGTACTTTCCGCCATCGCCGCTTTGAACGGTGTAACGATAATTCGTCGTGGGGTCGTACCCCCCAGCCGTGTCAAAAACCTCGGTGTTAAACGGCACCTTTGTCCACGACGCTTGCGTAATGGTGAGGCTAGAGCCGCGCTCGGCCTTGGCGTTCGGCGTACCACCCGCAGACGCCGAGAGGGTCGTACCGCTCATCGACAGCCCAGTGCCGAGGGCAATCGCCGCAATATCGCCTGTGCTACCACGCCCCAACAGCTGTGAGGCCGCCAACGCGACATCCGAAGGGTCGCCCGTAGTACCAGCGGCTCGGGCTTTTACCGTGTTCGCGGCCATGTTGGCAAGCTTGGCGTTTGTCACGGCATCGTCCGCCAGCTCAGTGGCGCCTACCGCGCCAGCGTCGATGTTCCATACGCTTCCCGTGCTGGACACAGTAATGTCGCCATAATCCCCGTCAGCCAGAGGCCCGCCCGGAGCACCGGTAGCGCCTCGCGTGCCCGAAATGCGAATTGTCCAGTCGGCGAAAGTGCCAGCACCACCCACATTTGTCACTTCGACCGTCAGCGAAGTTCCGACGTAGGCCGTAACGTAGCCGTGCATGTAGTTCGTCGAGGCGGCGTCTGACGTAATCAGCACCCACGTTCCGGCTGTTAAAGCTTTGTTGGACTGCGTCGTAAATACTTTTGAGCCGGTGCCGATAAGCACACTGGTCGTGCTCGTGCCGCTAATTTTCGTGGCAGCCTCGTCCACCAAGTCCTTCAATTCGTTCAGGCTGTCAAACGCCTTGTTTAAGTCGCCATCGACCTTGACGGCGTTAATCGCAATATCGTTTGCGTCGTCGTCTTGGTATTTCGTCGAGTTGGCCGTGGCAATAGTGGGCGTATAACCCGCAGAAGGACGTTCGTAATCAGCCATAATTAGCCTCCAATAGCGTTAAGCCCGACGATTTCAAAGGGGCCGACTGTGTTGTTGGTCTGGATGCGTACTGACCACGACTCAGCAACAAACTTGTCGCGCAGGCGCGGGCGAGCAATCTCGGTTCCGCCCCACAGGTCAACGCCCCAATCGGCGTCGCCCCAGAGGGATTGCTCTGTGTTAATCGGGAGCGTCAGCGTAGTGGCGGTGCCGCTGAGGTTATCCTTGAAGCGAATCAACTGCACGTCCATCGACGGAGAGCCCGGTTCAATCAACAGCTGCCAGTAGCGATTAGCCCAGCGGCTGCGGCGCTCAATCCACGGCACCCACCAATCTGTGCGGATAGCCGCCGTATCGTCTGCGAAGGCTTGGGCAAGGCCGTCAGCGCCGTTAGCGTACACAAGTACTTGGTCGTTGCGGGCGAGCAGCAGGCGGCCATCCTTCGTGCCCAAGTAAGCCCGGGCGTCCGAGAAGTAGCCGGAGAAAATAACCCAGCCCTTGCTTTGCTCGCTGATGTTGTATACAAGAGGCTTGGTGGACAGCTTGAAGCCGTAGAAACCGTCGCGGTCGTACAGCCAGCTTGCAGCTTTCTTGTAGTTGGCGTCCGAGCTAAGGAGCGTTTCTACTTCTTGTTGTACCGTGGGGTCGATGTTGCTACCAAGGTCAGAGATGGCTTCGAGCTGCTCCGTTTGGAAGACGGTGCGGAAGGAGCGGGCGCCATACTTACTGAAAAAGAGTACGTCGCGGGGAAAGGGCTGAATAAGGTCGCCATGTACGCAACCGATTTCAATGTTTTTGCCCCACGCAAAGTCGTTAACGTCTGTCGGGTCTTGGCCAGCCCAGATTTGAGTGCGTGTGCGGCCAAAAAAGACCATGCTTCCATCAAGAGCACTAATGCCGGTAAGTTCATCGTCGATACCGTGCTTGCCTTCAAGGTTGATAAACCCTACGGCCTGCGTTGTTTGATTGAACCAGCCCGTCACGCTGTTCGAGATGTCCGTGTAGTACACGTACATGCGGGTGGGGCCTCGGAAGGTGGAAGCGCGGGCTTCGCCCGGCCCGAGAGCCCACAGCCGGTCGTGCTGGGCAAAAATGAACGAAAAAGCCGGAGGGCTGTCCAGATACTCGACCTTGTTAATCGTAACGGTCGTATCCGGCAGAATGTTTGCGGCAGCCGTTACGGTCAAAATGCTGCCGGACAGCGAACGGCTGCTTACCGTCGAGGTGTGGACGACGTTGGTGAACGTCAATTTAATCGAGCCGGTTGCCGGTGTAGCCGGGGTACCCACAACTGTGTAGGTAAAGACGGTGGGGCTGACGACGGTAATAACGAAGGTACCGTTGTACTCGGACTGGTTCGCATCTGCGATGCTAACCGTATCGCCAGTCTGCAGATTGTGATTAACCGTGGTCGTCGCCGTAGCGGTTGAGCCCGAGCGGGTCAGCGACGTCAGGTCTAAATGCGCGGATGTGCTGAAAGTGACGCGGATTGAACGACTTACGGGGTAATTCGCGAGGCCGAAAGCGCCGGTGTTAAGGCTAAACTGGTTTTGCGCTACCCACGTTTTGCTGGCGCCGTTGTCCGTGACGTACTCGGAAATGGTCGTCATCGCCGTGCCATCCCAGTAGAACGGGGTGTCAAAGCCGTTGCAGAAAACAACCTTGTTGTTAAACTGCGCCCAGCGCAGAAGGCCGCTGGTGTTAAGGCCGCTACGCACTTCCGTCCAGCCCGGGCCGTCATACCGGTGAATCTTTCCGTTGTCGGTGTACGCCAGAATCTGAGTAGCCCCAGCCGTCGTAATGTGCTCAATCAGCCGCGTGATAGTCCCAGTGCCGACGGCATTGCCGAGCTTGCGGAAGCCGAATCGCTTGGCAAGGGCCCGCGAGCGCCCTTTGGACGGGAGCATATTTTCGATATTGCGCGCAAAACTCAGCTCCAGCGTTTGCGGGCTGATAGCCGTGTTCATCAGCTGGGCCGGGGCAGGCACAGTGATGGTCTGAAACAGTCTTTTACGCAGTTGCGGCATTACATATCCTGATGCTTGATGCGGATATAGTCACGCGAGGCCGAGGCAAGGTACATCTTCAGCGAAGCCAGAGCTTCGTTAAACTTGGCTTCATTGATGGCAATTTCTTGCTGGCTGCGGAGGTCAGCTTCGTCCATAAACATGTAGAACAGGGCGCCAAACACCAGCACGCTGTGGTATTCGGCAGGCAGCTTGATATCAGCTTCTGCGCTGGTATTAGAAAGCGTAGCGGCTTTCGGGACGTAGCGAACACGCACGCTGTGCGTAGCAAGCGGATAGGTTTTGAGCGTGGAATCCTGCTCAATCCAGTACACCAGCGGAGCACCCGTCGTAGCCAGAGCCGGGTCGCGCTCTTCCAACTCAAGAATATCAACCGCAGGCAGGATACGGTTGTTCGTGGTGTCGGTAATTTGGGCAATCTTGAACGGAACAGGGTTGAGAGTGCCCGTACCGTTGGTAACAGCTACGGTCTGCGAAACCAGCAGCTTGTTGTGCTGCCACGCGGCACAGCCAGCGTACACAGCCTCATAGGCGCGGTTGACGTAGCCGACAATGCGGTTTTGCATGTCAACATCCGGCGAGCTTTCGTTCAGGCTCTGCTGGGCAATCAGCGTGACAATCTGAGCTACGTTCATGCTGCCTCTAGAATTAGGTGGGGGCCATTACGGCTGGCCCCCGAGGCCGGTTCGTTACTCGGCGCGAGCGCCAGCGGCGAGAATCATAATGACATCGCCAGTGGTCATGTTGTACGTCGAGCCGTCAGCCACGGTCAGGTTGGTGCCCGAAGCCGTGATAACAGCATCCGAGGTAGCAACAGCGTTCGAGCGCAGAATCTGCACAACAAACGTGTTGATAGCCGCGAGGCCGTCAGCCAACGAAATAACTGCTTGGTTGGCGGTAGCTTCGCCAGCCGTCACAACGTGACGACGAGCCATAAAGCCAGCCAGCTCAATCGAGCCGTTATTGTTTTGAGTTACACCCATCATGGTCAGATACTCCTTAGTTTAGGCTTACAGCGCGCCGTGCGACCAGACGTGAACCACGCCAGTTTCGACGCCGTTCCACTGGAGCATCTTGGTGCCGCGAATAATCGCGTAGCACACGCCCTTGTGGTGCTGGTAGTCCATCGTTTCTTCAGCGAAGTAGCCGAGGTTGGCCACGCCGACCGCGACAGCTTGAGCACCGCAGAGCAGGTTGTGGGCGACGCGAGTCGAGCTAGCACCGCCAGTCGGCGATTCAATGCGAGTCAGTTCTTCGATTTCGTACACCAGCACGCCATCGACCATACCGAGGTACTTCGAGCCGTCAAAGTACGGCGTCGAAAGCTCGTTGGTACGGTTATCGTCGCGCAGGTCTTTAAAATCGGCGTCATTCTTCAGGTGAATGGCCGCTACGCTATCGACAAACATAACATACATTTGCGAAACCGCGCCATTGGCCATCTTCATCTTGAAGGGGCGAATCTTGCGCGAAACCACGCCGAGAGAAACCGAAGCGATGTTCTGGGCCTTCGCCTTCGCCAGACGAATCATACCCACGCTCAGCTTGTCAGCCGTGTTGTCCACGTTCTGCAGCGCAGTAGCCAGCGCAGCGTTGTAGTTAGTGTCCACAGCACCAAACAGCGCACGAGTGCGGTTCGGCGAAGCGGTCACGCCGCAGGCGTCGATGATGTCGTTACGCAGACGCTGGGCGGCAACATCCGTCAGCATCGGGCGCAGTTGTTCCAGCACGCGAATCGGAGTGCGGACATCGACCAGCTTGTGCAGCTCGACCTTGGTGGCATGGCGGACGTAATCCACCGTCACCGAGTCGCTTGCAAACACGAGGTCTTCTTCGTTACCTTCGACTTGCTGGGCGCCGGTACGGGCGGCAGCGGGGTCAAGGGCATCCAAGAACGGGACGTGGATGGTATCGCCAGCGCCCTTCTCGGTGTTCATCACCGTTTGCACGATGTTGGTGGGAGCTTCGCCCATGAAGGGGCGGAACTGGTTGCCGTTGATGTATTCAGCGGCAGCTTCGCGAAGAATAGTTTTGTTATTCAACGCCGAAGCATTGGTAATGGGAGCAGCCATTATCAGATTCTCCTAGTTAAAACGCCTACAGACCAATATCTTTAAAGGTCAGCGGGCCAGTGGTTTCTTCGCCCTTCGTTGACGTGGGAGCACTCCCCGTCAGCTTTGGCTTAGACTTCGTCGTCGGAAGAACCACGTCTTTGTACTTGGCCTCCAGCTCTTTTTGAGCTTCAAGGCGACCACGTTCAAAAGCGGCTTTTTCGATGTCAGCAGTCTGTTTTACCAGCTTTCTAAGGCTAGCGAGGGCCGAGCCATCAGCTTTAACTACCGAGTAAACGTCAGCAAGCTCGGTGCCCTTTTCGAGCACGTAAGCAGCCCGCTCAGCTTCAGGCAGGGTCATAAGCTCGGCGCGAATCGAGGGGTCACCGAAGCCCATGTGGTCAAAAGCCTCAATAGCGGCCTTCAACTGGTCATCCGACTTGCCTTGGCGCTTCATAACCGGCAGAATAATCTGCAGGTCTTTGTTGAGCTGAGGCAGAATGCCACGCACTTGGTCTTCGTTGGTTTCACCGGCTTCAGCGGCCAGTTTCTCGATTTCGTCCGGGCTCAGTTTTTCGCCGTTGGCCATCTTCTTCATAAGAGCCTTGAGCTTTTGATTCGCATCTTGACCCCATTTCTGGGTGTCTTCGAGGCGCTTCTTCAGCGTGCTAAGTTCGTCGGTTTCCACCTCGGCCTTAGCGGGTTCTTCTGCGGCTTGCTCGGCTTCCTGAGCAGGGGCTTCGTCAGCTTCTACCGAAGCATCCTCTTGCGTTTCCGCCATAGCGAACACGTCGCTGAGGGAAGGAAATTCAATGGCTTGCTCCTGAGCGGTTTCGGCTTCAGTTGCTTGGTTTTGCTTTTCGGTCGTCATGTACTATTCTCCAGAGCCGCCCATAATCGGGGAAGGCATGGCTGGCATTTGTCCCGTGCCAGTAGCGGTCGGAGCTTCAGCGGATTGCTGGGACGCTCCAATCAGGGGAGCCACTGCCTTGGCAATTTCTTTCGCATTGCGAATACCAAGTTGAGCGGCAAGTTCAGGCGAGCCCAGAATGGCCCACTGGCCATTGCCCGCAATCTGCATAATTGCTTCGCGCACTTCATGCGGCGGAGCATCGTATTCAGGCACTTCTTCAACGTAGACGTCGAAGTTAGCCGTCGCGAAATCGTTTACAAAGTAGGTACGGCCATTGCGCTCCGAAGGCTGGTTCAGGATGATTTCCCGACCTTCTTGCGACTGGTCGCCCATCACGGCGATAACGGTTTGTTCGTTGTAGGCCGCTTGCATAAGGGCAAGCAGCAGCCGCCCCATGTTTTTTTGGTAGCGGCGCATGGTGTCAAAGAAGAACGCCTTGCCTTTCGTCGTAGACAGCTGGCGGCGCCCAATAGCCAGCCCAGAGGTGGCATTGGTTTCTTGACCCATAAACTCTTCGTAGACGCCGGAGGCGGCTTGGATGTCCAGCGCAGCCTGATTCATCACCTGAAGCTGGCCTTGAGCCAGTTGCAGGTTGTTCTCAAGCCGCAGCTCAGTGCCTTGCTTCTTCAGCAGCACGAAGTTAGGCTTGGCAAGCTCGGCCCGCAATTGGTTGGGGTCGTCAATAGCCGTCGCATCGGCAATAACGCCCTGCGTGTTCAGCAGGTGCATCATCTTGGAACGACGCTTATTGAACTCCACCTGCGGGTCTTTGGCTTGCTCGACGAGGCCATAGGGAACCAAGTCGTTCTTGCGGCGCTTATAGACCAGCGGGAGATACTCAAGCTCCCCCGTCTGCGACGCAGCGGGGGCGTGGTACATCAGGATGCCGTGCGTCCAGAAAGCTTCCCAGATTTCATCAACCGCAACTTCGGTGATGCTGTCCTTGCTTTCCGCGAACTCCAGCGCAACGTCGTATTCCAGCACCTGTTTCATGCGCTTGGAGGCGTCCATGAACCGGTACGCCTTGCCCGCCTTCTTGTACTGGGTGTGGATAATCCGCACCTTGTCGAGCTTGGGGTCGGCGTAATTCAGCGTGCGGGAATCGTCGTAACCGCCAGTAGCCGCAAACGGCAGCTGGTCGGCATTGCTGACCCCCGTCGTCGTCATAAGGTCGTCAAGGTCTTGTTTGTAGGCGGGAAAAGCGCGTTTGGCTTCGAGGATGTCGAGCATGCGATGGCGGTGAACGTAGAGGGCTTTGGAGAGGTCGGAAGAGGTGTCGTCGGCGTCCCACACCATCTCGAAAGGGTCGATGTGCTCCATCCGAGGACGGCCATCCGAGTTGGTCAGGCAAATCCAGCCTATACCACCGATGAGGCAGTCTTTCCCGGACAGCGAACGCTTGTAGGAGGTGTCTTCTAGCTCTTGGGTCTGGTAGGCGAGGGCGGTAGCGGCTTCTGCGAGCAGGCGGTCGGTTTGGTCAAGCGTGCGGGGGCGGTAGGCGATACGAGTGCGGGTCTGGAGTTCTTGCCCAACAACGCTGTCAATCATCTGGGCAATGCGATTGATGACAACCGGAGGTTGGCCCCGGGCCATCAAGATTTCCATTTCTTCGTCCGTCCATTGCAGGCCGTCGTAGAAACGGTAGGCGTCTTCAGCCATACGGCGCCAACGACTGTATTGCGTCGAGTTGACGGCGTGCGTGTAACGCGCTTCGATTTTAGCCAGAATCTCGGCTTTGGTCATGCTGCCCTCTTAGGCGCGGTCGGGTACGACGCGGTAAGTAATCGTCCAAGTACCGCCAGACGAGGCGTTGATGTCAACACCAACAGCCGTCCAGCCTTTTCCAATGGAAACCGAAGCACACGAGGCGGTTTTTGCACCGCCGCCTGCGTCCGCCATACCAGTAAAGTCCGTGCGGCCAGAATCTTTGGCGTTCGTGGCCAGAATCAGAACACTACCCGGGCCAGCCGTCAATTCGGCGGTGACGCTGACAATATCGGTGGGGTTGACGTTGATGATGGTTTCGTCGTTGTGCACAACGCCAGTCCGACGGATAACTTTTTGGTCGTTAATGCCACGGGTCGAAACTACGGTGATAGGCATTAGATGGTCTTCCAGTTGATGTTAGTTTTAACTCGCTCCAGCGCGATGTCCCAGCGAGATTTCTTTACATTGACGGCTTTGGCCATTGTGACACCGGACATTACGAGGTATCGGGTGCTGTCCATCAAATGGTCGTCTTTCTTGCGAATTGCGCCGCGCTCATCGCGCTGATACAGACGAAACTCGCGGAACCATTGAGCCATCTTGGGCGAATTAAATACCTTCAAGGTGCCCGACCGCATCATCGTGTAGACTCGGCTGATACCGGCTTCGACATCGTTGGCAGCGGGAGTCAGCGACAGGCCTTGGTTACGGAACTCGTCGGCAATCGTATCGCCGCCCTTGATGCTGTTGTTGTCCCCGCTCGGGTCACAGACACCGGGAATCTTATCGGCGCCTAGCGCCCGAAGGAAGGCCCCGTGTTCAATCGCACTGCGCTCGCCCTGCTTGTAGCAATCGTACAGGTACAACGTATGCGTGTTGTCGTCGTAGGCTCCGAACACGGCGGCAGTGTTGTTCCAACCAAAGTCCAGACCAAACGCAAACCGGAAGTGGGCAGGAAGCTCGAACGGCTCGACAAGGATGCTTTCTTCCGTAACCGGGAAGACCCGCCCGTGGCCGATGGAGGGAATACCCTTTTCCCGGGCTTCCAGCAGGTGGGGCTCAGAGCCCGCCCGCAGCATCGCAATGTCTTTTTCTGACAGGTAGGGGTTGTCTTGCCAGCTGGCTTGGATGTAGAAGTAGTGCTCGTCATCGCCAGCTTCGAGGAATCGAAGGCAGATGTCCGACATCCCTTTAAGCGGAGTCATCGTCAGCAGCAGCGTGCCGTTGGTCGTGGCCATCCGCATCGCGCACTCGCCGAAGATGTCGGCAGGCGGTTCTTCGTCGAGGTGGATAACCCCAATCTTCGCTGCCTGAAACTTGTCTCGTCCTTGTTCGTAGGACTTGAAATAGATGGTGCTGATTCCGCCTGAAACGTGGCGAACCCGAACGCTCTCAAGGGTGCCCGGCACGTGGGGGTTTTGGCGCCAGCTTTCCAGATGGCTTTTCGGCAGAGTGCCCGTCCCAAACTCGGTTTCCGTGGCGCCACCAAGATACAGCGGCATAATCGCGTTCTTGAGCGTGCTGAAGCTGTCCGTGGCTACCCAGCAATCCTGCGCGTGGCTGAACCGCTTGCCTTTCCACCAGCTGGGGTACAACCCGGTGGCGTGCATCGAAACTTCGGCGGCCCCGCTGTACGTCTTGCCAGTACGGTTACCACCCATGAAAGCTCGGAAGGGGCGGTCGTTGTGATGGAAAGTTAGCTGCTTCGGGTGCGGCTTGTAGAACGAGAGCTTATTTGTCTCCATCGCTGTCTTCAACAGCGAAAGTTCCTTCAACAACTCCGGGTTGGCCTTCAACTGTGATTCCAGCTGCTCCACCGATAAGCTGGCGGAGGTGTTCGAGCTGGGGGTTGCTGGCGACAAAGTCTGCGACGCTTCGGGCGTCGTAGGTGACGGTTTTGCTGATTTCGACTTTTTGGGGGGCATTGATACCAAGCACCGTCGCTAGTTTTGCGAGAATAGGGCCTTTCTTTTCCGGCTCTATTTCGTCAATTTCGTGTTCGAGGTAGTGGCGTAGTTTTTTAAGACCAAGTCCCTGCAAATCCGCTGCGGCTGTCTGGCGATACTCAGCGATGGCCGCAGCTACGTCGGCTCGCTTGGAAAGGTTCCGACCAAGCACTCGGGAGTTGTCGTTCTCACCGCTGGGAACATACCCGGTAGCTATCTTGTAGGCGACTCCGTAACCTTCGCCTTCAACTACGGCTTTGGCGAAAGCAAGGATGTCTGCGTCCTTAGCCCGCGACATAGCGGCACAGCGACCAGCCGTCGCCCAGATTCACCACCAGCGACACAGTCGCATTACCGGCAACCTTCTCCGAACGCAGCAGGGTGTAGCCTTCGACCGTACCGCCCTTGCGAATAATCTCCACGGTGTCGTGGTACATGGCCGCACGCTGAACCGTGGTGAAGCTGTCAACCGGCTGCTCAGCCTTCAAAGTCTTCTTGGCCATCTCATAAACCTTTACATACCAGTAGGCTTCTTGCTGCAGCGCCAGCAGGCGGTTGCGAGAACAACGCCGGGTGCTGTTGGCTGTACGGCGAAGCCAGTCTGTAATTCGTTTCATGTGGTAAGCCTTGAGCTCTTGTTCGTTTTCGATTCGCTTGCGAACTCTGTGCACTAGCACTCTTAGCGAGCCGCGAGTCGGAAGCCCGTGCAGTCGCTTACCCGTCTTCATGTAGTCACCATAGCACAGGTTGGCAGTGGTTGTCAAGCACAAAAGTATACAACCTCGCAGCGAGTGTGAGGGGGTCTGACAACCGAGCCTCTATGAGGCGAAGGTTGGAAGGGGGGAGTCAGGCTGACGCAGTACACTGCGGAAGCCGCAGGGGCTAAGCTGACGAAGGTGGTAGCGTAAGCTACCCCTGAGGAAGGTTATGGCGTCTAAGGACGCCATCACTTCCTCTTTTGCGCCCTAAGGCGCTAAGTCTTTGAATTTCTTGTTGTTTGCTTTCAGCAAACATTTAAGTCATTGAAATTACAATAATATTAGTACTCTAATATTATAACTATTACTACTACTACGTAGTAGTAGTTAATAGTAGTTAGTTATTATTACTACTACGTAGTATTAGTTATTATTACTAGTAATACTATTAACTAATAATACTATTATACCACAGTTTTTTCTTTTGTCAAGAAAAAAATGAAAGCGTAAGCAAAAAAGTTATGCGGCCCTAGCCGCAATACCGACAGCGGTCGTGCTAGAGCACTTCCCTGCAGCGGTTGCCGCTGGCAACGCCAGAAAGGCATCGTAGAATCGTTTTCAGCTGTAGGCTGGTAGGGCTATGCCAGCCAGATACCAGAAACGATTTAAAACAGGTTCTAGGAGGTAGGAGCTGTTAGCGGCCCTCGCCCGATAGGGCTAGACCCTACCCCAGCCACACTGCAAGGGATTAAGATTATGTCAACTTAATTACAAACCGGTGATAGCCATTGACACCGGCAGGCTTTTGTGTTACCCTCTATTAAGGTCAGGCTTTTTAACTCGGCCCCATTCATGGGGCACGCTCGCCCTTAAATAGGTTAAAGGTGTATACATGGATGGCTTTTTGAACACTGAACCAGTGATGCAATACAGTGATGAACTTCACTTCAAAATTATTAAATTGGGATTAATTGACCCAAAAATTGATTGGAATTTGTCTGAACATCCTTATACTTCGGTAGTAGCACGCGAGCCGAATCTTGGCTTGCTTGTGCGTGCTATCGTAAAAGTTGAGAACACCAGTCATCTTAACGACCCACGGTTGCATGAGGTTGTGATTGAACGATTGAAGTACAGCCTGCGTAAGCAGCGTTTCTTCTCCTACCCCGCAGATGGGACTCTTGTGTCGGATGAGTTCTACCATGAGCGGCCTCCGACAGCCGAAGAGATGCGAAAAGGCTGACAAATCAGCGCATTAGGCCCGCCTCATCGGCGGGCTTTTTTGTGCCCTCCGTTTGGAGATATTGCTAGGTAGGGGGGTAGGGAGAGTATGCCCAGACCCCCATCAATCCATGCCCGGGGGAGGGGGGGTATGCGGCCAGTGTCGGTCAGTGGACTATCACAAAAAAGAAGCTTTGTCAAATAAAATCTTTCGGCATGGCAATAGGCCTAGGGCCGCAACATACGCCCTAACCATATTTCACCATGCTTGTCAAATAAAATCATTTCATGGCCGAATCGGCAAAATATCCCAAAAGGCTATTCGCAGAAAACTTAGCGTTCACAGTTTTAATTGTTTGTCAATAGGCGTTAAAAAAATAATCGAATTAAATAATTATTATTGACAAAAAGTGGCGGAAATGCTGGGGATTTGGGTTATATTAGAACACTCGTTAAAATATGCCCTAGCAGCGTTAGCATTCTTTGTCAAACACAATCTTTCACTAACGCGCACATTTTTCTTGTTTTAGGGCTTGCATAGCGTAATACAGTGTATTACAT
>JBKCTV010000020.1:0-3524 GCA_046318595.1 Burkholderiaceae bacterium | reverse complement strand
GTCAAGAGTATGTAGAAGATCAGTGCCGGAGCATCTGCGAGCAAGCAGCCGCCGCGGCCTGAACCGTTCCTTTTCGTTTATCGTCCAATCCCATTTCAATCCCAATCCCATGAACATGCCATCAAGCGACCCATCAATAGTCACGCTCTACAAGCTCACATCGGAAGAAGTTTTTACTGGGAGCGGATTTGCACCCGACTATATTCGGGTCCAAATGCGTTCAATCGAAGAAAAAGAAATATGGTTCAGCCATGATCTTGAATCGTCGTCGCCATTTGACAGCGGTGGCTCTAGACTGCGATCGCTTCCCGTCCATCATTGCGTGAAGCGTGTTAATCAAATCCCAAACTACGACCGCGTGCTGCCAAACGGTAACGAATACAAAACAGAACACTACTATTTTGCCCTTGAGCCCGCACTTAAGGACCTTCTAGAACTGCCATTTAAGGATCAGCTACGGGAAGCGTTGCAATCAGCGCGTAAAGAAAGCGAAAAAGCGTTTGCTACTCAAGGTCGGCTAAATGCGCTGTCTGGCGAGTTGTCAAATACGATGGCCGGCATTGCGTGTTTCCAAAGCGCACCTTTGTTTCGCCGCCTGTGGATCGCGCTACGGCCGGTCAAGAACTGGCCTGAAACTGCCAACACCTGACCCATCTCATCCATCCATCCCCCAACCCATCCCCAGCCATGACCCTGACCCCCACCGAAGCCCTCCGCCGCCTTCGTCTGCTCTACCGCAACGCTCACCACGTCTCTGATGGCCCCGTCGATGATGTGACGGTACTGGCGTGGGCGTCGCCGCTGCTGCTGTCCACTTGGGCAACCCACAAGATCCGTTCCGGCGGGTGGTCCTTTGATGCCACCCAAACGGTGGTGCGGGACGCGAAGCAGCTACAGCGGCGGGCGATCCTCGCGACCCCTGAAGATGCCGTGATGCCGGAATCGCCGATCACTGGCGCCGACCCTTTCGATGCCCTGTTGCCGATCGAGGGGAACCAGTGAGCCGCGGCTATGTGTTCCCGTTCCGCGTCGTAGCCCGTCGGCATGGCGCGGAACCCGCCCGGATTGATTGCCTGGCATCGACACCCGCGGCTGCGGTGCTGATCGGCCGGCGGTGCTTTCCGGGCTGGCTGATCAGCGCTACGCCCCGTCCTACTCGCGTTCTGTACCTCGCATGAGCAACACCCCAACCTTTGACCAGACCCGCGAGGCCCTCGCCATCGCTGTTGGCATGAAGCTGCAGCGGGCCACCATCGCGGCCATCCTGCGGGAGCGGCACGCAGAGATGGCATCGCGCTGCAACTCCTCCCGTCGCTCCCCGGCAACTGATCTTGCCCTGCGCGCTTTGGTGGCTGAGCTGGCCCTGCTGGTGCGGCGAGTGGAGTCGCTTCCCTGCGATCCGCCGCCAATGTGACGGATCGTTGCGCAACCATGGCCAAGCGCGTAACGGATGCTCTACGATATGGGAACCGGAGGGGAGGCCCTCCACAATCCCAACCCCAGACATGCCCGTTACCACCTTCCCCAGCGCCTACGGTTACGACGTGACCCGCGCCGTTCTTGCGTGCGAGCCAAGCACCGACAAAGAAGGGACCGTTACTCAAAATGTAATGATATTTGAGACAACCAATATCACCGAAACGGTGACAATTGTTGGCAAAACCTTGTTTCTGATGTCAGACGGCCACACATTTCAGTCTTCTTATGACGGCCAACGCCGTACCCTTCTCAAGCCAGACGCTCGCAAGCAATATGCAAAAGTTCTTCGCGAAGGCTACAAACCTGAGGTGGCCCTTATCTACTGACCCCCCCCCCACCACACCCCCGCCCCGGCACCCCCGGGGCTTTTTCATGCCCGCTCGTGTTGACGGCAGCCCGCTGCGGGGGTATCGTGCCAGTTCATTGGTTCTCTGAGCTCCCTGCCGACGGCAATCGGTGGGGGGCTTTTTCATGCCGCCCAGTGCGCCCACCCCCTGCGGGCATGGTATGATTTGCAAGTACACCGAACTGGCACCCTCGGTTACACATGGAAGCCCCCCAGTCGTCAGGCCGGGGGGCTTTCTATTGGCTGCTGTCGGCAGGCTGCTAGGCTGCATGGGCAATGGATGGTTCTGGGGTCCGCCGTTGGGTGGGGTGCCCTTCCCGTCCTTTGTAAATCCTGCGTTTGCAGGTCGGGGAATTGATCACTCCCCGCTCGACTGATCCACGATTGCGCCGGGGACCGATTCGGCAAGCGCGACGGATCCGTAGCCAACCACGGACGGTAGGGGTTGCGCTCAGTGGCCTCACTGCTGAGCCCGGCGGGGATGGGACCCGCACACAAAGCCCTTGGTACGCCGGGGGCTTTGTGCTGCATGCTGTGTGGTCAATGCCTACGGCAAAGCCCCGGCGGGGCCAGGGCGGGGGCTTTGCGTGTCGCTGCTAGCCGGTCTTCCGTCCCTAGGAACGGGGGGTATCGAACCCCAACAGCCGGGCCCTCACTGGACCCGCCGGGAATCCCACCCGGAACCATCGGATGGTAGCACTGGTGTGGCGTTTGCGGCCGAAGGTGGCGTTAAGCGTCGGCTTGCCGTTGATGTTTGCCCTCAGCTTTTGCAATAGCAGCGCGTGCTAAAACTTCGGCTTTGCTGCCGGTTGGACACCAGCGATCGGCGAGCACGATTAGCTTTAATGCCTCTAAAAGATCGGGTGCAGCGGCAATTAGCTTGGCGTTTGCCTCGGCTTGGTCTTGCGGGACTGTCTCGTGATCTTCTATCTGTGCCGTAATTGCCACGTATTCGCCAATGGACTCGGCCCACACTTGGTGCGGCTCATCAATCTCCCAAGGCCCTGGCGTGTGGCGAATTGTACTCATGGATTGTTGCTGTAAGGGGATAGGGTGGATGCCGCCGGGATGCGCTCCCGGCTGGCGTGGGTCATTCAGCGTCAACCATTGCCTCCCAATCGGGATTGGCTGGGTCGTAGGCCTCCTCCAGCAGTGGGCGGAGTTGATCGGTGGTCAGCGTGATGGAGCCGCCGATCACAGCCCATTGGTGCATGCCGCAGCCGATGGCAGTCTGAGCTAGCACGTCGTCAACGGTGGAGACCCGATCGCGGGCATCTTTTTGGATGACTTCTAGGGCGTCCGCGTCAATAAGCAATTCAACCGTATCATTTGTGCCCAACGCGGCAGTAGCGCACAGTGCGTTGGTATGCGTTGCTTTGTATTTTGAGGTTTTTACCTCAACCGGTTCTGGCCCTTCCCACTTTTGGGATAACAGCCAGTCGCAGACCTCTGGGGGTGGCAGGTGTGGATCTCGTTTGTATTTGCGCGGCATGATCGTGATTGGGATTGGGGTGAGAGGGGAGGCCGGGAGGGGACCCGGCCGGTGGGAGGGATCAGCCAAGTATTTTTGCTGACCAGTATGCAATATCATCTTCGATCTCTGCTTGACTCCACCCTTTGCATGTATTCATGCAGTCCATGGCGGCGTAAGCAGCCGCGGCTTCGATGGATGTGCCGCCAAAATCATGAGTAGCATAAT
>JBKCTV010000019.1:0-26646 GCA_046318595.1 Burkholderiaceae bacterium | reverse complement strand
CGCTGGCGCTGCGCAAAAAACACGAAAACGCTTTGTCCACGACCCTGCTCGCCAGCGAGACCCTGCAACGTGCTGGCCGTCACCGTGATGCCGAGGCCCTGCTTGAAGAGACTTTGCAGATTTACCGCAGCGATCCGGAGGTTTACGAGCGGCTGGCGGAAAGCGAAGGCGCACTCGGTAAAACCGCCGAACAGCATTTGCACCTGTCGCACAGCTATGAACTGCAGGGGGCTTTTCAGGCGGCGATTGAGCAGGCGCAGATCGCCCGGCGCGCGGTGCGTAACGACTTCTATCTGCAGTCGCAGCTCGATGTGCGGCTGAAGGCTTTGCAGGCCAAGGCTGCTGAGGAGAAGGCGGAGCTCAGGCAGTGAGGCGGCATTAAGACTGGCCTCCGGTTCAAAAATGAAGTATTCATTCCCCATGAGAAAGCTTGCAGCTATAAATGATTTTGGTTATACTTTTGTATAACTTTATTCTCGGGAGCGTTCTCATGCATACCACCAATTTGCGCAAGGTCGGTGGCTCAGTCATGCTTGCTGTGCCGCCCGCTTTTCTTGACCAATTGAATCTGCAAGTCGGCGCGACAGTCGGCCTTGCCGTCGATTATGGCTGTTTAGTGGTCAATCCCCAGCCGCGGCCACGCTACACATTAGCCGAGCTATTGGCTGAAGCCGAAGCGGCTGGTGTGTATCCACGGCCAAAGGAAGAGCGCGAATGGATCGATGCACCGCCTGTCGGAAGAGAGCTTATCTGATGCAGCGCGGTGATATTTATATGGTTGATCTTGAGCCGACAGCGGGGTATGAGCAACGCGGCCATCGTCCGGTGCTGATCCTGTCCTCCGAAGCCTTCAATTGCCTTACAAAATGTCCAGTGATCTTACCGATTACTGGCGGTGGTGACTTTGCCCGCCGTGTCGGCTTTGCTGTGCCTATCAGCGGCATTAAAACAACCGGCATCGTGCGTTGCGACCAACCGCGCGCCCTCGATCTCTCCGCGCGTGCTGGACGCAAAGTAGACGCATTGCCGACATCAATCATGGAGGAGGTGTTAGCAACCGTCGTTACAATTTTTGAGTGATGAGGTGCGCCGCAGTTCTTGATTCATAAGACATATTGGCCGTCCCGGCTCAGCGGTGATAATCCAGCACCCGCGTTACTTCTTCCACCGACCCGAGCATGACCGAACAGCGTTGATGCAGGTCCTGCGGTTCGATGTCCAGAATACGCTGCGCACCATCACATGCCTGGCCCCCGGCCTGTTCGACCAGCAGGCTCATCGGATTGGCCTCGTATAGCAAACGCAGCTTGCCGGGTTTGGCCGGATCGCGGGCGTCGGCGGGGTACATGAAAATTCCGCCGCGCGTCAGAATGCGGTGGACATCGGCCACCATCGACGCCACCCAGCGCATGTTGAAATCTTTGGCGCGCGGACCGGTTTTGCCGGCCAGCAGCTCGCCGACGTAACGCTGCACTGGTGCTTGCCAATGGCGCTGGTTGGACATGTTGATGGAAAACTCTTTGGTCGCGGGCGAAATTCGCATGTGCGGGGCGGTCAGGACGAACTCGCCACCGTCGCGGTCGAGCGTATAGCCTTGCACGCCGTGGCCAAATGTCAGCACGAGCTGGACTTGCGGGCCGTAGATGATATAGCCGGCTGCCGCCTGGGCATGGCCGGGCTGTAAAAAGCTGTCGTTGTCGACGGCTTGGCCGGGCGTGTGCCGCAGGATCGAAAAAATCGTGCCGATCGACACGTTCACGTCGATATTGCTGGAGCCGTCGAGCGGATCGAACAGCACGAGGTAGGGCGCATTTTCCTGACCTTGCACGGGGCTGCAGTCGTCCAGCTCCTCGGACGCCATGCCAGCCACGACGCCGGTCGGCGCCAGGGCGCGCATCAGCATGTCGTTGGCGATGATGTCGAGTTGCTTTTGCGTTTCGCCCTGAACGTTTTCCGTGCCGGCACAGCCGAGCACGCCCGCCAGCGCGCCACGTGCAACGCTATGCGCAATTCGCTGGCCGGTCGAGGCCAGCGTGGCGATGACTTCGGCCAGCGCCTCGTCGATGCGGCCGGGGCCGTCGGTTTGGCGCGCCAGGCGCAGCATGTGGGTCAGGGAGTGAGGTGGCATGTTAATTTAGTTTTGTATTATTTTTAAGATGGCTTCTGATAAGTCGGTGTAAACTCGATCGGCATCCTGAATATTGATCATGATTCCATGGTCTTTACCGTTTTTGGTCCATTTCCAGCGGGCACCGGTCCAGTTGCCATCATTTTGCGTAAGCTCAAATATCGGTTTGGAAAGCTTTTGCGAAACAGGAATGAGCCCACTGAAGTTTTGAATGCCTGCTAAGTGATAGGGCGTGTCATAGGTTACGCTTTTTCTAAAAGCGCTTTCATCGACAACCATTTTTTCTTTTTCAAGAGATGGTATCAGCTTGCGGGTTGCGACGGCTTTTATTTTTTCTAGCCATTCTTTGTATGCTTTCGACATGCTTTTTTGTTCATGTTCCTCTTGTGCTTCATTTGTTGTATAGATTCGATAATTTTGCGAGATAAATCCAAGCATTTTTGGGTTTACGCCAGGTAAGGCGTATTCATCGTTATTGCCCCGAAACGTGGCTATTTCTTTAGACCATCTGGGCAGTACATTGCTTAGTGAATCGATCGCCTGATAACAGTAAAAATCTGGGGAGATCGGAATGATGAAATAATCGGAAGCCATTAAAATACAGTGATTTGTGGCTGAAATGCTTGGGCTCATGTCCACAATTACTATGTCGAAGTGCTGTTCTTGAGCAATTTTTCGTATTAACTGATTGATTGCACCAACAAAACGTCTCAAAATCGGAATGGTCCCGCTGCTGGTGAGCGCAGTCGCTATTTGGTTGTCTATTTCAGAGAATCTGATATTGCCAGCCAATATATACATGTTGGGGTTGTTGGTATGAGCAACTGTGGTACGGGTATGTAATGGCGATATTGACTGGCTATCAAGCGCAAAAACAGGTGCCAAGCTGTTAAATATGTCTGTATTTTGCTTGCTGTCATAAAAAGAAAATAAGGAGTCATAATCCTCCAGCCCGAGCGTAAGGCCTGTCAGGTTGCATTGAGGGTCCGCGTCGACAATCAATGTTTTTTTACCCAAATTAGCCATTTTCCAGCCCAGATGGAAAGCCGTCGTAGTTTTGCTGACACCACCTTTATGATTGAAAAGCGAAATGATTTTTGCCATGATGTGTACAGGGTTTAAATGACGATACAGTACTTGGAACTGCTGAAATAATAACAGAAAGCACTCGTCGGCAAACTTTAGATTGCCTTGTCGACGATTTCGCGTACTTGCGCCGAAAGCGCGCCGACGGCCGCAACTTTTTGCAAGGCGCTTTGCATGTTTAGCCGATGCGCTGGCGCGTACAGCCGCCAGCGGTCGAGCGCCCGCGCGAGCCGTGCGGCGACGGATGGGTTGAGCGTGTCCAGGGCGATCACCTGGTCGGCCCAGAAGTCGCAACCAGCGCCGTCCAGGGTAAGGAATGCAGCGGGGTTGTTCAGGCAGAAGTTACCGATGAGCGCGCGGATGCGGTTCGGCGTTTTCCAGGAAAACTGCGGATGCGTCAGCAGGCGACGCACCTGACTCAGCGTCGCGCCCGTCTGCTGTTCGGGAGCGGTCGCCTGAATCGCGAACCATTTGTCCATGACCAGGGCTTCCTGCGCCCACTGCGCTTCGAAAGCCGCCAGCGCCTGCGCGGCGGCGGGCGCCTGACAGTGAACCAACGCGGTGAGCGCTGCCTGTTGATCGGTCATGTTGTCGGCGCTCGCAAAAAGCTGCTCGGCGGGTTCGAACCGACCGGCTTTGCACAAGAGACCAACGGCCAGATTTTTAAGTGTGCGTCTGCCGACCTGTTCGGGGTCGAAGTGATAGGACTGCGGCTCGCCGAGCGCGGCGATCAGGCTTTGCCAGTCGTCGGCAAACTCGTCGCCCATCCAGGCAAGCACGGCTTCGCGGCGGGCGTGCAGGGCCTGTGGGTCGACGTCGCACCCGTGCTGCTCGGCGAGAGTCGCCTCATTCGGCAACTGCAAGATGAGCGCCCGATAGGCCGGCGACAGGCTCGGATCGTTCAGCAGCAGCTCGATCGCTTGGCGCAAGACGGGGCGGGCCACGTCGTCCGGCGCGTTGAGCAAGCCGGCGAACAGCCGCTGCGTGGCTTCCCAGCGGTTGAACGGATCGCTGTCGTGCTTGAGCAAAAACAGCAGATCGGCACGCGAATAGTCGGCGTCAATCGTCACCGGCGCGGAAAACCCGCGCAGCAGCGACGGCACCGGCACACTCGTGATGTCGTTGAACACAAAGCTTTGCGTGGTGTCGGTCAAGTCCAGTGTGATGGTTGTGGCGGGAGCATGGCCGGCTGTTCGCAGCACGATGTCCTGGCCGTCTGCGCCGAGCAGGCCGACGGCGAACGGAATGTGAAACGGCAGCTTGTCCGGCTGACCGGGGGTTGGCGGGCAGCTTTGCGCAAGCGTCAGCGTGTAACGCTGCGCGGCCGCATCGTAACTGCCTGTGCAGCGCACGCAGGGCGTACCGGCTTGGCCGTACCAAAGGCGAAACTGTCGCAGGCTGCGCGTCGGCTGCCGCTCCTGCCAGGCGGTTTCCATGGCGTCGACGAAGTCGTCGCAGGTCACGGCCTGACCGTCGTGCCGCTGAAAATACAGGTCCATGCCACGCCGAAAAGCCGCTTCGCCCAGCAGCGTATGCTGCATGCGCACGACTTCGGCGCCTTTTTCGTAAACCGTGACGGTGTAAAAATTATTGATTTCGACATAGCTGTCGGGCCGTATCGGATGCGCCATCGGTCCGGCGTCCTCGGCAAACTGCGCGGCACGCAGCACTTTGACGTCCTCGATGCGCTTGACCGCGCGTGCCGAACGGGCGGCGACCTCATCCAGGCCTGCGGCCATCATGTCGGCCGAAAACTCCTGATCGCGAAATACCGTCAGCCCTTCCTTCAGGCTCAGTTGAAACCAGTCGCGGCAGGTGACGCGGTTGCCGGTCCAGTTGTGAAAATACTCGTGACCGACGACACTTTCGATGCCGTCGTAGTCTATGTCGGTCGCCGTCGTCGGATGAGCGAGGACGAACTTGGCGTTGAAAATGTTCAGCCCTTTGTTTTCCATCGCACCCATGTTGAAGTCGCCGACCGCAACGATCATGAAGCGGTCCAGGTCGAGTTCCAGACCGAAGCGGCGCTCGTCCCATTGAATTGACTTGACCAGCGATTCCATGGCGTGCGCGGTCTTGTCGAGGTTGCCGGGCTCGACCCAGACCTGCAGCAGGACGGTCTTGCCGTTGGCCAGCGTCAAGCTTCGTTCCTCACAGACCAGGTTGCCGGCGACCAGCGCGAACAGATAGCAGGGCTTGGGGAACGGGTCTTCCCAGGTGGCGAAATGTCGGCCGTCGTCCAGCGGGCCCTGTGCTTTCAGATTACCGTTGGACAGCAAAACCGGGTGGTGCGTGGCGGCGGCGCGCAAGGTGACGGTATAGCACGCCATGACGTCCGGCCGATCGGGGAAAAAAGTGATGCGCCGAAAACCTTCGGCTTCGCATTGCGTAAAAAAATTACCGCTCGACACATACAAGCCTTCGAGATGCGTGTTCGAGGCGGGGCGAATCGCTACTTCGGTACGCAGAACGCCATTGGCCGGTGGCGCATGGATCGTCAGCGCTTTATCGGTCAGTTCGTAGTCCTGCCCGGCTTGCAAGGCAATGTCGTCGATCGCGATCGACAGCAGTTCCAGGCCTTCGCCGTCGAGCCGCCAGGAGCCGGATGCGCTACTGTTGCACTGAAAATGCAGGGTGGACGTGACCTGGGTGCGCGCAGGGTCGAGGTCGAACACGAGGTCGACGGTGCTGATTCGGAAATCCGGCGGCCGGTAGTCCTGGCGATGAGTCGGGGCAATCGAAGCAGTGGCGTCGCGCATGGTCTGCCTTAGTGTTGGTGACCGCAGCCAGGACCATGCACGTGGCCGGCGTGGTCGTGGTGGGTGTCGTCGTGATCGACGTAGTGCTCGTCGGGCAGGTGAACCAGGATGGGTATCAGCGCGGCTTTTTGCCCGGTCGCTTCCAGATGCAGGGCGGTGGCGAGTTCGCGGGCGGTGGCGTTCGGTAAAGCGAACAAAACCCCCTCATGGAACATCGCCGGTTCGTGATGCTCGCCCAGGGTATGCGCGGCGGCAATCAGTGCCTCGACCGGCCCGGACAATTGTAATAGCGCTTCTTCGGCAGCCGTGACGATGGCCCAGCGGTTGTTGGTAGCGAGCAGCCGGTCGCCGACGTTCAATACGGCGTCGATCGGCAAAAACGCGGTTTGGCCATCGGGCAGGCGGACACTGTAGGGCGGCGCCTGGCGTTCTTCCCAGGTCAGCGGCAGTATCAGGGCATTTTTTAGCAAGGTCGCCGCCAGTTGAGCATGCACAGCGACGACTTTGGTGAAAACGAGGTCGTTTTCGCCAGGGTGGTGTGGGGCTTCGTGCGTCATGGTCAATCCCGGAAATTTTCGAAACCGAGCGGCGCTTCGGTAATGTCTTTTTTGAGCAGGGCGATCGCACCCTGTAAATCGTCGCGTTTGGCGCCCTGCACCCGCACGGTGTCTGCCTGGATGCTGGCCTGTACCTTGAGTTTGCTGTCTTTGATGACGCGCACGATTTTCTTGGCGAGGTCCTGATCGAGACCGTCGCGGACTGCTACTTCTTGTTTGAGTTTGTCGCCGCTGAGTTTTTCGATTTTATCGAAGGTCAGGAAGCGAACATCGACACCGCGCCTGGCGAGCTTGCCGAGCAACACGTCGCGTGCCTGACCAAGCTTGAAGTCGTCGTCGGCGTAGACGAATAACAGTTTATCTTTTTGCTCGACCCGCGCATCTGAGCCTTTGAAGTCGAAACGCGTGGCGATTTCCTTGTTGCTCTGGTCGATGGCGTTTTTCATCTCGACCATGTCCGGTTTGCAGACGACATCGAAAGTTGGCATGACAGGTCCCTTACAATGCTGCTGGATAAATAGATAGGCGACAGTATGCCTGATTTGCTCAAAACACAGGTCGAGCTGGTGACCCGCCATACTTTCGGATTGGCTGCCAAAGCTGCGCGCTGGCTGGATATTTCAGATGAGTCCGCCCTGCAAAAGCTTGTGCGCGAACGCGTGATTGGCGTGCGCGCCACGGCCGAACAATTGATTTTGGGCGAGGGTAGCAATACCGTTTTTCTGGCGGATTATCCGGGGCTGATCGTTCATCCGCGCCTGCGGGGGATTCGACTGCTCGGGCAGACCGATGAGCATGTGCTGATCGAGGCGGCGGCCGGCGAAAACTGGCATGCCTTGGTCGAATGGACGCTAGCCCATGGGCTGCCTGGATTGGAAAACCTGGCGCTCATCCCGGGGTCGGTCGGCGCTTGCCCGGTGCAAAATATTGGCGCCTATGGTTTGGAGGTCGCGGAACGCATCCACAGTGTGCGCTATGTGGACTTACAAACCGGCGAGGTTTGCGACTTGCCCGCGGCCGAATGCGGCTTCGGCTACCGCCACAGCCGGTTCAAGGACGATTTGGCGCAGCGGGCCTGTATCACGGCGGTGCGGTTCTGTTTACCCATCGTTTGGCGAGCGCGGATCGCTTATCGGGACATCAGTGACTGGCTGGCGCGGGCGGCGCTCACGCAGCCCGTGGCGCGGAATGTGTTCGATGCCGTGGTTGCCGTGCGCACGGCCAAGCTGCCCGATCCGACCGTGCTGGGCAACTGTGGCAGTTTTTTTAAGAACCCGGTGGTTGATGCGGCGACGGCGGCGGTTTTACTGCGACGCTTTCCGGGCTTGGTGCATTATTCGCAACCGGATGGGCGCGTGAAGCTGGCGGCTGGCTGGTTAATCGACCATTCTTGCCCCAAAGGCCAAACGTGCGGCGCGGCGGCCGTGTGGCGTCGCCAAGCCCTGGTGCTGGTTAATCTGGGCGGGGCAACGGCTGGCGATCTGAAGCGGCTGGTCGGAGCAGTTCAGCGGCGCATGCGCGATGTGTTTGGGATCGATCTGGAGCCGGAGCCGGTTTTAGTGGGATAGTGGAACTATTTTGACAGAGCTTGCAACTCAGCATAGTGGGCATACTGACTCGTCGCTGCTGATTTGTTGGTATGTCGTCATGGCGCTTTTAATCCATTACTGATTACTGCATAGAAGAATTTTGTCATGAAAAGAATAAAACCATCTGATCCACCGAATTTACTTCCGACTTTGACTGCAGAGGCGCTCGACCGAGTGCTTAGCTACGTCAAGATTAACGACAACCTAAATTTTCGTCAGGCTTGCAAGCTGTTTGAACATAGCGGTGTGGATCGAGTGCGTCAATTTTGTTGCCCTTTAGACGAAATTGACCCTACGCTCGGTGTGTTTCGTTTCGCGGACACAGTGGGTGTGAGAATAGACAAGCTAGATCATGTAGTGGTCGAGACGGTACTTACAAAATTGAGCAAAAAATCATTCGGGCTTGTAGATTCTAAGCCGCGGAAACTCTTGCTTGACATTAAGCTTGAAAAAAAGTCAATAGGGCAGCTCGAGGCCGATTGTTTGGCGAAAATCATCAGTAGCCAGGAGGTTGTGATTTATGCGCTTGATCTGAGCGATAACGACTTGGGGCATCAATTGTCTGAGCCTGGCAGCATTGTCGCTCCTACTGCGCAACGTGATGACTACGCCGTGGCGGCTATTTTCAAAGCCATCATCGACCGATACCCGGCAACTCATACGCATCGCTTGGCGCTGAATCTGTCGAACAGTCGTTTGCATATGAATAATCTGGAATCGATCATCAAATTGATCGAGCGCTCTTCGGTGCATGTGCTGGATCTAAGCGACAATTTGTTTTTTATAAATGCTGATTTCACGCAAAATTTATTGCACAGCTATCCACTTGAACCGCATACTATGTTAAGTAGGTTAATTGGGTCTGGGGTAAGTTTGGCGGAGGCGTCTGATTCAAACGAAAATCCTCGTTTGAGAGCCCTTGATGTGAGTCGCACTGGTTTGATTTTCGGAAATAATCTAGATTTGCCTGATCATTCTATGAATCCGGGGGAAGAAGAACCGCAAAACGATAACATGGCTTTTCCTATTAATTTACACAGTTTTTGTGCTAATCAATTGCAAATATTGTCGTTGAATGGAATGTATGCCTATGGCTCATTATCCTTTGAAATTTATTCTGCTTTGGTTTCAGGTTTAGAGAAAGGAAGCCAGAGCATAGATGTCTATGTGCATGAACTACGATTGCTGGTCCAAGGTTTCCAAGCGAATCCGATAGATATGTCTTTGTTCAGAGAGTTTGCCAATCCAATTGTTCAGGCCATCCAGTCTCACGTTGACGTCCGGGATGCTGAAAAGAAAAAAGTTGTTCGTGATTTGTATAAGAGAATGTATGGTGACGATCAAGAATCTTTCAGTGCTGTGCGACATTTAATAATAGAAAAAATCAATCAGATAATTGCGTATGTGAAAAGTCGTCATACTCTAATGCACCAAGATATCGTTAGTCTTATTAGTGAACCCAATCTGAGGAGTGACGAGCTTTCGCTTGCAGCTAGACTTGCAGAACATACCCATTTAAACACCGTTAGTATGAATCACTTGGCCTTGGAGCCTTTTCAAGAAGGCAATCAATCGCGTAATTTATTATTCCTGCGAGCCTTGTCTGCTACTTTCGCTAACAACATTAATACGACCCTGGAAAATCTTCATTTTGAGGGGAACCCGCTTGGCGACAATACGGATGGATTGCTGAGTTGTCTTAAGCGTTTTTCCGATGAAACATCTGTTCGAAATATCTATTTGGCCGGTACGATAGATGCTCAGCACCCCATCGTGCAGCAAGCGATTCCAACGCTAAGAGCAGATTTAACGCTGCATTTCGAGCCGGCGGCATCGTTTTGGAAAACCGCTTCTCGCGACCTGGCGGCATTTGATGCATGACCCCAGTCGGGGTTCGTCAAAGCCGCTTACGTGCATTCGCCGCGATCCGTAGCCGCAAAGCGTTCAGCTTGATGAACCCCCCCGCATCGGCCTGATTGTATGCGCCGCCATCGTCATCGAAAGTCGCGATGTTCTGGTCGAACAGACTATCGTCGGAATCGCGCGCGACGATGATTACGTTGCCTTTGTAGAGCTTGACGCGCACCCAGCCGTTGACACCGGTCTGCGTGTGGTCGATCAGCGTTTGCAGCGCAACCCGCTCCGGCGCCCACCAGTAGCCGTTGTAAATCAAGCTCGCGTAGCGCGGCATGAGATCGTCTTTCAAATGCGCTACCTCGCGATCGAGGGTAATCGATTCGATCGCGCGATGTGCTTTGAGCATTATCGTGCCGCCGGGAGTTTCGTAGCACCCGCGTGATTTCATGCCGACGTAGCGGTTTTCGACAAGGTCGAGCCGCCCGATGCCATGTTTTCCGCCAAGTGCGTTGAGCTGGGTCAGTACGTCTGCCGGGCTCAAAGATTGGTTATTCAGACTGACGATGTCGCCACGCTCGAAGCGGATATCGAGGTATTCCGCCGCGTCGGGTGCGGCTTCTGGCGAAACCGTCCAGCGCCACATGCTTTCCTCGGCTTCAGCCGACGGGTTTTCCAGGTGGCGCCCCTCGAAACTGATGTGCAGCAGGTTGGCGTCCATCGAGTAGGGCGCGCCGCCGTTGCGGTGTTTCATGTCGACGGCGATGCCGGCGGCCTCTGCGTAGGCTAGCAATTTCTCGCGCGACAGCAGATCCCACTCGCGCCACGGCGCGATCACTTTGACATCCGGCTTCAGTCCGTAATAGCCCATCTCGAACCGCACCTGGTCGTTGCCCTTGCCCGTGGCGCCATGCGCCACCGCATCGGCGCCGGTTGCATTCGCGATTTCGATCTGCCGCTTAGCGATCAATGGCCGGGCGATCGAGGTGCCGAGTAAATATTCGCCCTCATACACTGTATTGGCGCGAAACATCGGAAATACGAAGTCGCGGACGAACTCCTCGCGCAGGTCGTCGATATAAATATTGTCCGGCTTGATACCAAACTTCAGCGCTTTTTGCCGAGCCGGCTCGAGCTCTTCGCCCTGCCCGAGGTCGGCTGTGAAAGTCACGATTTCGCAGCCGTAGGTATCCTGCAGCCACTTCAAAATAACCGATGTATCCAGTCCGCCCGAATAGGCCAGTACTACTTTATTGATGTCGCTCATGGCTCTGCGCAATAATTCGAAAACCCAGCATTCTACGTCATGCGGTCAGGCATTGACCCGTCCACACAATAAATATTCGAGCAGGGCCTTCTGGGTATGCAGACGATTTTCGGCTTCCTCCCATACGACGCTTTGCGGGCAGTCGATGACCTCGGCGCTGACTTCCACACCGCGATGCGCCGGCAGGCAATGCATGAAGAGGGCGTTTGGCCGTGCGATCCGCATCATGTCGCCATCGACCTGCCAATCGGCAAACGCCGCACGGCGTTCTTCATTTTCGGCTTCGAAGCCCATGCTGGTCCAGACATCCGTGGTGACCAGGTCGACTTGACGGCAAGCATCCATCGGGTCCGCGAAAACTTCACAATACTGGCGCGCGGCCTGGAGCCGCTCGGCCTCGATTTCATAACCGGGCGGCGTGGAGACGTGCAGCTTGAAGTCGAGCGTGGCGGCTGCTTGCAGCCAGGTATTGCAAACATTGTTGCTGTCGCCGATCCAGGCCACCGTTTTTCCGGTGATGGCGCCGCGTTGTTCGATATAGGTGAAAATATCCGCCAGCGTCTGGCAAGGATGGTATTCGTTGGTCAGACCGTTGATGACCGGGACGCGGGAGTGCGCTGCGAAGCGCTCGATGATGCTTTGCTCATAGGTGCGGATCATGACGACATCGCACATGCGCGACATCACCTGCGCGGCGTCCTCGAGCGGTTCGCCGCGGCCAAGCTGGGAGTCCCGGGTGTTCAGATAAATCGCGGTGCCCCCTAGCTGATGCATGCCAGCTTCGAAGCTCAGTCGTGTGCGCGTCGACGCTTTTTCGAAAATCATGACCAGCGTGCGGTCCTGCAATGGATAGTAAGGTTCGTAGCGGCGAAACCGCGCCTTGATGTCACGCGAGCGTTCCATCAAATAATCGAAGTCGCCGCGCGACAAATCGCGGAAGGTCAGAAAATGTTTCGCAGGTACAGGCTTACTCATCGAGAAACTCGCCGATCAGTGCTTTGAGTTCGGTCAACAGAACATCGGCATCCGCCCGGCTGAAAATCAGCGGCGGCAACAGGCGTACGACGTTTTCCCGGGTGACATTGATGATGACACTGCGTTCCAGCCCGCGAGCGATCAGCGAGACGCAAGGGCGGTCCAGCTCGATACCGATCATCAGGCCATGACCGCGGATGTCCTTCACGCCCGCCATACCTTGCAGCGCTGAGCTCAGACCGTCGAGCAGGTAATTGCCGATCGCGGCGGCGTTCGCCAGTAGGCCATCGTCGGCCATGATGCTTAACGTCTCCAGCGCCGCCACGCTGACCAGCGGACCTCCGCCGAATGTCGTGCCATGCGAACCGGGCTGCATGACGCCGGTGGCTGCACCGCCCGCCAGGCAGGCACCGATCGGTACGCCCGACCCCAGACCTTTGGCCAGCGTAATGACATCGGGCATGATGCCGGCATGCTGATACGCAAACCAGGCGCCGGTCCGGCCGATACCGCTTTGCACCTCGTCGACCATCAGTAGCCAGCCGTGTGCGCTGCACAATGCGCGCAGGCCGCGTAAGTAGTCAATATCGGCTTCACGAATGCCGCCCTCGCCCTGCAGTACTTCCAGCAGCACTGCAACGACGCCCGGTTCGCGCTCGCCGGCTTGACGGACAGCGTCCAGGTCGCGGTAAGCCGTGCGCACGAATCCGCCCGGCAGCTCGCCAAAGCCCTGCTTGGCCTTGTCGCTGTCGGTGGCGGCCAAGGTGGCCAGGGTGCGGCCATGCCAGGCGCGGTCCATGACGATGATTTGTGCCGCATCGTTGCCGCGCTGATGCGCATACCGCCGCGCAATTTTGATCGCAGCCTCGTTGGCCTCGGCGCCCGAATTGCAAAAAAACGCTTCGCGCATACCCGACAGCTCACACAGCCGCTGGGCCAGTGCTTCCTGTTCGGGTACTTGAAATAAATTGGACGTGTGGATCACGCGTGCAGCCTGCCCGGCAATCGCTTTGACCAGGCGGGGATGGTTATGGCCCAGTCCATTGACGGCGATTCCTGACAGTGCGTCCAGGTACCGGCGACCCTCCGTATCCCACAGCCAAACGCCGCTACCATGCGAAAAGGCGATATTTTGTCGGGAATAGGTATTCATCAAAAAAGAATGGCTTGCCATCGGTGCGTTCATGCTCGTCTTTCAAAAATCGGTAGCGCGATCAGCGGTGGGCCCTGGTGCGCAAACGGTCCATCTCGCTGGGCGTGGAGACGGGCGCGAGATACTCGAGCGCGACTGGCTCCATGGCGGTAGGGACGATGCCCAGTTCGGGGGCGGGCGGGTTTTCCGCCGTGCCGTTCGCCATCAGCGAGTCGAGGTTGTCGCGGCTCAACATCGGCGTGCCGGGCAGCATTTCCATCAGCATCGCCTGCAGGCGACCCAGCGCGCTCGGCAGGCGCAATACGGGCCGCGGATGGCCCGCCGCTTGCGCGGCGAACCCGACGAGCTCGCCCAGCGTATACACCGTCGGCCCAGCCAGCTCGTAGGTTTTGCCGAAGGTCAGCGGGTTGTCCAGCGCGTTGACGAAGGCCTTGGCCACATCCTGCACGAAAATCGGCTGCAGGCGGGCACCTGCCTTGGCCACCGGGAAGAACGGCACGAGGGCCGCCAAGCGCGCAAAGGCGTTCAAAAAATTGTCTCCGGGCCCGAACACCACTGATGGCCGGAAAATCGTCCAGTGCAAAGCGCTCTGGCGCACGGCCGACTCTCCGTCGGCTTTCGAACGCAGATACATGCTTGGACCTTTATTGTCTGATACGCCCAACGCGCTCATGTGCAGCAAACGCGATACGCCAGCTTTGGCGGCGAACTCGATCAGGCGTTTAGGCAGCTCGACATGGGCGCGGCGAAACTCCTTGCCGTATGGTGAGCCGCGCGAGCCTTGCAGAATGCCGGCCAGGTTGATGACTGCATCCTTGCCCTGCAGGGCACGCGCCAGCACCTCGTCGTCCCAAATGTCGCCTTGCACGATATCCGCTGTCGGTAGCGGCAATAGATGCTTTGCGTGGTCGCGCCGGCGACAGACCACAGTGATCCGTTTGGTTTGTGCCGCCAGGGCTGACGCCACATGCAGGCCGATAAAGCCGTTGCCGCCGATCAGCAGCACATTCTCGAATTTCATGTCATTGAACCTTTTCCAAACGCTGCGTCTCGCTGCCGCCTCGTCCGATGATCACTCCCAGCCGTGCTTTGAGCGACTGCGGGCGGTTTTCGAATAAGGCAGCGTAATGCGTTGTATTCGATAATACTTTTTTTACATAATCGCGCGTTTCGTTGAACGGAATCGCTTCGGCGAAGATAGCGCCTTCGATGCTCTCGCCGGCCGGCAGACGAGTCCGCCAGTCGCGGGGGCGGCCCGGCCCGGCGTTATAGCCTGCCGAGGCCAGAACCATGGAATTATCCAATTGATCGAGCATCATACGCAAATAATTCACGCCGAGCTGGACATTCACATTGATGTCGTTGACTTTGTCCTTCGTGTAGTCGACCATGCCGATTTTTTTGGCGACCATCTGCGCGGTGGCCGGCATCAGCTGCATCAGACCCGATGCGCCGACGCTGGACCGGGCGGCAATGATGAAGCGCGATTCCTGACGGATCAAGCCGTAAGCCCACGCCTCGTCTAGCCCAGCCAGTTGTGTCTGCGTCTGCATGACTTCGCGAAACGGCGTCAAAAACCGCAGACTGGCGTCGTGTTCGTTTTGTGTACGATCGGCGGCGGCGATCGCGCGGTCGTACAAACCGTTGTGCCGGGCCCATTCGGCGGCGGCCAGCAATTGCCTGTCGCGCATGCCGAGTAAAGTGAAATTGAACTCGCGAAAACCTTCGTTCCGTTGACCCATCTGGTACCACAGCAAGGCCCGCTGCAAACCCTGCAGGCGCGCGGCCGTTTGCAGCTCGGCCGGCGAGGCTGCGGGGCTTTGCGGTAAATGGTGGGCTGGTTTCCCCAGCTCCTCGAGCGCCAGTGTTCCATAGAAGCTGAACGGGGATCCAATGCTCTGGAACTGTTGGCGGGCCCCCTCGTTATTTCCTTGCGCTTGCAGGGCGCGGCCTTGCCAGTAAGTCCAGCTGGGCTCGCCACGTTGCGCAGGCGGCATCAGGTCGACGATGTGTTGCACCAGTTTCCAGTTGCGCGCCAGCAAAGCCGCGCGGACATACCACTCGTTGTTTTCCTCGCTGCGCGTATCGGCCGAGCTGTAGCCATACCATTCCAGCGCCCGGGGGTGCCATTTTCTGGCTGCTCCCAATCCCACTTGGCCCCACGCCCAGCTTTTTTGATTGTCCGACAGACGGTTGACGAACTGATTGCCGATCCAGCGGGCGGCATCCTCCGGGTTGTCACGCGCGACCCGCGCGATCGCCAGCGTCGCCAGCTCCTGCTGTGCATTCGTCAACCGCAGGGGCAGGCTTGCCAAAAACAGCGGCGGTCGGTCGTAGGCCTGATCGAAGTTGCTCAGGCTGCTGATCGTACCTGCCGAATCGAACGCGATGAGGTATTCATACACCCGCCTGGCCGTGGCGCGCTGGTTGGCCTCGGTCAGCGTACGGATACGCTGCAAAAGGTCTTCGCGCGTCAGCTTGCCCTCCGCAAACATCCGTTCACCCAGCAGCACACAGCCCTCGGGCAGCTCCTTTGGGGACAACAGCAGGGGCCGTGCCTGGGAGTTGATGCTGATACCTGTCGCCATGTCGGCCAATAGGTTCAGGCATTGCAGGCTGGGATCGTCGCGCGTCAGCAGTTTCGCCCATTGTCGACGAAACGTCGTCCACTCCTGGCGTTTGGCCAGGTTTAGCAGCCAGTCGCGGCGCAACAGCTCGGCCGCCAAGGTCCCGGCATGCTGATCCAGAATGCGCGTTACCGTCATTTCCGGCCAGACCGCGCCGGTGTCGATCTGCGTTAGACGGAACCGCCATGTGTCGATGTAGGCCGCCAGGGCATGATCGTCGCCGACTTGCTGGGCCGCACGGTCGAATTTGATAACATCGCCTTGCCGAAACGCGTCGCGTGCAGTCAAAAAAGCATCGTCACGGTAACCGGCGCGCGCCATCGCGCCCTGGGCCGATAAGCCAGCGGCCAGGCAGCCGAGTATCAGCCAGCGTTTGGCGATCCGTCCGGTCCTGCTGCGATTCCAGTGAAGGAACATGTTGAAACCTTTGTTTAAAAAAGACGACAAAAAAATCGTCCGGCAGGCATTGATTCATAAACGCCAAGCCTTGCCCGTCAGCGTCAGACAAATGGCGGAGGCGAAAGTTGCGCAAGTGCTCGAAGCATTCATTGCGGCGCGACGACCAGCTTGTGTCGGTACTTATATGCCAGTCCGCGGCGAGCTTGACCTGATCCCGCTGACAAAACGCCTATCCGCTGTCCGCTGGGCTTTGCCCGTGCTGCCGACCTCGCTACCTCTGGACGTGCAAGCGGGTGCCCTACGTTTGCATTATGCGGCGTGGACTTCTGGAAATGGGCTTAAAAAAGGCGAACATGACATTTCTATTCCCATCGATTTTATACCAGTTGAGCCCGATCTCGTTTTATTGCCTTGTGTTGGGTTCAATGCGCAAGGTTTTCGGCTGGGATACGGAGGCGGGTGGTTTGATCGGACGCTAATGGATTGGCGAGCTTCGTCGAGGACACCATTCGCCGTAGGGGTAGCCTTTGCCTGTCAGGTATCTGAGAGTTGGCGGCCCGAGTCGCACGATCAGTGTCTGGATGCGATGCTGACCGAGAACGGCCTGCAAATGTTCGCAAACGGAGTGTAAGCAATCATGAGCTAACGCTTCCGCCGCTTGGTATTCGCTTTTGCCATCGCGCAACTTTCACGCGTTCGCCAACTTCAGATCGCGCATGATGGCCAATGCCGGTTCTGCGCTGTTCATCGTATAAAAGTGCAGGCCCGGGGCCCCGGCGCGTTGCAAAGCTTCGCACAGCCGCACCGCCACCTCATGACCAAACGCCTGAATCGCCGCGCGGTCATCGCCGAAGCTTTGCAGCTTCAACCGCACCCAGCGAGGGATTTCCGCCCCGCACGCGTCTGAGAACCGCGCGAGCTGCGTGAAGTTCGTGATCGGCATGATGCCGGGCACGATCGGAATATAAACGCCTTGCCGCACCACCTCATCGACGAACCGCGCGTATGCATCCGGATTGTAAAAATACTGCGTGATCGCCGAATTTGCCCCGGCCTTCACTTTGGTGACGAAAGCCTGCAGATCGGCCTGCGGACTGACCGCCTGCGGATGCATTTCGGGATACGCCGCCACTTCGATGTGAAAGTGATCGCCGCTGTGTCGGCGGATGAAAGCAACCAGGTCGCTCGCATAACGCAGGCTGCCACCGCCGCCGATCATGCCCGATGGCAAATCGCCGCGCAGGGCGACGATGCGCCGTACGCCCATGATTTTGAATGCGTCGAGCAGATCGCCGATCGCCGCCGGTTCCGATCCAACGCACGATAAATGCGGTGCAGCGTCGAAGCCCTGCGCGAGCAGGTCGCGCACGGTGTCGATCGTGCCGCTTTGCGTCGTGCCGCCAGCGCCGTATGTCACCGAATAAAAGCGCGGCCCAACGGTTTGCAAACGTGCACACGCCGTTGCGAGTTTGAGCTCGCCCTCGGGGGTTTTCGGCGGAAAAAACTCGAAACTGATGTCCATGCGTTCAGTAGCGATAGCTTTCCGGCTTGAACGGGCCATCGGTCTGCACGCCGATGTAAGCCGCCTGCGAATCGCTCAGCCGGGTCAGTTGGGCGTTGAGCTTTTGCAACTGCAATAACGCGACTTTTTCGTCGAGGTGCTTGGGCAAAACGTAGACGCCGATCGGGTAGTCGGTATGCCTTTGCCACAGTTCGATCTGCGCCAGCACCTGATTGGCAAACGACGAGCTCATCACGTAGCTCGGATGGCCGGTACCGCAGCCCAGGTTTACCAGGCGGCCCTCAGCAAGCAAAATGAGGCGCTTGCCGTCCGGGAAAACGATGTGATCGACTTGCGGTTTGATGTTGTCCCATTCGTAGTTTTTCAGCGAACCGACATCGATTTCATTGTCGAAGTGACCGATGTTGCAAACGATGGCCTGATCTTTCATCGCCGCCATGTGCGCATGCGTGATGATGTCGCGGTTGCCGGTGGCGGTTACGAAAATATCCGCTTTATCGGCCGCATATTCCATTGTCACGACCCGGTAGCCCTCCATCGCTGCCTGCAGTGCGCAGATCGGATCGATTTCGGTCACCCAAACCTGCGCCGACAAGGCGCGCAGTGCCTGGGCGGAGCCCTTGCCGACATCCCCATAGCCGGCCACGACCGCGATCTTGCCGGCGATCATGACATCGGTCGCGCGCTTGATCCCATCGACCAAAGATTCCCGACAGCCGTATAGATTATCGAATTTGGACTTGGTTACCGAGTCGTTGACGTTGATCGCCGGGAAGGCCAACTGACCATCTTTCGCCATCTGATACAGGCGCTTGACACCGGTGGTGGTTTCCTCGGTGACACCGCGGATTTCTTTCAGCCGCCGCGAATACCAGCTGGCATCCTGCCCGAGCTTGGCCTTGATGGCCGCAAACATGATGATTTCTTCCTCGCTGCTGGGCTTGTTCAAACAGGACGGATCGCCCTCGGCTTGCGCACCCAAATGCAGCAGCAGCGTGGCGTCGCCGCCATCGTCCAGAATCATGTTCGTATAGCCGCCATCGGCCCATTCGAAAATCCGGTGCGAGTAATCCCAGTATTCCTCCAGCGACTCGCCTTTGTAAGCGAATACCGGCGTGCCGCCCGCAGCGATCGCTGCTGCGGCGTGGTCCTGGGTCGAGTAAATATTGCACGATGCCCAGCGGACCTGCGCGCCCAGCGCCGTCAGGGTTTCGATCAGCACGGCGGTTTGAATCGTCATGTGCAGCGAGCCGGTGATGCGTGCGCCTTTCAGCGGCTGCGCGGCTGCATATTCCCGACGGATCGCCATCAGGCCGGGCATCTCGGTCTCGGCGATCGTGATTTCCTTGCGCCCCCAATCGGCGAGCGTCGGATCAGCGATTTTGAAGTCAGGCTGCCCGCTGCGGGTTTTGAGCATGTCGAGCGTGTTGAGTTGAACTTGGGCGTGCATGGCGCGCTCCTATGGTTGAAAGTTAGCGCTTTGAGAGCGTGAGTCAGAGGCCGGTGGCTTGTCGTAGAACCAATGCTTTATCGGTGTTTTCCCAGGTAAATTCGGGCTCTTCGCGGCCAAAGTGGCCATACGCCGCGGTCTTTTGATAGATAGGCCGCAACAGGTTGAGCATTTTGACTATGCCCTTTGGTCGCAAGTCGAAATGACGGCCGATCAGTTCGGTGATCGCATTGTCAGACAGCCGGCCCGTGCCAAAGGTATTGACCATGATCGACGTCGGCCGGGCGACGCCGATCGCATAGCTGATCTGCACCAGGCAGCGGCTTGCCAGGCCGGCGGCGACAATGTTTTTCGCCACATAACGACCGGCGTAGGCGGCCGAACGGTCCACCTTCGAGGGGTCTTTTCCGGAAAACGCGCCGCCGCCGTGCGGGGCTGCGCCGCCATATGTGTCGACGATGATTTTGCGGCCCGTCAATCCGCAGTCGCCTTGGGGGCCGCCGATGACGAAACGCCCGGTCGGGTTTACCAGAAACTTGATGTCGCGCTGGATCAGCTCGGGCGGCAATACCGGCTTGATGATTTCTTCAATGACAGCTTCGCGCAAAGTCGCCAGTTCGATGTCGGGATCATGTTGAGTCGACAACACGATGGTGTCGATCGCGGCCGGCCGACCATCGACATATTGCAGCGTCACTTGCGACTTCGCGTCGGGGCGCAGCCACGACAGACGACCGTCCTTGCGCAGTTGGCTTTGCCGTTCGACCAGCCGGTGCGCGAGATGAATCGGCAACGGCATCAGTTCCGGCGTTTCGTCGCAGGCGTAGCCGAACATCAGGCCCTGGTCGCCGGCACCTTGGTCCAGGTTGTCGTCGTGCGCATTATCGACGCCCTGGGCGATATCCGGGCTTTGTTTGTCGTAACAAACCATGACCGCACAGCCTTTATGATCGATGCCGAAATCGGAATTGTCGTAGCCGATGCGTTTGATCGCTTCGCGCGCCACATCGATATAATCGACATGCGCGGTCGTGGTGATTTCGCCGGCCAATACGACCAGACCCGTGTTGCACAAAGTTTCTGCGGCGACGCGGGCGTTGGGGTCTTGCATCAAAATCGCATCCAGCACGGCATCCGATATTTGATCGGCAACCTTGTCCGGATGACCTTCCGAGACCGACTCGGAAGTAAACAGATATTCGTGCGGCATGCGGAATACTCCAAATGATTTAAGCTGGCGTGGCCGGCTCATTGGAGCGGCGACGCTTTAGCGGATTCGACAACGCCACTGGCTGCCCAGCGGCGACTCGCGCTCCGCGAGTTGTCGTTAACTCGGCGTTTGTTTTCTATCATCTATCATTATAGGCATTGCGGGTATGGATTCAAAACGTGGCGGCGACGCCGGCTTGGTGACCGCCTTCAAAATACTGGCGCGCTGGCCGCTCGGCGTATTGCATGCGCTTGGCGCCTTACTGGGGTGGTTGGTTTACCTCGGCTCGCCACGCTATCGGCGGGTCTTCAACGCCAACACCGCGCTGGTGGCGCCACGGCGATTGGCGCGTTGGCGGTTGCGCAGCCAGGCGATCGGTCAGGCGGGGCGGGCCATATTCGAGCTTCCTTATGTATGGTTCCGGCCCGCCGCTGTCGACCGTGTCGAGGTGCGCGACGGTCACGTGATCGAACAAGCCTGCGCGCAGGGTAAAGGCGTTATGATTCTGACGCCGCACCTGGGCTGCTTCGAAATCACCGCCCAATGTTGCGCGCGTTGGCAGCCGTTGACCGTGCTGTATCGTCCCCATCGAAAACCGGCCATTCAGGCCGTGTTGGAAGGGGCTCGGCAACGCGCCGGGCTGGCCACTGCGCCGACCAGTCTTCTGGGTGTCCGTTTGCTGCTCAAAGCCCTGAAACGCGGCGAATCGATCGGTTTGTTGCCCGATCAGGTGCCAGGTGTCGGCGAAGGCATCTGGGCTGATTTTTTCGGTCAGGCGGCCTACACCATGACGCTGCCAGCCAAGCTTCACCAAATGACCGGCGCCGCCATGGTTTTCGTCGTGGGCGAACGTAAACCTTGGGCTCGCGGATGGACCATGCACTGTTTTGCGGGGCCCGCCGCTTTACCGGACGACCTCCGTCTGGCGACCGCCGAGCTGAATATCTGTTTGGAAAATCTAATCCGTTCATTTGCCGGACAGTACCTGTGGGGCTATGATCGCTATAAAGTTGCGCGTGGCAAATCCGTATCGTTGCGCCAAAATACCGCATAATAATAAGAGCATGAAACTAAACTTCACAAAAATGCAGGGCGCCGGCAACGATTTCGTCGTGCTGGATGCTTACAGCCAGGCTTTGGCTATCGATGGGTCTCTCGTTCGGCGGCTGGCCGATCGCCATTTCGGCGTAGGCGCCGATCAGATATTGATCGTCGAACGGGCTTCCTCTCCGGGTCTGGCCGACTTCCGTTATCGAATCTTCAATGCCGATGGCGGCGAAGTCGAGCAGTGTGGCAACGGCGCGCGTTGTTTCGTCAAGTTCGTCCGCGAACGGGGGTTGACCGATAAAAACCAAATCGTCGTCGAGACCCAGGCCGGTATCATCAAGCCCTGCATCGAAGCCGATGGCAGCGTCACCGTCGACATGGGGATGCCCGGTTTCGATCCGGCCGATTGTGATTTCGACCTGCGGGGCCTTGGTCATCGCTCGATCGGCGGACAAACCTTCTATGAGTTCGATACCGCCAGTGTCGGTCACGGCGAAACCGTGCGCTACCTTTCCCTGGCATCGATGGGCAACCCCCACGCGGTCACCGTCGTCGAGGATGTGACGACTGCGCCCGTGGCGACCGTCGGACCCTTTCTCGAAACCCATCCGCGTTTCGGGCAGCAGGTGAATGTCGGTTTTCTACAAATTCTCGACCGGTATCGGGTGCGCCTACGTGTTTGGGAACGGGGTGCCGGCGAAACGCTGGCTTGTGGTACTGGCGCCTGCGCCGCGTCCGTCGTCGGCATTCGCACAGGTTTGCTGGACTCGCCTATCAGTGTGCAAACGGCAGGCGGTACGCTCACTATTCATTGGTCGGATGAGGCGTCACCGGTTCTGATGACCGGCCCGGCCGAAACCGTTTTTCATGGAAGCATAGACGTATGAGTTTAACGCCGGACGATGTACAAGCTTTCTTGCGCGAAAACCCGAGCTTTTTCGATGAGAACCCGACGTTAATGGCGGAGCTGGAGTTGCCAAACCGTCATTCAGGCAAAGCTTTGTCTTTGCATGAGCGGCAAATCGCCGTCTTGCGCGATAAACAGCGCCAACTGGAAATTCAGATCGTCGAAATGAGCCGGGCCGGTGCCCTGAACCAGGTTACCTTCGATAAAATGCAGGCTTGGCACGAGGCTGTTCTACAAGAAAAGTCGCTCGAAAATTTGCCGGTCAGCTTGACCAATGCCCTGGTAACGCATTTCTCCGTACCGATCATTCATTTGTGTATATGGAGTCCAACGGTCGTCGAGTTACCGGGCCGGTTCAAACCAACAGCCAGCTCTGCACAGATCGACGCCATCAATCTATTGGAAAAACCCTACTGTGGCGGGTTGCCGGCGTTTTCGCTCACGGGTTTGCTGCCGCAGCCAGATGTTCAGTCGCTGGTCATCATGCCTTTGAGGGCCGCGACCGATGCCCCTTGTTTTGGCGCATTGATTCTGGCTTCCAGCGATTTAGAACGGTATAACGAACATCTGGCGCAGGATTTTTTGCGCTCGTTGAACGCCAGCGCAGCCGCGTGTTTGTCCCGCCTGATCGCCTGATCGCCTGGCGCGAGGCTTATACACAGTGGCTGGAGAGCGAACGGCGCTGCTCGGTGCATACCGTCGACGCGGCGCGTGCCGATCTCGCCAAGCTTGCCGAGCACACAGTGGCCGGCGAGTTCACCCCAGCGGTTCTGCGCGGGGCGCTCGGACGGCTGAAGGCAGGGGGCTTGTCGCCCCGTAGTCTTGCGCGGGTCGCCTCTTCCTGGCGCGGTTTTTTCCGTTGGCTGATTGCCAATGAGCATTTCGCTACCGATCCCATGGAGGGCATCCGTACGCCTAAAAAACCGAAACTGCTCCCCAAGGCCTTATCGCCCGACATGATGGTCCGTTTGCTCGAAAAAAACCCGGACGATATGACGGACGGCATGGAAAATAGTCCGCTCGCCGTGCAGTGTCGCTGCCTGGCCGAGCTCTTGTATGGTGCCGGTTTACGGATCAGCGAAGCGCTCGATCTCGATTTGCGCTATCACGCCACGGCACGCGGATGGATAGATTGGGATGCATGCAACGTTCATGTGACCGGTAAAGGAGGTAAATCGCGGGTCGTGCCGCTGGGCCGCAAAGCGCATCAGGCGCTGCTCGGCTGGCAGGCTCAGCGCGCGACGCTGGCCATACCCTTGACTGAGCCGGCTCTGTTCATCGGGGCGCGTGGCGCTCGGTTGGCCGTACGTGTGGCGCAAAAGAAACTTGCCGAGCTCGCGTTGCGGCAAGGGCTCGAGCAGCATGTGCATCCGCATATGCTGCGGCATTCGTTTGCTTCGCACGTTTTGCAATCCAGTGGCGATTTACGCGCCGTCCAGGAACTGCTCGGCCATGCCTCGCTGTCTTCCACGCAAGTTTATACTGCGCTCGATTTTCAGCATTTAACGCTGATCTACGATCAGGCGCACCCGCGCGCCAAAAAAGTCTAAGCGAACGCTGCGGCGGCTATTCCTTCTTGTATCAGACAGTTTTTTAAGCGTACCAGCAGGTCTGGCTGATCTTGCAAATGCTTATACCAGCGCAGCGCGTTGGCAGCGATCTCATCCTCATGTTGCAGCGCGCGGTCCCAGGCATGTGCCAGCGAACAGGCTTTCGGATCATCCCGGCCGCCATTCCACACGCACCATAAACGCCACAAGGCGTATTTTGCATTTTCCGACAAACCCTGCGCATACCGTTCGAAAAACGCTTCGAGCTTGACCCAATGCTGGCTATCTGTGGTCGGGTAAATTTGCCAGACCAGAGGTTTAGCCGCTCGCTGCGCGGCGACGAAAGAGTCCTCCCCGCGCACGAACAGCCAATCGCACTCGGTCAAGAATTCATCGAATTCGGTTTGTGGCAGCCAATCGAACGCAACGATATTCGCTGCGTCCGTGCACGCTTCGGGCAGCGCCGGCGCTGCCAGCCACAACCAGTCATTGCTGGTCAGAGCATCAGGCCATTCATTTAGTGGGGCGTGCGGATAAGCAAAAACGAAAATGCGACGGCCCGCAGGAGAGGCATTTCGGATCGAGCAAACCTTACGACCCGCATCGTCAGTTTGCAGCAAACCGCCCGATCTTTCATCGAAACCAGGATAAAAGTAAATTTTTTTAAAACCATTGCGCGGGTCGATCGACGTCTGCAAATGAAAACGACCCACCCAGGATTCGGCCGACAAATATTCAAAAATAATCCACGGCTTTTGAGTCGTTGCTGTTACCAACGCAGTGGTCAAATTGGTCGGGGGCTCTGCAGAAAAAACTTCCACGACGGCCTCGCCCAAGTCCTCCACCCCACTGGGCATGGCCTGCAAAATCCGAATGTCTCGTGTTTGGCGTGTGCCGCGCTTTTCTGACCAAGCAACGGCGGCGGCTTGCGGCGCGCTCAACAAGCGGCGAAAAGTGGCGGCATCGTTCGTCCAGATATCGACCTGCCAACCCCAGCGGGCCTGAATTTGCCGCGCCAGCCGCCAACCGATGCCTGCGTCGCCATAATTATCGACGACCGGACAGAGCAAAGAAAGCTTCAAGCGCGGCCTGCGGCAAACGTTTACTTTACGCGGTTGCGGTACTCGTGGGTGCGCGTATCGATCTCGATTTTGTCGCCGATTTCGACGAAAGCCGGCACGGGCACTTCGAAATTGGTGGGTTTGATGCGCGCCGGCTTCATTATTTTGCCGGACGTATCGCCCCGCACGGCAGGCTCGGTGTAAACCACTTCGCGAACCAATGACGTTGGCAGCTCTACCGACAATGCTTTCCCATCGTAGAAAACCACTTCACATGTCATGCCATCATCGAGATAGTTGAGTGCATCGCCCATATTGTCGGCTTCCACCTCGAACTGGTTGAACTCCGTATCCATGAATACATACATTGGGTCGGCAAAGTAGGAATAGGTCACTTCCTTGCGTTCCAGTTGCTGAATTTCGAACTTCTCGTCAGCTTTGACCACCGACTCCATGCCCGCTCCGGTCAGCAGGTTCTTCATTTTCAGCTTGACTACGGCAGCATTGCGCCCCGATTTGTTGTATTCGGTTTTCTGCACGACCATCGGGTCTTTACCGACCATGACCACATTTCCTGCACGTAACTCCTGGGCGATTTTCATGCCATGCTTTCTAAAAATTTTTAACTCTGGATTATACCCAAAGCCGTGCGTTCATCCAGGTAGCGCCATTTTCCGGGCGCCAAGTCGGCGGGCAAAGTGTAATTACCAACCGCAACCCGATGCAAGCGTTCGACGCGGTTCGATGCGGCGGCCACCATGCGCTTGACTTGATGGTATTTGCCAGCAGTGATCGTCATTCGAAAGCTGTGCGTACCGGTTTGCTGGCAGGTCTGTGCATGTACAGCCTGATCCTCCCCGTGTAGCAGCACGCCGTCGAGGAGGCGCTTCAACAGCCCGTCGTCGATGGGGTGTCGGGTATCCACGGCGTATATCTTTGGAACATGTTTTTTGCCATTGGCCAGTTTGTGGATGAACCCCCCGTCGTCGCTCAGTAGCAACAGGCCTGTAGTGTCGGCGTCCAGGCGCCCGGCGGCCTGAACGCCGCGACCCACTAAATAATGTGGCAGCAGCGAAAAAACCCCTGGGTGATGTGATGGGCGGTGCGACGTCTCATAGCCGATCGGCTTGTGCATTGCCACGTAAACCTGTTTGGCTGGCTCGATCCGGTCTCCAGCGATGCTTAGGTGAAAATTTTTACCGATTTGCCAGATGAGGTCGTGTGACGTGACAAGCGCCTCATCGATAGCAACAAGCCTTTGATCGATAAGGGAAGTTACTTGTTTTCGTGAGCCGAAGCCCTCGCGCTGCAATAGCTTTACGATATTCATGACGGTATTTTTACAGCAAAACGGCCGCCTAGCGTTTGACACACGAAAAAGAAATCTGCATAATCTCGTTTCTGTGCTGCACGGCGGCTCAGAAAGCAGGAAAAAACAGCAGTAAAAGAAACGCAGCACAGCTCTAAGCAGTAGAACCAAGTTTTATGTGGTCAGCTTTGATGTT
>JBKCTV010000018.1:0-3734 GCA_046318595.1 Burkholderiaceae bacterium | reverse complement strand
AGATTGTAGTTCGTCACGGCCAAGAAAGACGCCATTTCACGCTGCGGATGGACCGGCTCATCCAGCGAGGTGAAAACGTGGAGATTGCTGGGCCATAGTCCCGACGGCGCGAACCAGTGGAGCGTCTGCAGAGCAAACTGAACTCGACGACAATGCTGTCGGAGAAGGGACGAGGTTGGCCTAAACCCCTTGGGTAGTTGGGATTCTCCTACCCCAAACCGCCGTCGGTGAGGTGGGACGCGACACTTAGGTGATGCAAAGTAGGTTCATCGGCCCTGCGAATACAAGGCGGTCGCCTTTGGAGTGGAAGTTCCGCAGTGGCTCCCGTCACTCGCGTCGACCAAGGGTCTTGGTTCTCTGTACCGCGAGCAGTCGTTTGGGTCTTCGGGATCGAAAGGCGGCAAGGCCAGGCCCGACTTGTCCGTCTCCGGCTTCAGGTCGCCGTAAAAGGAGTTCAGTATTGACTGTTGCTCGCCATACGGGAAATCAAAAGTCCCCGATGTCATCACGAAGTCGAAGATATTTACTTTAATGCCGGACTGTAGAGTTCTTTCTTGTCCCGAATAGAACGCGGTGAAAGCTTTTCTCATTAATGAGGATGATGCTTTCTCGGGAAAAAGTCCCTCGTAAGCTTGAACAGTCGCGGCTGGCATTATTCGACGATCGCCTCCCTCGAGGCAATACTGAACCGAGAAGGAGTGGTCGACTTCGCCGAGTTTCCTGAGCGCCGAGAAGAAACCCTTCTCATCGATATCTTTCTTCTTGAAATCCTCGATTAGAGTGGGTGCGTTCATCTGAAAATGGATGCCGACGAGATAACGGTAACATCCTCGGAAGATCGCGGGAATCTGGCACTGATAGTGAATACGGAGATCCGACAGGTAGTTGACCGAGAACCCGGCGCACGCGGTTCCAGAAAACGGTTTTGCCGGGTCTCCAATCTCGTAAGTTGAGCGGACGTCAGCCGCGACGTCAATAAGTCCAGCAGTGAAGTGGTCAACGATCGGTGGACAGATTTCACGCCGCCTTCCGCTCGAACTCCTCGGGCGTAAGGTAACCCAATGCTGAATGGTCTCTGTCGCGGTTGTAGAACACCTCCAGGTACTCGAAGAGTGCCTGTCTCGCTGTCTCCCGGTCCGCAAACTTGCACCGGTACACTAGCTCCTTCTTGATCGTAGCGAACGAAGACTCGCTCACGGCGTTATCCCAGCAGTCGCCCTTGCGGCTCATGCTCTGTCGAACTTCGCGGGACTGCAGGAGCCGGACCACCTCGGTGCTCGCGTACTGCACTCCGCGATCGCTGTGGAAGATGAGCCCAGGAGCCGGCTTGCGAGCGTCCAGCGCCTCTCGTAGCGCTGTCGTCACCATCTCCGCGTGCATCGTGTCGCGCATTGACCAGCCGACGATTCGACGTGAAGCCAGGTCAAGAATGACGCAGAGATAGAGCCATCCCTGGCTCGTCGGGACGTATGTGATGTCGCTTACCCACGCAGTGTTCAGCGAGGCCACCGAAAACTCGCGAGCGAGCAGGTTCGGCGCCACCGGCCGCGAGTGCTTGGAGTTCGTCGTCGCGCGGAACTTGAACGAGCCCACGGCGCGCAGCCCGGCCTCACGCATAAGGCGCCCGACACGCTTCTCGCTGATGACGATTCCCATTTTCCGAAGCCTCCTCGTGACACGGCGACGCCCATAAGTCTGCCGCGATTTCGCGAACACCTCTCGGATGTGCCCGAGAGCCGTCTCGTCACTCATCGCGCGCTTGCCGCCTTTCTCTTTGAGCCACTTGTAGTAGCCCGACCGAGAAACCTGCATAACCTCGCACAAAAGCCCCACGGGGTAGGCCGCCTTCTTCTGCGTGATGAAAAGAAACCTCAAAGGCTCTCTTTCGCGAAGTAGGCGGCCGCCGACTTTAGGATCTCGACTTCCTTCTGCAACCGGGCGTTCTCACGCTTCAGACGCTGCATCTCGGTCGCGTCGTTGAAGGAGACGACCTTGCCCCCGGGGCCGCGAAGCTTGCCGCGCTTGGCCTTCGCCCGCCACTCGTTGAGCGTGGGGACGCTCACGCCCAGCTCCTTGGCGATTTGAGCGATGGTGGCAGATGACGACTCCGTCAGCTTCACCGCCTCGACCTTGAACTCATCCGAATACCGTTTTCTCGTGGACATGACTCACAAACCTCTCTGGGGCTTGGCTACCCCGGATTCTGTGTCCACTCAACCGGTACCACTCCAGGCTCCGGAAATCGGCGACGCTTTGCTTCCTCGAAGAATTCCCGCGGGAAGACGAGGTATTGGCGTTCGCAGGATTCATAAAGCGACCAAAGCGCATACGGGTCGATTCGTATGGATTCCAGGACCGCGGTTAAACCCTTCTCGCGAATGACGGTGGAAATCGCGATGGCTCCTGCCATGGCTGACCACCTATCGAAAGTCGAATCCGCAACATCCGAGGCATCCACAAGTTCGAGTGATGCTTTCGCGCGCGGGGCTGCGAGAATCTTCGCGACACCTTCTTTTAGCGAGGATTCAAGCGACGAGCGCGTTTCTCCGGCAGAGAATCGGGATCGTAGGGTGTCGTCTACTTTGGAATCGCTGCCTTTAAGGCGCTTGAAACTCATAAAATACCCAAACCCCTCGTTTACCATCTTGAAGGCGAGACGTTCGAAGGCGTCGTTTGAGAGATCAGGGCGAGCGTTTTTCCAAGTGTTTCGAACGTGCGTCATGAAGCCCAGATGCCAAAGCTCATGATCCGCCGTGGCTTCGAACTGCTCGCGCGTCTTTTCCGATTCGATGCCCGCAACAAGCCCGACGTCTATGGCCATGCGGAAAGTGCCCTCAACGTCGACCACGAAGCCCGCCGAGCGGGTTCCTCCTACGAGGTAAATTGTTAGGTCCATCGTGTCAGAAACTGCTGGAAGATAAGGAAACACGCGCTGAACGATGCCATTTTCCCAGGTCTCCTTCTCTCGCTCAATACGAGTAAGAAGAGCGTCCGACGAAGTAGCGTTCTCCCGCAGACGCGTGAGTTGGAAAGGTGGGACGTCGACGCACGGGCGCGAACGTGGTGAACATGCAGTCAGTGCGGTGTGCCAGTCTTGAAGAGTAAGGGAGGCCTCACCCATGCGGGAGGTGGAAAGCTGGGCCAGAGCCGTGGCCAGTGAAGAGGGGGAGGATTCCGAAGGTTCCTCCACACGGCCGGTAGTGTTTACTGCATTCCAAGCCGCCCGAGCGAACCTTGTCTCGATACGAATTGGCCGACGAGCGTCTCCCCCTAGATTTGACGTCACGCATCCAACGGTGAATAGAACCGGAAGAACGCAACTGAGGAAGGTCCGGGCGATTGGCATAAAGTCGCAAAACATTTTCACCGAGCAGTCTCCAGATGCAATCCTATGGGGCGATGGCGGCGCGCCAAAACGAGTAAGACCTCTTTGCCCCATTGCAGATGGGCTCTCAAGATGGATTTCTCCCCCGCCAGCATTCAGAGCAACGCAGCCATCCGTCGTTGAAGAGGGAACTGCGTTGAGCTAGGGCTACGGCCTTGTCCAGGGGAGACATCCGGGGAATCAGCAGTCCTGGAGCGTCTTTTTCTGCTTTTGCCAGGAGCCTTGCCAATGTCGCTTCGTCTCATAACCTTTGTGTGCGCCATCATGCTCGCGGCTTGTGTGAGCCAACCAAAGGCGTTGCCTGCCGCTAAGAGCGTCGGTTCCGTCGCCGCAACAGGCGCGTCGGTTT
>JBKCTV010000017.1:0-7744 GCA_046318595.1 Burkholderiaceae bacterium | reverse complement strand
TGACAGATATATATACTATAAAATAGTAATAAATCTATTTTTATATAATTCATATAATTTCAATATATATTCCCTATTCTTTCTTTCTCCCTCTGTAGAGGGGGGTATAATAAGGAGAAAATAGAACTAATAATATATATAATAAGTAAATATTTAATAATGAATAATTTATCTTCTCTTTTTGTTTCTAAATATAATATAATTCAATTAAATTTAAAGATAGATTAGAGAATTGAACTCTATTAAGTAATATCTGCATTATTCTTTTTATCCTTTTATCTATTTATCTCTTTATTTATTTATTTATTTATTTATTTATTTATTTATTTATTTATTTATTTATTTAAGATTATAAAAGCCATCATGACGAGAGAATAAACCTAAAGCTTCAGTTAAAGAGAAACCAAGTATAGCTAATGTCATTAAATTATTTTTTATAGAAGGATTTCTAGATACACCATTTATTAATGATCCAAATATTATTCCTCCACCTATTCCAGCACCTATTAATCCTATTACAGATATTCCAGCACCTATTAAATTCATTTTTATTTATATATATATTTTCAATTTTACTGTAGCTTAATTTTTAGGTTAAAGCTCTTTACTCATAATAAATATTATATAGGTTCAAATCCTATCGGTTATATTTCATTTATATATGAAGATAATAATAATAAGAAGACATAAGCTTGTAGTATACTTATACCTATTTCTAAAAAGATAAAAGGGATTAATAAATATTCATTTAATATAAAGGTACTTATTACTTTTATTATCATATGTCCTGCTATCATATTTGCTGTTAATCTTAATGATAAGGTTAATATTCTTAATATATAACTAAATATCTCTATTATCATTATAAATATTCCTATTATTTTATTTATTCCTTTAGGTCTAAATTTATTTATAAATGTATAACCTCTTAAATATATTGATTTTAAAGTAAGACCGATTATTAATATAAATGTTATATATATTGTATTTTTTATTTTACTATTTCTATTTTCTATATAAGGTAATAATCCTAATATATTATTTATTAAGATATAAATAAAGATAAATATTAATATATTTTTATATTCTTTTCTTTGTATTTCTATTATTTTATATATATTTTTATAATATTTCTTTATTATATATATACTTATTATTCCTACCTATCATTCTTCTTAGTTTTTCCCTCTAATAATATAGGTTAAAAGGTTAAACCTTCTTTTTTCCAAAAAGATTATAATAGTTCAATTCTATTTATTAGTATAAAGAGGAATATAGGAATTGAACCTATTAACATTTATTTACAATATAAAGACTTAGAAACCAGAATAAGTATATTCCTATTAATATATTTTAATTATTCTATATTTAACACCAGTACAATCTTTTAATTTCTTTTTTATTATTAATACTATTGTATTTTTTATTATTGTTTTCTTTGATAAATATCCAGGTATAAATGCTTTTATTATTTTATTATTTATGGATATATCTATTATTTTTCTTAAAGCTGAATTAGGTTTATTACTTTTTATTGTATATGCTTTTATACATATCCCTTTCATTTGTGGTTTCATTCTTTCTTTTCTTCCCTCTTCTATCTTCATAGAGAGTTAGTCTTAAGGATTAGTTAGTAGAAGTATTTATATATAATCTTGAGTAGAGATCTAGTAAATATTATTTAATATATAGAGTAAATTAGTATATATTTCTTAGTTTAATAGAGATAGAGGGTATAAATTATAAGAATAATTATATTAAAAGGAATTAGGAATAATTAGGAGGAATAATGAATATAATAGAATATAAGAAAAAAAGAAATATAGTAGTAATATTTATATCCTTAGAATTTATATTTTATTCCTTATTATTTAAATATTTAGAAACAAGTATATCATATATATTTTTATTAATTAGTATCTTAGATTCTTTATTATTCTTTTTATTTTTAATTTAATCTAATCGGATAGATTTGAACTACCAATATTTTTATTTACAATAAAATCTCTTTTCTACCATATATAGAGTACGATATGTAGCTTAATGATTTAAAGCATTTAATTGAAAATTAAAGTATTTAAGGTTTGATTCCTTTCTTATACATTATCGAGAATTGAACTCGAAAAGATAGAACCACATACTATTATTTTAACCTATTAAATTATAATAATTTTTATATAATATATTATTTATTTTCTTATTTATTATTCATTCTATATATTTTTCTATTTTTATTATTTTTATATGTATAGGCATTTTACTATGTAAGGTACCACATAATTCACTACATTGTCCATAATAATTACCAGGATATAAGATATTAGTAATTAAAGTATTAATTCTACCAGGATTACTATCTAATTTAAAACCAAGAGAAGGAATAGTAAAAGAATGTATTACATCTTCAGAAGTTATTAAAAATCTAATAGGAAGATTACAAGGTAAATATAAAGGTTTATCAACTAATAAATATTTTAAAGAAGAATTAGAATCAAGATAATAAGAATCAAAAGTATAATTAAAATCTTTAAAAGAATAAGTTCAGAATCATTGATTACCTTTAATTTCTATAGTTAAATAAGGAGTATATATATCATTTAATAATATTTTAATACCAGATATACCTATAGATAATAAGATTAATATAGGTATTATTGTTCATATTATTTCTATATATGTATTATTTTTTATTTCTTTATTTATTTTATATTCTATAGAGATTATTAAGAAGATTATAAAAGTAATTATTATTATTATATTATATATCATATTTTCATATATTTCTTGTATTTCTATATATTCTTTATTTATCTTTCATTGTTTCTCCCTCTTATGAATAAAAAAGGAATTAAACCTATAACAAAAATACCCAATATTTTTAATGTTATCTTTACACTATTTATTTATTTATTAGTTAATTTAAAGGAAAAAATATACATTTGACAAATGTAAGACTATTAGTTAAAATCTAATACTACTTATTCTAATGATTAAGTTTCTATATATATATTATCAAACACCAGATTCCTCTAGAGTTACCTTGTTATAACTTTAAATTTTAAACTTTATGATAGGCAGTTTATACATTAATAATTAAATCTTTCAATTATATTTACTTTAAATAATTTACTCTCTATTCCTTTTTTATTAATATTTTTCATAATTAATTCTTTTATTTTATTTATAATTAATTGTTTTATCAATATTTACCCTTATTTAGATTACTTTGATTTGTTTTTTATCTATTAAAGATATTAGTATATAAATCACTCTATAAACTTATAATTACAATGGTGTAATACTTCTATACTATAATATAAGGTAAGTTTTTCGATTAATATCGCATTAATTTTGATAAATCACTAGATATTCTTATTAACCGCTATTTTCTTTAATTTTTACTCTTCAGATGTATATACAAATACTTTCTTTTTCTTTATATTTTTTTACTTAATAGATTACTCTGTTCCCTAATCATTTTTATTACCTATTATATTATGATAAAAAATTAATAGAAAGAAAGGAAAGAATATTTCTAATTTTAGTATTCTAATTTTTATTTTTAGTATTTTACTTTTTCTTCTATTATTCTTCTTTCTTTTTTCTTTATATTTTTATTCTTTTCATTCTTTAAACCTATTATGTACTATACTTCCTCCTCTTGTTTCACCGCGTGTGCTGACACAAGAATTGTACAGAGGTATTTATTATTCTTTTTTATTTTAATTTTTATTAATCTATCCACAATATCTATATTTCTAATTGTATATTATTCTTATCTGTTTAAGGCTTTATTCCTTCTTTAAATTATGCAAAATATATAGATAAACTATTTATTATCTTTCTTTTAATACATGATTATATTGGTTAGATTGTATATATACTGAGCTAGAAAAAAACTCTAATAATAAATAATTAAATAAGATGTAACTAAATATGGTTATAGTAGAGTACTTTGATTACTTTTTTATTAGTTCAAATCTAATCATCTAGTTTAAGATAATAATAAAGGTGTATTAGGATATAAATGATAATGTATAGGTTTTATTAATACTTCATCTAATGTTCTATTTCTTTCTTCATTATATATAAAGGTATTAAGTATTTCTCTCTTATAGATATTTTTATTTTTAAATTGTAAATAAATAAGATAGATAAATAATAAACCAGATATTAATGATATTATTGCTCCTATTGTTCCTATTTTTTGCCACATTTTATACATTAATGGATAGTCCTTATATCTTCTAGGCATACCTTCAAGTCCTATGATATGAAAAGGGAGAAAAGTAAGAGTTATACCAATAATAAATGTATAATATTCTATTCTTTTTCATATTTCATTTCTTGTTAAACCTATTATTCCATCACTATATATTTCATATCCTATTTTTACACCTATTAAAGCACCTATGGATAAGACTACATGAAAATGTCCTACTATAAAATAAGTATCATGTACTAATTGATCAAAAGAAGCATGAGCTATCATTACACCTGTTACTCCTACCTAAAGTAAAATATATTAAGAAAGCTTTTATATATAATCTTTTTACACTTTTCTTTTTTTCTCCTCCATATATACTAGCTAATCATGAGAATATTTTGACGTCCAGTAGGTATAGCTATTATACTTGTTGTTGCATTAAAATATATTCTAGTACTTACATCTAATCCTGTGGTATACATATGATGAGCTCATACTAAACTTCCTATTAAGCCTATTGAACCCATAGCATATATCATTCCTATTTTTCCAAATATTTCTTTTTTATATTCTTTAATTATAGCTTCTGATATTAATCCAAAAGCAGGTAATATTATGATGTAGCACTTCTGGATGTCCAAATAATCAGAATAAATGTTGATAAAGTAAGACATCTCCTCCATATGTTGTTTCATAGAATGTTGTATTAAAGTTTCTATCAGTAAGAATTAAAGTAATAGCTACAGCTAAGATAGGTAAAGAGATTATTAATAAAATATTAGTTATTATTATACTTCATACATATAAAGGTAATTTATAATAATAATAAGAATTCATATTTAATATAGTTATTAACATATTTATAGCACTTAATAAAGAAGATATCCCTGTTATATGTAAACCTAATATACCAAATTCTACAGATCTACCTATACTGCCTTTTGTTGATAAAGGAGGATAAAGAGTTCAACCAGTACCTATACCATTATCTATTATTGAAGATATAACAAATAAAATAAGAGATATAGGTAATAATCAGAATGATATAGCATTTATTCTAGGTCAAGCCATTTCTCTACATCCTATTAAAATAGGTATAAAATAATTACCAAATCCACCAATTAAGATAGGCATAATAGCTAAGAAAATCATTATTATAGCATGAGCAGCAATTAATAAATTATATATATCTTCATTTTTTATATAAGTATGTCCTGTAGATGATAATTCCATTCTAATTATTATAGATAAAGAAGTAGCTATTAATCCGACTTATTATACCAAAGATTATATATAATATTCCTATATCTTTAGCATTTGTACTATTTATTCATCTTTTTATCTTTCTCTATTTTCCCCTCTATTTTTAATAATTTAAGAGGTTAAAATGATAATTTGTCTAATTATTTATATAAGTTCAATTCTTATTTAATACGTTTAGAATTTTCTATTTAGTATCTTATCTTCTCTAAGATATATATAAAGATATTCTAGTTTTTTATATGTTTTCAATCCTATTTTTCTTTCTTCTTTCTTTTCTATAAGTTCCTTAAGGTCCTTTCGTACTATTTATTCTCTTTTTTATCCTTCTAGATATAAACCTTCCTGGCTTACGCCGGAATTAACTCACCTCACGAAACTTATTAATAGAGGAACAATCTAACCTTTTTCTATTTTTACTTAGAAGGGAAAAGTTGAGGAAACATCGATGTTTTAAACAATATATATTATAAGAACTAATATATATTATTAATCTGTTATCCCTTGGGTAATTTTAATCAATTGAGTAATATATATAACTAATTCAATATATTAGATCATTTATTTATACTTTTAATATTTAAACCTATATTTATAGTTTAATTAATAATCTAATTTTTTATTTTTTCATTTTTATTTTAATTCTCTTTATTTCTTTTTTAAAGAGGACTTCCCTAGTCAAACTCCCTTTTCTTATCTATAGAAATAGAGTATAAACTCCAAGGGTCTTTTTGTCTAAGAAGGTTATAATAGCATATACACTATAAAATGTAAATTAAGATATATATAAAATAAGAAAGATATTATCTCATGATGCTATTCATTTATTCAATATTCAATTGACTATGTTTCTCTACATTTTATTTCTCATTATTAGAAACGCTGTTTATCTTCTTTTATGTATTATTCTAAAGATACTGAGCAAGCTTCACTCTTTATACTATATTCTTTTTTTAGCAAAGAGCTATGTTTTTGATAAACAGTTGGATAATTATATTGCTGAATTCCTTATATTTATATTAAATATTAATAATTTTTTATTTACTTGTTTTAGTTTACGATTTTATATATTTATTCTTATATTTTTTTAATTATTTTCTTTTAGAATTAAATATAATTATACACTAATCTTTTCTTTTTAGTAAATCTTTTTTTTTTATTTTTAACTTTTTAGTTCTATTTCTTACTTATATCTGCATTCTTTCTATTTATTTTTCTATCACTATTTTCTTTTCTAAATCTAAAATCTTACTCTTTTTTATTTTTTTTTTTAAGGAATTATAAGGTGTTATATACTACTATCATATTTTCTTTATTTCTAATACTTTTATCTTTATTACAAGTTAATTATAAGTTAGCTACTTCCAAGCTTACATCTAAAGTTTATAGATTTTTAAGATTTTATTATAAGCTTTAATACCTTCTTTTTCTTTTTCTCTTTCTTTTTTCAATCTTTATTATAGACCTCTTTGCCTATAATACATCTTCTTTATTTTTATTCTTTTTAATATAAAGATATAATTAAAGTTTTATACATATATATTTTTCAGATTTTTCTAACTATTTCCTATTTCGTTTCTAATTTCTAGTACTTATCTATCTTCTCTTCTTTAATTTTTACACATTAATGATTTAAATCTTTTAATTTGAGATAGATATGCCCAATAGGTTTCAAGTCTATACTCTTTTCTTTTCTTTTTTTTCATCTTAGATATTAGTATAACTAGCAGATTCCTTCTACAAAAGGTAATTAATCTCTTTTATTAAAAAGATTACATATATGAATTTATAAATATCCTTTTCAGTACTTTCTCTATTAATTTATTTAATAAAATGAAGAAAATAAGTAGTACTTATATATAAAATTATCTATATACATTTTTCTTTTACTTATACTAAATGTTTATACTTTTGTTTTTATTTTTTAATAAATACTTTAATAATTTATTTTTTTATCTTTTCTCTTTCTTTATTTCTAACTAGGTTTCAATATTTTATTCTTTTAACCTTTTTTTAAATAATTTATTCTCTATTCTTTTTCTTTCTTTTTCTTTCTTTTTTGTCTAATTCTCTATCTTTCTGTATTTTCTAGGAATTGAACCTAGATATATTTAATGAAAATAAATCATCCTAACCTTTTAGATTAAAAATATTAAATATTCAAAGAAAGATATGCCTATAATACTTATTATATAATAAAAATAATAAAATGATAAAAAAGAATTAATAAAGATATAAGGTATTATAACTATTTGTGTTCCCATATAACCTATATAT
>JBKCTV010000016.1:0-3300 GCA_046318595.1 Burkholderiaceae bacterium | reverse complement strand
GTCCAAGCGAGGAGACGCTGATGATCATCTTAAACAAGATGAGGTACTGCTGTATTTTGTCTGTTTCATCCTCATCATTTCTCATTTTTCCTTAATCTACTGCCATGATTATCATTTCTCATTCCCTCCTTCTCGCAGAACCTATTTGTGCTGATTTTGCACCTTTAATTTATCGAGGGTGCGTCGGTACGTCAACGACTGGAGGAGCTTCGCCAAACACCGTGGGGCACTCCACGATATCGTCGCTATATCGTTTGTATTCTTTTATATCGTTCCGACACATATCCGATACCTTTTCTGGCAGATGGTATTACCAAGGATAGTCGGTTTGAATCGTTTGGCATTTTGAGTAAAATCGGAATTTTTGATATTATTTTTTATAATTTGGAAATGAAAGCGACATCGTCTTGATATCGCCCATATTATAAATTACGATATCGTTTTTGTATCGATTGTAAAGTAATGTCTGTACGACACCAAGCGATATCGTACGACAGTTATATTTTCTGGGATAATACCAATGATATATTATTTGGAAAGACATGTCAGTGTGCCTCTCTTTAGTTTAATAATAAATTGAAAAATTCCGGGACATCGTAGCGATATACCTGTATACGCGATATCGCATACATTTATTATATGTACATCCAGACGATATCCAGACGACATCGCCCGCTAATGTATTTCAACAATCGCGATCATATATGTTAATTGTACATATATATATAATTTACAAAGATAGAGGCACCGATATGGGTAAAAATATACATCACATGTACATTTAAATGATGACCTTTCGCCTCGGATGATATTACGACCATGCGTACTTGGCCGAGTGGCATAATGGTTCATTCAAAACCCACTCAGTCCCGAGATCGAACCCGGCAGCCGGCAGCATTTTTTATAAAAAAAAAAAAATTAATTTTTTTTTATCTCATTAATTTTTGGATAATTATTTGTTATGAATATGTACCTGTTTCACATCGAAACTCGTACATTTCCGTGATAATGTAGCGGTTAGAGTATCAGACTGATAAGCTGCTGGCCCTGGCATCGATTCTCGTCGGCAACATGCATATTTTTTGTTTTTGTTTATCAAATTTTATACTTAATTTTTATATATAATATTAATATTAATCTATTTTTTAGCTGGGGTTTACAGAAGGAAATGAAAGAACTGTATTTTAATTTGAATTGAAGACTACATATGCATATTAAAGAAGACTCGAGAACCATACAATAGAGAGTTGTAGAAAAAGTAGAGAGACTGAATTTCGAGTTAAAATAACATTTTATATAAAATTTTGGGATTTTGTTTGACTTTAATAGGGTTTTCTCCTCAATTTTTCCTTTTCTATCCAAAATTCAAAATTTTACAATTATCTGCATTCCAAATTCAAAAAGCTCAGCAAAGCTCAAATTTTCAAAAATTTCCTTATATTGAAGCTTTCTCCCTTCCTTTTCTTTCCCTCCTTTCCTTTCCATTTCATTCTCTTTCTTGGATGGGTTAGCTCTTCCTGGTCTTTGCTTGTTGATATATATATATGTTCTTTTTGTTCCTTTTCAAAATGTTTTCTTTGCTTTTGATTAATATTTCAAACCTTTGCTCTCTGTTTATATATAAAAATGCTTTGCATGATTGCTTTTGAAGATATTAACCTTTATATATATAGAATATATATAGATATATGTATGTATATCAAATTATATTTAATATATATTGTGAATTTGTATTATTATAATATATTTCAATCTTTTTACAATTAAATCACTTAGTAATTAATGATATATAGTTAAATAAAGAAAAATATTAAAGGTATATATACTATATATATATCTTTTCTTGTCTTTCGATATCATTTGATATCGGTCCGATATCGGTCCGATATCGTTTCATTCCTTTGATATCAATCGTTGTCTTTTGGATATCAGTCGATATCGGTTCTTATCTTTAAATATCTTTTCTTTTTTCTTAGGTTCTCTTCATCTTGATAATTTAATAATACTGCAATGATGAATGCATGTTTCTCTTTGATTCGCTAAAAACTCTGGCTTTGTATATAAGTTATACTTAGCTGGGGGGTGACATCAAACTTGTCTCTTAGACCTTTTGTACGTGTGTTGCTGGTGCTCGAACGAACATTTGAAATGCAAGCGTGAATATTTATATATTCACCACTAAGTAGCTTCGGAGGGTTGATCCACATAGCTTTCTCGAGTACTGCCTGTCAAGACTTTACTTCGATACTATGTGGGGACTGAGTGGAAAGGGCCTGGTGGACCCGATAGACCGACACCATAAAAAAAGAGTCTTCACCTGCTTGCGTTCCATGTTTTATAGGCCCGCTAAGGCTCACACAATACATTAGTATCTTCGAGTTCAGGCCTACTCTATGTTATCATAGAGTGTTGTTACCAGGCTTTAATCATGTTGGAGAATCGCATATACATAGATATATAATAATAATAATAATAATAATAATAATAATAATAATAATAATAATAATAATAATAATAATAATAATAATAATAATAAATATTCAATGGGTGATATCGATTGATATCTCGCCGATATCGCTTGCTGTATTAAATTCTGGCATCGGTAGCATACATAGCTGATTTCTCAGATATCACTTACTGTCCTTTTGATGACATTTGTGATTCGGAGAAATCGCTATAGCTGCATGTCGTTTGGATAACGAGCGTGATTTCATTCCGTCGTTCTGATAGCGGTTGATGTCTCCGAGATATCAACGAGTGTCGTTTTGTACATTTTTTGTGCATGGGACTATCATTTAATATCAAGAATTCAGTTTGAGTTGGATTTAAGAAGAGGGAGAAAGGGAATTTGTAATTACAAAAAAAAGGTATTGTTTCATTCAGATCGATCGACGATATCGACGCAATAGGAATAATCCTATCTTACTAGAATTTAAGAAGAGATGGAAAAGGAATTGTAATTACAAAAAGAAGGTATTGTTTAATTCGGCCGGACGATATCGAATAGATATCGATCGTACCAGAATTTAAGAAGAAGGAAAAAAAGATAACGATGGTATTAATTTGCGATATCAACGGCATTTATTTTTTTGATTATCGAAATCCAATCTGCCCATCATAGTAAACGATAGTAGTGGTTTTGTATATCGTTTGGATATCGTTTCATGTCTTTTCTGGAAATTACAAAGATATCAGGGCGGTATCGCCAACCGCCCCACGGTGACTCACTCTTGATAGGTACTAATTAAAATCATGTGTTGTCAGCTTTTTTCATCATGCGTCATCTCGACAGCTATATCT
>JBKCTV010000015.1:0-134921 GCA_046318595.1 Burkholderiaceae bacterium | reverse complement strand
GTGATCCGCAACACACGACGCATACGGATTCTGTTGGCTTCGCACCATCCGTTACGAAATATTTTTTTGACTGCCGCCCGCGCGCTGGCCTCTCCATAAGCAAATCCCAGTGCGCCCCCGACACGTTGACACTTCGGGGGGAAGGGGGAGGTTCGTCCGGGTTTCGGGTTGGCTGTCAAATTCCGGCGCATTGGCTGCGGCCAAACGATGATTCGGCGATCAACCTACGCCAGACAGCTTGCAACGGGAGACGGTGAAATATCCGGGTTAGTTCCAATTATTCTTTAAGGGAAAACCCTGATTGTGCTACCGGCGTGCGATTAAATCCGGCAAAACGCCTGCTCAGGTATGTCGATTGCTGCATGTAAGCTTTTCCTGTCGACCAAAGCATTGCCGTGGCTTCCCCCCTGCGATTCAACTCCTTTTGGCAAGCGGGTTACGAAGGCGCCGATCACCTCAACGCTGGTGGCCGCCTGCTCTCGATGAACGACGCGACCGGCCACGCCGCGCGGGCGCGCGAAGACTATCGCTTGCTGGCGGATTTCGGTATTCGGACCGTGCGCGAAAGCGTTGGCTGGCGCTTGGTCGAACGCGACGGCGCGTTTGACTTTTCGTCGCTGGAAACGCGTGCGGCGGCGGCCCGCGATCTTGGCATCCAGATCTGCTGGACGTTTTTACACTATGGCTGGCCCGCCGACATCGATTTTTATTCATCGACGTTCATCGGCCGTTTTGCGCGTTTTTGCCGGCGCACGACGCGGTTTTTAGAAAAATTCACCGACCAGCCGCCGATCTATTCACCAATCAACGAGATCTCGTTTCACAGTTGGGCGCTCGATGTCGGGTACTTTCCAGCGCGAGAACGACCACCCGGCGGCGCCAAACGGCAGCTCGTCCGTGCGGCCATCGCTGGCTGCGACGCCATCTGGGACGTCGACCCGAGGGCGCGGGTCTTGCATGTCGACCCTGTGGTTAATGTGGCCGCGCAGCCCAACGCCGCCGTGACCTGTGACGCGGCCGCGCGCGAACATGCATTGCAGTTCGAAGCCTGGGACATGCTGGCTGGTCGCACGCATCCCGAGCTGGGCGGGACTCCGCGTCACCTGGACTTGATTGGCGTCAACTATTACCACGACAACCAATGGGAGGTCGGCAGCGGTGCAAGGCTTGCCTGGCATCTGGGCGATGCGCGGCGTGCGCCGCTCAGCAAGCTGTTGAAAGACGTTTTTCAGCGCTACGGCCGGCCGCTCGTGCTCAGCGAAACCAGCCACGTCGGCAGCGGGCGGGGCGCCTGGCTGCAGGATGTGGCCGCGCAAATCCGGCTGGCGACGCAGCAGGGTGTCGATTGTCGCGGTATTTGTCTGTATCCGGTCATCGACCGGCCCGACTGGGATCGGGAGCACATCTGGCACCGCAGCGGTTTGTGGGATATCGAGCCGGTCGGCGTGGATCCGCAAGCCCGTGTCTTGAACGCACCTTATGCCCGGGCACTGCGACAGGCGCAGCGATCCGATCAATTTTACGCAAGCGTTCAACCATCGTATTTTCAAGGAAACCGTATGTCGACTATTCTTGTTTTTTCTCATCTGCGCTGGGACTTTGTGTTTCAACGGCCCCAGCATTTGCTGACCCGCCTGGCCCGGCACCATCGCATCATTTTTTTTGAAGAGCCCGTTTTTCATGAGGGCGCTGGTTTTTTGGCGCAATCGCAGCCCGCGCCGAACGTCACCGTTTACCGGCCGCATACGGCGATACCGGCCGCCGGTTTCCATGACGATCAGCTCCCGCTGCTGCAGGCCATGCTGAGCGAGCTGTTGACAGCCAACGAAAACCCCATCGTCTGGTTTTATACGCCGATGGCGCTGCCGCTGCTTCAGTCTTTAACGCCGAGCCTGGTCGTTTACGACTGCATGGACGAGCTGGCCGCTTTCAAGAATCCACCTCGGCAGATGCTGCAACGCGAAACCGCCCTGCTCGCCAGCGCCGACCTGGTCTTCACCGGCGGACCCAGCCTTTATGAAGCCAAGCGCCAGCGTCATCCCAATGCGTATTGCTTTCCGAGCAGTGTCGACGTGGTGCATTTCGAGCAGGCGCTGGACCGCAGCAACGGCCATCCCTTGCAGGCCGCGATGCGCCGGCCGCGCTTGGGCTTCTACGGGGTAATCGACGAGCGTTTCGATACCGAACTGATCGCAGCGCTGGCCACGGAGCATCCCGAATGGCAGATCGTGCTGGTGGGACCGATCGTCAAGATCGACCCCGCCAGTTTGCCGCACCGAAGCAATATTCATTATCTGGGGCAGCAGCCTTATCAGGCGCTGCCGCAGTTTCTGGCCGGTTGGGACGTGTGTTTGCTGCCGTTCGCGATCAACGAGGCGACCCGCTTCATCAGCCCGACCAAAGTGCTCGAATACATGGCGGCCGAGTTGCCGATCGTCAGCACGGCAATCAAGGATGTCGCCGAACCCTACGGCGACATCGTGGCGATTGCGCATGACCATCGGCAGTTCATCGACGCTTGCGCAGCGGCGTTGCAGCAAACCCCCGCGCAGACCGCCGCCCTGCAGGCAAGCATGCGGGCCGTGGTTGCGGCAACCTCATGGGACGATACCGCCGAACAGATGCACGGCCTGCTGTCGTCCGCGCTGGCGGGTGAGCAGACTGTCGCACCGGCCAAGGTCGACACGACCAGTCTGGCCAAAGTCAACCGCTTGCCGACACCGGCCGCGATGCAGGCCGTGGAATGCGTCATTGCCGGGGGCGGACCGACGGGCCTGAGCGCCGCCTATCATTACGGCGCAGGCGCTTTGCTCCTGGAAAAAAATCACGATGTGGGCGGCTGGTGCCGGTCGATCAAAGACAAGGGGTTTACGTTCGATTATGCCGGCCACATCATGTTTTCGAACGACCCGTATGTGCTCAAGCTGTACGAGAAACTGCTCGGCGGTAATCTGCACTGGCAGAACCGCGAAGCCTGGGTCTACAGCAAAAACGTTTATACGCGGTATCCGTTTCAGGGTGCGCTGTACGGCTTGCCGCCGGCGGTGATCAAGGAATGTATCGTTGGCGCCATGGAGGCGCGGTTCGGCGATTTGCCGGCAACCCCGAAAAATTTCGAAGCGTTCATCTACAAGGTCTGGGGATCAGGCATCGCCAAACACTTCGCCGTGCCCTATAACCTGAAGCTCTGGACCGTGCCATTGTCCGACATGGAAACGTCGTGGCTCGGCGGTCGTGTGCCTCTGCCCGATCTGGGCGAAATCATCGAGGGTGCGCTGGAGCCGGTCGGCAAACCGATGGGCCCGAATGCACGCTTCGGCTATCCGTTGCACGGTGGTTTCGAGGCGCTGGTGCAGGGTTTCATGCCGCATATCCAGGGAAAGGTCGAAACCGGCGCGGACATCGTGCAAGTGCTGCCCGAGGAACACGCGATTGCCCTGGCCGATGGCCGGCGTTTCCGTTACGACCATCTCATCAGCACGCTGCCCTTGCCTGAGCTGATCAAGCTCACCGGCAAGCAGGCCACAAGCGAAGTCGTGCAGGCGGCGCAAGGCCTGCGCCATGTTTCGGTACGCTGCGTCAACCTCGGCATCGGCCGCGCCAAGCTCACGGACAAGCATTGGGTTTATTATCCGGAAGAAACGATTTTTCACCGGATATTCGTGCAGGGTAACGCGAGCCCGCATTGCAACCCACCGGGCGGTTTCGGGCTCACTTGCGAGATCACGTATTCGCCGACCAAACCGCTGCCGGTCGATGGCGAGGCGCTGATCGCGCGCTGCATCGCGGATTGCATCAAAGTGGGTATGTTCAATGCTAACGATGTCGTCATCACGGCCAATCTGGTCGATATGCCATACGCGTATGTGTTGTACGATCATGCCCGGGCGGCAAACGTTGCAATGATCCGCGACTGGCTGGCGCAATACGACATCAGCTTGTCCGGCCGTTACAGCGAATGGGAGTATTACAACTCGGATCATGCCTTCGTGGCCGGCAAACGGGCTGCGGAAACCGTTTTGCTCAGTAAGCAACGGGCGGAAGCCGCGTGCGGCTTATTGAGCGAAATCGAGTGTTAACTTTCTTGGAGAAACGAATGCGTAAATCATGGTGGGTCTGGATCGTTTTGTTGAGCCTGGGTTTGAGCGGCTGTGGCTACAACACCCTGCAAAGCAATGACGAGCAGATCAAGGCCAGTTGGGCCGAAGTCGTCAACCAGTATCAGCGGCGCGCTGATCTGGTCCCAAACCTGGTCAGTACCGTCAAGGCTTATGCCGCGCAGGAAAAGGACGTGCTGACGCAGGTCACGCAGGCCCGCGCGGCGGCCACCAGCATGCAAGTCACGCCCGAGGTGCTGAACGACCCGGCCGCATTGGCCAAGTTTCAAGCCGCGCAGGGCGCTTTGTCGGGCGCGCTGTCGCGGCTTTTGGTCGTCAGCGAAAACTATCCGCAGCTCAAGTCCGACGGCTTGTTCCGCGATTTGCAGGCCCAGCTGGAAGGGACGGAAAACCGCATCACCGTGGCCCGCAACCGTTATATTCAGTCGGTGCAGGCGTATAACGTACACATCCGCTCGTTTCCGACCAACCTGACAGCCAAGGCGTTCGGCTATCCGCCCAAGCCCAACTTCACGGTCGAAAACGAGAAGGCGATTTCGGCCCCGCCCACCGTCGACTTCGGTAGCGCTCCGGTCACTAAACCCGCTGCGGTGGCGCCCTGATGCCTCGTTCGTTGAAAAGTCTGCTCGTCGGCCTGACATTCGGCTGGAGCGTGTTCGCCGCTGCGCAGCCGCTACCGGTGCCGCCCTTGACGGCCCGGGTCATCGACCAGACGGCAACGCTCGATGACGCCCAACGTCAGCGCCTGACACTGACGCTGCAGAGTTTCGAAGCACGCAAGGGTAGTCAATTGGCCGTGCTGATCGTGCCAAGCACGGCCCCGGAAGCCATCGAGCAGTATGCTTTGCGGGTCGCCGAGCAATGGAAACTGGGCCGTAAGGGCATCGACGACGGCGCCTTGTTGCTGATCGCCAAAGCCGACCGTACTGTGCGCATCGAAGTCGGTTATGGGCTGGAAGGCGCACTGACCGACGCCACGAGCAAACGCATCGTCAGCGAAATCATCACGCCACGTTTTCAGCGCGGCGACTTTTATGGCGGGATTGATGCCTGCCTGCAGCAAATGATGCGCGTCATCGATGGCGAAGCGCTGCCGGCACCGGTGAGCCATCGGGCGGCCGGTTTATCGAAAATGCAAACGCTGTTGCCTGTGATTCTGTTGCTCGCCGTGGCGGTTGGCGGCGTGCTGCGCGCCGTGCTGGGGCGCTTGCCCGGCGCGGTGGTTACCGCTGGTGGCGTGGGGCTGTTGGCCTGGTGGTTTGCCGGGGCCTTGTCGATTGCTCTGGGCGCTGGCCTGCTGGCCTTATTGTTTAATTTATTTGGTGGCGGCTTGCTGGGCGCCCGTGGCTTGGGCGGCTTATATGGCGGACAGGGCAGCGGTGGCTTTGGTGGCGGTTTTGGTGGTGGCGGGGGTGGGTTTGGCGGCGGTGGCGCTTCGGGGAAATGGTGAATATGAATATCAGGCGCTTGTTCAAGCATTGGACCATGCCACGTTGGCGCGTCCGGCAAGTATTTCCGGCCGCAAGCTTGCAGGCCATCGGGCAGGCGATCGCACATAGCGAAACCCTGCATACCGGGCAGCTGCAACTCGTCATCGAAGGCGCTTTGGACGGTGCGCCGCTCTTCAGACAGCAAACCGCACGGGAACGCGCCATCGATGTGTTTGCTCAGCAACGCGTCTGGGATACCGAGCACAACAATGGCGTGCTGATTTACTTACTGTTGGCCGACCGCGATGTCGAGATCGTCGCCGATCGCGGCATTCATGCGCGGGTGGGCGTGGCCGCCTGGGAAGGCATTTGCCAGACGATGGAGGCGGCGTTTCGGCAGGGTGAGCATACGGCTGGTTTACGGCAAGGAATCGAGGCCATCACGCAGTTATTGGCGGCGCATTTCCCGGCGGCGGGGGCGGCGGGACGCAATGAGTTACCGGATTGGCCTGTCATCTTGTGAGAAACAGTAAGAGGCTCTATTTGAGAAATAGCTGTCTGTAAGCCACGCAATCTGATTGAATTGGCACGCTAAACTTAACCCTGTTGCACTTGGTACTTGAAGCCGCGCTATCTGTCTCAGCAATTTTTCACTAACTTTGCACAGTTTTCACTTTGTATGTCGCCTGACATCAAACATCCACATTCCCCGCCAGCAAGGCATTGCTCTCGATGAAAGCTCGCCTCGGTTCCACGTCATCGCCCATCAGCGTCGTAAAAATCTGATCCGCTGCCAGCGCATCCTCGATTTGCACGCGCATCAAGCGCCGCACTGTCGGGTCCATAGTCGTTTCCCACAGCTGGGAGGGGTTCATTTCGCCCAGACCTTTATAACGCTGCTTGGTGACGCTGCCTTCGGCTTGTTCCAGCAGCCAGGTCATCACCTCGCGAAAGCTGCTCACCGCACGGCTCTTGGCTTTTTCGCCTTCGCCCCGGCGGACTTCCGCGCCCCCACCCAGTAAACCTTTGAAAGTCAACGCGGCGTTGACGAGGATCGGATAGTCAGCGCCGTGCACGAAGTCGGCATCGATCGTGCTGGCTTTCACATTGCCATGGTGACGGCGGTGAATCATGAGCTGATGTTTGTCTGTCCGATCATCGAATAATGCAAAAACGCTGACTTCCGGCGCACCGATACCGCGCTCCAGCGCCAGAGCCGACTGTTCGGCCTGACTGGCGTCGTCCATGTTGAGCTGCACGCCATCAGCGATCGCCAACAGCGCCGCCTGATCGATAACACGCGCCAGACGGCGCACGACAGCTTCCACCAATGCGAACTGACGCACAAGTTCTGCCAGCGCCTCACCACCGATCGGCGCGGCGTCGGTTTTCGTGATCAACGAAGCGCCTTGGAGAGCGAGCTGCAGCATGTAGGCGCTTTCCTCTTCGACATCCTTCAGGTAGCGTTCTTCCTTCCCATGCTTGACCTTGAAGAGCGGCGGCTGGGCGATGTAGATGTGGCCGCGCTCGACCAGCTGCGGCAGTTGGCGATACAACAACGTGAGCAACAGCGTGCGAATATGCGCGCCGTCGACGTCAGCGTCGGTCATGATGATGATGCGGTGATAACGCAGCTTGTCGATATTGAAGTCGTCGACGCCGATGCTGGTGCCGAGCGCCGTTATCAAGGTCGTGATCTGCTCGGACGACAGCAATTTGTCGAAACGCGCTTTCTCGACATTCAGCACCTTGCCGCGTAGCGGCAAAATGGCTTGAAATTTTCGGTCGCGGCCCTGCTTGGCCGAGCCACCCGCCGAGTCACCCTCGACGATATAAATTTCGCATTTGCTCGGATCGCGCTCCTGGCAGTCGGCGAGCTTGCCGGGCAGGCCGACGCCATCGAGCACGCCTTTGCGGCGCGTCATTTCGCGGGCGCGCCGTGCGGCGTCGCGGGCACGCGCGGCATCCACGATCTTGCCGCAAATGATTTTGGCGTCGGCTGGCCGCTCCTGCAAATAATTTTGCAAGGCATTCGCGACGATTTCCTCGACGGCAGGCCGCACTTCCGAGCTGACCAGCTTTTCCTTGGTCTGCGAACTGAACTTCGGTTCGGGCACTTTGACCGACAGCACGCAGGCCAAACCCTCGCGCATATCATCGCCAGTGGTATCGACTTTGGCTTTTTTGGCGAAGTCGTGCTCTTCGATGTATTTGTTAATAACCCGGGTCATCGCCGCGCGCAGGCCTGTCAGGTGCGTGCCGCCGTCGCGTTGCGGAATATTGTTGGTAAAGCAAAGCACGTTTTCGTTGTAGGAATCGTTCCATTGCATCGCCACATCGACGCTCACGGGAATGCCACCGATCGACGACTCGCCGGTGGCTTCGAACGCATTCGGATGCAGTACTGTTTTGGTTTTGTTGATGTACTGCACGAAACCGCCTACACCGCCAAGGAAGGCAAAATCTTCCTCTTTGTTCTGTCGCTGGTCGACTAACTTGATACGCACGCCATGGTTCAGGAATGACAGTTCGCGCAGCCGTTTGGACAAAATTTCGTAGTGAAACTCGACATTGCCGAAAATCTCCTTGTCGGCCAAATAATGCACTTCGGTGCCGCGTTTGTCCGTCTTGCCGGTGATTTTCAACGGTTCGACCCGCGCGCCGCGCCGGAACTCCATGAAATGCACTTGGCCATGGCGCCGAATCGTCAGACGCAGCCATTCGGACAGGGCATTCACGCACGATACACCGACGCCGTGCAGGCCGCCCGACACCTTGTAGCTGTTTTGATCGAACTTACCGCCGGCGTGTAGCTCGGTCATAACGATTTCGGCTGCCGAGCGGTGAAACTCGTCGTCCTTGTGGACATCGGTAGGAATACCGCGACCGTTGTCAAGCACCGAAATAGAATTATCGGTGTGAATCGTGACGATGATCTCGTCGCAGTGCTTGGCGAGCGCCTCGTCGATCGAATTGTCCACGACTTCGAACACCGTGTGGTGCAGGCCCGTACCGTCGCTGGTATCACCGATGTACATGCCGGGCCGTTTGCGAACGGCTTCCAGCCCCTTGAGCATGCGGATTGCGTCGGCGCCGTAATCGGCGGATTGTTGCGCTTGGTGTTCGTTGTCTGTGTTCATGGAGTCGCTTCGTCGAGAACGTCGAAAAACATTAAATCCGCATCGGCATGACGACGTATTTGAACTCGTCGCTGCCGGATTTGGTAATCAGCGCACTGCTGTTGCTGTCCTGCAAAGTCATCTGGATATTGTCGGTTTTTAGGTTGTTCAGCACGTCCTGCAGGTAGTTCACGTTGAAACCGATGTCGATGGTCGCGCCTGCGTAATCGATTTCGATTTCGTCGTGAGCCTCTTCCTGATCGGAATTGATGACAACCACAGACAGCAATCCATTGCTGACGACACAACGAACCCCACGGAACTTATCGGTCGTCAGGATCGATGCGCGCTGCAGCGACTTCAGGAAGATCTCCCGCCCGACCACGAAATGCTGTGTGTGGCCTTTCGGAATGACGCGTTGATAATCGGGAAATTTACCCTCGACCAGCTTCGATATCAGATCGATTTCGTTAAACTGGAAACGCGCCTGGTTGTGCGCGAGGTCGACGCTCACCGGGTCGTCCGTATCGACAAGCAGCCGCATCAGCTCAAGGACGGTTTTGCGCGGCATGATGACTTCGTGCTTGCTCACTGCCGAGTCCGTCAGCACTTCGGCGTATGCCAGACGGTGACCGTCAGTCGCGACCGCGCGTAGCAAACCATCCTCGACCAGCAGCAAAACGCCATTCAGGTAGTAGCGCAAATCCTGCTGAGCCATAGAAAAATAGACCATCGACAGCAGATATTTCAAGGTTTTCTGGCTAACCGTAACATTCGCCAGCCACTGGGCGGGCTCCTGTACGACAGGAAACTCGTCCGCCGGAAGCGTTTGCAAGGAAAATCGGCTCTTGCCCGACTGCACGGTCAGCTTTTGCCCGTCGAGCTTGAGCCCGACGTCCGCCCCGTCAGGCAAGGAACGCAAAATATCGAGCAGTTTGCGGGCGGCAACCGTAGTGGCCACGGTTTCGTCGCCAAGGCCGAAATCACCCGATGTCGATACCTGCATTTCAATATCCGTTGACAGCAGGGTCATCGTCGTTCCAACTTTCCGCAGCAAAACGTTGGCAAGCACCGGCAGCGTATTGCGTCGTTCGACGATATTGCTGACAACCTGCAGCTTGCGTATGAGCGTATCTCGCGAGCTGTGTATCAGTTGCATCTATATTTCCTTATAGGATTAGTTAATAGAGCATGCCCCATCCTGGGGATAAACCATTTTTTCATAGACTTTTCAAAAACTTGAGTCCTTTTTCCAAACCTGTATACGGGATTGGACAGCCGGTGGATAATGTGGATTACTTTTTCGTAAAAAACGAAATCGGCATTTACCTGTGGATAAGTCGACCATTTATCCACAGTCCATACAAGTTTTTCCAAAGCCCCCGTCATCTCTTTGTTCATCCCTTCAAGGTCTGCTCGAGAACATGCAGCGAATGGTTCAACTCCGTCTGCTGACCACGCAAGTCATTGATTTTATGAACCGCATGCAACACGGTAGTGTGATCCCGACCGCCGAACAGCTCACCGATCTCCATGTAACTCTTTTCCGTCAGCTCTTTTGCTAAATACATCGCCACCTGCCTGGGCAGAACGATGATGGCCTGACGGCGTTTCGAGTACATATCGGCAATTTTGATTTTGTAGTACTCGGCAACGGTCTTCTGAATGGTTTCCACCGAAATCTGCCCATGGTGGATCGAAATCATATCGCGAAGCGCTTCGCGCACGACATCCATACTCACTTGACGGTTGTGAAACGATGCGTAGGCCATGATGCGCCGCAGGGCACCTTCCAGCTCGCGGACGTTCGAGCGCATGTGCTTGGCCACGAAAAATGCCACGTCCTCCGAAACCTGAACGGCCTGTTGCTCGGCTTTTTTCAACAGGATGGCAACCCGCATTTCGAGTTCGGGCGGCTCGATCGCAACCGTCAGACCGCTGTTAAACCGCGAAATCAGGCGCTCTTCGATACCTTGAATGTCTTTCGGGTATGTGTCGCTGGTGATGATGATCTGTTTCTTGGCGGCGATCAACTGCTCGAACGCATAGAAAAATTCTTCCTGCGTCCGGTTCTTGCCCGCAAAAAACTGAATATCGTCGATCAGCAGCAAGTCCAGCGAATAGTAATATCTTTTAAACTCGTCGAACGCTTTGCGTTGATAAGCCTTGACCACATCGCTCACATACTGCTCGGCGTGGATATACCGGATCACCGCGCTTGGATGAGCCTCCAGCACTTTATTGCCGATCGAATGAATCAGGTGCGTTTTGCCTAGACCGACGCCACCGTACAAAAACAGCGGGTTATATGAAACACCTGGATTGGCTGCGACCTGTTCGGCGGCCGCCCGCGCGAGCTGGTTGGCTCGACCGGAAACGAAATTGTCGAAAATCAGTTCATTGTTCAGTTTGGAACGTTCGTAGGCCAGATCGGCGGATTGCCGGACGGGCGGTTGCCCATTCAAGATGCGTATTGGGGCGACGGACTTACCGCTATTGGCGTCTGACCGCTCGACTGGCGTTTTCTCGGCCAGGGTGCGCGAATCCACCGCCGCGAAACGTTCCGGCGCGCCCGGCCGGCTAGCGATTTCCCAACGGATCGACGTGTCCGATTCGAAAAATGAATTGGCGATTTCGTTGATACGGCCCGCATAATTGTTGATCACCCAGTCCAGCTTGAAACGGTTGGGTGCGGACATGCGTAACAACCGGTCGGATTTCTCGTAATGAACCGGTATCAGGGGCTTGATCCAAAGCTTGTACTGTTGTGCAGGCATATCCCTGCTCAGTAGTTCAGAACAGGTTGCCCAAAAGTCTTCGATCACGGTGCGCGGGAATTTCCAAGACGGCGGCCAATCCGTCATTGTAGCGGAAGCCTTGGTTCACATGAAACGACACTGATATTCGGGTGCTGCGAAGCACTAGGATTTTTCACGTCAAGTGGCTATAATGCTTGGTTAATTTTCAATGCAAGGTTTGATATCATGAAACGCACATACCAACCATCCAAAGTACGCCGGCAGCGTACGCACGGCTTTCTCGTTCGTATGAGCACCCGCGGTGGACGGGCGGTGATTCGCGCCCGGCGCGCCAAAGGGCGGACCCGTTTGGCGGTCTGACGCGCCGGTTTTGGATTGACTCGGTTTTGCTGCTATCTATTCCGCAATCTGTCGGATTTTCCGAGTTTTTACGACAGCGCCCTTACCGGCGCACAGCGCGTTTGCAGTTGTTGACCTCAGCCTCCTGCGGGCTTTGCCGATTCGCCAGGCTAGGCATTTTGGTTCCTAAGCGGCACGTTTCGAGGGCGGTCGATCGGCACTTGCTGAAAAGGTTGATACGGCAGGCTTTCGTGCAGTGGAAGAAGAAAAACGCTTGCGCCGAGCATCAGGCGGGGCCATGTGGGCCTGAATGCGACATTCTCGTCAGACTGGTACGACCAGTCCAACACATCGGCCAAAAAGACCGGGAGCAATGGTGGCTGGAGCTCGAAAAGCTGTTCAGCAAGCCTTGAGGCACGCGGTTCGCGCCTATCAATACGCTATTAGTCCGTGGCTTGCGCCCAGTTGCCGGTTTTTGCCGACTTGTTCGGACTATGCGCTGGTCGCGTTGGAAACGCATGGTGCCGCAAAAGGTTCGTGGCTCGCTCTGCGGCGTGTGTGCCGGTGTCATCCCTGGTGCTCCGGTGGCTGGGATCCCGTCCCGCCCCGACAATAAAATTTAAAAAGGATAGTGGTGGATACTCGTCGAATGGTGTTGTGGATGGTTTTTTCGTTTTCCCTTCTGCTGCTTTGGGATAACTGGCAAAAAGCCCAAGGTCGGCCATCCATGATGGCTGGTCTGTTCGGTATGGCGCCCGCGCCTGATGCCAAGTCACCAGCCAGCGGCGCCGGCGCCAAACCGGTACTCAACGACTTGCCCACTGCGCCACAGTCCACCAATCTGCTGCCGCCATCTGACCAGGCGCCAAGCCAGGGCGAGCGCATTATCGTGACGACCGATGTCCTGCGACTGACGTTCGATACTGTCGGTGCGCAATTGGTCGGTGCCGAACTGCTGAATTATCCAGATGCCGATGCACCGGGCCGCTCGACGCGTTTGTTTGAAATCTCCGCTGCCCGTACTTACGTGGCGCAGGTCGGTGTGGTCGGCGTGTCCGAGGCGCCAAATCACCGAACTCCGTTCGCCTTGGTGTCGTCGGCGACCACACTGCCGGCTGGGCAGGATACGCTCGAGCTGCGGTTCGAAGCGCTGCGCGGCGGCTTGAAAGTCAGCGAAATCTACACGCTCAAGCGCGGCCACTATGCGATCGCGCTGCGTCAGGAAATCACCAACGTGTCGGCGGTCCCCGTGCAACCCTCCGTATATCTGCAACTCAGCCGTGACGGCGGTAGTGCGCCGGGAGCCTCGCATTTTTACAGCACTTTTACCGGCCCGGCGGTTTATACGCCCGAAAAGTATTATCAGAAAGTGGCTTTTGGCGATATCGAAAAAGCTTCGGCCGACCACGTCAAAAATTCCTCTGCTGGCTGGGTGGCGATGGTGCAGCACTACTTTGTTTCGGCTTTCGTGCCCAGGTCGGATACGCCGCGGAGTATCTACACTAAGCGGGTCAGCGATAATTTATACGCGATTGGCACTTTGAGCCCGTTGGGAACACTAGCGCCGGCCGCCACGACGACCTACGACTCGACGCTCTACGCCGGCCCGCAAAACGAACGGACTTTGGAGGGCGTGGCGCCCGGCCTGGAGTTGGTGCGCGATTACGGTTGGCTGCGAATGATCTGCAAGCCGCTGTTTTGGTTGCTCGAGCATCTATACAGCCTGGTCGGTAATTGGGGTTGGGCGATCGTACTTCTAACGATTATCGTCAAGCTGGCGTTTTTCCCACTGTCGGCCACCAGTTATCGCTCGATGGCCCGGATGCGTAAAATGACGCCGCGTCTGACCAAGCTGCGCGAACAGTACGGCAGCGACAAAATGAAGCTCAACCAGGCGATGATGGAGCTTTACCGCACCGAAAAAATCAACCCGCTCGGCGGCTGTTTGCCGGTCATCGTGCAAATACCGGTTTTCCTGGCGCTGTACTGGGTTCTGCTCGCCAGTGTCGAAATGCGTAATGCGCCCTGGATTGGCTGGATTCGCGATCTGACGGTTCCCGAAGAAATATTCCACATCAAATTCCTGTTCATCGACATGCCCGTCGGCTTGCTGCCCATCGTGATGGCGGCAACCATGTTCCTGCAGACTCGGCTGAACCCCATGCCGCCAGATCCGCTACAGGCTAAGGTCATGATGCTGATGCCGCTGCTATTTTCTTTCATGTTCTTCTTTTTCCCGTCCGGCCTGGTGCTCTACTGGGTGGTGAACAATATCTTGTCTATCGCACAGCAGTGGTATATCACGCGTTTGTTCGAAAATCGTAGCTCACCCGCCGCCCGTGCAGGATGATGCTCCCATCATCGCCATCGCCACGCCGCCCGGTCACGGCGGCGTAGGTATCGTTCGTGTTTCCAGCCCGACACTCGCTGCCCTAGACGGGTTGATCCGTCAGATCTCGCCCCGGCCGTTGGTGCCGCGCATCGCCACACTCCTGACTTTATCGGACGATGCCGGGGCGGCGATCGATCAGGGAGTCGGACTTTTTTTCCCGGGACCGGCCTCCTACACCGGCGAGCATGTTTTCGAATTTCAGGGCCACGGCGGACCGGCCGTTTTGCAGGCTGTTTTAAGGCGTTTACTGCAGCTTGGTCAGTCCACGGGCCTGCGGTTGGCGCGGCCCGGTGAGTTTACCGAGAAAGCCTTTTTGAACGGCAAGATTGATCTCACCCAGGCCGAAGCCGTGGCCGATTTGATCGAAGCCCGCAGTCAGAGTGCTGCCAAGGCGGCCGCTGCTTCTCTCTGCGGGGAGTTTTCACGACGGGTCGAGCAATTGGCGACAACGCTTGTGAACCTTCGCTTATTGGTCGAGGCGACCCTCGATTTTCCCGAAGAGGAAATCGACTTTCTCGAAAAAGCCGGCGCCCGCGAAGCATTGATGCAGGCGCGTGCGCAATTGCAACATTTGCGGGATCAGGCCGAGCAGGGCGCACGCTTGCGCGATGGTGTTCGGATCGTTCTCGCCGGCCGGCCCAATGTCGGTAAAAGCAGTTTATTGAATGCCTTGGCGCAGGACGACGTGGCGATCGTCAGTCCCGTGCCTGGTACAACCCGCGACCGAATTAGCCAGACGCTCGAAATCGGTGGCCTGCCCGTGGTGCTGACCGATACAGCGGGCCTGCGCGATACCACCGACGAGGTCGAAACGATTGGTATCGAGCGCACCCGTGCCAGTCTGCGGCAGGCGGATCTAATTTTTCATATCCTGGATGCCACAGAGGGCATGACGCTCGAAGATCAGTCGTTGGCACTGGCCTGGCCGTCTGCCGTGCCGATCGTTCGTATTTTCAACAAAGCCGATTTGTTGGACGATGACTGGCCACCGTCCAGCGATGATGCGGTTTATATCTCTGCCCAAACCGGTGTCGGCCTGGACGGGTTGCAGCGGATCGTTTTTCAACGCTGTGGTCTTTTACCCGGCCAGACGTTTGCTTTCCTCGCGCGTCAACGACACCTCGAAGCGCTCAAATGCGCCGCCGACCACCTCGACCAGGCGGCGGCGCATGCCCGGCACGACGATCGGGTCCTCGACCTGTTCGCCGAAGAGTTGCGTCTGGCGCATGACGCCCTAGGGGAAATCACCGGTCGCTTAGTTGCCGACGATCTGCTAGGATTAATTTTTGGTCGGTTTTGCATCGGTAAGTGACCGGTGCCTTCAGGGTGACCCAGGTTTCGACGCCTTTATTCACACGCTTGATAGAACAGGATGGCCGGCGCTGGAGCGAGTGGCTGGGGCCGGTTGCGGCCGGCGATCCCGAGTTGCGCCGCGGTCTCGAACTCATCACCCAATTCTTGGAAGCACCGGAACTTGCCACAATCAAAAAGCTCGTCACCCAGTACGTCGGCCACGCCCGCACCCTTGCGCCGGCGACGTGCAATAAGCTGGCCTACCGGATCCGGCTGTTGCAGGGCTGGCTCAACGATCCGCTAGCCGATCCTGTTGCCCGGATTCATAGTGCTTTTTATGCGTTGGAGCGAATCTTGCCGCTTTGCCCGGGTACGCACGACCGACAAGGCATGCTCAAGACGGCGATCCACGACTTGACGGACGCTTGGCTAAACACCTTGGCGGCCGATGGCAGCATAGCGCCCGCGATTCAGGCGGGATTGCTATTCGATGGCATGCTGGCCGATCAGTGTTCTCTATTGCCCGCGATCTATTGGTGGCGTGCTTTGCAAAAAACCGATCTGCCGACAGCGCTTGCCCTGGCTGCGCAGGTGATCGAACGACTGCCGGTCACCGAACCCTCGAACGAACTGCGCTGGCGCTCGTTCAGCCAGCGCTGGATCCGCCTCCGCCTGCGGGATTTCCTGCGCTATGTGGACGAGCCTGTTTTACTGGCCGATCTGCTGAAACGCTCTGCCATCGACGACTTCGAGGCCGCTCAGGTGCTCGAGCTCTTACAGCGGACGAAGCGCAATCGCGAAGCGCTGACGTATGGCGAGCGCTGGTTGAAAGCGTACCCGAACAGCCCTGTGCTCGTCGAAGCCATGATCCGCCTGTACCGCGAGGATGGTTGGGACCAAGAGGCGGCCGATCTTGCGCGTGAGCAGTACCTGCGCGACCCGCACCCGCGCTGGCACGCCTATCTGGCTGCCCCCACGAGTAAACCGCTCGACTGAGGGAACTTTCCCCTGCTGTTGGCCACATAAAAATAGCTGTTTCAGTTTGGTGACGCATGGTAAAATCACCAACCATTTTGTGCGGGTCGGCCATCGCGGCGCATAGCGCCGTCATCTGTCAGTGGCGCATCGTCTCCGGCCCAGGCCGTCGAGCAGCGCACCTTACGTCCGCCTTATAAAGAATTTTATATAGTCTGGAGGTTTTAGCATGAGTGCAGTGCTGTCCGCTGTCCGCACGTCCGTGCCGTCCTATGTCAAACATCAGAAGCTGATCGCCTGGGTCCAGGAAGTCGCTGCCTTGACGCAGCCCGATCAGATTGTCTGGTGCGACGGCTCGCAGGAGGAATCCGATCGCCTATGCGAGCAAATGGTCCGCGTCGGCACATTGCGTCGCCTTAACCCGGCTAAACGGCCCAATTCCTATCTCGCCTGGTCCGATCCGACCGATGTCGCCCGGGTTGAAGACCGCACCTACATCTGCTCCAAAGAAGAGCGCGAGGCCGGTCCGACCAATAACTGGATGGCCCCCGCCGAGATGCGCACGACGCTCGCTGGCCTGTTTGCCGGTTGCATGCGCGGCCGCACCTTATATGTCATTCCGTTTTCGATGGGCCCGCTGGGGAGCCCGATCGCCCATATCGGCGTCGAGCTCAGCGATTCGCCGTATGTCGTCGTCAATATGCGTTTGATGACCCGCATGGGCCGTGCAGTTTATGATGTGCTGGGGAGCGAAGGTGAGTTCGTGCCCTGCGTGCACACGGTCGGTAAGCCACTGGCCGCCGGCGAAAAAGACGTTGCTTGGCCTTGCAACGACACCAAGTACATCGTCCACTTTCCTGAAACCCGCGAGATCTGGTCGTATGGTTCCGGGTATGGCGGCAACGCACTGCTGGGCAAGAAATGTTTTGCATTGCGTATCGCGTCGACCATGGGCCGTCGTCAGGGCTGGCTGGCCGAGCACATGCTGATTTTGGGCGTTACCTCACCCGAGGGAAAAAAGTACCATGTGGCAGCCGCTTTTCCATCCGCCTGCGGCAAAACCAACTTTGCGATGTTGATTCCGCCGCAAGCGTTCGACGGTTGGCACGTGAGTACGATCGGTGACGACATCGCCTGGATTCAGCCTGGCGCCGACGGCAAGCTGCATGCCATCAATCCGGAAGCGGGTTATTTCGGCGTCGCTCCCGGCACCAATGAGCAGACCAACTTCAACTGCATGGCCTCGCTACGCGAAAACGTGGTGTTTACGAATGTCGCCCTGACTGATGATGGCGACGTCTGGTGGGAAGGTATGTCCAAGGAAGCGCCGGCGCATTTGGTCGATTGGACCGGTCAGGACTGGACGCCTGATTGTGGCCGCAAAGCGGCGCATCCCAATGCCCGTTTTACGGTTGCTGCCGAGCAAAACCCTGTGATCGACGGCAATTGGGACAACCCCGAAGGCGTTATCATCGATGCGTTCATTTTCGGAGGGCGCCGTTCCACGACGGTGCCGCTGGTCACCGAGGCCCGTGACTGGGACGAGGGCGTCTACATGGCCGCTACCATGGGCTCGGAAACCACCGCGGCTGCGGCCGGCCAGCAAGGCGTGGTGCGGCGCGATCCGTTTGCTATGCTGCCGTTTTGCGGCTACAACATGGCCGATTATTTTCAGCATTGGCTGGATATCGGTCATGCCCAAATCGCCAAAGGCGGCATCTTGCCAAAAATTTACTGTGTCAACTGGTTTCGCACCGATGTACAGGGTAAGTTTGTCTGGCCGGGTTTTGGGGAAAACATGCGGGTTCTGAAATGGATACTCGATCGGATCGAAAACCGCGCGGCTGGCCAGGAAAATATTTTCGGCGTATCGCCGCAATATCAGGATTTGAACTGGGAAGGCTTGAACTTTACGCCTGAGCAGTATGCGCAAATTACCGCGATCGACAAACAGGCCTGGACCGAAGAGCTCAGCTTGCACGAGGAACTGTTTGCCAAGCTCCAATATCGTTTACCGCATGAGCTGAACGACATCAAAAAAATGCTGAGCGAGCGCATCCAGTCGCTGTAGTTATTGCCGGAGTTTTTGTTGCTGACGGTTATCGCTTAGCTAAACGTCGGCAGTGATTTTTGGGCCGATGGTTTACCATCGGCCTTTTAATTGGTAGGCTCCATGGGGTTCGAATCCTTAAATATCGGTTTATTGGCGGGCTTGGCTTTAGCCTCGCTCGCAGCGGGGTTGATCGACGCGATGGCCGGTGGTGGCGGCCTGATTCAAATACCGGCGCTATTCACGCTTTTTCCGCAAACCCTACCGGCGACGCTGTTGGGCACTAACAAATTTGCGGGAATCGTTGGAACGACAAATGCCGCTTACCGCTATGCCAGAGTGGTGGCGTTGCCGTGGAATGCCGTATTGCCAGCCACTGCGGCGGCGTTGATATTTGCGCACCTTGGCTCGATGGCGGTTGCTCATGTGAGCGCCGGCGTATTACGTTTGCTGTTACCGGTTTTGCTCCTCGCCGTGGCTGTTTTTACGTTTGTCAACAAAAATCTGGGCAGTGTCCATGCCCCGCGTTTAACGCCACTCACCGAGCGCTGGGTAGGCTTGCTAACCGGTGCAGGTATCGGATTTTATGATGGGTTTTTTGGTCCGGGCACTGGCAGCTTTTTGATGGTTGCGTTTGTCGTTTTATTCGGGTTTGATTTTTTGGTTGCTTCGGCTGGCGCCAAGTTCGTTAATATCGCTTGTAATTTGGCGTCTCTGGCATGGTTCGTGCCAGCAGAGAATGTATTGTGGGCTGCGGCTATCTGGATGGCGATGTGGAACTTTATCGGTTCATTGATCGGCTCGCGCTTGGCTATCGTCAGGGGGGCCAGTTTCGTGCGGAAAATACTGTTGCTGGTGGTTGGAGCCTTGATCCTAAAAACAGCCTGGGATGCGTATAGCCCGTTTTTTGTTTAGAGGCCTTCCCGTTTGGTGAGACGGTGCTTAGTCGCGGCTGATTTGTCGGCATAGCGCTGTGCTGTCCACATCGTGCCTGACACTGCCTCTCGCTTGGAGCGCCCTTGCTCGAGAAAGCGTCCGGCACGATGCCTCGCGCAAGCAGTGACATCGAGTCACATCGCGCGGTGCAGCGCAGCCCTTTTCGGCACGACCGTATAAGCGCAGAGACTGCTTGATGAATAAGGGTATTCATAGGAAACGACACCTATATCTCAAGATGACCCGGTATAGCCGTATCGAATGTTTCACGTGGAACAGCATGAAATTTACGGAAAACGTTGACGTCCGGCGGAGAACGTATTGTGGTCTGTGGCCATCTGGATGGCGATGTGGGATTTTATCGGTTCATTCATCGGCGCGCGCTTGGCTATCGAGGGCTGGGCTAGTTTCGCTCGGAAAATACAGAGCTGCTCGTGGACGGGGTTTTGATCGTAAAAACATCCTGGAATGCACATAGTCCGTTTTTTGTTTAATATGCATTTCGTTTGTCGCGTTTTCCTTTTTATTGAATGATGCTTGGTGAAAGTGCTGCGTCGTCAAGGCTGATTTGTCGGCATAACGCTGTGCTGTCGGCCTCGAACCGGACATCGCCTCTCGCTCGGAGCACCCTCGCTCGAAAAGGCGTCCGGCCAGATGCATGGTGGCATAAGCCGTTGTTCAATGCGCAGCGGCGGGTTGAATAAGGTCGCTCACAGGAAACGATACCGACATCTAAAGCATAACGAAGTATTAGCGGCATCGAATGTTTCACGTGGAACAATATGAAATTTACAGAAAAGTTTGACGTAATCGTTGTGGGCGGTGGTCACGCCGGCACGGAGGCTGCTCTGGTGGCGGCGCGCATGGGTTGTAAAACCTTGCTTCTAACGCACAATATCGAGACGTTGGGGCAGATGTCGTGCAACCCGTCGATTGGCGGCATCGGTAAAGGCCACTTGGTAAAGGAGGTCGACGCATTAGGCGGTGCGATGGCTTTGGCGACGGATGAGGCCGGCATTCAGTTTCGTATTTTGAACGGCTCCAAAGGCCCGGCGGTCCGGGCCACTCGTGCGCAAGCTGACCGGCTGTTGTACCGGCAAGCCATTCGTAGTCGTTTGGAAAACCAGCCGAACCTTAATTTGTTCCAGCAGGGCGTAGACGACTTGTTGCTGGAAAATAACCGTATCTGTGGCGTTAAAACGCAAATCGGTTTGGTGTTCGAAGCAAAAACAGTCGTTTTGACTGTCGGGACATTTCTCAATGGTTTGGTGCATGTGGGTTTGCAAAATTATGCGGCCGGTCGTGCCGGTGATCCGCCCGCCATATCATTGGCCCAACGATTGATAGATCTCAAACTGCCGCAAGGTCGTTTGAAAACTGGTACGCCACCACGCATCGATGGCCGCAGTATCGATTTCTCCAGGCTGATCGAGCAGCCCGGCGATCTTGACCCGATTCCCGTGTTTTCGTTTCGTGGCTCGACTGCTATGCATCCCCCGCAGTTGCCTTGCTGGATCGGACATACAAATGAAACGACGCATTCGATCATTCGTCGGGGTTTGGACCGCAGCCCGATGTATACAGGTGTCATCGAAGGGGTGGGGCCACGTTATTGCCCGTCGATCGAAGACAAGATTCATCGCTTTGCCGACAAGCCCGCGCATCAAATTTTTCTGGAGCCCGAAGGCTTGCAAACCAACGAGTTTTACCCGAATGGTATTTCTACGAGTTTGCCGTTCGACGTTCAGCTCGATTTGGTTCGTTCGATCGCCGGTTTAGAAAATGCGCATATTTTGCGACCGGGCTATGCTATCGAATACGATTATTTCGACCCAACGGCATTAACGGGCTCACTGGAAACCAAAGCGATCGAAGGCTTGTTTTTCGCCGGTCAGATCAATGGTACGACGGGTTATGAAGAGGCGGCCGCGCAGGGGCTCTTGGCGGGTATCAATGCGGCTTTACGTGTGCAGGAAAAAGACGCATGGACGCCGCGTCGCGATCAGGCGTATTTGGGGGTCTTGGCTGACGACTTGGTAACCCGTGGCGTATCGGAGCCTTATCGCATGTTCACGAGCCGTGCCGAGTATCGCCTGAGTTTGCGGGAAGACAATGCCGATCAGCGTTTGACCGAGCTTGGTCGACAAATGGGTTGTGTCGGCGATGCCCAGTGGCGAGCCTACGGACAAAAACATGAGGCCCTCGCGCGCGAAATAGAAAAATTGCGTTCTACCTGGGTCAATCCACGTTTATTGGCTGCCGCTGATGCCGAGCGTGTGCTCGGCAAGGCCTTGGAAAAAGAGTACACCTTGGCGGATTTGTTGAAGCGTCCGGCGCTGAGTTATGCTGATTTGGCCGAACTGTATGGCCCAGACCTGCAAACGCCGCTTCTGCCGCGCCCGCTCGCCACGTCGGCAGTTGCGGAGCAGGTCGAGATCGAAATCAAATACGCCGGATATGTCGCACGTCAGCAGCTTGAAATCGGTCGGCAGCTCAAGCATGAAACGACGATTTTGCCGACGCCCCTTGACTATGCGGGTATTAAAGGCTTGAGCAAGGAAATTCAGCAAAAACTGAATGCCATTCAGCCGCAAACGCTAGGGCAGGCTGCGCGGGTATCTGGCGTCACCCCCGCAGCCATTTCTTTGCTAATGGTGCATTTGAAAAAAATGGGCCTGTCCAGCATAGACAAACGGCCAGCGGCATGAAAATCTCCGCTGCGGTGTTAAAAAGCTTGGATGCTGGCCTGGCAGTGCTAAAAATCGAGCTAAGCAGCGTACAATTGCGGCAGCTACATGATTACTTGGCCCTTTTGCTGCAATGGAACGCCACTTACAATCTTACGGCGATCCGTGAGCCGCAGCAAATGGTGCAGCTTCATCTGCTGGACTCGCTGGCGATATTGCCGGTTCTGATGCGGCTGACAGGCGGCTCGGCAGCACGAATCCTGGACGTTGGCGCGGGCGCCGGTTTGCCAGGGATCGTGCTCGCGATCGTTCGTCCCGAGTGGCATGTCGATCTCATCGATACCGTGCAGAAAAAAGCTGCGTTCATGAGGCAGGCTACGGCCCAGTTACGGCTGAGCAATAGCACCGTGATCCACGGTCGGGTCGAGGCTCTCGAAACGAATGAGCAGAGCGCCTACGATTTACTGGTGTCCCGGGCGTTTAGTGATTTGGCTAGTTTTATCCAGGTGGCCGGGTTTCTCCTTAAGCCGGGCGGCTGCTTGGTTGCCATGAAGGGACGTTTGGCGACAGAGTCGAATGCCGTCTTACCTTCGGGGTGGTGTGTTGATAACATTCATCGATTATCAATTCCGGGTCTCGCTGCGGAGCGTCACCTCATCGTCGCAAAGCGTATTGCGGCGCTCTAAATTTTATCGTCAAGGTTTTTGTATTCATGGCACATGTATTTTGTATTGCCAATCAGAAGGGCGGCGTTGGTAAAACCACTACGACCGTCAACTTGGCGGCAGCGCTCGCGTTACAGGATAAACGCGTTTTGCTGATCGACCTGGACCCGCAGGGCAACGCCACGATGGGTTCGAATATCGAGAAGCGTGCCGTCCCTGTGTCGGTATATCAAGTTTTGGTAGGGTTGCAGGAAATGGCTCAGGCGATTACGCGTGGCAAGGACATGTTATATGACATCGTCCCCGCCAATCGGGAGCTCGCCGGTGCCGAAATCGAGATGGTCGGTATGCGCGATCGCGAAAAGCTGCTGCAGATGGCCTTGGCGCCGCACTTGAGCGCTTACGATTTCATTCTGATCGACTGTCCGCCGGCTTTGTCGTTGTTGACGCTCAACGGCTTATGCTGCGCTCATGGTGTCATCATTCCGATGCAGTGCGAGTATTATGCGCTGGAAGGGTTGAGCGACCTGGTCAACTCGATTCGGCAGGTATGCGCCAACCTCAACCCCGATTTGACGATCATCGGTTTGCTCCGGGTCATGTTCGATCCACGGATGACCCTGGCACAACAGGTGTCCGCGCAACTGGAAAAGCATTTTGGCGCGAAAGTATTTCAAACTGTCATTCCGCGCAATGTCCGCTTGGCCGAAGCGCCGAGTTTCGGATTGCCCGGCGTGCAGTTCGACCGCAACAGTAAGGGGGCTCAGGCGTATATCGCATTTGCCGATGAAATGATTCAGCGCGTGCGGCCACGCGCCTTGGCCGCCTGACGATAAATTATGAATGCACAGAAAAAACATAAAGGTTTGGGACGCGGGCTGGAAGCGTTGTTGGGGCCGACCGCGGAGAATCCGGCGAGTGCGAATGGCGAAACGCTCATGTCGGTGCCGCTTGACCGTCTACAAGCCGGAAAATATCAACCTCGCAGCCGGATGGACGAGGGTTCGCTGGCCGAGTTGGCCCAGTCGATCAAGCGACAAGGCATTATCCAGCCGATTCTGGTGCGTGCGATTGCTGCCAATCGCTACGAAATTATTGCGGGCGAGCGGCGGTTCCGCGCCGCACAGATTGCAGGTTTGTCGGAAGTACCGGTGATCATGCGGGTGGTTGCTGATGAAGCGGCGCTCGCCATGGCGTTGATCGAAAACATTCAACGCGAGGACCTCAATCCGCTGGAAGAAGCGCAAGGCGTGGCGCGCTTGATTCAGGAGTTCGATCTGACTCATGAAGAGGCGGCGCAGGCGATCGGTCGATCACGCAGCGCCACATCGAACTTATTGCGTTTGTTGAATCTGTCGATGGCAGTGCAAACCATGCTGCTGGCGGGTGATTTGGAAATGGGGCACGCTCGTGCGTTGCTTGCTTTGCCCCAGGACCAGCAGATCGCTTGCGCTCACGACATCGTCGAGCGTCGCCGGACAGTTCGGGAAGCCGAAAAACAGGTGGCGCAGCAGTTGGCGGCGCCTGCGCAGACCGGGCTGGGGAAGAAGCGGGCCGATCCGGATATTCGCCGCCTCGAAGAGCGGCTGGCGGATTGGCTGGCGGCCCCTGTCCACATCAAAACTACGACCAGGGGTGGTGGGCGGATCACTGTGCGGTTCGGTTCGCTCGACGAGCTCGACGGTATTTTCGACCGCTGGGCCTTTCCACGTTGATACCTTAACATGCGCTACGATTTGACCCGCAAGCACTAACTCCCTTATAATCGTCGGGTTTGCCAGAAAGGGGATACCCCAAAAAGGTGTCTAAGGCGCTTCGGGTTAGTGCATGAGCCGATGGATTGCATGGCAGTGGGCCAGTGGCCTTATAGTAAGTGCGCTTTTCGCCTTGCTTTCGCTGCAGCATGCGTCGTCGGCGCTGTTCGGGCTCCTGGCTATTGCCATTCCGAATACCTTGTTTGCCATTCGTCTATCGCTTGGTAATAGGCGTTCGATGGCAGGAGCCATCACTTTTTTGACTGGTGAGTTTTTGAAAGTCGCCGCAACGATCGCTATTTTTGCAGTCGTCGGCGTTTTTTATCGTTCTCTGATCTGGTGGGCAATGTTGGCTGGCGCCGTCGTAACGCTGAAAAGCTATGTTTTGGCATTTTTTCTGAAATAGCAAATGTCTACTACCATTGAAAACGTAACAGAATCCGCGATGACCCCATCACAATACATCGTGCATCACTTGACGCACTTCACGTCCGGGCATCAACAGTCCATCGTGGATTTTTCGGTCATCAATTACGATACCGTTTTTTACTCGCTCCTGGCGGGCTTGCTGACGATTTTTCTGCTCCGTCTGGCTGCGGTCCGCGCCAGTGCGGGTGTTCCTGGCCGCTTTCAGGCCATGGTCGAGATGCTGGTCGAGTTTGTCGATGACCAGGCCAAGTCGATCGTGCATGGTGATCGCACATTCATCGCGCCGCTCGCCCTAACGGTGTTCGTGTGGATCGTTCTAATGAATACACTCGATCTCTTGCCGGTCGATGCGCTGCCGCGCCTATGGGAATTGGTTGCGCCATCGTTCGGTATCGATCCGGCGCACGCCTATATGCGTGTTGTGCCCACCGCCGATTTGAATGGCACCTTGGGAATGTCCCTGGGCGTGCTGCTCCTGATGCTCTACTACAACGTCAAAATCAAAGGCACTGGCGGTTTTATTCACGAGTTGTTTTGTGCGCCTTTCGGAAGCAATCCATTGCTCTGGCTGCCTAATTTTTTACTCAATCTGATTGAGTTCGCGGCCAAGACCGTGTCCCTCGGGATGCGGCTGTTCGGCAATATGTATGCCGGCGAGCTCGTTTTCATGCTGATTGCCTTGCTCGGTTCAGCGGCTGCGCTTTCCGGTGGCGGTGCTCTGGCTTTTGTCGGGCATGTGCTGGCCGGTTCGGTTTGGGCTATTTTTCACATTCTGATCGTTTTGCTGCAAGCCTTCATTTTCATGATGTTGACCCTGATTTATCTGGGGCAGGCGCATCAAGGACATTGATTTTGCAGTATTCGGTTCTCACGCTTTTTATTTTTAGTCTTTCATAAATAGGAGTTGTCATGACAAACGTAGCTTTCGTAGCATTGGCCTGTGGCCTGATTATTGGCCTGGGGGCGATCGGCGCCTGTATCGGTATTGCAATCATGGGCGGTAAGTATCTCGAAGCTTCTGCCCGTCAACCCGAGTTGATGAACGAATTGCAAACCAAAATGTTCGTTCTCGCTGGTCTGATTGATGCTGCGTTTTTGATCGGCGTCGGTATCGCCATGATGTTCGCTTTTGCCAATCCTTTCGTTGGCTAAACGCAAACGCTTCAAAACCCTCGACATTTTCAATCGGAGCACACGTCTCGTTTTCCGCAAGACGTGTCATTAAAGGAAATACCAACGTGAACCTGAACGCAACGCTGTTCGCTCAGCTAGTCGTCTTTTTCATCCTGGCCGGTTTCACGATGAAGTTCGTCTGGCCGCCACTGATAAAGACACTGGACGAGCGGGCAAGAAAAATTGCCGACGGCCTGGCGTCGGCCGAGCGCGGCAAGCAAGCGCTGGCGGATGCCAATGCACGTGTCGAACAAGAGCTGATCAAGTCTCGGGCCGAAAATCAGCAACGCATTAACGACGCCGAAAAGCGGGCATTGCAGATCATCGATGAAGCCAAGCAGCAGGCCGAAGTCGAGCGTAAACGGATCGTGGCCCAAGCCGAAGCCGAGGCTGCGCAGGAGGCACAGCGTGCGCGTAACGCCTTGCGCGAGCAGGTCGCAGCTTTGGCTGTAGCCGGCGCGGAGCGTATTCTCAAAAAAGAAGTCGATGCCACTGCTCATGCCGACTTGTTGCAGCAACTTAAATCGCAGCTATAAGGTAGAGAACAGTCATGGTCGAACTATCAACCATTGCCCGGCCTTACGCTCAAGCCGTTTTTGCCAGTGCCCAGCCTGATCAGCGCGACCAATGGTTAGCCTGGTTAAAGCAATGGGCTGCACTGATCCGGCATGACGCTGTCCTAGCCCTGATTGGCAACCCGTCGCTGACGCATGCCGAGTTGCTGAGCACTTTCATCAGCCTCAACGATGCGCCCGGTTCGGAAGTCGCCCATAACTTTTTGGAGGCCCTGGTCAGCAATGGTCGTTTGGCTGCATTGCCGGAAATTCTCCGTCAGTTCGAAGCGCTGAAAAACCAAGCCGATGGTGTGTCCGATGCGCTGATCGAGTCCGCGTTTCCCTTGGACTCTGCGGCCTTGAACGATTTGCTACCGGCATTGGAAAAGAAATTTGGCGGCAGGCTCAAAGCAGCGATCAAGGTCGACCAGACCTTGATCGGCGGTATTCGTGTGATCGTCGGCGATCAAATACTCGACGGGTCAATTCGCGGCAGCCTGAATGCGATGAAAACTGCGCTAATCGCATAGATAGCGCATAAACAGAATTTGGAGCAATAGTAATGCAGATAAACCCCTCAGAAATAAGTGAGCTGATTAAAAACCGGATCGAAAATCTGGGAACGTCAGCCGACATCCGGACGCAGGGAACGGTCGTGTCCGTCACGGACGGTATTTGCCGTATCCATGGACTGTCCGATGTTATGCAGGGCGAAATGTTGGAGTTTCCGGGTAATATATTTGGTTTGGCGCTAAACCTCGAGCGCGACTCGGTGGGGGCGGTCATTCTGGGCGAATATGAGCACATTTCCGAAGGCGACACGGTCAAATGCACCGGTCGTATTCTGGAAGTGCCCGTAGGCCCGGAGCTGATCGGCCGCGTGGTCAATACCTTGGGTCAGCCGATCGACGGCAAAGGCCCGATCAACGCCAAGCAAACCGATGTAATCGAAAAGGTGGCCCCGGGCGTCATCTGGCGGAAGTCGGTGTCGCAGCCCGTGCAAACCGGTGTCAAGGCGATCGACGCCATGGTGCCGGTCGGGCGCGGTCAGCGCGAGTTGATCATTGGCGACCGGCAAACTGGTAAAACCGCTGTGGCGGTCGATGCGATCATCAATCAGAAGGGTAAAAACCTTTACTGCGTCTATGTCGCGATTGGTCAGAAAGCCTCGTCGATTCAAAACGTCGTGCGCAAGCTCGAAGCTACCGGCGCCATGGCTTACACCATCGTGGTGGCGGCGTCCGCATCCGAATCCGCTGCCTTGCAGTATCTGGCGCCTTATGCCGGCTGCACGATGGGCGAGTATTTCCGTGATCGTGGCGAAGATGCGCTGATTATTTATGACGATTTGACCAAACAGGCCTGGGCGTACCGGCAGATTTCGCTGCTATTGCGCCGGCCGCCCGGTCGCGAAGCGTATCCTGGCGATGTATTCTATCTCCATAGCCGCTTGCTCGAACGAGCCGCACGCGTCAACGAAGAGTACGTCGAAAAGTTCACGAAGGGCGAAATCAAAGGCAGAACCGGTTCACTGACCGCTTTGCCGATCATCGAAACGCAGGCCGGCGACGTCACTGCATTCGTCCCGACCAATGTCATTTCCATTACGGACGGCCAGATATTTTTGGAAACCGATTTGTTTAACGCCGGTATCCGTCCCGCGATCAACGCCGGTATTTCCGTTTCCCGCGTCGGTAGCGCCGCACAGACCAAGGTCATCAAAAAGCTGTCGGGTGGCATCCGGACCGATTTGGCGCAGTATCGTGAGCTGGCGGCATTTGCCCAGTTCGCCTCTGACCTCGACGAAGCGACGCGTAAGCAGCTGGAGCGCGGTCGGCGGGTTGTCGAGCTGCTGAAACAACCGCAGTACATGCCGCTCAACGTTTGGGAGCTGGCGGTATCTTTGTTTGCCGCGAACAACAGTTATCTGGATGATGTCGAGGTCAAAGACGTGCTCGCTTTCGAAACCGCTCTGCGTGCTTATTTGAAATCGAAGCAGCAGGGCCTGATCGATAACATCGAGGCGACCAAGGATCTGAGCAAGGACGATGAAGCCAAGCTGCACGAAGCCATCAAGGCCTTCAAGCAGTCCGGTACGTATTAAGACGATGGCTGACGCAGTCGTCTAGGAGAGCACGGTATGCCAGGTACGAAAGAAATCCGCACCAAGATCAAGAGCGTGCAAAATACGCGCAAGATCACCAAGGCGATGGAGATGGTCGCCGCATCCAAAATGCGCAAAGCGCAGGAGCGGATGCGGCATGCCCGCCCTTTTGCGGAAAAAATCAGAAACATTTGCGCCAACCTCGCGCAGGCCAATCCAGAATACCGGCATCCTTTCATGGTGACCCGACCGCACGTCAAGGCGGCGGCAGTCGTTGTCGTAACGACGGATAAAGGTTTATGCGGCGGTCTGAACACCAATATCCTGCGGGTCGTGACCGGTAAGTTCAAGGGCTTGGAAACTGCTGGCGCCAAAGTGGTGGCGACCGCATTTGGCGGTAAAGGCTTTGGGTTTCTGAACCGTATGGGCGTCAAAGTGGTTTCCCATGTCGTACAGATGGGCGATCGGCCACAGCTCGACCCGATGATCGGTGCGATCAAAGTGCAGCTAGACGCTTATATCGCGGGCGAGGTCGATGCGGTCTATTTGGCTTACACCCGCTTCGTCAACACAATGAAGCAAGAGCCAGTGATCGAGCAGATTCTGCCGCTTGGTGGCGACCAGCTGCAAGTCAGGCCCGGAGAGCACTCCTGGGATTATATTTATGAGCCCGATGCTCCAGCGGTCATCGACGACTTGTTGATTCGCTATATCGAAGCGCTGATTTACCAGGCAGTCGCCGAAAACATGGCCTCGGAGCAGTCTGCACGGATGGTCGCCATGAAAGCGGCATCCGATAACGCCAAAAACGTCATTAACGAGCTGCAGTTGACCTACAACAAGGCGCGGCAGGCAGCCATCACCAAAGAACTGGCGGAAATCGTCAGCGGTGCAGCGGCTGTTTGACGAGCCCCACGAACATATATTTTTGAATCAGGAAGTGACGATGAGTACTGTAATGAATGAAGGCAAAATCGTACAATGCATCGGCGCGGTGATCGATGTCGAGTTCCCTCGAACGGCGATCCCGAAAGTGCACGATGCATTGATCATGGATGGGTCCGAGTTGTGCCTGGAAGTGCAGCAGCAACTGGGTGACGGCGTGGTCAGAACGATTTGTCTGGGCTCGTCGGATGGCTTGCGGCGCGGCATGGTCGTCAAGAACACCGGCGATCAGATTCGTGTGCCTGTTGGTCAAGCGACCCTGGGCCGGATCATGGACGTGCTTGGGCGCCCGATCGACGAGGCTGGCCCCGTCAATGGCGACCTCTTGCGCGGTATCCATCAAAAAGCACCTGATTTCGACGAATTGTCGCCCTCTGCCGAGTTGCTCGAAACCGGCATCAAAGTAATCGATCTGGTCTGCCCTTTTGCTAAAGGGGGTAAGGTAGGGTTGTTCGGCGGGGCCGGTGTGGGCAAGACCGTTAACATGATGGAGCTGATCAACAACATCGCCAAGCAGCACGGTGGGTATTCGGTTTTTGCGGGGGTCGGCGAACGAACCCGTGAAGGGAACGACTTCTACCATGAGATGAAAGACTCCAACGTTCTAGACAAAGTTGCTCTGGTCTATGGTCAGATGAACGAACCGCCCGGCAACCGTTTGCGCGTGGCCCTGACTGGCCTCACCATGGCCGAACAGTTCCGCGATGAAGGCCGGGACGTGCTGTTTTTCGTTGACAACATTTATCGGTTCACGCTAGCGGGTACCGAGGTATCCGCTTTGCTGGGCCGTATGCCGTCTGCCGTTGGCTATCAGCCGACCCTGGCGGAGGAGATGGGTCGGTTGCAGGAACGCATCACCTCTACCAAAAAGGGTTCTATCACATCCGTGCAGGCCGTCTATGTTCCGGCCGACGATTTGACAGATCCCTCGCCCGCCACTACCTTCGGTCACTTGGATGCGACTGTCGTGCTGTCGCGTGACATCGCCGCGCTCGGTATTTATCCTGCGGTCGATCCATTGGACTCGACGAGCCGCCAAATCGATCCGAATGTCATTGGTGAAGAGCATTACAACGTGACCCGTCGTGTGCAGTCGACCCTACAGCGCTATAAAGAGCTGCGCGACATCATCGCCATTTTGGGTATGGACGAGTTGAGCCCCGAAGATAAACAGTCGGTGGCCAGAGCCCGTAAGATCCAGCGTTTCCTGTCGCAGCCATTCACGGTGGCTGAAGTCTTTACCGGTTCGCCTGGGAAGTACGTTCCGCTCAAGGAAACCATCCGTGGCTTCAAAATGATCGTCGAGGGCGAATGCGATCATCTGCCCGAGCAGGCTTTTTATATGGTCGGTACGATCGACGAAGCCTTCGAAAAAGCGAAAAAGATTCAATAACGCTGCATTTCCCGGTGCCGGGCTTGTTCTGCAAAGTGCAAGCGGACCGGCCGGGTCAGGAGAAATAAAATATGTCTACCTTGCAGGTTGACGTTGTTAGTGCCGAACAGTCCATTTTCGAAGGGCTGGCGGAATTTGTCTCCCTGCCCGGGGAAATGGGCGAGTTGGGGATTTATCCTAAGCATACCCCCCTGATTACCCGCATCAGGCCTGGTTCGGTTCGTATTCGCTTGGCGAATGGTAAGGAAGAGTTGGTGTTCGTGCAGGGCGGTGTTCTTGAAGTTCAGCCCGACCGTGTCACGGTACTGGCCGATACGGCGATTCGCGGAGCCGATCTCGATGAGGCGAAGGCTACGGAAGCCAAGCGACGAGCCCAGGAGGCCTTGTCCGACAAGGCCAGAGATATCGACTATGCCAGAGCGCAGGCCGAGCTGGCCGTTGCGATTGCTCAACTAGCTGCGATTCAGCATTTACGCAAAATACGCTGAACGGTGCTTGCCGTACAATGCAGGCTTGTCGGCGCTCGCCGTTTTTGTTGATTCCGCATGTTTGCTCCTCTCGCTAACGATAGCTTCATACGCGCCTTGCTTCGTCAACCAACGGTACACACCCCGATTTGGCTGATGCGGCAGGCTGGGCGTTATTTGCCCGAGTACAACGTCACGCGTAAACGCGCAGGAAGTTTTTTGCAGCTCTGTAAGACCCCCGAGCTGGCCTGCGAGGTCACGTTGCAACCCCTGGCGCGCTTCCCGCTGGATGCAGCGATTCTCTTTTCAGACATCCTTACCGTACCCGACGCCATGGGCCTGGGCTTGTTTTTTGCCGACGGAGAAGGCCCGAAATTCGAGCGGCCGGTTCGCGATGAACAGGCCGTGGCTCGGCTGGCCGTACCCGACATGGCTACCGACTTGCGTTATGTCACCGATGCTGTCACCACCATCCGACAGGCTTTGGGTGGAAAGGTACCGCTGATCGGTTTTTCGGGAAGCCCCTGGACGCTCGCCTGTTACATGGTCGAGGGCGCGGGTGGCAGCGATTTCCGGCATATCAAAACCATGCTGTACCGGCGCCCCGATCTGCTGCACGCCATCCTGCGAGTCACCGCGCGCGCGGTGACGGATTACCTGAATGCCCAGATCGCCGCCGGCGCGCAGGCCGTCATGATTTTCGACAGCTGGGGCGGTGCGTTGGCGGATGGTGCTTTTCAAATATTTTCGATGGCTTACACCCGGCAGATTCTCCGTGCATTGACGCGCTACGCCGTCGATGCACAGGGTCAACGGACCCGTGTGCCGCACATCGTTTTTACCAAGGGCGGCGGCTTGTGGTTGCAGGAAATTGCCGCTACCGGGGTCGATGCTGTGGGAGTAGACTGGACGGTGGATTTGAGCCGGGCACGGGCACAAATCGGCCAGCATTGCGCCGTACAAGGCAATCTGGATCCGATGGCGCTGTTTGCCGAGCCGACTCAAATCCGCGAACAGGTGTCAAGCATTCTCGCGCGGTTTGGCGAGGTGGGGCCAGGAAGCGGTCACATTTTCAACTTGGGCCATGGTATTTCTCAACACACCCCACCCGAGCATGTGGCAGCGCTGGTGCAGGCGGTGCATGAGTTAAGCCCGGCGTGGCACCGTGCCAGCGTCTCGTCGGATTGATCGGCCCTATTACCATGGGTTTCAGGGTATTTTTAGTTTGGCAACCGCCGTTTTTTATGATCTTTCCTTGACTTATGCACAGAAACGGGAAGCAGTGCATAGCCAAAAGAAAAATCGAAAGCAAGCGCTCGGATGTCGCTTTCTTTTGTTTAAGTTTTTGTTTTTAAATGAGAAAATATTTTTCTTAAAAGTTCGCTTTATACAGAAGTTCTTTTGAGTCGAGGGGTTATCCTAACTTTCTCGAGTTTTTCCCCAAAGTTATCCACAGGTATGGATTGGCTCTGTAAAACAAAGCTTTTTTCGGGGCTTAGGAACGGCACTTCAAGTAAGTTTCTAACAAATGACCGTAAACCGTATCCACCCCGCGCCGTGTGAAAACAACAACGAAGGCTCGATCGTTGGGATTGCGATCGATATCCCGCGGCCCGGACTGTTCAGCTACCGTTGGTTTTTGGCGGATGAACCCTGTCTTGGTAGCCGTGTCCTCGTGCCATGGGGCACGAAGCGTCGAGTGGGTGTTGTCTGGCAAATCGATCCCCCGAGCAACGACATCGCCCCCGAAAATCTCAAGTCGGTCATCGCGGTGCTCGATCCCAACGGGCTCCTCGATACCGCATGGCGGCGTTTGTTGCAATTCGCCGCCGATTACTATCATTACCCGATAGGAGCCGCGATACACGACGCTCTACCCAAATCGCTCAAAGCGCTGGGTGCTCGCAGCGAAGGTCTGCAGTCCACCCGACGCGCGCTTGAGCGCTGGCGGTCGGCGCAGGGGATAACCGATGTAGCCGCAGACAAGCAAAAAAATGATGCCTTGGCTATTCAAATACCGGTATTGAATGCCGGACAGCAGGCCGTAACCGCTGCCATGAGTGCGCGCGCATCGTTTCAAGTGCATTTGCTGTATGGCATCACAGGCAGCGGTAAAACCGAAATTTATCTGCAGCGTGTCATCGAAGCGGTTCGGGAAAAACGACAGGCCCTGTTACTGCTGCCGGAAATCAACCTGACGCCGCAAACCGAGCAGCTATTCAGGCAACGGTTGGCCGGGTTGAATGTCGTCACCCTGCACAGCGGCATGGCTGACGGGCCCCGTTTGAAAAACTGGTGGCAGGCGATGCAGGGCGAGGCGGATGTCGTCGTCGGCACGCGATTGGCGGTGTTCGTGCCGTTGCCGCGGCTCGGGCTCGTCATCGTGGACGAGGAGCACGATCCATCGTACAAACAATCGGAAGGCCTCAAATATTCGGCCCGGGATCTGGCCGTGGCCCGCGGCCAGCAGACCGGTTGCCCTGTCATTCTCGGGTCGGCCACGCCCTCACTCGAATCATGGTTAAAAGCCGAGCAGGGCCATTACCATCTGCACCGGCTGGCGCAGCGTGCGGTGCAGGGAGCTGTTCTACCGACGGTTCAGCTTGTCGATATTCGGCATCACCTCATGGTCGAGGGCTTGGCCAAGCCAGTCATGGCGGCACTCAAAGCGGTTTTCGAGAAAAAACAGCAATCGCTCGTTTTCCTGAACCGCCGCGGTTACGCGCCGGTCTTGTCCTGTGGCGCATGCGGTTGGGTGGCGGGCTGCCAGCAATGCTCCAGCCACATGGTCTGGCACCGTCAGGACCGGCGCTTGCAGTGCCACCATTGTGGCGCCGCAGAGCCGGTTCCGCGTCATTGCCCGGCGTGCGGTAACCAGGATCTGACACCATTCGGCCGCGGTACCCAGCGTATCGAGGAAACTTTACAGGCCTTCCTGCCAACCGCCCGATTGCTGCGGATCGACGCCGACAGTACCCGACGCAAAGGCAGCGCCCAGGCCGCATTTGATCAGGCGCATGCCGGGGGGGCGGATATTCTGGTGGGCACGCAGATGGTCGCAAAAGGGCACGATTTCCGGAACGTCGCGCTGGTGGTTGCCTTGAATGTCGACGCAGCTCTGTTTTCCAGTCAAACACGGGCGCCCGAGCGCTTGTTTGCGCAACTGATGCAAGTGGCCGGCCGCGCCGGTCGCCATGGCCAGGACGGCCAGGTTTTGGTGCAAACCCGCTATCCGCATCACCCTTTGTTCGCTGCGCTACAACACCACGATTATCCGACGTTTGCTGCCGATGAGCTGACACAGCGTCGGGATGCTCACGCACCGCCGTATGTCTATCAGGCTTTGTTACGTGCTGATCACGGGTCTCTAGCCAAAGCGATTGATTTTTTGCAACGGGCGAAAGCGACCGGGCTCACGCTGCGCGCCACAGACGATGATCTTTGGTTGTGCGATCCTGTTCCGTTGACGGTCGTAAAAGTGGCTGGCGTCGAACGGGCTCAGCTCCTGATAGAATCCATTTCGCGCCCACGGTTGCACCGCTTTCTCACCGACTGGCTGGCTGAGCTTTGGGCCATGAAAGGCCCGGTGCGCTGGTACCTCGAAGTCGATCCCTACGATCTCTGAATTTTTTACAACGTTTGCTGAAAGTGCGATCCGCTGCTATGTCCTCCCCCATGAACCCTGCCCAGCGCGAAGCCGTGCTCTACCTCGATGGCCCTTGTCTGGTGCTGGCAGGGGCCGGTTCTGGCAAAACACGCGTCATCACCCAGAAAATCGCGCATCTGGTGCTGCAGGCCGGCGTCAGTGCGCGTAACATCGCCGCCGTCACGTTTACCAATAAGGCCGCGCAGGAAATGTCAGAACGGGTGCATGGCTTATTGGAGAAGCCACAGGCAAAGGGCTTGACGGTCTGTACTTTCCATTCGCTGGGCATGCGGCTGCTGCGTGAAGAGCATGCCGCGGCCGGGCTGAAAGCACGGTTTTCCATCATGGATTCGGCCGATACTTATGGGCTCGTGCAGCAATTGCTTGCCACGACCGATAAGCAGCTCGTCAAGCATGCCCAAAGCGCCGTCTCGCTTTGGAAAAATGCCTTGTTGACGCCGGCGGAAGCGCTCGCGCAGGCCGAGACCGAAAACGAGGCGCAGTTTGCACGCATGTACCAGAGTTACGGCGCCACGCTCGCTGCTTATCAGGCAGTTGACTTCGACGACTTGATCCTGCGCCCCGTGCGCCTGCTGCAAACCGACGCCACGGTCCGCGAAAAATGGCAGAATCGGCTGCGTTACCTGCTGGTCGACGAGGTGCAGGACACCAATGCCTGCCAATATGCGTTGCTCAAACTCCTCGCGGGGCCACGTGCGATGTTCACCGCCGTGGGCGATGACGATCAGGCGATTTATGCCTGGCGGGGCGCGACTTTGGACAACCTGCGGCAGTTGACGGTCGATTTTCCGCAGCTCAAGGTCATCAAGCTCGAACAGAATTATCGCTCGACCGTGCGTATTTTACAGGCGGCCAACCGGCTCATCGAAAACAACCCAAAGCTGTTTCCGAAAACCCTCTGGTCTGACCATGGCATGGGCGACGCTATCAAGGTCAGCCCCATGAATGACGACGAGCACGAAGCTGACAGCGTCGCGGTCATCTTGTCGGGGCACAAGTTCGAACGGCGGGCGCGGTTCGCCGATTATGCCGTGCTGTACCGCAGTAATCACCAGGCGCGCATTATCGAGCAGGCGCTGCGCAAGCATAAAATTCCGTATGTCCTGACCGGAGGACAGTCGTTTTTCGAGCGAGCCGAAATCAAGGACGTGATGGCCTATTTGCGTCTGATGGCCAATAACGACGATGACCCTGCCTTCATCCGAGCGATTACCACCCCACGGCGCGGCATCGGCCCGCAGACACTGGAAGCGCTCGGCCGGTATGCCGGAGAACGCGGGGTGGGGTTGTTCTCCGCGCTTTTCGAAACCGGAGCTGAACAGCACCTAAGCAGCAAAATGCTCGAACCCCTACGCACCTTCGGCAGCTTTTTGAATAAGATCGAATACCGCGCGCGGACCGAGCCGGTCGCCGTCCTGCTACCCGAATTATTGGCAGCTATCGGTTTTGAGGAGTGGCTCTACGAGCACAATGACGAACGCACTGCGCAAAGCAAGTGGCAAAACGTGCAGGATTTCGTCAAATGGATGGCCGAGAAAGCCGAAGAGGATAGGCTGGGCCTGATCGAGTTGGCGCAACGCGTCTCCTTGATTACTATGCTGGACCGCCGCACTGACGGCGAAGCGCCCGACGCCGTTCATCTGTCGACCTTGCATGCTGCGAAGGGCCTGGAGTTTCCGCATGTTTTCCTGATTGGCGTCGAAGAAAGTATTCTGCCGAATTTCAACGACGAGGCCGATCGCGAGTTGACCCCCGACCGTCTCGAAGAAGAGCGCCGGCTGATGTACGTGGGCGTTACGCGCGCGCAGCGCAGCTTACAGGTATCGTATTGCAAAAAACGTAAAAAAGCCCGCGATTACAAAGTTTGCCAGCCGTCTCGATTCATCAAAGAGCTGCGCTTGGAAGAGGACGAAAAAATCCCCGACGAGACGCCCCGCATGAGCCCTAAGGACCGCCTGGGCGCTCTGCGCAATCTACTCAGTGGTGTCGGCCGGCTCAGCCGCAACTCAGAGGAGCAAGCGTAGCTGTTTGCGGCCTCTGTGAGATCGATGTGATTGATTAGCCACGGCAGCGCGTAAAGCAAGTTAATAAGTCAAGGTTGGGATGCTGGCTGTGCAGCCGCTGCCACAGCGCCTTCGGCCGAAGCTGCTTTTGGCTCTGGTGCCTTGAAATTGGCACCGGCGGAATTAGTCAAATGCGCTACGGCCCGCGCTACCTCGATATCGTCCAAGTCGGGGCTGCCGCCTTTGGCCGGCATGCCGCGAATACCCTCGATCGCATGTCTGAGCAGCGTATCGTATCCTTGGGCCAGGCGAGCACTCCAACCGCTTTTGTCGCCGAGCTTCGGTGCACCCGCTGCGCCCGTCGTGTGGCAACCAGCACAAACCGCCGCATAAACCTCATCCCCGGATTTCAGTACTTTCGCGGCGTTCGGGTCACGGTAATCGATTTGTGCGACAGGGCGAATACGCTCGGCGATCGCCTCGGCGCTCATGGCGTCGACGCCGGCACCGGTGCGTGGTTGGTCGTTGACGTATTTGACCAGCAAAACGATGACGACCACAGGAATAATAAAAGCCAATGCAATGCCGGTCAGCAGCTGGCGGGCGTTCTTGAAAGGTAAACCTGATTCGTTGGACTGGCTCATGCGACGTTCCGAATAAAATAAAAATGCATGAAAATGCGTAGAAACGCGTTGTCAATGCAGAAGCAAACCACTTATTGTAACTTGAAAGGCGATTGGCTGTAATCTTCAGGGTTACCGAGGCGGAAAAGACCGTGTCATCCCAAATAAAAACCGAGAAACCCGTAAAATATAACCCGTTTTCGATGCTTTTGCATTGGCTGATATTGGTGGCGATAATTTTCGCTTTCGGTATCGCCGTCGTGATGAACGACATACCCGGTTTTACGCCCGGCAAGGTCAAGCTGTACAGCTATCATAAATGGCTGGGCGTGAGCATTTTTGTGCTTGTCATCGTGCGGCTGGCTTGGCGACTCGTTTGCCGTCCTCCGGCATGGCCGGCGCAGATGTCGTGGTTGACGCGCTTACTGGCCGGTGCTGGGCACGCCGCCCTATATCTGCTGCTGTTTCTGGTTCCTGTCGTTGGTTATCTCTACAGCCAGGCTGCCGGCGTGGCGGTGGTCTGGTTCGGTATCATTCGATTGCCGACCTTGATCGATGCCGACCCCCTGCTCAAGCCCGTCTTGAAAGACCTGCATGTTTGGCTGGCTTGGACCCTGGCGGTTTTCATCACCGGTCATGCATGCATCGCGCTTAAACATCATTTTTGGAACCGGGATGATATTCTCAGCCGAATGGTTCCCTTTCTCAAATCCATGGCAGCAAGCCCCAAGGACATTCAATGAAAACGATCACTCGGAATCTGGCTCGGGCCTTCGTGGCGTTGGGTTTGCTGGGCATGGCTATCCAAAACGCGCTCGCTGGCTCCGTCGATGCGACGGCCAGCCAGATCAGCGTCCGTTTCAAGCAAATGGGCGTGTTGTCCGATGGGCAGTTTCGCAAGATAAGCGGTACGATCGACTACCTGCCCACACAGTTGCAAAACAGTCTGGGCCGAATTGAAATCGAGACCGCCAGCCTCGACCTGGGAAATGCCGCTACCAACCAGGAGGTTACCAAAAAAGAATGGTTCGACAGCAAAAATTACCCGAAAGGAATATTTATTTTGGGCGGCCTGACGCCAGTCGGCGACGCTTTCAAGGCGGTCGGTAAACTTACCATCAAGGGCCGTACCCAGGCGGTGGCTTTCCCCGTGAAAATTGGATTACAAAACGGCCGGCATGTGTTTACCGGTCAGTTGCCGATTAAGCGGTTGAACTTCGCCATTGGCGAAGGTGAATGGCGCGATACGGATATTTTGGCCGACGAAGTCACCATTTTATTTAAACTGGTAACATCGGCACAGTAATTTTTGAGATTAACCACGATGGAGTTTGTATGAAACCCATGTTCGACACCTTGGCAGCGCTTACTTTGGCAGTTGCCGCCACCGGCGCGCAGGCCGCTGCGGATACCTATACCATCGACCCGAACCACACCTATCCCAGCTTCGAAGCAGACCATTTCGGTGGCTTGTCGGTATGGCGCGGCAAGTTTACCAAGACGACCGGTACGGTCAGCTTCGATCAGGCCAAAAAAGCCGGCAGTATCGATATCCTCATCGACGCCACGACCATCGATTTCGGCAACGACAAAATGAATGCTCACGCCAGAAAAGCCGACCTGTTCAGTACCGAAAAGTATCCCGCTATTACTTATAAAGGCTCGGTTTTCAAGTTCGAGGGCGACCGTTTGGTTGGCGTGGATGGCGAACTGACATTGCGCGGCGTTACGCGGCCCGTTGCCTTGAAAGTCAATAGCTTCAAATGTATTCAGCATCCGATGCTTAAAAAGGAAGTTTGCGGTGCAGACGCCGTTGCTGAGTTCAAGCGGACCGACTTCGGTATGGATTTCGGTATTTCCATGGGCTTCAAGCCCGAAGTGAAGGTACTGATTCAGGTCGAGGCAATCAAAGGTAATTAAATCGACTAGGGGCACAGCCACAAACGAAACCCTGCCGATGCGCCGGCTGCTTTTTGTGCACAAAATGCCCGTGCCCACCAAGATTTTGAATGTCAGGCAGTGTAGAATGGCGCCGGGTTCATAGCCCCGGCTTCTTTGGCGTCCGTATTTCAACGGATAGAATGTGGCCCTCCGAAGGCTACGATCCAGGTTCGATTCCTGGCGGACGCACCATTAGAACACGGTTAGGGAGTATGCAATGAAACTGATTGCCAGCGTGCTGGGGGTCGGCATATTGGGGTGCTACCTCTTTTTCTACGAAAGCCCGGATCCGATTACGCCGGTTGCGTGGACGTCGACGCCGATGGCACCGAATGCCGCCGTTGTCTATGAACCAAACAATGCTTTAAGAAATGTCGAGCATTTATCTCTGGTTCATGCTAAAACCCGTTTCGGCCCGAGCTATATTGTCAGCGACCGTCAGCAAAACCTATATACCGGGTATGCTGATGGAACTGTTATGCGGACCAATCGCGATGGCGGCGAAGAAAAGGTGATTGCTAATACCGGTGGGCGGCCCATGGGCATGCGGCTGTTACGCGATAAAAGCTTACTGGTGGCCGACGCCAAAAAAGGCTTGTTGCTGATCAGTCCGCAAGGCGTGATCGCGCCGTTGACCGCCAATCAGCCCTTACCACTGTTGCACGTCAGTGACGTGCTGGTGACCGCCGATGAGTCGACCGCTTACTTCAGCTTGGCTACGCAGCGGTTTGGAATTGCCGATCCCGTTGCCGAGGTGCTCGAGCATGGTTCGACCGGCGCGATATATGCCATCGATCTGCGCTCCCGCAAGATCACGCCGTTATCGAATGGTTATGCGATGGTCACCGGTTTGGCCCTGAGCCCTGACGAGCGCTACCTTTTGGCCAGCGAAACCAATAGTTATCGGATTTGGAAGGTCGAGCTCAAAGGCGACGACGTGGGTCGAAAAACGATTTTCAAAGATGAATTGCCGGGATTTCCCGCTCACTTGGCTTTCGATGGACCGAATAAAATCTGGGTGGCTCTACCTTATCCGCGCCAAGCGTGGGTCGATTGGCTGGTCTCCAAGCCGCTGTTGCGCAGCTTCGTTGCCAAGCTGCCCGCTGTGCTCCGTCCCGACTTAAAGAGCCGGGCATTTGTGATTGCAGTGGATTTGAATGGGCGGGTCGTCGAAAACTTGCAAAATGCCGATCCTGAGCATACTGGACGAGACCATACCGATGGTTATCGGCCGATTCATTCGGTCATACGTGTCGGCGAGTGGTTGTTTTTTGGTAGCGAAGTGCATCCGGGGATCGGTCGTTTACGCTACGTCGGTGCTAAATCTAAATAAATGATCGGCTTGAAAAAAGGGCTTACTGCTCACCAACCTTACGGTAAATATCCAGTCGGTTATACAAGGTTTTAAGGTTAATGCCGAGCGTCGCGGCGGTCAGCTCCTTGTCTTCGCCAAAATGCTGAAAAGTCCCCAGAATGATTTCTTTCTGGGCCTCGGCCAGCGAGGTTCCGACCGGAATGCTCAATGCGCCGTTTACCCATCGAGGTTTACGCGCGGCCTCTGTTTTTCCCAGGTCTTCGAGTTCGATCAGCACCTCGGCCATGATCCAGCCGCGATGAATGGTATTTTTCAGCTCGCGGATATTGCCTGGCCAAGTCCATTCGTTCAATGCTTCCTGTGCCGCGGCGGAAAATTGCTTGGGAGTTTTGGCGTTACGATTGAATTGCATCAGAAAATGTTCGGCCAGCAGCGAAATATCCTTGCCGCGTTCGCGCAGCGGCGGCACCCGTAAAGGAAAGACCGCCAGGCGATACATCAAATCTTCTCGCAAAAGACCGGCTTTCACGGCGGTTTGAGGGTCGCGGTTGGTCGCGGCAATAATGCGCACGTCGACACTGATCTGCTCGGTGCCGCCGACCCGGTGGAAACGGCCGGTTTCGAGCACCCGCAGGAGCTTGACCTGCATGCCCAGCGACATTTCAGTGACCTCGTCCAAAAAAATCGTGCCGCCGCAAGCGTGTTCGAAGTGCCCGATCCGCTGCTGCGATGCCCCGGTGAAACTTCCTTTTTCGTGGCCAAACAAGGCCGTTTCGATCAAATTATCCGGAATGGCGCCGCAATTGACCGGTATGAATGGTCCGTCCGCGCGTCGGCTTTTCTGATGGATGGTATTGGCTACGAGCTCCTTGCCCGTGCCGCTTTCGCCGATGATCAGTGCCGTGGCCAGGGTGCGGGACACTTTTTCGATCTGGTCGAAAAGTCTTTTCATGCAAAGCGCGGACCCATAAAGCAGACCGTACGGTTTGTCGTTCGAATCCATCGGCTGCTATCTCGCGCACGCAATAAAGCGGGATGACGATTTTACAGTAAACGCGTCCATAAACCATTTCAGCGTTTTTTAAAGAATTTCCTGGTCAGGCACAAAAAGTGCTGGTGTGATCAAAGCACTTATTTAGGAGGCCATCATGCAATCGCTCAATGAAAAATTCAACAATACAAAAAGCAAAGTCGTCGACAGTATGCGTGAGTTGGTAAGCGGCGCAGAGAGCCTGCTGCAAAAGGGCACGGAGTGTGGCGATGAGACGCCTGATACGGCATGCTCTAAGGCCGGCCGCCAACGCTTGAATGCCAAAAACCTTCTCGCCGAAATCGAGGGTCGTTACACTCAAGCCATCGACGCCGCAGACCAGTACGTCCACAACAGCCCGTGGAAATCGATCTGCGTGGTGCTGGCACTTGGCATCGTGATCGGTCTGGTTGTTTTGCCAAAACCGTTGAGGCGACAATCGGCTCCAGTGGCATGATGGGAACGATAAAAGGATTTGGCGCGCATTCCTTGGCGGATCTTCGTGTTCGATTGCAACTTCTGGGGTTAGAGCTAAATGAGGAAAAATCCCCCCTGACGCGAGTCGTCATGGCAAGATTGAGCAGTTATTTTTTACTGACGATCACCCTGGCTATTTATTGCTGGCAATCGGCGCTTGTTAAAAAATTTAAATTTTTCACGGTTGCTGCCCAAGCGCGGAGACTTTGAAAACACTGGGTAAAGGGTTTTAAATCATGCGTAGGTTACATAGTGCGCTTTTTTTTGCAACGGCTTTAGTTGTCGGCGGTAGTTTTTTAAACCGCTGGCGTCTGAATCTGCTTCATGCCCATAAGCGCCAAAAACGAGAAGTGCATCGATGGGAAGACGACGGCGGCTTCATCCCAGAAGTCAGCGGTCTGAACACCGAGAATCAAAACCCGGGTGCTGCTGGTACCTGATTTTTTTCACAGCAAATTGTTTTATACTTTCGAGTGCCTTAATAAGGCTTTTTTGGTTAACGGAGTGACTGGCTCATGCCTCATGTTTTGATCGTCGACGACGAAGCCAGCACGCGTGCAGCAATCGCCGAGCTGGTCGGCATGCAAGGCTTCACCACGGCGTTGGCGGGAGATTTGCGCGAAGCGCGAATCCAAATCGTTCGCCAGTATCCGGATGTCGTGCTCACGGACTTGCGTTTACCTGACGGTTCGGGTATGGACTTGTTTGCCGATCTGGGGCAGCCATCGGGCGTCGAAGTCGTGGTCATGACCGGGCATGCCAGTGTCGAAAGCGCGGTGGATGCGCTGCGGCTTGGGGCGTCCGATTACTTGGTAAAACCGATTAACATCGGTAGGTTGAACGCCGTTTTATCCCGGATTCCCCGGTCGTCCGACCTCAAAGCCGAAATCGGTTCGTTACGTGGCGAGTTGCGACGCTTTGGCCGTTTTGGGCTCATGCTCGGCAATTCGCCCGTGATGCAAAGTCTGTACGACCAAGTGACGCGAGTGGCGCCTACCGAAGCCACTGTCTTTCTTATTGGTGAAAGCGGCACAGGTAAAGAAGTGGCGGCCCAGACCATTCATGAGCTTAGCCTGCGGCGCAAACAGCCTTTTCTAGCGGTCAATTGTGGCGCCATTTCGCCCAACCTGATCGAAAGCGAAATGTTCGGCCACGAAAAGGGCAGCTTTACCGGTGCTGATCGCCAGCACAAGGGGTACTTCGAGCGGGCGAATGGCGGCACGCTTTTTCTGGATGAGCTAACCGAAATGCCAATCGACCTGCAGGTCAAGCTACTGCGGGTTTTGGAAACCGGTCTTTTCATGCGTGTCGGCACCAATAAAGAAATTGCCACCGATATCCGCGTCATCGCAGCCACCAACCGGGACCCTTTGCAGGCTGTCGAGGAAGGTAAGCTGCGCGGCGATTTGTACCACCGTTTGAATGTCTTTCCGTTGGTTTTACCGCCATTGCGAGAGCGCGGGAAAGACATCGAGCTGTTGGCTGAAAACTTTTTAGAGTATTTAAATAAAGACGGACAGACTGAAAAAAATTTTTCGAAAGCTTTTTTGGGGTCTTTGCATGAGCACTGCTGGCCCGGCAATGTCAGGGAGCTTAAAAATTATGTGCAGCGGGCCTATATCATGGCCGATGGTACTGAGATCAATCACGAGATGGCGCCTTTGCAGGTTGCGTTGGCCCGTACTGATTCGTCGCCAATCGTATCGATTCCGGTCGGCACTTCTCTGGCAGATGTCAACCGCATACTGATCATGGCGACTCTGGATGCCATTCGGATCAAGAAAACGGCTGCAAAGGTATTGGGAATCAGCTTGAAAACCTTATACAACCGCTTGGAAGAGTACGGCTTGGTTGCTCAGTACGCCGGCGATGTCAAGACCGAGGTTTTTGCGGATGTCTGAATAAAAGCCTTGCGCCGGCGACGATGACTAAGCCTGTCGGCTAGTCCATCGTCCTCGACGGCACGGTCGACGTCTGTTTCGATATGTTTGGTTGCGCGGAAAATACTCAGCATGGCTTTTTTATTGGCAAACATGATTTTTAGTTGGTGTTGCCCAATGGCCGTATCGAAGTGCTGGTCACTTCGCTGCTGGACACAGAGCGCTGCCCGGCAGACAGTTTCGGCCAGCTCTCCATAGCCGATGGGGCATAGAAGAAGGCTTCAAGCTGGTCAAACAACGCCAGCACCTGGAAGGCTTCAGTGGCGAGTTGCCGGAATCCATCGCTCAGGAAATTCAAGCCAAGATTTTGCTGCACAACATCAGCCAGGCCGTCTGCCACACCGCCCAACAGCGGTTGCAGCCCAACAAACGCACGCGCTGGCAGGTCAACCGGGCCTACGCATTTAAGCAAATCGGCCGCATTCTCGTTTTCGGTTTCAAGGTCGGCCAGTATTTTCTTAACTTAATGGCATTTGCCTCAGGATGCGTGGCGTCTCGCTGATCGGCCGACTTCGACACCCAGCTGTTTGAGCTTGCGGTATAGATGGGTTCGTTCTATGCCCGTTCGCTCAGCCAGGCGGGTCATGCTGCCATTTTCGAGATTCAGATGGTATTCGAAATAAATACGTTCAAACGCATCACGAGCGTCACGCAAAGGCGTATCCAGTTCGATGCGGGCCAACTCTTCCAGAGCGGTCTCGAGCGGGCTGCGCTCAGGCTCGTGGGTCAATAGGTGAAGCGTAGAAATTTGCCCATGGCCGGCATGCGCTGCCTGGCCTGCGGCTGTTGCCACGAAACGTGCGGATTGCGCCAACTTACCCCGGGCTAAACCGTTTTGCACGGATTGCAGCAGCTTTTGCAAAGCGATCGGTTTCTCGAGAAAATCGAGCGCGCCGATTCTCGTGGCCTCCACCGCCGTATCTATCGTGGCGTGCCCGGACATCATGATGACCGGCATCGTCAACAGACCTTTCGCTGCCCATTCCTTCAGGAGCGTGACGCCATCCGTATCGGGCATCCAGATATCTAGCAAGACCAAGTCGGGAGCTTCTGCTTCACGCGCCAGTCGTGCCTGCTGTGCATTTTCCGCCAAAACCACGGAATGGCCTTCATCGCCCAGTATTTCAGACAAAAGCTCCCGTATACCTATTTCGTCGTCCACGACGAGAATCGTTGCCATCTTTTCGTATCTTTCAATATGCCCGAGGGCATGGATTATGAGTCCAACTCATGGGCTTGTGCGAATGTCGTCGCCCGGCCGTGCCGCTGATGAAGCCGTTGATTTCAAGCCGCTGAATGTCAACTCCACCAACGCTCCTATCGTTACGCCCGTATCGTCGAACCGATTGCGGATGACGATGCGGGCGCCATGCTCGTCGATAATCTTCCGGACGATTGGAAGACCCAGCCCCGTGCCTTTCAGCTTCGTCGTTACATACGGCTCGAATGCCCGCGCCAGCAAGTCCTCGGAAAATCCCGGTCCATTATCGCAGACCAGCAAGCGCACAGACGCTATATTACCCGACCCGGCTTTCGCGCCGGGCACTGACTCGGTGCGAATGTCGATCTGGCCGAGCATCCGTTCAGCAATCGCGTCGTGTGCATTTTGCAGAAGATTGTGAATGACCTGGCGAAGCTGACTGGTGTCACCCATGATCGACGGTAAATCTTTTGCCAGATGAGGTCGGATTCTTTGCTCGGGCTCGGCTACTTCGCTATCGACGACCCCGTATAGCGCGAGCACATCGCATACCAGTTCGTTCAAGTTGATGGGCGACAGCTCGGCCGGTGGCAGACGCGCATAATCGCGAAAGCTGTCCACCAGCCGCTTCATCGACCCTACCTGGTTGATGATCGTTTTGGTGGCGCGTTGCAGCATGCCCGCATCCGATTCGTCGAGTTTGGCGGCCAGTTTCATCTGCAGGCGCTCGGCCGACAGTTGAATTGGGGTCAACGGGTTTTTTATCTCGTGCGCCAGTCGCCGGGCAACCTCGCCCCAGGCGACTGTGCGCTGGGCCGATACCAATGCACTGATGTCGTCGCAGACGACCACGTAGCCGGCATCGTCGCCGCCCGGCAGACGGCTACCGCGCACCAGCAGAATTTTTGGGGCGGCGTGCCGGTCGGCGCGTGGTAGCTCGATCTGTTTTTGCCAGTGCGCTGCGGGATCGACATCGGTGTGCTCGAGAAAGCCGGCCCGCATAGCCACGGAAAAGCCCAGCAGCCGGGGGTCGGCGTCCAGTGGTCGGTGCAGTAGCGGTTTGAGGTCCCAGTCGAAGATGCGCTGGGCGCCATCGTTGAACATGGTCAGATGCAGCTGACGATTGAAAACCAGGACCCCCGCCGACAAATTGCTGAGCAAGCTCTGCAAGAACTCATTGTTTTGTCGAATCGCCGCCTGGTTGCTTTCGAGCCGCTGGCGCGCTTCGGATAGCTGCTGCGTCATGGTGTTGAATGAGTCGACCAACTCGCGTAGCTCATCGTCGGCGATCACGGCTTTGACGGGTTCAAAGTTACCCCCCGCCACGGCGCGCGTGCCTTCTGCCAGCCAGAGCAGCGGCGTCGCCAGCCGGTTGGAAATCCAGAATGCTGCGGCCATCGCCAGAAATACCGTCAACAACAGCGCGAGGGTTAGCGTCACCCCGTAAATCTTGCGCAAACCGGTGCGCGAGAGCGACAGCCGTTGATAGTCTTCATAAACGCTTTGCACCGCCTGTGCCGTATTGGCCAGATCGCGCGGCACTTCCTGGACGATTTGTAAAAAACGCTCTTCGGAATTCAGGCTCAGCCCCGAGCCGGGCACCATGGCGACCACTCGCATGTTTAGCGACTGAACGCCATTTTTCTCGTCGGTTTCGAGCTGCGCCCAGGGCCTGCTGAGCAATACCTGCCGCAACTGATTGCCGCTGGCGATATGACTGGGCAGCAGGCTTCCCAGCGTCGTCGAGGAGGAGCCCAATACCCGGCCGTCGCTGCTCAGTAAGGTCACCTCATCGACGCTGAGTTGTTCGCGGATCCGGTTCAGCGCGTTGATTTGCGCCGGTAATGGCGCAGCGGACACGTCGAAAGCGGCTGCGCGGGTTTTGGCGCTCAGATCGGCCAACAGGCTGTCGAGTGCGGATTGCCCCAGTTTAAGGCCAGACTCGAGGGCATTGTCGACCCGAACGTTGAACCAGCTGTCGATGCTCTTCGATAAAAATTGCACCGATACCAGATAAACCGCCAGGCCGGGAAGCAGGCCCACCAGTGCGAATGACAAAGACATGCGCAGCAACAGCCGGGAGCCGAATACTCCCTGTCGATAACGGCGCAGCAGACGCGTGGTCAGTAAAATCAGCAAGCCCAGCAGCGCCGCGGCTGCGGCCGCGTTCAAGCTCAGAAGAATCGGATAGTTGCGTTCGAAAAAATTACTGTTGGCCGACGCCGACGCCAGCAGAAACAGCAAAACGCCGCCTAGCGCCGCCAGCGTCACCAGGCTGTAACGCAGGATGCGCGTGCTTTTGTTGAGCCAGGGATTCATCGCGTTACTTCGGAAACCGGTGTAAACCCGAACCGATACCATTCGGACGCGAGAGTCCAGTCGCGGTTGGTGATAGCGTTGATTTGAAAGGGTTTGGGCATCTGCGCGATGTCCAGTCGCATTCGTAAAGCACCGGCATAGGTGGCGCCGGTTTTGAGAACCCCCCGCTCGACGACTTTCCAGTCCCGGATGTGTGACAACATGTCCAAGGCCTCGCGTAGCGTGGCGAACCCCAATTGCAGGGCGCCGAACGACACCCGGTACTGCCGTGTTAGGGCGTGGTAGGACAAACGATAAGACCGGGTCGCGCTGACGGCCTGCTCGTCGAGCCAGTACCAGCGCGGTCGGTTCAATTCGAACTCCACGACGAAATACAGTGGTACTCCGCGGTTGACGACATCCTCCAGCCGTGCGTTGAGCTCGACCAGAAAAGTGGCCGAAAGCATCCAGCCGGCTTCGGGAGATTCGGCAGGTTCGAGTCTGACATCGTTGGCTTCGATCACGTCTCGCGCCGCCTGTATTGGCAGTGCCAACGTCAAGGACAAGGTGAGCGCCAACAGGAGGTGGCCCGCTCGTTTAAACCCGTTTCGTAAAGCGCGCATAAAAAAAGCCGTCGGGTTCGATATCGGTTTTTGAGGAACGCGGCAGCAGATAACCGGGAGCCGGTCGTGGCAACGCGTCGGAATGTGCCCGCAAGAAGGACGCCGCCAGATGTTCGCCCTCTTCGAGAAAAACGGAACAGGTGACCAGCAGCAATGTACCACCCGGCTTGACCGCCGGCCAGAGCGCAGCCAGCATTTGCTGTTGGGTCTGACACAAGTTCGCAACATCGCGCGGCGAACGCAGCCAGCGGATGTCGGGGTGTCGCCGGATCACGCCCGAGCCCGAGCATGGGACATCGGCCAGCACCGCATCGAAACCGACGCCATCCCACCAGGTCATGGGCGAACAGGCATCGGCCATCTGCAGGCGAACTCGGCCGTCGAGAAGATGCAGGCGCCGCAGATTGTCCTCGACCCGCTGCAGGCGTCTGGCGTCGTGATCCAGTGCGAGCAGGTCGACATCGGCCAGTTCGAGAATGTGACCGGTTTTACCGCCGGGCGCGGCGCAGGCGTCCAATACGCGCATGCCCGGCCGCAGATCCAGTAAATGCGCTGCCTGTTGCGCGCCGCTGTCCTGCACGGAAACTTCACCTTGCGCAAAACCGGGGATGGCGTCCACCGGCAGCGCTTGTGCCAGCCTTATGCCGTCTTCGCCGATTGGCTCGAGATCGGTCAGCCCTGCTGCGCGTCGGCTTTGCAACCAGTCGTCGCGGGGCTGCGATCGACGGTTGACGCGCAGGATCAATGGCGGCTTGGCGTTGCCCTGCTCAAGCAGCCTTTCCCAGGCGGTCGGGTGTTGGCTGCGTAGCTTATCGATCCACCATTCGGGATAATTCCAGCGTGTGGCGGGCTCCGCCTGCACGGCAGCCAGCAACATGTCGCGTTCTCGTAGGAAGCGCCGCAAACAGGCGTTTACCAGGCCTTTGCCGCGGGCTAGGGCGGGGTGCGCTTGGGCTGCTTCGACTGCCTGATGCGTCAACACATGCGGTTCATATTTGAGTGGTGGGGGGGCTGACAGCAGCGCCAGACTCAAACTCAGAAAATCGTCGAGCAAGGCCGGCGTTAGTGTTTTGCCGTCGGTGAGGCGCCGCACCAGAAACTGACCGCGCCGCCAGTGCCGCAGGCCGAAATACACCAGATCCTGTGTCTGCCCTCGCGCTTCATTGGCCGGCATACCATCGAACAGGCGCGATGCCGACCGTCCGTCGCGTATGACGGCACCCAACAACTCTGCGGCGCGCAGCAAAGCCTCGGCCAGGCTGCCGCCCGGTAGTTGCGCCATCAACGGCCGGCGCTCATCGATCACCTTGTGCCATGGCGTATAAACGGCGAACACGCTCTTCGGTAGGCGGATGTGTGCTGAAGAGATTGGCCAGGCCCGAGCCGCTCAAAGGGTTCATGATCATCATCTGGGCGGTTTCTGGATGCGCTTCGGCGGTCTGCATGGGCGCTCCCCGCTGCGCGTAGTGATGAATTTTTTCCAGTGCTTGGGCCAGGGCGGCCGGGTCGCCGGAAATTTCCGCGCCACCGCGATCGGCTTCGTATTCGCGGGCGCGAGAAATCGCCATTTGAATGACGGATGCTGCCAGCGGGGCGAGAATCGCCACCAGTATGCCGGCGATCGGGTTAACTGGTCTGCCGGCCTCGTCGCGACCACCGAAAAACACCGCGAAGTTAGCCAGCATGGAAATGGCACCTGCCATCGTCGCCGAAATAGTCGAGGTCAGAATGTCGCGATGCCTGACGTGCGCCAGTTCGTGCGCCATGACGCCGCGCAGCTCGCGGGCGGACAGTACCTGTAAAATACCAGTGGTGGCCGCCACGGCCGCATGTTCCGGATTTCGCCCTGTGGCGAAAGCGTTCGGTGCCTCTTCTTGGATCAAATAAACCCGTGGCATCGGCAGCTGCGCCCGTTGCGCAAGCTCGGCAATCATGCTGTAGAACTGCGGCGCACTGGTCGCGTCGACTTCCTGTGCGTTATACATTTTCAGGACCAGCGTGTCCGAAAACCAGTACGCCCCGATGTTCATCGCGGCGGCGACACCTAACGCGATAAGCATACCGGACTGACCCCCGATGAACGCTCCGATGATGCCCAGCAGGGCGGTGATCGCTGCCATCAGCAGGAAAGTTTTCATCCAGTTGAACATATTGGCTCCGTTTTATAAACAAATGAAATGCGATGCAGCGTTTAGAGACGACAAACCGTAAAAGATTCACTCGACTTTGGCCCCCTCCCGACCATATAGCCGGTCTCCCGGTTTGAACGTCCGTCCGCACAGTGCCTGCCAGACGGCTTGGCGCCGCGCACCTGGCCGTTGCGCTTCGGTCAGCAAAAGCCTGCCGCGCCGGCACTGTATCAGCAGACCGGCGAGATCGAAGCGCAGGATCGTACCTGGAGGGGTCGTATTGGTCGGCAAGGCGCTGTCGTCATGCACCCGCGCCGCCCAGATTTTCAGCAACTCGAGCGCGCCACCGCATACATCGGGCGTAGCGCTCTGCGACAAAACATGACGCTCGACCGGCAATTGTGCCATACCGCCCGGCGTTGGATCGAAGGCGCGCAGCAAGCGTTCAAGTCGTGCGGCATCCATGTTCCAGTCGAGCCAGGCTTCTTCCTTAAAAATTTTTGAGGCATACGTTGCGCCTGTTGATGGTTGTGGCAGGCGCGGCAAAGTACCCGCTTGCAATGCTTCGAGTGCTTCCAGAATCGCGGCAGCGCCTATGCTGGACAGCCTCGTCAACAGGCTGCCGGCGGTGTCATCGGCGTTGATTGGCGTGGTTTTCATCAAACAGATATCGCCGGTATCCAGCCCCTCGTCCATTCGCATGATGGTGATGCCGGTCTGTGCGTCGCCATCCTCGATGGCGCGCTGAACGGGCGCCGCGCCGCGCCAGCGCGGCAACAGGCTCGCATGGATGTTCAGGCAGCCCAGACGTGGAATCGTCAGCACCGCGGCCGGTAAAATCAGTCCGTACGCGGCAACGATCAGCACGTCGGGCGGCTGGCCCGCCGCACAGCTTCGTAGCCTCTGCAGAGTCGCATCTGCGTCCGCACCAGCCTTTAGTGAGGACGGTTGCAGCACGGTCAGGCCATGTTTCAGGGCTGTTTGTTTGACCGGCGCGGAGCGGGTCTTCAAGCCTCGCCCGGCCGGGCGGTCGGGCTGAGTCAAAACCAGCGGCACCGACCAGCCGGCGGCCAATAAAGCCGCAAGCGCGGCTTCGGCGAAAGCTGGGGTTCCGGCGAACGCCACTTTCATGTTCGATTTCCTTGTGCGGTTAGCCTTTCGACCGCGACGGGGGATGTATCGCGTGGCCGCCCGTGGCAATGTGAGGAGAATAGTTAAATGGCGGATCAATCCGGCAGCAAATTCTTGTCCTGTTTTTTAAGTTTGCTGCGAATTCGGGTTTGTTTCAATTGCGACAAATACTCCACGAACACTTTGCCGTTGAGATGATCGATTTCATGTTGCACACAGACCGCCAGCAGTTCATCTGCCTCTTTTTCAAACGCCTCGCCGCGCAGGGTTTGCGCGCGTATGCGCACGCGTGCCGGTCGCTCGACGGTATCGTAGACGCCGGGGACCGACAAACAACCCTCTTCGTAGGGTTTGCATTCCTGGCTGTGGTCAACGATTTCGGGGTTGACCAGAATCAGCAGGCCGCTGCGATCCTCGGACACGTCCACCACGATCAAACGCTCGTGAATATCGACCTGGGTCGCGGCCAGGCCGACCCCTGGGGCTGCGTACATTGTCTCAACCATATCCTGGGCCAGTTTGTCCAATCTGTCATCAAACCGGGTGATCCTTTGGGCCACGATTTTCAATCTCGGGTCGGGATACCGCAAAATCTGCAACAACGCCATATGAGGTTTCCATGCATTCGATAACGATAGGATATACCGCCAAGTCAATCAGGGTAAGGGTATTACCACTGATTTTACTCTTGGCGTGCCCCCCGGTGCTGGCGCAGAAAAATATCGTCAAGCCCAGCGCTGCCGCGCCGCTGCCCATCGAAAAGCGGTCGCCGGAGATTCGTGCCGATCCGCTCGTCGCTGCCGCCCCGACAGGTACGGACTGGCGGACGCTCGAGGCTTTCACCGATCAGACTCTGCTGTTGAGCAAAACGCAGGGGGAAAAAGCCGGGTTGGTGCTCAAATCGCTCGGCGATCGCGTCCTGATCGGCGAAGGCGATGTATTTTTGGCGTTGGTTGATGGGGTGGCTGTCGGGCATCGGGTATCGGTCATTAAGCATCGTCAGCCTATACGGCTGAACGACGGTGAGGTGCTGGGATACAGCGCTGAAATCGCCGGTGTGGCGGAAGTCGTGGAGCTTGGCGATGTCGTCACGCTGCGATTGCTCAAAAGCTATTCCGATGTGCTGGTGGGCGCGGGCGTGGTGAGCGCTGCGGTGGAAAACCACATCGGTATTCAGCCCAAGCCGGCGCCAGTCGGGACGGCCGGTCAGATTGCCGCGATTCTCGGCCTGCACCCGGTGGCGGTCAACGGCTCCATCGTGGCTGTGGCGTTGCCCCTGGGGTCATCGCTACAGCGCGGCGAATTGTTGAATATATTGCAACCAGGCGAGCTCATGAGCCTGTCGGAGTATGGCAAGCCGCCCGTAAAACTGCCCGATCAGGTCGTCGCGCGGGGCATCGTACTGTCCGGGCAGGGGCGTACGGCGCTGGTTTTCCTGCAAAAAGCCTCCACCGAAATCCGTGTCGGCCAACCGGTGGTCGGCGCCGCCCCTTAAACGCTTTGTTTTTTGATGTAATGATCCATTCCGACGATGAACGGCGCATACGGCAGGCGCTAAATTTGGCTTATCACCCAGCGCTGAAGCCGGTGCAGCGCTATTTACTGGCAAAAACTTTCGACCGACCCGACATCGTCGCTGTGCAAACGCCCGAAACGATGCGCCCGATTCTGCAAGCGCAGACCGATGCTTGGTTCGAGCTGGCGCATCCGTATCTCGACGACTGGACGCAGGCCACGCTGCAGTGGTTGAAAACGCCAGATGCTATTTTCCTCGACTGGGGACACCCGGCTTATCCGACGCGTTTGCGGCATTTGGCGGATCCGCCGCTGGTTTTGTTCGCACGTGGCAATCCGGCGCTGTTCGGTTATAAATCTATCGCCTCGGTCGGTAGTCGGAATGCCAGCCAAGCCGGGCTGCGCAACGCGCACGATTTTTCGGAATGGCTCGCGCGTCGCGGATGGTGCATCGTCAGCGGCCTGGCAGCCGGTATCGACGGCGCTTCCCATGTCGGCGCGCTGGATGCCAAGGGGGCGACGATTGCCGTCATGGGCGCTGGCATCGATGTAATTTATCCCCGGGCGCACGATCCACTGGCCACCCGGATCCTGGCTCAGCAGGGGTTGTTGTTGTCCGAATATCCGCCGGGCACGAGCCCCCGCCGTGAATTCTTTCCTCGCCGTAACCGGTTGATCGCCGGTTTGTGCCACGGACTGGTGGTGGTCGAGGCCGCCCCTAAGTCCGGCTCGCTGATCACGGCCCAACAGGCCGGCCAGCTCGGCCGGATCGTCATGGCTATCCCGGGGTCGATCCAGTCGACCCATGCGCGCGGCTGCCATCAAATGATCCGCAACGGTGCGATTCTCGTTGAAAACGCTGTGCAAATCGAAGAGGACGTGCTGCCAAGTGTGGAAAGCGAACGAATCGCGGGGCCGGGAGAAATTGTTTTGGCCACTCAGCCCACCTTGCCGGGAACAGAAACATCTGACCTCAGTCTGCATGGTCTGCCCGGCGACCAGCAAACCATTTTGCACAGCATGGCTTTCGACCCGTTATCGATCGATGAAATACAGGCGCGCTGTGCGCTGCCGATCAGCGATGTGCTCGGTGCATTAACCGGATTAGAGCTCGCTGGCTGGGCAGCTGCCGAGGCCGGTCAGCGGTGGGTCCGGGTGCGATGAGGAAATTTTTTATACGATACCGCTTGCTTTGCCCTTTCCGGCCCGCTTAAACTTCGCCGACTTGTATTAAGAAAGCCGTCGCTGTGAGCTCCGCCGTCCCCGCCGCACAAAAATCGTTGATCATCGCCGAAAAACCATCGGTTGCGGCCGACATCGCCCGCGCTTTGGGTGGCTTTACGAAGCACGACGATTACTTCGAAAGTGATGCTTTTGTGCTGTCATCTGCCATTGGTCACTTGCTTGAAATCAAAGCGCCCGAGGAGTTCGAGGTCAAGCGCGGCAAGTGGAGCTTCAACCATTTACCGGTGTTACCCCCGCATTTCGCCTTAAACCCGATCGCCAAGACCGAGTCACGTCTCAAGCTGCTGACCAAGCTGATCAAGCGCAAGGATGTGGTGAGCCTGATCAATGCCTGCGATGCTGGCCGCGAGGGCGAACTGATTTTTCGCTTGATCGCGCAGCACGCCAAAAGTGACAAACCGGTCAAACGGCTGTGGTTGCAATCCATGACGCCAGCCTCGATCCGCGAGGCGTTCGCCAGGCTGCGCGACGACGCCGACATGCTGCCTCTGGCCGACGCCGCGCGCTGCCGGTCAGAAGCCGACTGGCTGGTCGGCATCAATGGCACTCGCGCCATGACCGCATTCAACAGCAAAGAGGGTGGTTTTTATCTAACGACCGTCGGCCGGGTGCAGACGCCGACCTTGACCATCGTCGTCGAGCGTGAAGAAAAAATTCGTAAGTTCGTCGCCAAGCCCTACTGGGAAATCAAAGCCAACTTCGGCGCGGAAGCGGGCGAATACGAAGGTAAATGGGTCGATCTGGCCTTCAAAAAGAACGACGATCCCGATGCGCGCGCCGAGCGCCTGTGGGATGAAGCCAAAGCCCGAGCGATCGCCGATGCCTGTCGCGGCAAGCCGGGCGCTGTCGAAGAGGAGTCCAGGCCGTCCTCGCAAATCGCCCCGCAGCTGTTCGACCTGACCACCTTGCAGCGCGAGGCCAATGGGCGCTTTGGCTTCTCGGCGAAAAATACCCTCGGCCTGGCGCAGGCTTTGTATGAAAAGCACAAGGCGCTGACCTATCCGCGGACCGACTCCAAAGCGTTGCCGGAAGATTACATCGGCTCTGTCAAACAGACTTTGGAGGCCCTGGTCGAGGGCGGCAAAGGCGCGGGTAGCGAACTGCTGCGCGCATACGGGCCGCATGCGCAAAACATTTTGAAAAACGGCTGGGTCAAGCCCAATAAACGTATTTTCGATAACACCAAGGTATCGGATCACTTTGCAATCATCCCGACCCTGCAAACACCCAAATCATTGTCCGAACCCGAGCAGAAGCTCTACGATCTGGTCGTCAAACGCTTTTTGGCGGTGTTTTTTCCGGCGGCCGAGTATCAAATCACGACCCGTATCACCACGGTCGACGCGCAGCCTTTCAAAACCGAAGGCAAGGTTCTGGTGTCGCCTGGGTGGCTGAGCGTGTATGGCCGCGAGGCGGCGGTTGGTGAGGAAGGCATGCTTGTGCCAGTGAAGGCCGATGAAACGGTCGTCAATCAGGATATGACGGTGCTGGCGCAGCATACGCGGCCGCCAGCGCGCTACTCGGAGGCGACCTTGCTGTCCGCCATGGAAGGCGCCGGCAAGCTGGTCGACGACGAAGAGCTGCGCGAAGCGATGGGCACCAAAGGTCTGGGTACGCCAGCTACCCGGGCGGCGATCATCGAAGGGCTGTTGACCGAGAAGTATCTGGTGCGTGATGGCCGTGAGTTGCTGCCCAGCGCCAAGGCGTTTCAGTTGCTGACCTTGCTGCGTGGTCTGGGCGTCGAGGAGTTGACCATGCCGGAGCTTACCGGCGAATGGGAATACAAGCTGTCGCAGATCGAAAAAGGGGTGCTGTCGCGGCCGGCCTTTATGCAGGAAATTGCCGCGATTACCCAGACCATCGTCGAGCGCGCCAAAAATTTCAGCGAAGATACGATCCCTGGCGATTACGCGACTTTGCACACGCCTTGTCCGCAGTGCGGTGGGTGTGTCAAGGAAAATTATCGCCGCTTTGCGTGTGCGAATTGCGAATTTTCCATCAGCAAAACCCCGGGCGGTCGATCCTTCGAAACCGCCGAGGTAGAGGATTTGCTTCGTGTTCGCGAACTGCCGTTGCTCGATGGCTTTCGCAGCAAGATGGGACGACCGTTTTCTGCCATTTTAAAACTGAATGCCGAGCATAAGCTGGAGTTCGACTTCGGGCAGGGCAGCGATGGCGATGACGCCGAACCGGTCGATTTTTCAGGGCAGACACCGCTCGGCCCCTGTCCGAAGTGTCACGCCAACGTCTACGAGCACGGCGTCGTTTATCTGTGCGAGAAGTCGCTGCCACCGGCCAAATCTTGCGATTTCCGTTCTGGCAAAGTGATTCTTCAGCAGCCGATCGAGCCTGGGCAAATGCAGAAACTGCTCAATGAGGGCAAGACCGACTTGCTGCCGCGTTTTATTTCCTCGAAGACACGTCGACCGTTCAAAGCCTACCTGGTCAAAAAACCGGATGGCGGTGTGGGGTTCGAATTTGAACCGCGTCCGGTCAAAGTGCCCGGTGCGAAAAAACCGCCCGCGACAAGCAAGGTGGCATGAGCCAGTGAGCTGGTCGCCATCGCTTCTCGGAGGACCGTCGGTCGCGAAAGCGTCCGGGGCCCATTCAATGTTGCCGGTACCGCGCTTGCCATGCGATCGTCCTTCCGCCGTGTCGGTCAAAAAACGTGACCGGCCGATCACGGCTTCAGGACAATCGCTGACAAGCGTTTTTGGGTCGTGAAACGCGCCGGGTCGAACATCTTGTTCGCCAGTTCGAGCGCGTCGTCGGGTAAGCATGGCTGCGCGGCAGGAAAGTTTCGACGAATCAATCTAGCCAACAATTGGCCGCCTAGCACGGCCCAGCTCAAACCGCGCGAGCCATACCCAGTGGCGACATACAGTCCGCTAATCGGTTCGCCATTCGCATCCGGCACCGCTCCAATCGCCGGCAGCCGCCCCGGCAACACACAGCGCCAGGCGCTACGGCCGTCCTCGATGGTTGGCACCCGGGCATTTGGAAAAGTTTGCCCCCAGCGCTGCAGATTGGCCGCATGGCCAGCCCGCGTCACATGCCTGTCCTGTGCCGGCCGCTCATAAGTGGCGCCAATCACGACCTCGCCATCCGGTAAAGGAATGCCATAACAGGCCCCCGACAGGACACAACCGAGCCGTTCATCGGCGCCAAGCCGTACCAGGCTGACCTGTCCTTTGACGATACTGATTTCAACAAAAGCCCAGGGGCATAAGTCAATGCTTTGCTCTGCCGCGGCAATCACTATCACGTCAGCCGTCCAGGGGGGCGCTGCGCTGCCGTTGCTGCGTTGCGCATGAATCGTCCAGCCCTGCGGCTGCTGCGCCAACTGGACGATCCGGGACTGCAACTGCAGCACGACGGCACTGCCGCGCGCGCGCAAGGCCGCTGCCAGCCAGGCGCGTGGCCGCACCCAGCCGCCCTGGGGGAACCACAAACCGCCGCTGCCGCACTCCAGGCCGCTGAGTCGGCAGGCCGCATCCGCATCGACCCAGCAAACAATGGCGGGCGCTAAACCGCTACGACCCACTTGCTGTCGGAAGCGTTCGGACTCGGCGGTATTTTTGGCCAATTGCAGATGGCCCGGTTGGCCCCAGTCCTTGCCGCGCGTCAGCAAACCGCTCGCGGTCAATTTTTCTAACGATTGCAAGGTGGCTGCGCAGCCTATTCGGGTCAAGCGCGATAAGGGGTTGTCGTCGCTCGACAAGTGCGGGTGAAAAGCTCCGGCGGCGTTTCCCGATGCGCCGCTTCCAATCTCGTCGGCCTGATCGACGAGCCGCACGGCGTGACCATCTGCGGCCAGCGCGTGCGCTGCCCAGATGCCGGCCATCCCAGCGCCAATGACGGTGATGTTTAAATAGGGCATCCCGACACTTTACGGTACAGTAGCGTCTTGTGCCATTTCGATTGTCGTCATGAATCCCGTTCAACTCCTCGCCATTCGGCAATTATTGTTTTTTTCGGTCGAAGAGGCTGCCCGCTGGGTGGCGGTGACGCCTTCGCAGCCGATGGGTGTCGAGCCTGCGCTTTGGCGCCAGTGGGAAGACGGTAGTCAAGCTTTGCCTGCTTTTGTCGAGGAGAAACTGATCGATTTGCTGGACTTCCGCTTAGACGCCATCGAAGCGGCTACCGAGCCGCTGGACGATGAGGAAGAAGATGAGGACGATGAGGAGGCACCACTGGTGGCGTTATGGTACGGCTGCCTGGAAGATTATACGAGCCTGAGCGGTCACGAGCACGTCTATTGGCGACCCGAGTGCAGCGTCGTGGCCGAGCTGATCGCGACCTTCGGCGCTGACGTGGTGACCTTCGACCGGACGCGCTACCAGGCGTGGCTGGAGCGACAATCCGGTTTGCAAGACACTCAGGAAACCCGTGCCAGCTGGGCCTTGGAAACGGTATCTGCAGAAGAGGACTGAGGGGTTTCCCGCGTCTGCTCCAGCCGCGCATGCAGTTCGACGAATTGCTGTGTGATCTTGTGGCCCGGGTCCAGGTAAATCATCGGTTTGGACTGCTGGTGCGATTCGCGGATCCGTACTGATGACGACAGGTAGGGCTGCAAAACCGGCAGCCCTTCGGCTTGTAAGTCATTGACCAGCTGCTGTGGCAGCGAGGCACGCGCTTGAAACTGATTGACGATAATGCCTTCCACTGTCAGCTCGCGATTGTGGTCCAGCCGCACTTCTTCGAGGTTTTGCAGTAGGGCGTACAACGCACGGCGCGAAAAGTCGTCGCAGTCGAACGGAATCAGGCAGCGTTCGGCGGCGATCAAGGCAGAGCGCGAATAGAAGTTGAGTGCGGGCGGCGTGTCGATATAAATACGGTCGAACGCGCCGAGCTCATGCAGAGCGTCGCGCAGTTTATAAATTTTATGGCGCGATTCGAGCTTGTTTTGCAGTTCTTCCAAGCTTGGATGCGACGACAGTACGAAAAGATTCTCATGGGGAGACGCGTGGATCAGCTCGGCGGTGGTTTTCGGGTGCATTTTAAAATTCAGCGCCTGATCGAAAAAATCCGCCAGGCCATGCCCGAGCGCGTCGCCACTTTTGCCCAATAAATAATGTGTGGAATTGCCCTGTGGATCGAGGTCGATCAATAGGGTCGACAGGCCGGACCCGGCGCTGACCGCCGCCAGGTTACTGGCGATCGTCGACTTGCCGACGCCGCCTTTTTGGTTAAAAACCACTCTGCGCATGCCCTATCCCCTGACAATGTTGGCTTGGACCCATGATACGGGGTTTGCTGGCCACTCGAAAGAGGAGGGTTACCCTTTTGGGGATGAAAAAACTGGATGCACGGCCGTTTAATCGCGTTATGCACCCAGGAGAGCCTCATGGATACCCTCAAACGCCTCAAAATCGTCAAAGTCGTCAGCACTCGTAAAACCAAACCCGACGCCGCGCGCGGTACCCGCCCATCCGTAAAAACCAGTCACGTTCCCGTCGCGCACGTCAGTTGATTCTAGCCCGTACCGGCCGCTGTATCGGGTTGGCGGGTTTGTCGATATAATCGGTTGATTCGTTTCGAAATTTTCAGCCATGACCGATTTCCCCCGGGCCAGCCTCGACTGGCCGCAAGGCCATAATAAAGTCTTATTGCACTCATGCTGCGCGCCGTGCTCAGGCGAGGTGATGGAAGCCATGCTGGCGTCCGGCATCGATTACACGATTTTTTTTTACAATCCAAACATTCACCCGCTCAAAGAATACGAACTGCGTAAGCAGGAGAACATGCGTTTCGCGGAGAAGTTCGGCGTGCCCTTCATCGATGCGGATTACGACAAGGACAACTGGTTCGCGCGTGCCAAAGGCATGGAAAACGAGCCCGAACGCGGCATTCGTTGCACCATGTGTTTCGATATGCGGTTCGAGCGGACGGCTTTGTACGCGCACGAACACGATTTTCCGGTGATCACCAGTTCGCTGGGTATTTCGCGCTGGAAAAACATGGCGCAGATCAATGATTGCGGCCAACGGGCCGCCGCGCGTTACCCGGGAATGTCCTATTGGGACTACAACTGGCGCAAGGCTGGTGGCTCGGCGCGCATGATCGAAATCAGCAAGCGTGAGGCGTTTTATCAGCAGGAGTATTGCGGTTGTGCTTACTCGCTACGCGATACCAACCAGCACCGTATAGGACAAGGCCGCGCTCCGATCAAGCTGGGGGTGGTTTATTACGGGAAGGATGGTCCCAAGATTTGAGCGGGCGAGCGCGTCAGAGTCGAACGTGCGGAGAGAACCATGAGGTTTATAGCGCCGCGCAGTCCACAGCGAACCGGTCGTTGTCCCTCGCTCGAGAAAACGGCCGGCCCGCTGCTTGGGCGATATCCTCGCTTTTCGAGCGTCACGAGGTACTACAGCACCTTGATCCAGGCGTCCGTAAACGCGGTTGATGCCCAGCAATCGGTGGTGTTGCCAAAAGGTAAGGTGTTGTCGCTACGTGCATTGCCGGTGGTGTTGTTGCCATCGTCGAATTTCTGATCGTGTGCGCAAACGTAACGCAAGTCCTGTTGCGGAACACCTGGCAAGTCAAGCCAGGTGCCGGACATCACTTGCACCCCGGGGATGGTGCCTTGCCAAAAATTCCAGTTCTGACCAAAGATCGACTGGCGATCGCCCTGCCCGAGAATGTTGGTGGCGGTCGTCAACTGCTGCCAGGCGACGTCGCTTTCCGTGCCGGCGGCGATAATACCGTCGCGCGTGCCCGCGCCTGCGCACAGCGCCGTGCCGCCGCTGCCGGCCGGGCAGCCATCGCCCGGATAGACGCCATAGCGCTCGAAGTACGTCTGCAGGCCAGCTTGAATCTTACTGACTTGGGCGCCGAGGCTCTTGACTTTGGCACCATCGATCAGGTCCTTGCCCTTGAACGCCATACCTAAAATTAAGCCGATAATCACCAAGACGGTGGCCATTTCTACCAAGGTGAAGCCTGCTTGCTTTTTCATGACTGTCCTTTCGCGGAAAAGTTTACAATACCTTGATTATCCCATTCACAAAATTCGTGGTTGCCCAGCAATCGCCATTGTTCGGATAAGCACTGTTGGGCGCGCTGCCGAAGCCGTCTGTTACTGCCGAACCCACCGTCGGCTGGCCATCGTCGAATTTTTGATCGTAAGCGCAGAAATAACGCGAATCGGCTTGAGCGCCGCCTGGCAGGTCGAGCCAGGTGCCGACGCGAACAGCGCCAGCGTGGCTGCCTTGCCAAAAATTCCAGTTCTGACCAAAAATCGACTGGCGCTCGCCCTGGCCGAGAATGTTGGTGGCGGTCGTCAACTGCAGCCAGGCGACGTCGCTTTCAGTGCCGGCGGCGATAATACCGTCGCGCGTGCCGGCGCCTGCGCACAGCGCCGTGCCGCCGCTGCCGGCCGGGCAGCCATCCCCCGGGTAGACGCCATAGCGCTCGAAATACGTCTGCAGGCTGGCTTCAATCTTACCGACTTGGGCGCCGAGGCTCTTGACTTTGGCACCGTCGATCAGGTCCTTGCCCTTGAACGCCATACCCAAAATTAAGCCGATAATCACCAAGACGGTGGCCATTTCTACCAAGGTGAAGCCTGCTTGCTTTTTCATGGCAGTCCTTTTCTGCTGTCAAATCAACGTGACTATTTATTACAAAACCTTGATGTTGCCGTTGACGAAAGTCGTCGTTGCCCAGCAGTCACCGTTGTTTGGATACACGCTGTTGGGCGCTACCCCGAACGCATCTGTTGCGGCCGAACCCAGCGTCGGCAGGCCATCGTCGAACTTCTGGTCGTAGGCACAAAAGTACCGTGAGTCGGCTTGCGCGCCGCCAGGCAGGTCGAGCCAAGTGCCACCTTTGATAGGAACCATAAACTTACCCTCCATAAACCCCCAGTTCTGACCAAAGATCGACTGGCGATCGCCCTGCCCGAGAATGTTGGTGGCGGTCGTCAACTGCTGCCAGGCGACTTCGCTTTCTGCTCCTGTGATGATCCCGTCGCGGGCACCTACGCCTGCGCACAGCGCCGTGCCGCCGCTGCCGGCCGGGCAGCCATCGCCCGGATAGACGCCATAGCGCTCGAAATACGTCTGCAGGCCGGCTTGAATCTTATTGACTTGGGCGCCGAGGCTCTTGACTTTGGCACCATCGATCAGGTCCTTGCCCTTGAATGCCATACCTAAAATTAAGCCGATAATCACCAAAACGGTGGCCATTTCTACCAGGGTAAAGCCTTGCTGTCGTTGCATGGTTTCTGATCTCTCATGGTCAGGGGCGGATGATGGACTGCTCTAACTTTTGGAGCTTGTCGAGCAGGAAAACCTGCTCACTGACGGGCAGGGTTTTTTCGGTCTGCAACAGCGAGGCTAGTAAGGCAGCCGCGCTTTCATATTCACCCGCTTTTTCATGTAGAAACACTTCCAGTTGGCGTGCCCATGGGGGGGCCATCGGCGCGTATTCGCGCAAAGTCTGGGCGAGCGATAACGCCAATCGCCGGTCGTGCATTTGATGCTGGGCGAACCAGGCGGCGAAGGCGACGAACCGCCAGCTTTGTTCGGGATAACTGCGGCCGCTGGCGGCGATCCATCGCAGTAGCGCCCGCTGCTGCGCCGGCGAGGACAGTCTGGGGAAAATATGCGTGGCCAGGGTCAAGGCTGTCTCGTTGGCCGGGTCGAGCGTCTGGATGAGGTCGAGCCATGCGATTTCATGACGGTCGACCCGCTGTGTGCGGTTGGTTTCGTGACCGACCGTGACGCCGCTTTGCACATCGCTGTTTTGCAGCGTCAAGGCCAGGCCGACGCCTGCCCAGTGCGTATCGCCGAGTGCCGATACGCCGGCCTCCACCATGCCAGGGGGGCGCGCCAGGGGACTGTCCTGGCCGCCGGGCGCTGGCAACAGGACACTGCGTACGGCGCCATGCATCAGCAAGCACACCACGAGCATGAGCAAGGCTTTATGATGGCGAAAAATCTGGAACGGCAAAACTGATTGCAAAGGGCTGGACATCACGCGCTTCTTTCAAGGCCATTCTTTTCTTTTCATATCGAGCAGGCCCACCAGAAAAAGGAGGGGAGCGTAAACCAGCGTCTGACTCAGCGGCCACCAGAGACTTGGTTTTCGAACATGCAGTGTAGTGAGCCAGTCGCTGGTTGCAAATAGATCGAAGCGGGGAGCCAGCCAACCCAACAGGTGGATTAGTTGCGCCCAGACCGCATCGTGAGCCCCGGGAATATAAGGATTCTGCGCCAGCATGAAAACAGTCGGCCAGATTCTCGCAAAAAGATAGAGCAAAGACAGACCGAGCCATGCCCCGGTCAAATGTGCCGAGCCCAGCCCAAAAACGACTGCGGCCAGGGACATCAACACAGCCTCACACATCAGTGCAATCAGCCAGTTGCAGGCATGCCAGCCGGGCGTCGATAACAGCACTGGCAAGCCCCATAAAAATGCACTTAATAAAGCGAGCGTGCCATAAGCCAGAAAATGCGTCAGTAGCCAACGGTGCTGACTGATTGGCAGCGCCAACTGCTGATGAATCAGCTGGCTGTGCTGGCGCCGTGTCAGGCTGGACAACACATAAGTGCAAAGCAGGGCCACGAGCCCGACGCGCAGGACCTGTGCCAACATCACCGTGGCGTTGTGTAAAGCGCCGCTCAGGCTGACGCCGTAAACAAAAATTGCCGCGCCGACAGTTGTCAACATGGCAAAACCATAGATCCACAATAGCCTGCTGCGACGAAACTCGAGCCAGATTAGCAGGAGCAAGGATTTTTCAGCAGCTAAAAAAGAAATATGCAAAATGGCCGTCCATTATTAATTATTCAAAAAAATTCCTTGCGTGGCCAGGCGACTGTAGAGCGTCGCATTCGCAACCCAAGTCACTATATCGTCGAAACAGCCCCCAGCCAGATTGGTGTCGTCCTGGAGATTATGACTAAATGCGGATTGAGCGTTGTCCCCCGTGAGGTTGGCCTGTTCATCGGCATTTGGTGTGCAGGCATCGCTGCTGGGTGTGGAGTTCTTGCTGATGCCGCCATTGCGTTTGGCTGTGGCGATCAGCACGAAAGCCGCGTTGTCGATGTTGGCCGCCGCCGCTGGCGCGGTGCTGATGCGTAGCGTTGGCGTATTCAGGTATTTGACGCTGGTGTTCGCAAAGTCGCTATATACCTTGTAGCGCAGCACATAAGAAAACCCATCGGTGCCGGTGATGCCGAGCGTCGCCCACGGAAGAAAGCCATAACAGTCGGTTGCCGAGCAGTTGCCAGCCCGTTCTACACCATTCACATCGGCTGCTGGACGTGGCAGGCGGCCATTGTTGCTGGCGGCGAAACCGATCAGGGCCTCCTGCGCCTCCTGCAGCAAGCGTCGGGTCTCGGCCCGTTTCTGGTTTTCAGATTGACTCTGCAACGGGCCAATGAATATTCCCATGAGCAGCCCGATAATGACCATTACAAAAGAGATTTCGACCAGCGAGAAGCCTGCTTGCAGCCTGGTCGGTGCAGATTTTAATCGAGACATTGCACAGCCCTTCCGCATTGCTCGGGAAGTATGGCGCCGCTGCTTTGACAGGCCTGGCGCTGCGCTGAATCTTGCCACATATTTGCCGTGATGTAGCAGATCCGGTCGTTAAACGGAATGGCGGCGCGTTGCGCCGGCGCTACCCAGCGGATTTGCTCGGGCGTTGCTGTGCCCGTGGCGACGGGTGTCGCGCCTGACTCTGCAGCACTTTCGAGAAAATTGCTCATCGCGCCACGTTGCGTGGCAGTCGTTCGCTGTTGCGCACCCTTTAAAACAGGGCCGCTGAAAATCACAACCATCGCTACCTGGTCGACTTTGACCTTGCTTTGTTCATCGACGATGCTCAGCCAATTGTTGTTATTCAGGTAGAGGGCCTGAGCTGTTGCCAAAAACGTATTGCCGCGCCAGTTGGGCCAAAAGTGTGTCTGATAGTTGGTGCTGTTGAGCGCATTCGTATTGCAGACCTTGGGGTCGAGTGCACTGCGCCAGTAGGGATTGGTGCCGCTTCGGTCGAAGTTGGGAATGCGGCCGATGCGTTGACCGCTTACTTCTGTCCAATTGGCATGCTGTGCACTGTTGGCGGTCGGCACGGCGTATGGCTGCCCTCCTGGCGGGGCCGGGAGCGTAACGGCGTTGCTCACATAGCAGCGCGCTAGCATTCTGGCCAAGCGCGTTTCAGCGGCGTGACGCCATTCGGCGACCGTGATTGTTAGCAATTGATCGTTGGAATACGAAGCTGCTGTCACCTCGTACGGTGCAGAGATGAAATCCTTGGTCGTCGCCAGCGACTCGCTGCCCATGGCTGCGTTGTCGATGCCTGCCTGCAGATCTAAAAAGTTGCTTCCCTGACAGGCGGCGCCACTGTTGCGTCCGGCACAGGGCGCGCCTTCATCGACGGCTGACTGTACGATTCCGTCCGATCGGGTCAGCGGCCGACCCGGCGCGAGCAGCACCGCCGCCACGTCCTGCCGGTTGACGCTGCCATCGGGATTCAACAGCCGCAGGCTGGCTGGCGTCTCTGAATTGAGCATATTGGCATAAGGATTCGCTTCGCCCAGACCTGTGATCGAACGCCGACGCTTGAAATTGTTCGAAACCGCATACCAGAGTGCAGGCTCGCCCGGATTGGCAGTGGTTTGCAGGCCGGACACCGCGAGTGGCAAACGGCCCAGCCGCAAAGCCGCACCGCTGCTGCCATCGGGACTGCCGCAATCGGCATCGGTTTCGGTATCGTTGGCTGGATTGTTGTCGGTGTCGGGACAGGGCAGGCTGCCGAAATCGTTATCTGCGGGGCCCCAACCGAGGCTGGTCAGCGGCAAGCGGTCGAAAGCATTGCCTAGCAGTGCTGTTTTGGCGTCTGCAAGTGCCTGCTGGGTATTGCCGCGTCGTTGCGCGAGTTGGCGCTGTTGAGAGAAACTGACCAGAAAAACCGTGATAGCCGTCGTCATGAGAGCCACCACGACCAAGGGCAAGGCAAAACCGCGTGCCTGCCGTAAGCCGCTGGGGCGGTCGGGTAAAAAAGGCTTCATCGATGGGAATGTGGCGCCGGCATGGTTTTTATGGTGCCGTTTTTATGGCTGAGCGGGTTCGTGACCTGACCGGAGTGCAAATCGATGGTCTCGCCGACTTTTAGCGACTTGCTGCCGGTTCGAGTGCGCACCACGGCTTGACCGGTACCGATTTGCACAGTGGTCGGTGGCGTTGCATCACCGTCGGCTTTGCCGATCACCCACGCTTGTTTCGAAGAACTTTGGACTGTTCCCTGCAATCGCATCAGTGCAGGCTCTGGGCTGGCGTCAGGACTGGTACCGTCCGTTGGTCGCCAGGTCTCAAGCACGGACCGCTCGGCCTGCGTGAAAAACAATCTACCTAGCAGATCGGTCTGCGCCTGCGTGACGCCGGATATCCCTAGACACATCAGTGCGGCGAAGCGGATCGTATGCATCATGACACCTCCTTGGGTTTGTCCCCGGCCATCGATGGTGCTTTTTCAGGCATGGTATAGAGCCAGTAGTCGCAACTAACGTTCAGCTTGAAAGGCGTTTGCTCGACGGCGGGTTGGGTGGCGGTCTTGGTCGAGGTCGTACCGGTTGGACTAACGACCGGTTTTTCTGGTTTGGCAAGCTGGTCAACCCGCGAGGCCTGGCAACCGATATTTTGCATATGGCCGTTCCAGGGGCGCAGCGTCGGCTCTTGCATGGCTTGCAGAAAAATGAGCAGATCGACGTCATGCCTGAACGTCATGTCAAGATGCAATAAACTGCCGCGCACGCCGAGAGTTTCGAAAGCGCGGTTTTTCTCCCAACTGGTTTTTTGCGGTGCGAGGCGGTATTGCAGCACGGGGATGCGCAAGCGCGTTTTGAGATTGTCCAGGCCCTCGGCCAAGTCTAGACGGTTTTCTTCGCCTCTGACTTTCAGCCGGCGAAATTTTTGATAGTCGCTCAGTAGGGTAGTGGCGTCGAGCAGTTTCGCTTGGGTCGCCTGCCAGGCTTGCTGTTGCTCGGCTGTCCGGCGTGTCGTGTCCTGCAGTTTCTGAGCAAAATTGTAAGCGATCAGGGGCAGTCCGACCAGTGTTGCCAAGCCGACGATGCTTGGTAAAAATAAGGTTTTGGCCAGCGGTCGCCAGATCAGTGGGTCCATGTCCACTCCACCGCCAGCGCTTTAGGGGGCTCAGGAACCGCATCATCGGCCGAAGTGTCGGTTTTGATTTTGCGGATGGTCGACTGCACGGATTGATCGTTCCGAAAATCCAGTGGCCATTGCACGACATCGATCCGGCCGCCGTTATTTTTCAAATCGTTCAGCAGCGCAAGCACTTGGTTGTAGCTTTCACGCATGGTCGGCTGGGTTTGTAAATTTGCCTCGAAATAAATTCTCTGGCGGGAAACGAGGGGGGCGGGCACACCGGTCGCGGCATTGATGGCGGATTGTGTCGCGGAGGGCCCGGGGCTGGCAGCAACAGGAGTTGCGCCTGGCATCTTGTAGTCGTCGTCGGTCGTCCAGGAGAGTGCCGCCAGTGTGAATTGCGGTGCACGGTCGAGGATGCGGCTGAGTCGTTGAAAAACATCCCAGTGGCGATTCTCCATGCTACGCATTTGCTGATAAAAACTGATTTGATCCGTTAGTGTGGTCGCGTCGGCGTCGGTCAGGCCCTGCTGTGCGAGCAGTGTCTGTAAACTAAGGTTCAGTTCGGCATTTTTTTGCGTCCATTGTTGAAAACGCCGCGCTGCTTGCTCGGTTTCCCCCGCCCATGTCTGCAACAGCACGGCAAAAACCACCAACACCGATGCGGCTGTTCCATATATTGCCAGGCGCACGCGTCGGGCAATATGCAACAGTCGGTCCGTTATGGTGGTGTAGTCGTGTTTGACTCGGTATCGGCCCGCCAGCCAATGCATCATGAAGAGTGGGAGAGCGGGCAGATCGTCAGGCTGATCCTTGGCGGGGTGAAAGCGGCGGATATGTATGTCGGTCGCATCCGACTCCGCAGCGGGGACGATCGCTCCGACGGGAAGGTATCGATAGATCGACAGCAGTGGGCGATTGACCGTAGCCATTTTTTGCGACAGAGCGTAACTGCGAACCCGCGCGATCTCGCTGTGCAGCGCGTCGTTCTGCGCGTCCGCGTCCTCCGGGAGGTTGGTGGCGACCCGTGTAAATACCAACTGACCGTTTTGCATCAGCAAAAACCGGCAGGTGTTCGGCCGGGTCATGAAGAGGTGCAGCTCGATCGAAGCTGGTTCCTGGTCGGCTGGATAGCCTTGAGCGGCGATCCACTGTGCGAGCGTCAATGGTGCGTTCACGACACCTGCTATCGCAATCCCGTAAGCTGTCAGCCGCTGCAGCATATCCTGCAACGGTTTGATGCCGCTAAGGCCATGGAGTGCCCATCGTTTGCGCATCGGCTGCTGCGCGTCTTCACCGATGCAATAGTGACCGGTCATCACGGTGCGCCGGAAAATGCCCTGTTTCTTGCGATCGAGCGTTTTTCGAAGATCGTGGTGCCCTAAGTTAGGAAGCGACTCGACACGGAAGTCGAGGTCGAAACTGTCGAGAACGATCAGCAACGACTTGCGGTCTTTCGCGAGCGGTGCCAGCCAGTCGTCAAGTAGCGGATCGATGCTGCTGCACGCCATGACCGGTTTGCCGGGCCTGTATAGCAGCGCATCCTGCCCAAGATAAAGGACATTGTAAAAATTCATTTGATGGTGCTCAATAAATTGAACAGCGGGCCTAGCAGAGAGCTCAAGATCAATATGATGAAAGCCGCCAAAACCACCGTGATCGTCGGGCCGATTAAAGCCTGCAGCTTATCGATTGTGTCCTTGACCTCACGGTCGTAAAAATAGGTGATATTGCGTAGCGATTTGCTGAGGTCGCCGGTTTTTTCGCCGGTGTGTAGCATGCGGATCACCAGCGGCGGAAAAAAGCCAGTGGCAACGAAGCCTTGTGAAATTGATTGGCCGTTTTCGATGTTTTCCAGGCTTTGCCAAAACGCGTTCTGCATGATTTTGTTGCTGGTTACGCCAATGCAGGTTCGGAGTGTTCTGAGCAGTGGAACACCAGCGGAAAACATCAGCGCGAAAGTGCCCGAAAAGCGCGCCAGCACGAGCTTGATATATAGTGGCCCGATGGCTGGTGTGCGCAGCACCAGGCGATGCAGCGCATATTGCACTCGCTCGTTTTTTTTCGCAGCCAGCACGACGCTTCCGACCAGAACAGCCGGTGTAATCAATATCAAATGCCAATAATTGATGATGGCGCTGGACAAAGCCATGAGTATTTTAGTTTGCATGGGCAGCTTGCCTCCCATGTCGATGATGAAACCGGCGAGCTGCGGCACCAGCCAGACCAGCAAAAAAATGATTGCGCCCGACACCAGGGCGAAAGAAATGGCTGGGTACGTCAATAGTTTGCGGGTGCTGCTGATCAGCTCGTCTTCCCACTTCTGCATTTTAGTAAGCTCTGAAAATGTCTCGCCCAGCGCGCCGCTTTCTTCGCCCGCTTCGACCATGCTCAAAAAAACGATCGAGAAATTTTGCGGGTGCTCGCGCAGCGCCTGCGACAAATTTTTGCCGCCTTCGATGCTTTGCACCAGTTCGAATATCAGGTTTTTCAAATTGCCGCGTTGTAGACTTTCCTGGAAATCGGTCAGCCCCTCATGAATCGAAATACCGGCCTGGATCAACTGTTCGAGATTGAAGCAAAAAGTGATCAGTTCCTGCCTGGTCAGCTTTTTATTGCCGCTGCTTTCGTCGTCGATTGGCCGTGCGTGCAGCAGCTCGAGCCCTTGCGCTGCGAGTTTGTTCTCTAAATCGGCAAGGCTTTGCGCACCAGCTTCGCCGGGCACCGCGATAGCTGATTTGTTAAGAGCTTTGTAGGCGTAACGTGACATGGTCAGACGCAGGCTACAAGTTGCCCGTCAAGTTCACAACGCGGCTGATTTCGTTTAGGCTAGTCGCGCCAGCTTTCACGAGCCGAATCGCATCGTCGGCCAGGGTTTTGAAGTTCTGACTGCGGGCGACGCGCATTAATTGCTGAGCGCTGACGTTGCTGGCCACGCTTTCCTCGATCTCGGGGGTGAATCGCAGTTGTTCGAGAATGGATAGCCGACCCTTGAAGCCGACATAGTCGCACAGCTCGCAGCCCTTTTCCTCATAAATCAGCAGCTCCTCGGCAGTCTCTTCGAGGCCCAAAAGCTTTTTCTCGAGGGTAGTGACTTGTTTTTTGGCCTTGCAATGCGGACAGAGTTTTCGCAACAGCCGCTGCGCGAGCACACCGATGACATTGCTGGCGATGATGTCGGGCAGAATGCCGATATCGAGCAGCCGCGCCACCGCGCCGATCGCGCTGTTGGTGTGCAGCGTCGAGAACACCTGGTGACCGGTCATCGCGGCACGGAAGGCCATCTGCGCCGTTTCTTTGTCGCGGATTTCGCCGACCAGGATGATATCGGGGTCCTGTCGCAAGATGGAACGGATGCCGCTGGCAAAGTCCATTTTCAGGCCGTCGGACAACGAGCTTTGGCGCATGAGTCCCACTGGATATTCCACGGGGTCCTCGAGGGTCATGATGTTTACCCGTTCGGTATTGACGCTGCTTAGTATCGAATACAAAGTCGTGGTTTTGCCGCTGCCGGTCGGCCCGGTGATCAGAAAAATACCTTCGGGCCTGGCAAGCATCAGGTTGATGTTGTAGAGCGCATCCGTGGTCAGGTCGAGCTTGTCGAGCGGGACGATCGAACGCTGCCGATCGAGGATCCTCAAGACGAAGTTTTCGCCGTGGATGGTCGGCTGCGCGGCAACGCGGAAATCGATCGGGCGACCGAAAATATCGAGAGAAATGTGACCATCCTGTGGTGCCCGCGATTCGGCGATGTTCATCCCGCTGATCACCTTCAAGCGCACGACCATCGCCGCCCAATACTTTTTGTGGATGATGCGCACTTGCCGCAGCACGCCGTCGGTCCGATAACGGATGCGAACGAAAGACTCTTCGGGCTCGAGGTGAATGTCTGAGGCACGGCGATAGACGCCATCGCTCAACAGCGAATTGATGAGTCGCGCCATCGGCTGTTCATACTCGTCCGAGCCCACATTCAAGTTAGTGTTTTTGATTTCGTAGTTGTCTAGTTCTTCCAGAATGCCGTCGATCGACAGCTCATGGCCATACGATTTTTCGATGGCGCTGCGGATTTCGCCTTCGGGCGCCAGCAGGGCTTCGCAGGTCGTCGAATGCCCCAGCAAAAAACGAACCTGGTCCAACACGAATAAATTGTTCGGGTTGGCCATGGCGATGATCAGTCGGTTTTCATCGCGCTTGTAAGCGACCGGAAATATCTGATGTTTTGCCGCGAAGTCCTTTGGAATTAGGGCCAGGACGCTCGGGTCGGGCGTGACGCGATTCAGGTCGATGGATTGATGCGCCAGGTTGTCCGCCAGCGCTTCTCTCATCATGCTGTTGTTGATGAAGCCCAGCGAAACCAGCGTTTCGCCGAGCCGTTTGTTTTGCCGGCTCTGCTCCAGCAACGCGATGCGTAATTGATCGGGCGTCAAGAGGCCGCGTGAAATCAGCAGTTCGCCAAACGGAATAGATTTGCTCATGGTTCCGTGTCTCCGTTCGTGGTGGACAGCTGCGCGATCCGCCGTTCGGCCGACTGCAGGTCGAAACCGATGTTTTGCCTGGGCTGGGTGCGCGCCAGCTCGACTGCTTGCGCATAGTAGCGTAGGGCGGCACGCGCTTGCTGAATGTGTTCGAGGCTGATGGCCAGGTTGTAGGCATATTCGGCGGTGTCTGGAGACCTGCTCAAGGCGTTGAAAAACGCGAGCTGAGCATCGTTCCAGCGTTGCTGCTGCGCGTAAAACTGGCCCAGTGCCGCGTGCCAGCCTGCTTTGTCGGACTCACTAACCGATAACGCTAGCAACTTGGCCTCGATCTGAGTCGGCTCGGCCTGATGCAATTGCATCGCGATTGCCTGAATGGCAGAGTCGCCAGGGTTGTATAGCAGGGCTTTGCTCAGATGCTGTTTGGCCAAATCGGGCTTACCCTGAGCCTGTGCAATGTGGGCCAGCCCCAGCCAGGCGTCGGCATTGCGACTGTCCTCTTTCAAAGCCTGCTGATAAGCCGTCGTTGCCGGTTCCCATTGCCGTTGTTGCAGAGCTTTATAGGCTTTATTCAAGTATTCCAAGGGCTGGGATTGCCCCGCCTTATCATTGCGCTTGATCTGGAGAATCGGCTCCCCAGGACTGTCTTTAGCGGCAGGCTCTGCCCGGGCGACGCTAGCCGGTGCTGGTTTGCCGCGCTGCCCGCCGGAATCGGTCGGTGTGGCGTCTGGTAGCGGCGGTAAAAGAATAGAGATGGGCGGTGACGCGGGGAAATAGGGCTGCGTCGGGGAGTTGGGCGTGGCCGCGCTAGCCGGCGCCGCGACTGCGGTTTGGTCGATTGCCACGGGTGCGACGGCTGTAGGGGAATTAGTCGTCAGCGGGGCAGGGGCTGGCGTGCTTGCAACTGGGGTTCCGTGCATATTATGCGCAGCTTGTGAGCTCGGCGGGGGCCGCTGCGGGCTGGACATGAATACGTTCCACGCCGCAACCCCGATCACGGCTACTGACAGGCCGCCGTATATAGCGAAGCGCGCCATAGAACGCTTGGGTTTGACGGCGAACATGGCCTTCGCCTGTCCGACATCAGCAGTTTTCGTAGTAGGTTTGGCAGGCGTACCGGAGGGCTGTGCCGTGGCCGACCGAGACGCCGACGCGGCGCTTGCTGGATGAGCAAGTGCCGGAGCCGCCAGATGTTCGTCAATCGCCCCAATAATACTTGGAGACGCGGGCGCCGTAGATACACCATCGTGAACCTCGGTTCCGCCGATGAGGCTTTCGATCTGCAATTCCAGCGCCGCAACGGTCGACCCTGCTGTTTGCGGCAACGCGCTCGGCGCAGTCGTTTCCGTAGCAAGGGTCAGCGTCGAGTCTGTGCCAATCGTTGTCTGCTTATCGACGGCCCGGTTCTTTTCGGCGCGATCGATTGCCGCCAGCAGCAAACTCATGATCGCTCTCCTGGTTTCCTAGCTTGCACCATACTCATGGCCTGACCGCGTCAAAGAACTCTTCCTTTGGCAAAAATTGTTTATAGGCGGCCAGGTCCCCGTCCATGCCACCGCTGCGAATCACCATCGGACGAATGAAAATGACCAGTTCGCTTTTTTTGCTTAGTTTGCTTTTGTATTTGAACAGGTTGCCGATCACAGGCATGTCGCTCATGCCCGGCACCGTGTCTTCCTCGTTGTCCTCCGAGTCCTGAATCAATCCACCCATGACCGCGATTTGGCCCGAAGCAACCTGCATGATGGACTCCATTTCGCGGGTCTGAATCTCGGGAACCCGCGAGCTGACGCCGGCCTGTGCCAAGGCGGGGCTGGGGTCCAGCACATAACCAATGATGCGGGAAATGGTCGGTCGCATATTGAGAGTAACCACGCCGTTTTCGTTGATTTGCGGCGTGACGCTCATGACGAAACCGATCGGCACGGTGTTCACGGTCGAGTTGTAGCTAACGATGGGCGCGCTGCTCGCTGTGGCCGGCGTGATGGTCACGTCGAGTGTGAAATAAATCTTATTGTCCACCACCTTGAGTAAAGCAGTTTGGTTGTTGAGCGCTGATATTTTCGGGCTGGAGAGCACCTTGACCCGTCCAAACGACTCAAGTAAAGAAACGGCTGCGGCGACGTTGCCCAGTGCCGACGAAGTATTCAGATAACTCAGCGTGAAGAGAGACTGCGGCGCCGGGTTACCGGAGGTAAAGCCGGCCGTCGTGGGTGATGCTCCAGGCGTTCCGGACGAGAATCCCAGACCGCCCGGCCCGGAATTCGCGGCGACACCGGATCCCAGCGGCATGGTGCCGTTGGGCTGTTGGGTCAGTCGGAAGCCCCGACCGCTGTTACTCAGCAATTGCCAGTTGATACCCTGTTGAAATTCGTTGGACAGCTGAACCTCGACCACGGATGCTTCGATCAGCACTTGGCGACGCGCACTCTGCATAATGCCAGCTAGAAACTCCTGTATTTTTTCGTGTTGCCGGTGCGTGGCGCGTATTGACACCATGCCGGTCTCTGGGTTTGCAATCACCGTGACTGCTTCATGGCTATCCGCCGAGGCCTCACCAGCAGAGGCGCTCTTGGCCGCCGCCGGGCTCGCTGTAGAGCCCGTACTGCCTGCTGCTGAGATTGCTCCGGCAGCAACGGGGGCGCCTGTAGCGGCTGGCGTGGCCGCTTTGGCGGTGCCGTCGGCTGCCGCAGGTTTAGTGCTTTCGCGCAGAATATCGCGGAGGTTGCTGACGAGCGTTTCCCAGAAACGGTTATTCGAACGACTGGAAATGGAAGTCAAGGAGTTGTTATTCCCGCCGCTGGACGAGCCGGCTGAGCCCGACGATCCCGAGGAGCTGCCCCCAGCGCCACGGCCAGTAGAGCTGATTTGAGTCGCGACCGAAACGTTGGCGTTTGCGTCGCGCGACATGTTGACGTAGTCGACCTTGTATTGTTTCAGAAAAGGCAGGTCGCGCGTCACGTTGAGCACACCGTTTTCCAGCTCGTAGTGCATGTCGACTTGTTTTGAGACGCGGTTCAGGATTTGCGTTAGGGTCTGATCAATCGCGTTGAGCGTAACCTTGCCCGTGACATCCGGATGAACGTCGATGTTTAGTTTGGCGTCCCGTGCCAGCGCAAATAACAAGGCGTTGATATCGGTGTTATTGACGACCACACTGTAGGTTGCTTGCCGCTCAGCGGCGCGTGGTAAAGGCGGTAAGGTGGGCGACGATGCGATGCTGGGTACTGTCCCAGGTGTTTCGCGAACGATATTCGACAGATGGCGTGCTTGATCGACGGCCGATTTTTTAGCTATTGTTTGTTTTTGCAAGCTAGGCAGCGAAAAGCATCCCTGCTGTGCTAGGCAAAGCACGATGGCGATGTAGCTGGCTTGCCCTCTCATGCGCGCGCGTGAGCAACTCATAAAGTTGATTATCCTCTTAGCCTTTGGCGATTTCATTTTTCAAGCCGAGCACCGTTCGGGTTTGTAAGGCGGGTTGAGGGAAGTATTGGTTTGTTTTGGCGTGTGCATTCCGAGCGGCGAGTTGAGTCGCATAAGCGCCATCGACGACACCAATGAAGGTTGTGTCGCCACGCTGAGCTTTGTAGACACGAATTTTCGATTCTGATTTTGTCATATCGTTAGCAGCCCGCCAGGCCAAGGCTTTTTGTACGAAATCTTGTATCGTTTTTTCGTTGTTATCGGCTGGCACGAAGAGCAGTTGTAACGCAAAATCATCGGGGTTGGCGGTAGCCAGCCAGGCCTCGGTTTCGGTGATCATCGCCGCTAGATCGATCGGTTCAGTTGCGCGCGCGGGCTTGATGGCGATCGGACTCGGGACGGGTTGCGGTTTGGGTGTGTTCGCGACCGGAGTCGCCGCAGTTTTCAGGGTAGGCGTTACTGTTCGGGGTGCTGTGTTAACAGGCGCAGCCGGTTGCTGGGCCACGGTCGTATGGACGACGCCGGCAGGCATGGGCCCCACTGACTGAATACTGTCGTTGCGGTTTGCTAACAGCGTCTGAGAAAACATTCCGCCTGCAAACATAGCCACGACGATTGCGCCGGAGCGTGCTTTCGATATCAGGTCGGTAACGCATAGGGGGCGCAAAGATTGAAACCGGGCGTCGCGGATGGCAAGGCGCGCCGTAGCGCCATCCACCTGGGTAGCGCCCTGGGTAAAGGCGGCCAGCAAAGCCTTGTCACATAAAATATTGATGCGTCTGAACAGGCCCAGCGAGGCTTTGGCTATCAGGCGTATGCTCGCATCGGAAAAAATCGTGGTTTCGATTCCGGCTACTTTCATCCGGAAAGTAATGTACTGGCCAATATCGCTGTGCCTCAGCGGCGGCAGTTCGATCTGCTGGGTCACACGTTCGCGCAGTGGCCGCAGTCTGTCGCATCGCAAAACACGGGTCAGTTCTTTTTGACCGTACAACATGATGCGCAAAAGCCGGTTGCGATCAGACTCCAGATTGGATAGCAGACGAATCGTTTCGAGAGAGTCGACCGGCATCGCGTGTGCCTCGTCGACAATCAGCAGTACCCGTTGCCCCTGTGCAAAGATCTCGATCAGTTGCTCTTCGATGCTTCGCAGGATCGTATTGGTGCCTCGCTCATCGATGGCGATACCCAGCTCGGTTGCCAGTGCGTATAGCAATTCGTTGCGCTCTAGCGAAGGGTTCGATAAGTAAACCGGTCGGATGTCCGCTGGCAGGCGGTTGATCAGCATCCGGCACAGCATAGTCTTGCCGCTGCCTACCTCACCGGTCACCTTGACAATCCCGTCTTCATGCAACGCTGCATAAAATAAAGCATCCAGCAGGGCTTCACGCTGGCTGCCATTAAAATAAAAATCCGTGTCCGGCGTAATCAGAAACGGGCGTTCGCGCAAATGAAAATGCTCAAGATACATAGTCGACCTCGCGGCGCGCGGGATGTTCAGCAGCGGCTGCCTGCCGGGGTAGCAGCGAACAAACCGCAAGGTAGGCGTCCTCGATGTGGGGCGTGCCGGTCTGCCGCAGCAACTGCTGATAGTCGCCGAAATAAGTCTGCCGTCCCTGGTGCAGCGCCAGGACCTGAGCGTCCAAATAAACGATGTCTTCTAATGCATGGGTACTGATGAGTGCCGTCACGCCCAGCGCCACGCTTGATTGGATCTGCTGGCGTAACAAATAACGCGCTTCCGGGTCGAGGCCGCTCATGGGTTCGTCCAGAATCAGCAGGCGGCATTTCGAAAGTAACAAACTGCACAAACCCAGCTTCTGATTCATACCTTTAGAATACGTGCCGGTCAGACGTGGCATGGCGTTCAACGGGAAATTTAGCTGTTCCAGTTTGTGCCGGGCGAGATCTTCGTCGAAACGTTCGCCATACGCCTGCACGATATACCGCAGGTATTCGCGGCCCGTCACATAAGCAGGAGGCGCAAAACGTTCGGGTAAATAGCCCAACCCGGCGCGCGCTGCCGGGTCATCGACTGGTTTACCGAATAAATGAGCGCTGCCTGTGCTGCACTTGGTCAGGCCAAGAAGACATTTGATGAGCGAACTCTTACCCGCACCATTCGGACCGATCAAAGCCAACGTGCGGCCAATTGACACAGCGAAACTCAAATCTTTGAACGCTGGTCCGGACTTATATGTTTTGCTTAAACCGATGCAAACGATGGGGTGAATTGCAGTCACGATGGTCGAACCGGGCATAGTTGGGGGGTGATTCGATATTAAGGTCTACCTCCAGGTTACGTCATCGCTGTAACGGGTGGGGGGCTAACCTCTCATGTCTCCGTTATGTTGTCAGCCGCTCTCGCAAGTGAGCTTTTCTGCGGTTTTCCACAATTGTAAAAAGCCGCGGGCGTGACCATACTGGTTAACACGAATAGGTTTGTTGAGGGCAAACTGGATTTTTCGTGACTGTTTTTTGATTAATCATAAAAAATGAACGAGACCATGAAAAAAACTTTAATACAGTCGGTCGTTGCTATGACCGCCCTGGTAACAACAAGTGCATACGCACAAGAGTATCCGACGAAAACGATCACGATGGTCGTACCGTTCGCCGCCGGTGGACCGACCGATACGGTGGCGCGTCTGATCGCGCAGTCCATGAGCACCAAGCTGAAACAGCAGATCATTGTTGAAAACGTTGGTGGTGCCGGGGGCACGATTGGCGCTGCGCGCGTTGCCAAATCCGCTCCAGATGGGTATACGGTGCTGCTGCACCACATCGGCCATGCCACTGCACCGGCCCTGTATCGCAAGCTGACGTATAGTCCGATCGAGAGTTTCGAACCCATTGGTTTGGTGACAGATGTTCCGATGACGATCGTGGCGCGCAAGGACTTTCCGGCCAAGGACTTCAAAGAGCTGCTGACATATGTCAAAACCAATAAGGACAAGGTTACCTATGCGAATGCCGGTATCGGTTCGGCTTCGCATCTGTGTGGCATGTTACTCATGACGGCATTGGAAGCCGACCTGACAACAGTGCCCTATAAAGGCACGGGCCCGGCGATGAACGATTTACTGGGCGGCCAGGTTGACATGATGTGCGATCAAACAACCAACACCACCAGTCAGATCAAAGGCGAAAAAATCAAAGCCTACGCGGTGACGACCAAAGCGCGCCTGGCTTCTATGAGCAATCTGCCAACGGTTGCGGAGGCTGGCCTGCCGGGCTTCGAAGTGGGTGTCTGGCATGGCGTTTATGCACCCAAAGGCACCCCTAAGCCGATCGTCGACAGCCTGAGCAGCGCCTTGCAGTTCGCTTTGAAAGACCCTACGGTCAAGCAGCGCTTTGCTGATCTGGGCACCGAGCCGGTGGCCGAAAATCGGGTTTCGCCCGATGGGTTGCGCATCCACTTGAAGAGCGAAATCGACAAATGGGCGCCGATCATTAAGAAGGCCGGCATTTACGCCGACTGATTTCGTCCATTTCCAGTGCGTTATGGTTTGCAATGCATCGGTGCATTGTAAGCCTACGCCTAATCTTTCCTTTTTTTCAAGAAAGAGCGCATCGTGTCTTCCATGATTCGTCATCCACAAGACTTTTATACGGGGCTTATTTTTCTGGCCGTCGGCTTAACGGCCGTCGTCATCGGGCAGGATTACCCGATGGGCAGCGCCGGCAAAATGGGGCCTGCATATTTTCCTACCGTATTGGGTGCGCTCCTCGCCTTGATCGGTCTGATTGCAGGCGCCCGCTCGTTTTTCCGAGAAGGGAAACCGATCGACACTTTGGCCATTCGGCAGACCGTACTGGTTTTGGTGGCCATTTTGTCGTTTGGCATATTGATTCGCGGCGCCGGTTTGATCGCTGCCGTGATGGTTTTGATTTTCATCAGCGCGTATGCCAGTCCAAATTTTTCGTGGAAACGAGTATTGCTGCTGGCCATCGGTTTGACTGTTTTCAGCATACTGGTTTTCGTCAAGTTGCTGGGTTTGCCAATTGCCATGGTTGGTCCATGGTTCGGCATGTAATGTGAGCTAAAAATTTCATGGAAATTTTCAATAACCTCGGTCTGGGCCTGGAAACGGCATTGACCATGACTAATTTGCTGTACTGCTTGATCGGCGTATTTTTGGGAACGGCGGTGGGCGTGCTGCCCGGCCTGGGGCCCGTTGCGACTATTGCGATGTTGTTGCCTGCAACATTTACCTTGCCGCCGGTGGCGGCATTGATCATGCTTGCCGGGATTTACTATGGGGCGCAGTATGGAGGCTCTACCACTGCGATCTTGGTTAACCTGCCGGGCGAGTCGTCATCGGTCGTCACAGCAATCGACGGTTATCAAATGGCGCGTAAAGGCCATGCGGGTAAAGCGTTGGCAACTGCCGCGCTGGCATCCTTCTTTGCCGGAACCGTAGCAACTGTGCTGCTTGCGCTGTTTGCACCCCCCTTGGCCGACCTTGCTTTGAAATTCGGACCGGCCGAGTATTTTTCGCTGATGGTGCTCGGGTTGGTGGCGTCAGTCGTGCTCGCCAGCGGGTCTCTGCTCAATGCGGTGGGAATGGTCGTGTTGGGGCTGTTGCTGGGGCTGGTCGGCACGGATGTTAACTCTGGAGCTGCACGTTATACCTTCGATCTGCCACAAATGGCCGATGGTATTAACTTCGTCGTGGTGGCGATGGGTATGTTCGGGCTGGGCGAGATCATTCGCAACCTGGAACACGAGGAGAACCGCACCTTACTCATGAAAAAAGTGACCGGTTTGTTGTTGACCAAGGACGATCTCAAACGCATTGTGGCTCCCGTGCTGCGGGGTACAGCACTGGGTTCGGCGCTGGGCATTTTGCCGGGCGGCGGCGCTATGCTGGCGTCGTTCGCTGCGTATTCGATCGAAAAGAAGGTATCGAAAAACGCCCGGCAGTTTGGGCAGGGTGCAATTGAAGGCGTTGCGGCCCCAGAATCAGCGAACAACGCTGGTGCCCAAACTTCATTTATTCCGATGTTGACGCTCGGGATTCCATCGAATCCAGTCATGGCCCTGATGATAGGCGCTATGATCATTCAAGGAATTCAGCCTGGACCGGCGGTGATGGTCGAACAGCCGGCGCTGTTCTGGGGGCTAATTGTGTCGATGTGGATCGGTAATCTGTTTTTGGTGATTCTGAATCTGCCGATGATCGGGCTATGGGTCAGGATGATCACGGTTCCTTATCATTATCTGTATCCTGCCATCCTCATGTTTTGTGCAATCGGCGTTTTCAGTTTGAACAACAGCGAATTCGATATCTACTTGATGGCGTTGTTCGGCCTGTTCGGTTACTTATCCGCCAAGCTGGGCTGTGAACCTGCCCCTATGCTGTTGGGGTTCATTATCGGTCCGATGATGGAAGAGTACCTGCGCCGGGCATTGCTGCTGTCGCGCAGCGATCCGATGACTTTTATTGAGCGGCCAATCAGCGCCGCAATGCTGGGATTGGCCGTACTGGCGCTATTCGTAGTGCTCAGCCCAAGCTTGCGTAAAAAACGCGAAGAAGCGTTTCACGAAGAGTAGGGTCAGAGAAGTAAAACTTGCCTGTACGCCACGAGGATAAGCTTTCCACGGTTGCATGCCACCGCTTTCCTACGGCCATAAGAAACCCGCCCCAGCGGGTTTCTCCTGCAAGGGTTATTTGCGATACGTGATTTTTGCATCCGCGACGCACTTGTCTTTGGCTGCACCGGCCAAGGTGTCACATTTTTCTTTGGCGACGTCATAGTTGGCGTCGCGTTTCTCTTCCATGCCGTCTTTTTTGGCCTCGGAAGTTTTCTCTGCGGTTTTCGCATCGGCTTTGGCCGATGTCAACGCCGCTTTGGCTTCTTTGACGCACAGGTCTTTGTCGTTGCCGGCTTTTTCGTCGCAACGCTCTTTGGCGATGTTGTGCTCGGCTTCGGCTACCGCGACGTGATAGTCATAGGTATGTTCGCGGGACGGTTTGTATGTCGATTTTGCTTTGGCTTTGGCGGTTTTTTCGGCGCCTTTGGCTTCCGCCTCGCAGATGTCCTTGGCGTTGGCTTTCAGGGCATCACATTTCCGTTTGCTCATCTCGTATTCGGACTTGATCCTGTCGTGTTCCGCATCGTATTCGGCCTTGGTCATGGCTTGGGCGCCAAAAGCAGCTATGCAGCAAGCTGCGGCAATGATGTGTTTGGTCAGGTTGATCGATTTCATTATGTTCCTCATGAAGAGATAGGGGGAGAAAGACCTGCCAGGTGAGCTTGGCTCAGCCGTAGTAAGACCTGCTCCAGCTCAGCAAGCGGCGTGCCAGGCTTCTGCGTATACAAAACGTACCGCAGTCGATGGCACTCAAGCCAGCCGCAAAAAAAAGAATCGTCAGCACTTCCGCAATCTTGGCGTCGCTGTCCAGCGCCGTAAAAATGCGCTGCAGGAAACGCCGCAGTGCATCGAGCGGAGCGTCGGGGATGTCCGATAGCTCATCCTCCGCGCACGGATCGAACAAAGGCAGCGCTACCTCGTCGCGCACCGCAACGGATCCGCCCTGATGCGGTATGAGGACGGCTATTCGGCTTACCTGGATCGGCTGGACGCACAAAGAACGCGCAACGACGCCGAAATCGCCGCGCTGCAATTACAGTATCAACTGCTCGTGGCTAGCCTCAACCTGCTTCGGACGCTGGGCGGTGGCTGGACGGCGCCTGCAGTAGGCTCTTCGTCGAATTCAACCCGAGACTTTCTGGCGTCCGATATACGATAAATCGGCATGGCGGCGCGGCTGCTCGAACCGGCGTCTCGCAATTGAACGTGCTGAATCACCCAGCGGTCTTTGCGCCAACTGAGCTCGACTTCGCTCAGATTGGCATTCGTCCCCGCGCTCGAATGCGCGGCCGTGCCAGACGATACAATGTGGCCCATGGTTCGCTCATGGTCGACTAAAATTTTGAGCGTGCTCGACAATGTCAATTCAACCGCTAAATGGTCCACCACTTCCATGATCTCATACAAGGCGTTCACTGCATGGGCAACCGTCGAATATGAAGAAGCCTGTCCGTAAGCGGGGGCACAGACCAGTCGACTCGCATTATTGACAAAGCGGCCATCGGTGATTCTATGGCCCAACTCGTCCGGCAGAATGCCAACATGGCGCTCGAGCAATCGATGATGCGCGTGTTTTTCGATTCGATAGGTCGTCGACACATCGCGAGCCTGCTCGAAGGCCTTATGAACGCCTTGCAACAAAGGTCGCAGCTCATTAAATAAATTTTGCTGATGCTCGGACAAAACATCCACCTTTGCCTCTGCCGCATCCACGTCGTTTTGTAGTTGCCGTTGTCGTTCGTATGCTGCTCGCAATTCAGAATTGATATCAGTTCGAGTGTTTTCGGTTGCCGGGTTATCTACGATGCTGCGGCGCGCTTTCGTCGCATGCTCATACTGACGCATTAATTTTTTAAGTGCTTTATCGTGCGTATCGATTTCACTAAGCAGTTCCGCCATTTGATCATTCAGCGGCGAGTTTACCGGCATCGCCTTGAGATTGGATTCCAGTCCGCCTATCTTTTTCTGCAGATCTACAAGATTCATTTCACTGAGCTTAATTGAATGCACGAAAGAATTGGAAATACTTTTTACGGCTGATTTGAAAGCTTCTGGAAAACTAGTGTCGGGCTCGTCGTTGAGCTGCTGAACAAGTGTATTGTCGTGTTTGGTACACTCTTTAAAAAGATTGGAAAAATCGTTTTCGCGTAAAAACTTTTTGGTAATTTCCCGGCTTGTTTTATGAGTCATTATGTCGACCGAAACATTGACGCTTCTATGGGCATATAGCATCATGATGACTGGAATAAGAAGTCCAATAAAAGGACTAAGAGCAAAGGACGTGTCCACAAAATTATTCAGGAGCTTGTATATACTCTCCGCAAGTTCTGGATTATTATGGTGTGTTGCAGCGATTAATGCGAAGCTGCAAAGTGTAGCAAATATGGCGCCCTCAATAATCATGTTGCCGCAGCGATCGCTATGTTTGGCCGTATATTTTTTTCTTTCGGAAATAGACAAATTATCGATAAATTCTTTTTCTGCTTTTTCGAGATAGTTTTGCAAAGCAGTCTGAAACTCCTTTTGAAGCGTCACGGCGTTTTTTGGGGCAAACGCTTTTTTCTGAAGAAAGATTTTCAGTTGCTTAACCAGCATTTCTGAAACCTCTTTTTCACCATGCCTGCCTTTAAAAAACTCATAAAAAGCAACTTTCCCTTGTTTTCTTAAAGGTGCTTCGAAATAATGTTTGATAAGATTTTTTTTAAACAACCGTGAACCCAAGGAAGTAATAGAAGATTCGGCGTCTCTCCAAAAAACCTGCTTTTTTTCCAACGTTGCTTGCTTGTTCAGCGCGGTTTGCTTTTTCAAACCCTCTTCGAAAATTTGAGTTTCGAGATTTTTTCTCGTTTTAGCAAGTTTTTCGCCTTGAGAAGTATTAAACTGTAAGGCCCGATCTTTTTTCGCTATTTTTTCTTGAAGAATTTTGTTGGTCTTGTTGATTTCTAATGAGGTTTCGTCTTCTTTTTTTGCAAACTCTTTCGCTTCGGTGATAATTTTTTGATCCATCTGAATCAGTTTTTTTTCTAACGTTCCAATCTGATTTTTGGTTTGATTCAGCGCGCTGATGCAGCGCTCTTTTTCTGCCGTCAACTCATCCAGGACAGAAACGTTTTCTTTTAATCGATCCATTAAATTCTCAGCCTGGTTGGCAAGCGCAAGCGTTTCTTCAGGCGTCACTATTGCAGTTGATTCATGATTTGGAGAAAAATGCGAAACGCGGTTTGCTTCACCATAAATTTTAAACACGTCATTTGCCTTATGTTTATGTGGGCCATGCTCTCTGAGTGCATTTTTCGAAAAATTAGTTCCAAATTGATCAATCATCGTCAAACGCTTCACGATTTCGTTAGCCATCATGGCTTCGATCGTTGCTGCAGCCCTCAATGCCCCGCACTCGACCGCAATACCGAATGAACGTTAAACTGTGGGAATTGCAGCTTTCGTAGACGCCATGGCCGTTCCCCATCTGATTACCGCCCTGACCGGCCCGCTGTCGCAGATCGAACAGGCAATGCTCCATGCCAGCACGAAGATCGAACGGTGGTTCCGTTTGCAGTGGCAGGATCACACGCCGCCGTTCTACAGTTCGGTCGACCTGCGCAACGCAAATTTCAAACTGGCGCCGGTCGACACCAACCTGTTTCCAGGGGGCTTCAATAACCTGTCGTTGGATATGGTGCCGCTGGCTGTGCAAGCGGCGATGTCTGCCATCGAAAAAATCTGTCCCGACGCGCAAGGCTTGCTACTGATTCCCGAGCGGCACACGCGCAATATCGCTTACCTGAGCAACGTCGTCCGGCTTTGCCAGATCTTGCGTCAAACCGGCCTGGTGGTACGCCTGGGAAGCTTGTCCGACGACATTCGCGAGCCGACAACGATCGACCTGCCCGACGGCCACAGCCTGGTTCTCGAACCTTTGCTGCGCAGCGGCAACCGGCTGGGCCTGGAGGGTTTCGCGCCATGCGCGATTCTGTTGAACAACGACCTGTCAGCCGGCGTACCGCCGATTTTGCAAGGCATCGAAAACCAGATCGTGCTCCCGCCACTGCACGCAGGCTGGGCCACCCGGAAAAAGTCGCAGCATTTCGCGGCTTACGACCATGTGGCCAACGAGTTCGCCGCCATGATGGGTATCGACCCCTGGCTGATCAACGCGCATTTCGACCAGCGCGCCGGTATCAATTTTCATGAGCGCGTCGGCGAGGACGAACTGGCCGCCGCAGTCGATAAGCTGCTGAGTAGTATCCGCGCCAAATACACCGAATACGGCATCACCGACACGCCGTACGTCGTCGTCAAGGCCGACGCCGGCACCTATGGCATGGGCATCATGACCGTGAAAAGTCCCGAGGAGGTTATCGGCCTGAATCGCAAGCAGCGCAACAAAATGTCGGTCGTCAAGGAAGGTCTGCAGGTCAGCGACGTCATTTTGCAGGAAGGCGTGCATACCTTCGAAAGCGTCGAGGGGGCAGTTGCCGAGCCGGTGGTGTATATGATCGACCGCTACGTCGTCGGCGGTTTTTATCGCGTCAATCAGCAGCGCGCCCGCGACGAGAACTTGAACGCGCCCGGCATGGCTTTCGTGCCGCTGGCGTTTGGCCTGCCGTGCAACACGCCGGACTGCAGCGATCGACCTGATGCGCCACCCAATCGTTTTTATGCCTATGGCGTGGTGGGCCGCCTTGCGGCGCTCGCCGCCGCCCGCGAGCTCGAGGCGACCTTGCCGGTCGGTTTGACGGCGGACGCCGCATGATAGCGTTTAACGCACCCACCGCCACGGTCCAGCGCATCGCGTTTATTGTCGATCCGCTGGCGACTCTCGCTGTCAAAAAAGACTCGACCATCGCCATGATGGAAGCAGCCCAGGCCCGCGGCTGGCAGGTTGGCGCGATCGAGGATGGTGGGTTGGCATGGCGCAGTGGCCATGGTGTCGAGGCCCGGGTGCAGTGGCTGCGGGTCGAGCGTGGCGCCGCCCCATGGTGGACCGTCGTCGAGCGGCAGACCGTCCCGCTAGCGGCGCTCGATGCCGTCGTCATGCGCAAGGATCCGCCATTCGACGCCGAGTTCATCGCGGCCACCTGGCTGCTCGAACAGGCCTGCCGCGAGGGTGCACGCGTCTTCAATGCGCCCGCGGCGATCCGTGATCACAACGAAAAGTTCAGCATCGCGCAGTTCGCCGAGTTCATCGTTCCGACCATCGTCAGCCGCGACCCAGCGCAGTTACGGGCATTTCTGGACGAACACCCCGACGCCATCGCCAAGCCGCTCGACGGCATGGGCGGGCATTCGATTTTCCGTTTGCAGCGCGCCGATCCCAACGCTGGCGTCATTCTCGAAACCCTGACCCAGTACGGACGGCGTAGCGCCATGGTGCAACGCTATATCCCGGAAATCGTCGAGGGCGATAAACGCGTCCTGCTGATCGCTGGCCAGGTTGTGCCATATGCGCTGGCGCGCATTCCCAAGAACGGCGAGCATCGCGGCAATCTCGCCGCTGGCGGCACCGGCCGGGCGCAGCCATTGTCCGCTGGCGACCAGCGGATCGCCGAGCGTCTGGCCCCCGAGCTGTGGCGCCGCGGTTTGTTGCTGGTTGGCCTCGACATCATTGGATCGCATCTGACCGAGGTTAATGTCACGAGCCCGACATGTTTTCGTGAAATTATGGAGCAGACCGGCTTTGACGTCGCCGGGCAGTTCATGCGGGCCGTCGAGGCGGCAACGACATGATCGGCATCGTGCTCGTCGGTCATGCACCGCTTGCCTCGGCGATGCTCGACTGTGTGTCCCATATTCTGGGCACTCGGCCGACATCTCTGTTGGCCCTGGATGTGTTGCCCGACGAACCGGCCGAGCAGTTACGCGGTCGCATTCTGTCGAGCGTGCAAACGCTCGGGGATTGCGCCGACGGTCTGGTTTTTTTGACCGATTTATTTGGGGCGACGCCCTCGAACGCAGTCGTACAGATCGTGAGTGAATCCGATCAGGTGAAGACGCTCGTCGTATCCGGCTGTAACGTACCGATGTTGCTGCGCACATTGACGTACCGGCATCAATCGTTGCAGTCTCTTGGTGAGAAAATCGTGATGGGTGGCAGAAATGGAATCGTTAGCACTGGAGGAGCACCTCCTCAACGACAAAAACTTAACGCGGCGGAACAGAATGCTTCAACAAGGGATCACCATCAGCAATAAATTGGGTTTGCACGCCCGTGCCTCCGCCAAACTGACGCAGACCGCAGGTCGCTTTCAAAGCGAAATCTGGATTGCGCGCGGCCTGCGCAAAGTCAACGCTAAAAGCATCATGGGCGTCATGATGCTGGCGGCCGGCAAGGGCACCGAAGTCATGCTACAGGCTACCGGCGAGGATGCCGATCAGGCCTTGGCCGCGTTGATCGAGCTGATCGAGAACAAGTTCGGCGAAGGCGAATAAGTGAAAACCGCATGACGCTGTCCCTGCATGGAATTCCCGTATCGCGTGGCATTGCTATAGGCCGAGCCTTGGTCTGGGACAGCGCCATGCGAAAAATTCCGCGTGTCACGCTCAGCGAAGCGTCGGTCGAGGCCGAGCAAAACCGTTTCATGGGTGCAGTCCGTGATGTATTGAGCGAGTTCGATACATTGCGCGCCGACCTGCCAGCCGACGCTCCGCCGGAGTTCGACGCTTTGCTGCATGTGCACAGTCTGATTCTGCAGGACCCCGCCTTGGCGGAAAAGCCCAAAGCCTTGATCGCCGAGAAAAAGATCAACGCCGAATGGGCGCTGGTTCAGCAGCTGGACAAGCTGCAAAGTCAGTTCGAAAACATCGAAGACGAATACATCCGCGATCGCAATATCGACGTCCGCCAGGTCGTCGAGCGCATCATGAAAAACCTGCAGGGCAATTTCTGTCCGCTGCCCGATGCCGTCGATGCCAACGGCGAAGCCTGGCTGATCGTGGCGCACGACATCTCGCCAGCCGACATGATGCAGCTCAAGGGCCGCCCAGTCGCGGCGTTCGTGACCGACGTCGGCGGTACCACCTCGCACACCGCCATCGTGGCGCGCAGCCTGAATATTCCGGCCGTGGTCGGCGTGCCGCAAGGCAGCCAAATGATTTGCGGCGGCGAAATGCTCGTCGTCGATGGCAAGGCCGGCGTAATCTACGTCGAGCCCGACGATCTGGTGATCGATGAGTACCGCCGCAAGCAGGGCGCGCTGTATCTGTCCCGGCAGCGGCTCAAACGCCTGCGCGACACGCCCGCCATGACCGCTTGTGGCGAACGTGTCTACCTCATGGGCAATATCGAGCTGCCGGACGACACAGCCAAAGTCAACGAATGTGGCGCCGACGGCATCGGGCTGTTTCGCTCGGAGTTTTTATTCATGAATCGGCCAGACTGGCCGTCCGAAGACGAACAGTACGAGGCTTACCGTAGCGTCATCCGCTCGATGAAGGGCAAACCGGTGACCGTTCGCACGCTCGATCTGGGTGCCGACAAAACCTTGCAGACCGATGCCAGCCATGCCGCTCCGCCCGATTCGACCAATACCCCGCTCGGTTTGCGGTCGATTCGCTTCTGTCTAGCCGAACCGAATATTTTTTTGACGCAACTGCGGGCCATTCTTCGGGCGTCCGAGGAAGGGCCGGTGCAAATCCTGTTGCCGATGTTGTCCAACTTGCGCGAAATCGAAGCATCCCTGACTCACATCGAGCTGGCGCGCGAGCAGCTTGAACAGCGCGGGATACATCTCAAAACCAAAGTGCCGGTCGGGGGCATGATCGAAGTGCCTGCTGCCGCGCTGTGCCTGCCGATGTTCACCAGCAAACTCGACTTTCTGTCGATCGGCACCAACGATCTCATTCAGTATGTGCTGGCCATCGATCGGGTCGATGCCCAGGTGGCGCATATGTACGATCCGCTGCACCCGGCCGTTTTACGGCTCATTCACGATACGATCGTGGCAGGCCAGCAGGCCGGGATTTCGGTCAGCGTGTGTGGCGAAATGGCGGGGGATGTGCGCCTGACGCGGCTGCTGCTCGGCATGGGACTGCGTAACTTTTCCATGCATCCAGCGCAGTTGCTCGACGTCAAGGAAGAGCTGCTCAAAACCTCGCTCGAGCCGGTCGTCGCGCTGACGCAGCAAATCATGAAAGTGTACGAGCCAGCCCGGATCGCGGCGGCGATGCAGCAGCTGGCTGATTTATAAATTTTTCTCTTGCCGTGGTGGCGAAAACTTCATTTACGAGTCTCGATTCCTTCGGATGTATCTACAGAGCCTGTAATATAAGCAGTTCCGTTTACGTATGCACCACTGAAATCTTCTGTCCTAAAAGGATGTGTCGTGATGTCTGGGTGATTCGGTGTTCAAGCGCAGAACCGTCTTCCCTGCAAAGCCGATGCCGGAAATGGCTACTCGTCTTATAATCGGTCAAACCCGTTTTCGCGATAAACCTTTGGATAACAGCCTGGTAAGTTTCACGATGGATGCAACCGATCCCCCCCCCCTGGCCGCGCTCAAGCCAGCCGGTCTGGGTGTCGTCGCACCCGAAAAATACCGGTTCGATACGCCCTTGACCCTGCAATGCGGCGTTGTGCTGCCGTCTTACGAGCTCATGGTCGAAACTTATGGCACGCTAAACGCCGCGCGTTCCAACGCCGTGCTGGTTTGCCATGCGCTCAACGCCTCGCATCATGTCGCCGGGGTATATGCCGACGATCCGGCGAAGGTCGGCTGGTGGGACAACATGGTCGGCCCGGGCAAGCCTTTGGACACCGATCGGTTTTTCGTGATCGGCGTAAATAACCTCGGCTCGTGTTTCGGCTCGACCGGTCCGACATCGATCGATCCAGCCTCCGGCCGGCCGTATGGCGCCGACTTCCCGGTCGTCACGGTCGAGGACTGGGTCAATGCCCAGGCGCTGCTCGCCGATAGGCTGGAGATCGAACGGTTCGCGGCGGTGATCGGCGGCAGCCTGGGCGGCATGCAGGCCTTGCAGTGGTCGCTGAGTTACCCGGAGCGGGTGCGGCACTGCGTGGTGATTGCGTCCACCCCGAAGCTCTCGGCGCAAAATATCGCTTTCAACGACGTGGCGCGACAAGCGATCGTCAGCGATCCGGATTTCCATCGCGGGCATTACTATGCGCATGGCGCCGTACCCCGGCGCGGCCTGCGGGTGGCGCGGATGATCGGGCACATAACTTATTTGTCCGGGGCGGACATGGCCGAGCGCTTTGGCCGCGCCTTGAAAGCCGACGCTTATGGGTACGACCTCGGCATCGATTTCGAGGTGGAGTCCTACCTGCGTTATCAAGGCGACAAGTTCGCCGATTATTTCGATGCGAATACCTACCTGCTGATCACCAAGGCCCTGGATTATTTCGACCCGGCACGGCATCATGGCGGCGATCTGGCGGCGGCGCTGGCCGGCGCTACGGCGCGGTTCCTGCTAATTTCGTTCACCACCGACTGGCGGTTCGCCCCCGACCGTTCGCGCGAAATCGTCCGCGCCTTGCTGTCCAACCGCTGCTCGGTCAGTTATGCGGAAATCGACGCACCGCATGGACACGATGCGTTTTTGCTGGACGACGAGCGCTATCACGGCGTGGTCCGGGAATATTTCGCGCAAATCGCCGCGGGTAGCCAGGCATGAAAAAAATCGTCTGGCCGCACTTGCCCAACGTGGTGCCACGCGCCGATCTCGATCTCATCGAGTCGTGGGTGCCGCGCGGGGCGCGCGTGCTCGACCTGGGTTGCGGCGACGGTGCGCTCCTCAAACGTCTGGCCACGCATCGGCAGGCGCGTGGCTATGGTGTCGACATCGACGACACCAACGTGCTGCGCTGTTTGCAGCAAGGGGTCGACGTGATTCAGCAGAACCTGGAGGGGGGGCTGGCCCTGTTCGACGACTTGGCCTTCGATGCGGTCATTTTGTCGCAGACCTTGCAGGCCATGCACCATGTCGAACACATCCTGCGCGAAATGGGGCGCGTGGCGAGCGAAGGCATCGTGTCGTTTCCCAACTTCGGTCATTGGTATCACCTCTGGTCGATCGCGCGCGGGCGCATGCCGGTTTCCCGGCAAATGCCTTACCAGTGGTTCGACACGCCAAACATTCACCTATGCACGGTCAGCGATTTCGAGGCACTGGCGGGGCGCCTCCACTATACGATCACCGGCAAGGCCTTGTTTCACCACGGCCGTCGGGTGCGTGCGTTTGGTAACTTGCGCAGTACTCTGGCGGTGTTCCGCTTTCGGAAAAACTGAGCGGAACGGTGTTTGCTTGGCCCGTGCGTCAACGTTGAACCGCTCTGAGGGACCGCCGCCGTGAAAGTGTTTCATTGCAGTAATTGCAATCATCTGATTTTTTTCGAAAATACGGCCTGCGTCAACTGCGGCGCCTTGCTCGCTTTCTTGCCCGATCGTATGCAAATGGCTGCGCTCGTGCAGCAGCAGGGCAACGATTGGGCGGTCGCCGTCCGTGTCGTTACCGATGCTGCGAGCTCGGCCTCTTATCGTTTATGCCATAACTACACTGCGTATAACATCTGCAATTGGACCATTCCAGCGCATTTGCCGGACGCACTTTGTCAGTCTTGCCGCCTGACGCGCATCGTGCCAAATCTGTCCGTGCCGGGCAACCGCTCCGCCTGGGCGAAACTCGAAATGGCCAAGCGGCGGCTGGTTTACAGTTTGCTGAGTCTGCGCTTGCCCGTTGTCGGCAAAGAGGACGACGAGGAGCGTGGCGTCATCTATGAGTTTCTGGCCGACGACGCGATGCCGCACGGGAAAAAAGTTGTCACTGGCCATGACGAAGGCCTCATTACGCTGAACATCGCGGAGGCCGACGACGCCGAGCGCGAGCGCCGTCGTCTGGCGCTCAAAGAGCCTTACCGTTCGCTGATCGGTCACTTTCGCCACGAAGTCGGCCATTACTACTGGGACCGGCTAATCGCCAGCACCGACCGGCTGCCTGCGTTTCGGGCCTTGTTCGGCGACGAGGAGCTAAATTACGGTGAAGCGCTCGAAGCGCATTACAAAAACGGCGCGCCGGCCAACTGGCAGGAGAGCTTCGTCAGCAGTTATGCCACGATGCATCCCTGGGAGGACTGGGCCGAAACCTGGGCGCATTACATGCATATGGTCGACACCCTGAGCACATCGGCGGCGTGTGGCCTGTCGATCCGTCCGCAGCGCACCGACGAGCCGCGCGCCGATGTCGTGAATAACATCACCGATGTGACGACCGCCCCGTTCGATATCCTGATCGACAACTGGCTGCCAGTGGCTTATACCTTGAACAACCTGAACCGTTCGCTTGGCTTGAACGATGCGTATCCCTTCGTATTGTCGGCGCCCGCCATCGATAAGCTGCGTTTCGTACACGAAACGATACGGGGTAAGCCCCGGCAAATCCATCTGTATTTTTAACCAAGACGAGCCCGATAGCATCGGTTCCGACCAAGAGCAACTGATACCGATATGAATCGCCTGAGCCGATCTGCAGATGACGCCGGACATTCCCTTGAGCGCCGCCTGTTTTCAGGAGCAGGGACGGCGCATTTATTTTCTGGGGGCGCTACATAAAAATTGAACAGGGAGCGGAAATTTTAAATTGCACTGCGCCACCTATAATTATAAGTCTATACGAAAGCAGAAAAATTTTAAATGAAAGTTAATGTCAGGGCAATAGATAATGTCAATTATTAAATGTGGTTTATCGGGCTTCCGGGCGCGGGTCGACGAAGCACAATATGATCAGCAAAGTAGCATGGGCCATCCGCCCCATGCGGACCAGGATAATACTAACTGGTTAAAAAACATTCTTGGCGCGCAGGCGCCTGATTACGAAGTATTGGTTGCTACTCATACACAATGGTTGCATGAAAATTTTCATGCAATAAAGAATATGAACCGATATGAATTGGCCGCAGTGCTGCAATGCTTGAATAAGTTTAGAGTTACTAGCTTATCTGAAATCTTGAATGCGAGAGAGTATAAAAAAATACTTGTTCTAAACCGCTTGTTAAGTGAGTATGCACAATGGGCACATAATAATTCTTCAGAAATAGAGTTTATCGGCGAGTTTGAAATCCAAGGCTTGCTGGCGGTGCTGAGCCAATCTTCGATGGAGAGTTTTTCAGAGATTAAATGCGCCCCAGATTATCTGCGTGCAGTTGAGGTTGCTAGATTAATAGACAAATATCCGGATTTTTCATCGAGGTACGCCGATGTGCTTAAAACTTTTGATAAAAAAGCCTTTTCGAGTTTAACTATTCTTCTAATCAATCATTACGAGTGGATGAAAAATAATTTTGATTTGATAAAGCAGGCCGGCGTTAATTTTTTTGATGGATTGAATCGTTTGCTGTTCAAGCAAAAAGACTGGGTGACTAAAAACATTTCCCATCTTGTTAAAATGAATGAAATAGACCAACTTAATGGGGTTTTTTATCTTGTGAGGCAGGATGCGCAGTGGACGGAATCGATTTTACCGAAAATAGTGAATATGGAGTTTAAGAGATTGTTTCGGCTGCGTATGTTATTAGGTAAAAAAGAGGATTGGGTAAAACGAAATTTTGAAAAAATTTCGTTGATGAGTTACTATCAAATGCTTGAACTAGGCAATTTGTTAGATTTAGACGAAAATTGGTGTGCTGATAATCTGTCTTTTCTTGTGTTAATGAAAGATCATGTACCGTCTGAAGGTTTGGGGACGCTTTTCAAAAAGCACCCAACGTGGACGAAAGAAAACTTCTCTAAGTTGGTTATACTCGATGAGCAATGGGTAAGTGAAAATATAGAAGAATTAAAAAAATTGGGGAATTATGAAATAACCCGGATTGCTGATTTGCTAAAAAACCACTCTTCTTGGTTAAAGCAAAATTTCGAAAATATTAAGCAGATGGAGGGTGGTGGTCTGGGAAGCTTAAATTTTCTTCTGAATAATCATCAGGACTGGGTAACCCAAAATCTAGAATTCATCATCGATAAAAGGGAAAGCTTTCTGAAGGGTTTGGGCAGTCTTTTGGATACTCACGGGTCTTGGGTGAATGATAACCTTACATACCTCGCGGCAGCTTGTTCGGGTATATACGATAGTTGTTTGTCAAACTTGGAAAGTTTGGTTCCTCTTTTGGATACAAATGAAAAATGGGTTTCTCAAAATCTTCGAGGTCTATTTTTGCTAAATGAACGCCAAATTAAATGCGTCGCTCCGCTTCTGGTTCGAGATGCTTCTTGGTTGGCCAACAATTTACAGCGTATTGGGTCGCTGACCAACTCGCAGGTAGATTATATTGCGGATTTGATTTTGATGGCCCCAGATTGGACAAAAAGCAATTTTCGAGAGCTGATGCGGCTCAATTCTATGGTTCTGCAGGCTTTGCCAGAAATTGTTGAGCACAATATTTCCAGCCTAGAAAAAGTCAATCTGAGTGAACTTTCAAAAAGTTCTATAGAACTTGCCGATCAAGGGAAAAAACGTAAGTATTTATCACGTCTGATTGATAGTGCCTATAATGGATTTTACAGTTCGGTCAACGGTTTTGTTAGTGATGAGTTAAAGCCTGAGTCGGTAATGTCTGAGAGTGTATTGAAAAGCTACGGCGCTTCTCGCTCAACCTTGGAGCCGTCTTCGGATGAGGCAATACGATCTTGTCTGAGTGATAAGTTTGCGGTTTTTTATGAAATGATTCCTGATGCGACCTTTGGGGTTGAAGTCGAAGGGTTCATGCCTGGATTGAAACCAGAGAATGATTTCAATCGTATTAGGCGTAAGATGAAAACGGAAAAGTATGCTTACGAGGAGGACGAAACTTTGGATACAAATTCAAATTTTGCGACTCCTGTTGAAATGGTTACGAACATCAAAAAAAGTCCAAACGATATTCGTGAATTGCATAGCAATCTATGTAGACTAAATGATTGGGGCTATTTTACAAACTCAACGGCAGGTTTACACATTCATACTGGGGTGAAGCAGTGGAAAACTCATCATTGTCTAAGCAGTGACGACGCAGAAAGTGCACCCGCAAATCTGGAAGAATGGGACAACCCCTCTGAGGTTAGGCCAAATCTTTCGCCATTTCAAATGCTTTTTTTAAAGCAATTCGTTATCAATATGGTTTCGATAGAAAAAGAATTTTACATGATCTCCAGGCTGTCCGACCATAGTCGGCCAAATGGATCATCTCGGTTCGAAAGTAATGATGAGTTATACCGTAAAGTCGCGGTTGCTAAGACGTTCGGCCCTCTTAAGGACGCTGTGAATCCAGACGGTCGTGATTACAATATCAATATAAATGCAGTTGAAATACATGGAACTGTTGAAATAAGAGGTTTTACCAATAAAAACAGTGATCATATGGAAGTCGACCCAAATATAACTATTCGAAATATTGTTTTTCTACAGCAGGTTTTAATCAAAACATTGAAAAACGACAATATAAGAAACCATCTATTATCGGGTAGGTCGATTGATGATCCGGTCGACTTGAGGCCAAGCGAAGGGTTGAATGAGATTGTGGATAATTACGTTCAGCACATATTTTTCCTGCAAATCATTCACGCGGTGGCACAGAGGCAAACCGGTAAAGCCATCAAAACCATGGAAATGATTTTGCAGGATGAAAAGTATATCAAGCCTGAAACCATCGCACTCGTAAAAGCACATGTCAGTAAGCTGCCTTTACATGAGGCTGAGCAGTGCTTTATAAATGCGTTAAATGGTGAGGAATCAAGGTTGCCGGCCGAGTTTATGAAAGACCGACCTAATTTAACCAGATCCGTTTCTCTTCGCTCAATGGCGGACCATCCTGAAATCCCTTACTGAAAGGCTAAGTAAAAAAACGTCCCTGGAGCGCGCTATGCTGACTAAGGGGTGGAAAAGCATGAGCACCGGTAGAAAACCTGGGTCAGTTTTGAATCAGCATCACCCCTGAAACTGGGTCAGTTTTCGGTCGGCGGCAACACTTATAAAAAACAGAGAAAAATTACTCCACGGTCACGCTTTTCGCCAGGTTTCGCGGCTTGTCCACATCCGTCCCTTTTACCAGCGCCACATGGTACGAGAGCAACTGCAAGGGAATCACATGCAAAATCGGGGACAGGTAGCCGGCGTGATCCACCAGGTTTTGAATATGAATTCCATCCTGCGCCGGCATCCGCGTATCGCGGTCGGCGAAGACGAACAGCTCACCGCCCCGGGCATGCACTTCCTGCAGGTTCGACTTCAGTTTTTCCAGTAAAGCATCGTTTGGCGCCACGGCCACCACCGGCATGCGCGCATCCACCAGTGCCAGCGGGCCATGCTTGAGCTCACCGGCTGCATACGCCTCTGCGTGAATATAGCTGACTTCCTTCAATTTCAGAGCGCCTTCCTGGGCAATCGGAAAATGCACGCCACGGCCTAGAAACAGCGCATGTTCCTTGTCGGCGAAATGTGTCGCCCACTGTTTAATCAGCGGTTCGATTTCCAGCACATTGGCGATCGCGGCCGGCAAGTGGCGTAGTTGCGCGAGCAATGTTTGCTCCTCGACCTCGCTCAGTCGGGCGCGCAGCTTGGCGAGCACGAGCACGAGTGTGAACAGCGCGGCCAGTTGAGTCGTAAATGCTTTGGTGGACGCGACGCCGATCTCGGGGCCGGCGCGGGTCAAAAAGCGCAGCTTGGACGCGCGGATCAGCGCCGACTCGGGCACGTTGCAAATCGTCAAGCTGTCGTGGATGCCGAGCGACTGGGCATGTTGCAGGGCGGCCAGGGTGTCGGCGGTTTCGCCGGATTGCGAAATCGTCACGACCAGGGTGCCCGGCTGCACGACGCTCTGGCGGTAGCGGTACTCGCTGGCGATTTCGACCGCGGTCGAAATACCGGCGATCGCCTCCAGCCAGTAACGTGCGACGCTGCCCGCATGAAAACTAGTGCCGCAGGCCAGGATCAGAATGTTCTGTGTGCGGCCCAGCACCTCGGCTGCCTCCGCGCCGAACAGCGCCGGCGTGATCGACGAGGCGTTGGTTACCATCTCGAGCGTGGCGGCGATCGCGCCAGGCTGCTCCATGATTTCTTTCTGCATATAGTGTGCGTATGGCCCGAGCTCGACGGCTTCGGCCGAGAGCTCGCTTTCGATCACGGCACGCGCGGCGGTTTGGCCGTCGCGGTCGTAAATCTGCAAGCCGGCGGGCGTGGCGCAGACGACATCGCCTTCCTCGAGGTAAATCATCTGCCGGGTTTGCGCGATCAGCGCGGAGGCGTCGGACGCGACGAACCAGTCGCCCGGTTCGGCGCCCACGCCAACCAGCAAGGGCGCTCCCTTGCGCGCGGCGATCAGGGTCTGCGGCGCATTCGATGCGATGAGCGCGATCGCAAATGCGCCGACCAGCTCGCCGACCGCAGCCTGTGCCGCTTGCAACAAACTCGCGCCGCGCAGCATCCGCTGATGCACCAGATGGGCGATCACTTCGGTGTCGGTATCGGAGTGAAACTCGTAGCCATCGACCATCAAACGACGACGGATCTCGTCGAAATTTTCGATGATGCCGTTATGCACGACCGTGACGGCCAGGCCGTGGCCTTCGCTGATATGCGGATGCGCGTTGCGCTCGCTCGGCACGCCATGCGTGGCCCAGCGGGTGTGCGCGATGCCCAGGCGCGCGTCCAGATGCCGCGCATGCTGTTCGAGCTCGGCCACCCGCCCGACGCTGCGCACACGCTGTAAAGCACCGGTCGCCGGATCGGATAACGCCAGGCCGGCCGAGTCATAACCACGGTACTCGAGCTTCTTCAGGCCATCGATCAGGATTGGAACGCAATTGCGTTGAACGAGGGCACCGACGATTCCGCACATGGGTTTATTCCTTGGAAAATGGTTTGGCCGATCGCTGCCAGTTGTCGATCGTGACCTGAGCGCTACGCGCGACGGTGAGCTTGTGTGCCGGTGCGTCTTGTGTGAGTGTGGTGCCCGCGCCGAGCGTTGCGCCTTCGCCGACCGTGACTGGAGCGATCAGTTGGCAGTCCGAGCCGATGAACGCGTCGCGCCCGATGATCGTTCGGTGCTTGTGGACGCCATCGTAGTTGCAGGTGATGGTGCCCGCGCCGATGTTGACGCGTTCGCCGATGTCCGCATCACCGATGTACGACAAATGATTGACTTTGCTGTTGGCAGCCAGCGTGCTGTTTTTGATTTCGACGAAATTACCGATGTGCACGCCCCCTGCAAGCGCTGCTCCCGGTCGCAGCCGTGCGAAAGGCCCGATGGTTGCCTGCTCGCCGACCGTCGCCTGCTCGCAATGCGTGTATGCTGCCAGTTTGCTACCGACGCCGATATCGACGTTTTTCAGGACACAGTAGGGGCCAAGCTGGACGCCATCGGCCAGATGGACCTTGCCTTCGAAGACACAACCGACATCGATGAACACGTCGCGCCCGCAGGTCAAACTGCCGCGAATGTCGATCCGCGCCGGGTCCATCAGGGACACACCTTCGTCCATCAAGCGTTCGGCTTGCCGCCGCTGATAAACCCGCTCGAGCTGCGCCTGCTGGGCGCGGGAATTGACGCCCAGCACTTCCCAGTCGTGGCCGGGCTGGCAGGTCTGCACCCGCAGCCCGTCTGCGACCGCCGCAGCGATGATGTCGGTCAGGTAATACTCGCTCTGGGCGTTGTCGTTACGCAAAGCGCCCAGCCAGCGCTTCAGCGCAAGTGTGGGTGCCGCCAGAATCCCGGTATTGACTTCGCCGATCCGCTTTTGCGCCTCGGTGGCGTCACGCTCCTCGACGATCGCCGTGACCTCGCCGGCCGCGTCGCGCACGATCCTGCCGTAGCCTTGTGGCTGGGCCGTCTGCAACGTCATCAGCGCTACGGTCTGCGGCGTGCATTTTGCCAGCAGGTTGCGCAATGACGCCGCCTCGATCAGCGGCACGTCGCCATACAGCACCAGTGTCGGCTGTGTGTCGTCGAGCGCCGGGGCGGCGGCGAGCACCGCATGGCCGGTGCCGAGCTGGTCTGCCTGCAAACGCCAAACGATATCATCGTCGGACAAGGCGGAACGCAGCTTGCTGGATTCGTGTCCGTCGACGACGATCAGCCGGCTAGGGCCGAGCTGTCGGGCGCTATCGACGACATGCCGCAGCATCGGCCGGCCGGCAATCGTGTGCAAAACTTTCGGCAAGGCGGAATGCATCCGCGTTCCTTTGCCGGCAGCCAGTATGATGATGTTCATATATCGAGCAGGAGTGTATTCGTGAATTTTAACATGTGGTTTTCAAGGCATTTTTTCCAATCGCGGAGATTGAGCCGATTGTTGACCGGTTTGCTGCTCATGAGTCTGTTGAGTGCCTGTAGCCTGATTGCCACCGGCTATGCGCACCTGGACGATTATAGTTTCTGGAAGCTTAAAGCCTATGTGGACATGACCGACGCTCAGTCGGATCTTGCGAAAACCGCGATGGACCGTCTCCACGCGTGGCATCGGCGCGATGAGCTGCCTCAATACGCACGCTGGCTCGGCAGCATCGATCAGCGTTTGACCGCGTCGGCCGACTCAGCCGTATTCCAGGCAATCGTCGATGGTGCCAAACAGCGCGTGCAGCATTTGGCCTTAAAAGCCGTGCCTGACATCGCCGTGTTCATCAGCACGCTCAAGCCCGACCAGCTTGGCCGCATCAACGAACGTTTCGCGCATAACAACGAAGAGTTCAAGCGCGAATTTCTGCAGCGCCCGGCCGACACAGTGCAGCGCAAGCGTGCCGACCGCTGGCTCGAGCGCGTGCAATACTGGACCGGACCGCTCGACCGCGAGCAAAAGGAGCTCGTCCGCGCCTGGTTAACGAATCGACAAGTCAATGACAATCTGTGGCTGGATGAAAAAATCGCCCGGCAACAAGAGTTCATGGCGATTATCAAACACGCGGTCAACGACAAGCCTGCCCGCGTCGAGCTGGAAAAGCAGCTACAGGGCTATTTTGGGCGCCAGGATTACAGTCGCGATGCGGCACGCCAGGCTTACTTCGTGAATCAAGAGCAGCGCCTGGTCGAGATGCTGATCAACATTTGGAAAATCTGCACGCCCGAGCAGCAACAGCATATGCATCGCAAGATTCAGGAGTGGATCGGGGATTTGCAGCAGATCGCGGTCAAGCCGACGTGAGGTTCCGCGAACACTCAGCTAAAAAAACAGCACGAGCACACCGCTGTTCCGATACAACCGCGACTGATAGATTTCGCCGTTCGCGAAAAACCCGATAAGTGGCAAGTCGCCAAGCTGCTCGCGGATGATTTGCAGCTCCTGGCCTTGTTGGCCGAAAAGCTTGGCGCCACGGTTGCGGCAGGCGATGTACAGCGCCCCGCGTGGTTGCTTGCGGGCGGCCAAGCCCATGAAACCTGGTGGCTGCAAACTCGACAACGCCGGCTTGCGTGCTTCTAGGTGCTCCCGCAACTGCGCGCACATGCGGTCGAGGTCGGCGCGGGCAGCCGCTTCATCGCAGACACAAAACACGAACCGCCGGCCCGGCGGCAGGCGGTCGCCGACCGCCACACCGCCGTGCTCGGGATCGATACCCACCACCGGACGGATCGCCAGCGGCGCATCGTTGCCCCCGGGCGGCGTATCGTCGTCGAGTAAGCCAATGAATAAGCCCTGGCTGAACTTGTCGGCGAGCAGGTTGGCCTGCACGGCGTCGAGTTCGGCTTCGTCGCCGGTTGGCACGCCCATGTCGTTCAACAGCACCTGCAAGGCCGGGCGGCCATCGATCGTTTCGATGAACTGTGCTTTTGCGGCGGTGACGGTATGGACCGGTCCGACCGCCTGACAGGCCTGCGTGGCAGCAATGACGGTGGCCACGTTGTCGGCCAGCAGCAAGCCGGACAAGCCGGTGTCGAGCGCCTCGTCGGCGATATGCGTACAGGCCGCATGGGCGCTGACCACGCCACCGGCTACTTGGCCGCTGGTGACTTTGCTGCGCAGATCGTCGATCAGATCGGGAATGTCGTCCATCGATGGGTCGACATGCACGAGCGCCGAAGCCATCGCCAGACGGCCCGCCCGGTTGACCGTGCCCGGTTTGGGCAGGGGCTGACGCCCGGAAAAAACCCGCGCGCTGTCGGCTGGCAGTTGCAGCAGCATCACGGCCAGCGCCGGTTCGCGGTAGTACTCGGCGCTGCTGGCGCAAATGCTTTCGGCCACGCCGCCGACCCAATGCTCGGTCTGAGTTCTGAGGCGCAACAGGCTCAGGATGGCTTCGGCGTGAGGCGCGAGAGATTCGGTCAGATAGAGCAGGCCGATGCTCAACGGCCGCGTGCGGTCTGCAGCAAAGGCATCCAGTCGGCGCTGACCGTCGAGCTGTAGTAGCACCAGCTCCACGGCGGCGCGCCAGTCCGGGTGCGTGGCATGGCCGAACCGAAAAAGCATCAGCGGGTAGGGCGCGGCTTGGAAGAAGGCGGCTTGACGTTCGTCGAACGTGGGGGTTTGGCAGAGGGCCTGGCCGTTTCGCCCGCGGCATCCCCGCCGACTTTTACCGCGTCCTGTAACTGCTGCTGCATCATGCCCCACCAGGCCGAGGCGTTACTCATCATCGCCGTCGAGACGTCGATGGGGTCGCCGGCGGTGCCATTTGCGGCGACCGGACTGCCGGGGGACGCCTGGTTGGCCGCGCTGGTGAAGGCTTGCATCATGCCGAGCGCCCCGCGTTGCACTTCGAAGCCTTGAATGGTGGCGCGCAGCATGTTCAGGTTGAGGTTGAGCCATTGCTCGACGGCCTTGAGATCGGCGATTCTTTTGTCGAGCTCGGCAAGGTCGGTGGTCGGCGCGACCGATTGCGGAATGGACATGCTGCTCCAAATGGTTTTAAAAAAATCGAATCCGTCGGTCATGGCAGCGCTCGTGGTTAAAACTCAATCCACCAAGCCTAATGGCTGCGGATCATCGTGCCAACCCCCTGGCTGGTCAGTACTTCCAATAGCAGGGAGTGCTCGACGCGCCCATCGACGATATGTACGGAGTTCACGCCATTGCGCGCGGCTTCCAGGGCGGAGGCGATTTTCGGCAGCATGCCACCGGAAATCGTGCCGTCGTGAAACAGCTCGTCGATTTGCTTGGCGGTCAGGCCTGTCAGTAGACGGCCCTCCTTGTCGAGCACGCCAGGCGTATTGGTCATCATCAGCAGCTTTTCGGCTTTGAGAACTTCAGCCATTTTGCCCGCGACCAGATCGGCGTTGATGTTATAGGCCTTGCCGTCCTCGCCAAAACCGATCGGCGAAATCACGGGAATGAAGGCATCGTCCTGCAATGCCTTGACCACGGCCGGATCGATTTTTTCGATTTCGCCGACGAAGCCGATGTCGTGCGATTGGCGGGGGTCGGTGGCATCAGCCAGGCGCATCTTGCGCGCGCGAATCAGACCGCCGTCCTTACCGGTGAGCCCGACGGCTTTGCCGCCATGCTCGTTGATCATCATGACGATATCCTGCTGGACCTGCCCGCCCAGCACCCACTCGACCACTTCCATGGTTTCTTCGTCGGTGATGCGCATGCCCTGCACGAAAGTCCCCTGTTTGCCGAGACGCTTCAAGGCCTCGTCGATTTGCGGACCGCCGCCGTGCACCACGACAGGGTTCATGCCCACGAGCTTCAGCAGCACCACGTCATGCGCGAAGCTGCGCTGCAAGCGCTCTTCGGTCATGGCGTTGCCACCATACTTGACGACGATGGTTTTGCCGTGAAAACGTCGGATATATGGCAGAGCCTCGGCCAGGATAGCCGCTTTTGCGACGCCTGAAAAAACGGGGTGTGATTCGACGGACACGGACAAATCCTTTTTAATGCGGGCGACCGGCGTGAGCCAGTCCACGTACTTCGGCCGTGACATCATGGACCACGATCTGGCCGTCGGCGTTTTGAATCTTGAGTTTCAGTGGGATGGTTTCACCGGCTTTAAGCGGCTTTTTTTTCAAATCCAGCAGCATCACATGGTAACCGCCTGGACTTAGCTCTATCCAGCGGCCAGCGGGCAGCGGCAGCGTTTTGATGGCGCGCATGCTCATGGTGGAGCCTTGCATCCTCATTTCGTGAATTTCGGCGATTCCAGCCAATGGGCTGTCGATGCCGACGAGCGTGGCGGCATCGTCGCTGCGCAATCGCATGAATACACCGCTGGCGCCCTGGGTCGGCACCGTGGCACGGGCCCAAGCGTTTTGCACTGCAACGTCGGCGTGCGCTGGCAGGCCGACGATGCCCAGGCCCATCGACAGGCAGAGCCGCAGAAGCGGAAAAGATGAGAGGATGCGCATGATGAATTGACCTTATCGATGAATCTGCTTTATAGCACAAAGCGCGCAAGGTCTTCCGACTGCGAAAGCTCGCCTAGGCGGCGATCGACGAACGCGCCGTCGATCGCGACTACGGGCGTGTTCGCGTCAGCCGCAACGCCGGTGTGCGCCGCGAAAGACACTTCTTCGAGCAAGCGTTCCATGACCGTGTAGAGGCGTCGCGCGCCGATATTTTCCGTTTTTTCATTGACCGAGAAAGCGATCTCGGCCAGGCGGCGAATGCCGTCTGGCTGAAAGTCCAGCGCCACCCCGTCGGTGTGCAACAGCGCACCGTACTGCCGGGTCAGGCAGGCGTCGGTGCCAGTCAGTATCTGCACGAAATCGTCGACAGACAAGGACTCGAGCTCGACGCGGATCGGAAAACGACCCTGGAGTTCGGGAATCAGATCCGACGGCTTCGATAAATGAAAGGCCCCGCTGGCGATGAACAGCACGTGATCGGTTTTGACCATACCGTACTTGGTGTTTACCGTCGTCCCCTCGACCAGCGGCAACAGGTCGCGCTGCACGCCCTGCCGCGACACATCGGCGCCGTGCGCATCCTGGCGTGCGGCGATCTTGTCGATTTCGTCCAGAAAAACGATGCCATTCTGCTCGACGTGCCGTACCGCCTGGGCGCGCACCTCTTCTTCGTTGACCCGCCGCGCCGCCTCCTCGTCGGTCAATGCGCGCAGCGCCTCGACGACTTTCAGCTTGCGGGTTTTTTTACGATTGGCCGACAGGTTTTGAAACATCGATTGCATTTGCGACGTCAGCTCTTCCATGCCGGGTGGCCCGAGCACGTCGAGCTGTGGCGCATGGGCTGCCACCTCGATTTCGATCTCCTTGTCGTCCAGCTGGCCACGGCGCAGGCGCTCGCGAAACTTGGCTCGGGTGCCATGGTCCGCGTCGTCGGCCGGCCGCTCGGCCGCAGTAAAACCGAAATCGCGTGGCGGTGGCAACAAAACATCGAGAATGCGGTTTTCTGCGGCCTCCCGGGCGCTTTCCCGGCAATCGCTTTGCGCCGCTTCGCGCAGTTGCTTGATGGCGATGTCGACCAGATCGCGAATGATGGTATCGACATCCCGCCCGACATAGCCAACCTCGGTGAATTTGGTCGCCTCGATTTTGATGAACGGCGCGTTCGCCAGCCGCGCCAGGCGTCGGGCGATTTCCGTTTTGCCGACGCCGGTCGGACCGATCATCAGAATATTCTTCGGCGTGATTTCCTGGCGCAACGGGTCGGGCACGTTCTGGCGGCGCCAGCGGTTGCGTAGGGCGATCGCGACCGCGCGCTTGGCCTTCTGTTGGCCGATGATGTGTTTGTCCAGTTCCGCGACGATTTGCGCGGGCGCCAATGTACTGCTCACGGCTCGTTCCTCGAAATATCCGCATCGAGCACTTCGATGGTGTGGTGTTGGTTGGTGTAAATGCACAGCTCGCCGGCGATGCCGAGCGCCGCAGCCACGATTTCCTGGGGCGCCATGGCGGTATGGTCGAGCAGGGCGCGTGCCGCTGACTGCGCATACGCGCCACCGCTGCCGATCGCCAGCAAACCGTGCTCGGGCTCGAGCACGTCGCCGTTGCCGGTGATGATCAGTGAGTGTTCGCGATCGGCCACTGCCAGCATCGCTTCGAGTCGCCGCAGCGCACGGTCCACGCGCCAGTCCTTGGCCAGCTCGACCGCCGAACGCAGCAGGTTGCCCTGGTGCTTGTCGAGCTTGGCTTCGAAGCGTTCGAAAAGCGTGAACGCGTCGGCCGTGCCGCCTGCAAAGCCAGCCAAAATGCGGTTTTGATGCAAACGGCGGACTTTGCGCGCCGTGCTTTTGATGATGATATTGCCCAGCGTGACCTGGCCGTCGCCGCCGATGGCCACTTGGTCACCGCGCCGCACCGATAAGATGGTGGTTCCGTGGTATTGCTCCATTCCCTGGCCTTTCATTGTTGTACGAGCAGCGGCTCGTGCCGCAGCAAGGTCTGTAAGCGCTGCGCCGTCGTTTGCGCCTGCGCCCGCTCGGCGAACGGTCCGGACATCAGCCGGAACATCCCGCGCGATTCGATGATTTGCAGAGGGGTGCCGCTCACTGCCGGGTCGAGGCTCACGCGGCGTTGCAGGTTGTCGGCATTGATGCGTGTCCCGAACGCACCGAGTTGCAGCCAGTAACCGCGTCCTGTCGTGGTGGCCGGACTGGGGGGCGCTTGGACCACGGGTAGTGCTGCTTCCGCTGCCGGGCTGATCGGCACCGGGTTGATGTCGGCAGGCAGCGCCTGGGCGAGCGCGGCAATCGGATCGGCCACTGGCGACACCTGGGCCTCGCTGCCATCGCCACTGCGTAGCGCCGCGATCAAGTCGGGGGTCAACTTCTCCACCTCGACTTCGGCGCTGCCGTCATTGACGTAACCGAGCTTGTAGGCGGCGGTGTACGACAGATCGATCAAGCGCTGATGCAGGAAGGGCCCGCGGTCGTTGACTCTGACGATCACCCACCTGCCGTTGCGTGGATTGCTGACGCGCACATAGCATGGGATCGGCAACGTCGGATGCGCAGCGGTCATGGCGAACATATCGTAAGGTTCGCCACTGGACGTTTTCTGGCCATGAAATTTGCGTCCATACCAGCTGGCGATGCCGCGCTGTCGATACGCTTCGTTCAGATCGAGCTGCGGCACATAGTCGATGCCAAATACGTTGTAGGGCCGATTGGCGAATTTTCCCAGAGGTTCGACCTGCGGCGTGGCATTCGGAATAGCGTCGAGATTGGCCGGCACATCGGCCGCCGGACCATCGTCCAAATAATAACCACCGCCGGCGCGCGGCGCTTTCGAGGCGGCAGCCGCCGGGCTCGGCGCCGACATTCGTGCCCAGCGACTGGCCGATGGCTTGGCAGGTCTGGGCGAGCTGCAGGCGCTCAGCAAACTCGCACAGGCCAGAAGGAGGGCGGCGCGCGCGATAGTCGCTCTCCGGCACCGCTTACTCACCGTGCGTCCTTTGCTGCGCTTTTTGCCGATGCGTCATCCCGTGTTTATTTCTTTGCTGGTACTGCTGCAGGTGATGCCGGTGGCGTGGCCTTCGCCTTGCGAACTTTATCGATCAGGGCATCGACCACGATCAAGGCCGCCGCGTGCGAGCCGCCGGCCAGCGAGGCGGTGGTCGTGTATTGACCATTAACGGCGAGGGTCGGCACCGATCCGATCTGATAGCTTTCGGTCATCAGCTTGGCCTGTTTGGTTTTGGCCTGCACACTGAACGATTGAAACGTATCGTAAAACTTCGTGGTATCGATGCCGTTTTTCTCGGCTAGTGCGGCAAACTCGGCCGGCTTGCGCAGGCGGTTGTTGGCCGTGTGAATGTCCTGGAATACTTTACTTTGCATGTCGCTCAACCGCCCGAGTGTCTCGAGTGTGTAATACAACTTTTGCTGATCGGTGAACGTATCGCGAAACGCTACCGGCACCCGGCGCAATACGACGTCTTTCGGCAGCTTTTTCTGCCAGGCCTCGAGCACGGGTTCGAACTCATTGCAATGCGAGCACTCGTACCAAAAAAACTCAATGACTTCGATTTTGCCGGAGCTGTCGGTCTGCTGAGGCTGCGGCAGGGTTTTGTAATGTGTCGGCAACACCTGGGCCAGCGCGGTGGGTGCAGACACAGACGGTTGAGTTGGCGGTGCGGCCAGGGCCGAAGCACTACCAGACAGTGCCAACACGGTGCATCCCACCTGAATAATAAAACTGCGACGCAGCATCACGATCCTTTCGCGTAAATTAAGGTTTGGCGACGGCGGGCTTGACCAGGCGTGCCTCGAAACCATTTTCGGTTAGCTTGGCGCGGGTGCGGTACGCCTCCTCTGCCGTTGTGAACGGCCCAACGCGGACGCGGTTGACATCCGCACCGTCGACCTGGGCGGACGATAGATTAGCCTCCACGCCCGCCAAGGCAAGGCGAGCCCGCAGCTGCTCTGCATCCTCGAGGCTTTTGAAGCTGCCGGCCTGCAAGAAAAAAACCGCATTGGTGGCCGGATCGGGCGCGCTGGGGGCAATGTCGGGCGATTCGGTTCCCATCCTGCTCGAGGGCAGCGGCTCGACCACCAAACGACCGTCTTTCGCATCCTTGGTGTAGAGGCTTTTGTTCGGGTCGGAAAGCAGTGCGCTGCTTTTATCGACGAGCTTATCGCTGCGACCGTTCGGCGACGCAAATGGCAACGGCGCATTGGTCACATACAGCGCTACCGCAAGCGCGGCCAGCAGCCCCACCAGCAGGCCGGCGAGAAAACCGCCACCCGTGCCGCCGTATTGCAGACGGTTCAGGCACGATGGTGAATACGATGACATCGACACTCTCGATCAAAAAACAAAACCCCCCCTGAATTATGCCCGAGAGCGGATGGCAATCCAAACGTGCGCGGCGCGCGGCGCTCCCCAGCGAATCCTGTAAAGTTCGGTCTGCATCTGCGCGAACATACGGAAATCGGTCATGGGTCTCGACTATTTAAAACGCATCCTCACCGCAAAAGTCTACGACGTGGCGATCGAGTCGCCGCTCGAAGCCGCTACTGTGCTGTCCGCCCGGCTGGGCAATGCCGTGTATTTCAAGCGCGAAGACTTACAACCCGTTTTCAGCTTCAAGCTGCGCGGCGCCTACAACAAAATGGCGCATCTGACGCCTGCCCAGCTGGCGCGCGGTGTCATCGCCGCCTCGGCGGGTAACCACGCTCAGGGCGTTGCTCTGGCGGCGCAGCGTTTGCAATGCCGGGCCGTGATCGTCATGCCGACCACGACACCGCACGTCAAAATCGACGCTGTGCGCCACTTCGGCGGCAGTTTCGTCGATATCGTCTTGCAGGGCGACAGCTACAACGACGCGGCCCTCCATGCGCAGACGCTAGAGCAGCAACAAAACTTGGTGTTCGTCCATCCGTTCGACGACCCGGATGTAATTGCCGGGCAGGGCACCGTAGCCGTCGAAATACTGCGACAGCATCCCGAGCCGATTCATGCGATTTTCGTCGCAGTCGGCGGTGGCGGGCTGATCGCTGGGGTCGGCGCGTACGTCAAGCAGATCCGCCCCGACATCAAAGTCATCGGGGTGCAGACCGGCGATTCGGATGCGATGTACCAGAGCTTGCAGGCCGGAGAGCGCGTCGGGCTCACCGACGTCGGGCTGTTTTCCGACGGCACGGCGGTCAAGCAGGTCGGCACGGAAACCTTCCGCCTATGTCAGTCGTATGTCGACGAAATCATCCGTGTCGATACCGACGAAGTCTGCGCAGCCATCAAGGACGTCTTTCAGGACACGCGCAGCATCGTAGAGCCGGCGGGCGCCCTCGCTGTGGCGGGTTTGAAGTGTTATGTCGAACGCGAGAACCTCGGCGGCCAGTCGTTGATCGCCATCGCCTGCGGCGCCAACATGAACTTTGATCGTCTGCGTTTTGTCGCTGAACGCGCTGAAGTGGGCGAACACCGCGAAGCTTTATTTGCCGTGACCATTCCCGAGGCGCGCGGCAGTTTTCGCCAGTTTTGCCAACTGCTCGGCCCGCGCAGCGTCACCGAGTTCAACTACCGCATCGCCGACGGCACCCAGGCGCACATTTTCGTCGGCATTCAGACGGCGAGCCGAACCGAGCCGGCTGCGATCGCCGCGCTTTTCGAAGCCGCTGGATTCGCAACCCTGGACTTGACCCAGGACGAGCTCGCCAAGCTGCATATCCGGCACATGGTGGGTGGCCGAACGCACCGCGCCGCGCCCGAAAAGCTCTATCGTTTCGAGTTTCCGGAGCGTCCCGGGGCGCTGATGCGCTTTTTGTCGGCCATGCACCCTGGCTGGAACATCAGCCTGTTTCATTATCGGAACCAAGGCGCGGATTACGGCCGCATCGTCGTCGGCCTGCAGGTGCCGCCCGCCGACGAGGCTGATTTTCAGGCGTTTCTGGCAGGGCTGGGCTATCGTTACTGGGACGAAACCGGCAACCCGGCCTATCGTCTGTTTTTACTGTGACGGCGGCGCTTGCGCCGCGTCGTCGATCAACAACGCCACTTTCCGCGCCAGTCCCCAACGGTAGCCAGCCAGCACGCCGCTGTCGCGGATGACGCGGTGGCAGGGTATCAAGACGGCGATGTCGTTGCGCGCGATCGCTGCAGCGACCGCCCGGGCCGCGCGAGGCCGATTGATCCGATGTGCAATTTCCGTATAGCTGCACGTTTGTCCTTGAGGTGTTTGCAAAAGCGCTTGCCACACCTGCAGTTGAAAGTTCGTTCCATGTAGATGCAAAGGCAAATAGGCGCCATCGCCAAAAACCCGATCCAGCGTCGCCTGGGCCTGCGTGTCGTCCAACGTCCATTCAGCGGCCGGCCAGTTCGTTTGTAAGTCGAGCGCCGGAGTCTGGTCGTCTTCCGGCAAAAAATGCAGGCCGCAAATGCCGCGCGCGGTCCACGCCACCTGCGCCATTCCCCAGGGCGTAAACCCTTGACCCACCGTGATCGACACACCCGCGCCGCGTCGCATGGCTTGTCCTGGCGTGACAGCGTCGCAGTGAATCAGCAGACCATGCAAGCGGCCGGGTCTCGACAGACGGGCTTCCAGCGCAGCGTCGAGAAGATTGCCGGGCGTGCGCAAGGCGGCCACTGCGCGATTGCGGCGGGCGAACTGCAAAAACCGCTTGGGCGAAATGCCCGCCCAGCGGGTGAACACTTTCTGAAAATGCACATCCGACCAGCCGGCGAATTCGGCCAACCGCGCCAGGCCGATCTCGGGCGCGGGGTCGTCGTCAGCGCTCAACAGCCGATGGATGGCGGCGCGAACGATGCCGAATTGGGCGTTGGATGACGACATGCGGAGGAGCTCACTGCATAAAATCTTAGTATGCAAGACACATCACGCGCATTCAACCCGATTTTTTGAAATGCAGCGCCTAGCGATTGCGGCGACGCCTTTTCCGCCCTGTGACCATCGCCGCGATCAGGTTGACAGGGCCGCGCCAGCTGCTCCACAAGGCTGTCAGCACGTGACAGATCACCAGACCCATCAACGTCCGCGACAGATAGCGATGTAGATCGATCGGCCCGTCCTCGCCCCAATACGCATCAAGCCGCGAGACGAAACCGGTCGCGGCCAGCCCGAAGATGCACAGCCACATCAGCAACATGTTCAAACTGCCGAACGGGGTATGACTGGGGTAGGTTTTAGCCGGCGCAGTGCGACGCATGCTGCGCCAATGCCTCCGCAGGCGGGCCGTGTGAGGCCACCAGGTTTGGAAACGCGCCGCCCGCGTGCCAATGAAACCCCAAACCACCCGCACGAGTACGAGCCCAAGCGCGATATAGCCCAGCAAGCGGTGCACGGCGGCGCCTGAGTCGTCCCACCAGTTCCATGCGACCAATCCGGCCACCAGTGCGTGCGTCAGACGCACAATCGGGTCCCAGACCATGAGGCCCAGCGATTTCATGGGTCAGGAACTATTTTTCGATTTCGGCTTTGACCATGTCGAGTGTTTTTGTATCGTAGTACACCTCGGCTTTTTTACCTTCCTTGGTCGTGCCATAGATTTCATAGCAATTGCCGTCGACCTTGAATTTTTTGATGCGGTAACCCTGCGCTTCGATCTGGGCGCGCGCGTCCGCTGGTTTGAGCCATTCGTTTTTGGGGTGCGGTTTGCAGTCGGCGCCGGCCACAGCGGCGGTCGAAAATGCGGCCAGCACGAGCATGGAGAATATCGTTTTTAACATCACAAACTTTCAGTTTTAGAAAACCGCAGCATACTGCAATTGATAACTATTCTCAATCAGGTGAGGCATCGAAAGCCCGGTCGCCGCAAAAATCCGCCGCTGCCATGCGCCCATAGGCAAGCCAGGTTCTTGTGCACAACGAAGTCTCAGGCCTGCATATGTCGGCCAGCGCACAGAACGAAAGGCTGTATGCCGCCAAACTGGTCCGTCACCAACGCAATCGCCAACTCTAATCTATCTATAACGCTACTTCGATTTCTGAATGCAAGCACGGAATGACGTCATGATGCACGATTTTCTGACTGGTAACCGTGAAACCTTGGCAGCCCGTTGTCGCGTCAATGTCGAGCAGCGGCAGGGACGCCCGATCACCACCGAACAGTTGCAAAACGGCATTCCGATGCTGCTCGACCAGCTCATTCGGACTCTGCGCGCCGAGCGCTCGCATCGTCCAGGTAAAAGCTTCGAAATCTCCGGGCCGGCCGACGGCAGAGTGACGGCGTCCGAAATCGGCGTATCGGCGGCTCAGCACGGTAAAGATTTATTTGCGCTGGGGTTTTCGGTCAATCAGGTGGTTCACCATTATGGCGATCTCTGTCAAGCGATCACCGATCTGGCGATCGAGCGGTCATCGCTTTTTTGCGTAGACGAATTCAGAACCCTCAACCGCTGCCTGGACAATGCGATCGCCGACGCCGTCACCGAATTCAGCTATCAACGCGAGCTGATTCTGAGTGATGCACAGGTGAGCCACTCCAACGAACGCATAGGCTACTTCGCGCACGAACTGCGCAACCTGCTCGGCACGGTATGGCTCGCTTTTTCGGCCGCCAAGGCAGGCAACCTGAACCTGTCCGGCAGCACTGGCGCGATTTTGGAAAGAAATATCGTCAACCTGGGGAAATTGATAGACATCTCGCTCAGCGAGATCAAAAGCATCGGCCAGCCCACGCATGCGCCGCGTGTATTCGCGCTGGCGCATTTGATCGCCGAGATCACGGCCGCCGCTGATCTCGGTGCGCATGCCAATGGCTGTACTTTGACTACCACCGTGGCAGACTCTTCTCTCGCCGTTGATGGCGATCGCGATATGCTGCGCTCAGCCATCGAAAACCTGGTACAAAACGCCATCAAGTTCACGCACCGGGGCAGTACCGTAACACTCGATGTCTTTGCTGCGGCCGATCGCATCATCATCGATGTGGCCGACCACTGCGGCGGTCTGCCGGCCGGAACGATGGAAAGACTGTTCACGCCTTTCCTGCAAAGCGGACATGACCGCAGCGGACTGGGGCTTGGCCTGACCATCGCCCAGCAAGGTGTTGCGGCCAATCAAGGGACGCTGCTAGTCAGAAACCGGCCAGGGGTGGGATGTGTTTTCTCGATCGACCTTCCCCGTTACGAAATGCCGATCGGTACCTGAGGCTCATTTTTTGTCGAAGGCGGGCAGCAACCGGTCGTATTCTTTTTTGACGACCGCATAGCACTCGCAGGTGCGTTTTTCGATGCCGGCGCGGTCAAGCACCGTGATACGCCCCCGCACATAGCTGATCAATCCGGCCTCCTGCAATTTGAGCGCCCCTGAGGTCACTCCTTCGCGTCGCACGCCGAGCATGTTGGCGATCAGCTCCTGCGTCATCACCAGTTCATTGCCTTCGAGACGATCAAGGCTCAGCAGCAACCAGCGGCATAACTGTTGATCCAGCGAATGGTGCCGGTTGCAGACCGCCGTTTGCGCCATTTGCGTAATCAGCGCCTGGGTATAACGCAGCAGCAAATGCAAAACCGGCCCGCCACGATTGAACTCCTCTTTCATGACTGCGGCTCGCAACCGAAAACCCTGTCCCGCGCTTTGCACCACCGCCCGGCTGGGCGTCGATTCGCCACCCATGAAAAGGGAAATTCCCACCAGCCCTTCCTTACCGACCACTGCGATTTCCGCCGAAGCGCCATTTTCCATGACGTATAAGAGAGAAACGATGGCCGTTGTTGGAAAATAGACATGGGTCTGCAACGTGCCTGACTCGTACACCACCTGCCCCAGCGGCATGTCGACCCATTCCAGATGGTGCAGCCAGCGTTGCCATTCGACATCCGGCAAGGCCGCGAGCAGGCGGTTTTTTTGGGGGTTGTCGGGATCGGTTATTTTAAGTCTCCAGGCTATTATTGGCCCACCGCATCAGGCAGGTTAAATAGCGAACATTATAAATAACGTCTCTGGATTCGTTCTGTACACTAACGCACACAGCCCATGACCGATCCGATCGTTAGCCCGTTAGTTGCAGTCGCCATCGAACGCAAGGTCGCCCGGGTACGGCATCGTGGCCCCCCCGTCGTCCGGCCTGATTGTCTCGAATGGAAACAAACGCCGGTCGAGCAGATGCGACGGCACGACACTGCTCAACGCACCGAACAAATTCGCGATCCATGACGGGTTGTGCTTTTCCCAACCGGCCAGCAGCGACTTCATTTCCTGGCGCTTCAGATCGTCTTGGCTACCGCACAAATTGCAGGGAATGATGGGGAAACGCTGCTCGCTGGCATAGCGCGCGAGGTCGGTTTCGCGAACGTACGCCAACGGCCGGATGACCGTATGACGGCCGTCGTCGGACACAAGCTTGGGCGGCATGGCCTTGAGCTTGCCGCCGTAAAACAGATTCAGCATCAAGGTTTGCAAAATATCGTCGCGGTGGTGGCCCAAGGCGATCTTGGTTGCGCCGAGCTCGCCTGCCACGCGGTACAAAATGCCGCGTCGCAGCCGCGAGCACAAAGAACAGGTCGTTTTGCCTTCTGGGATCAACCGCTTGACGATCGAATACGTATCCTGCGTTTCGATATGAAAATCGACGCCGCGCGCCCGCAAATAATCGGGCAGCACGGCGTCCGGAAAGCCGGGTTGTTTCTGGTCCAGGTTGACCGCGACGATACCGAAGTCGATGGGCGCGCGCGCGCGCAGCAACAGCAGCACGTCGAGCAGGCCATAGCTGTCCTTGCCGCCTGACAAGCAAACCATGACCCGGTCGCCGTCTTCGATCATGTTGAAGTCGCCAATCGCCTGGCCGACCTGACGACAAAGCCGTTTTTGCAATTTGTTGGCCTCGTGCGCATGCTTTTGCTGCGCGCGGGTTGGAAAATGAATGACGTGTTCCATGGTGGTGATCCGTTAGCGGCCTGGTTGGCGATGTATTACGTTCGACAGCGAAACACGTCCACGCCGGCTGCGGCGCAGTCGACATAGGCCACCGGTTTTTCGGCACGGACCCGCGCCGCGCGTATTTTCGGATGTGCCAGTAAGCAGTCGAGGACACGGTCCACCAGCGTTTCCAGCAAACCGATCTGTCCCTGCGCCAGCAGCGCTCTTATATCCGGCAGCACGAAGCCGTAGTCCACCACATCGGCCAAATGGTCGCGAACCGACGGCGTTTGCGCCAATGGCGTCCACATGTCGATATCGAAACGCACCGGCTGCGGCCGGCCTTGCTCCTCGGGCAGCACGCCGACCAGGGCCGTCGCTTCGAAAGCACGAATATACAAACGGCGGCACCCCGCCAGGCGGTCGTCGAGAAACCAGTCGCTCATGAAATGGTCAAGGAAAAGCCGCTTTCCGGTAGCATGTCGGATTCCCGACAATCGATCATTTTACCTTTCCATGGATGATGCCCTGCCCGCGTGGTGGAAAAATATTCGCCGCGACGCTCCCTGGCGGTTCGACCGGTTCATGCAGGCGGCGCTCTACGATCCGCAATCCGGCTATTACAGCCGCGGCGGGATGCTGGGCGCGCCAGGCGATTTCGTGACCGCGCCGGAGCTGACGCCGCTGTTCGGCGAAACGCTGGCCTATGCCTGCGCGGAAGCGGTGGTGCGCTGCGGCGGGCAGGTGTGGGAATTCGGCGCCGGTCGCGGCTCGCTCGCCGCCCATTGGCTAAATGCGCTGGGCGCCCGGATCGACGTTTACCATATCGTCGAACTATCGGCCGCGCTGCAGGCCGAGCAGCGCCAGACCATCGCCGCCTTAGCTCCGGCACAAGCGCATAAAGTCCGTTGGGCAAACACATTGCCGACCGTGCTCGAAGGTGTCGTCCTCGGCAACGAAGTGCTCGATGCCATGCCAGTGCGGCTGTGGCGTTGGTACCCGGACGGCGTGCGCGAGCTGTTCGTCGCGCCGGACGATGCCGGGCAAGCGCTGTGCTTCGTCGAACGGCCGGCCAGCTCCGAGCTGACCGGCCTGGTGCAGCGCTTGCATGGGCATCACGGCCCTTGGCCGGAAGGCTATCAGTCCGAATGGGCCGAGCAGACCGCTGCCTTTTTGCGGACACTGACCGACAAGCTGCGGGGCATCGCGCTGATGATCGACTATGGTTTCGAAGCCGCCACGTTTTACCATCCGCAACGCCACACCGGCACGCTGGTCGCGCACCGTCGGCATCGGTGCCACGACGATGTGCTCAACCACATTGGCGACCAGGATCTGACCGCGCACGTGAACTTTTCAGCGGCGTTCGCCGCGATCGATGAAGCCGGCGGCGAGCTGCTGGGCTATGGCACACAGGCCGCTGTTTTGCTGGAGGCCGGAATTTTGCGCGCACCGCAGCTGGCCGATGCGGTCTCGGATGTGAGCGGCGCGCGGCAGCGGCATGCGGTACAAACCTTGTTGTCCGAAGCGGAAATGGGCGAACTCTTCAAAATATTCGTTTGGTGCAAAGGAGTAGAGACCGACGATCTGCCGCTCGCCGCGCTGCTGTCTGCGACCGACAGGAGTCATCGGTTATGAGTTAGCCCGACGGGCTTATAGGCTCAAGGGTCGGCCGTTATGGCAGGGATGCAACTGCGCAGGCTGCCGCGTCGCGTTTTCTCGTTGATTTCGCGCAAACTCGCCATCTGCGCCTCAGTGCCGGTCAGACGGAAAACGGTTTTCGGTGTGCCGGGCCGCCCGGCGACCTGGATGTTCGCAATTCCTTTTTTCGACAGGTTGAGTTGTTGTTGACGGGCCGATTCCTGCGAACGGTACATGCCCAGTGAAATGCCGCCCTTCAACACCGGCGGACTTTGCAGCAAAAACAAATCGGTAATGCCTTTTTCCTTGAGCTCGCTCAAAATTCTCGGGTTGCGCGCCTGAGCCGCCGGCAAATAGACCACATAGCCGATCACCTCGCTGATTTGGCGCGTTTGTACATTCCCTTTCCAAGCAGCCAGTGCCTGTTGAACGCGCGGCGCCTCTTCCGGCGTCGGCGGGGTCCATAGCCGACATTCCAGTTCCGGCGGCGGATTGGGCATTGTAAGGTTCTTCGCCGCAGCGACCTGGGTGCTGGGCGTATCGACGGCTACGGGGGAAGAGGGAGGAACCGCCGGCCGGCGCGACGGCGGTCGGTCAGGCGGCGCGTTCGCCACGACTTTTGGTGTCGGGGGCGGGCTAGGCGCTACGGCGACCGCTCGCCATGGATGCTCGATCTTTGCGCCCTGGCTCTCAGCTTGACGCAGCGCAAGCACTTTGAGCGGCGCCTGCCAGGGCGCACGGATATCGGCCAGCCATAAAAACAGGACAACGATGTTGATGAAAGTCAGCGCGGCGAACAGCCCGGCCAGGCGCTGGCGCGGCCCGGCCCCCAAAAACTGGCGGCCGGTGAATCGCATGCTCACAGAAGAGTCGCTCATCGTTTTAACATCGTGTGTCGTTGGCCCAGCGGCGCAAGCCTTCCAATACCCAGTGCGGCCGGTGCACGGCGTCCGGCAGGACCGGCAAGATCCAGGGCGCCGCGCCGCCCGTCACTAGACAGTTTACCGCGCCGCCGCCGTTACGCAAGCGCATATGCATCGCCAGTTGCCGGACGGCGCCGACCGTCGCAAGCTGCGTGCCGCTATACATCGCATCGACCGTGTTATCCGGCACGTCGAAATCGGTGCGGGCCGGAGGCGTGTGTTCGGATAAATCGGGTAAACCGGCCGTAGCGCCCGCCAATACTGCCAGCATCGCCCTGGGACCGGGAAGGATCAATCCTCCCAACAGTCCGTCGCGTGCCGATAAAGCATCGATGGTGGTCGCCGTTCCGCAGCCGACGATGACGCAGTCTTCCGTTGGAAAATACCCGTGGGTTGCAATCGCCAGTGCCCAACGGTCGGCGCCCAATGCGGCTGGTTCGCGGTAGCGGTTTTGCAGGTTTTGCGGCCCGCTGCGCTGCGACCGCAATTCGCCGGCGTCGATGCCCCGCGCCGCCGCCCAGGCGCAAATGCGGTTGCGCCAGTTGCCCTGCGCGACCGTCACGAAAAAAACCGCATCGACCGACAATCTTTCAGGCATGTCCTGATCCCAGGGGCAATGGCGCGATCCGTCGTCCGCCCCCGATGGCGCGGATAAAATATGCGCCGGCGGCGGCAGCGCTTGTGCCAGATCGTCGGCCCAGCACCATTTGACGCGGCTGTTGCCGACGTCGATCAACAGAACGCTCATGATGCTATCTGGCGCAATGACAAATCGCCCGCGTCCACGGTCACCAGGCCTGCCGCAGTCGCCAAGCGATACCGGCCCGCCGCATCGACTCCAAGGGCTCGACCGGCCTGCCGCCACTGTCCCTCATCCTGTAAAGCCACGGCCTGTCCGCGCCAGGCATCGAAACGCCGCGCCTGACGCCACCAGTTGGTCGGCAAGCTGTGCTGCCCCCAGGCCGTCATCGCGGTATGCAAACTGCCGCCCAGATAGCGTGCCAATTCGAGCGGGTCGATGGGATGCGGAGCGTCGGTCGTGCCCATCTGCTCCAAGGCCACCGCTCCGATGCCGCCCAGGGCGGCATCCAGGTCGACGCTTCGCCACTGGCGCAGGTTCAGACCAAGCCCGACGACCAGCCAGCGGGTGTTCGCCACGGCGTGCGATTCGCACAGCAGACCGCCCAGCTTCCGACCCTGCGCCAGCAGATCATTGGGCCACTTGAGCCTTACCGGCCAGGCACGGGCATTCAAGGCCTCGGCCAACGCCCAGCCGCAGACCACGGAAGGCGCCGGCCGGCCGCTCAGACCGTCCATACGGAAAATATAAGATAGGCAGAGCGAATGGCCGACCCGGCTCGTCCATGCGCGCCCCCGGCGGCCCCGTCCGGCCGTTTGGTCGTCGGTCGCCAACACCAGTGCGTCCTCGATCCGTCCCTGCCGGGCACGCCGCAGGGCTTCCGAATTGGTGGAGTCGACATGCGGCAACCATTCGAATGCGGGCGGTTCGGGGTGCGTTGTGTTCGTTTGCTGCAATTGCGACCGTGTCCTACACTCTGAACAATATTGTCATTGTGCCATCAGGGTTCCTTTTGAACGACGACTTCGCATGAAACGTTTTTTCCCTTCGCCGCTCAGCTCGCCGTCGGCCATGCCCACCGGTGCCATCGAGATCCGGGCCGTCGCCATGCTGTACATTTTGCTGATCGTGCACTTGTCGCTCTTTCCCTACACGGATTGGCGCGACCTGGGCGTCGGCGCCTTCGATTATTTGACCGCTCCCTGGATCCCCCCGCAGCAAACCATTCTGTGGCGCGATGTGTTCATTAATGTCACCGGCTACATTCCCCTGGGGGTCCTGCTGACCCTGGGCCTGTTTCCGACCGTCGGCGGATTTGCGGGTGTCTTGCTGGCGACCGTGGCCATCGTCGCGCTCTCAGGTCTGCTTGAGGCCGTGCAGACCTTTTTGCCGCTGCGGGTACCGTCCAAGCTTGATTTCCTCACCAACAGCGTCGGCGGTCTGGTCGGCAGCGTATTCGCCCATGCCCTGACCCAGCCGCTGGTCAATTCCGGCCTGTGGCCAGGGCTGCGCCGGCAATGGCTGGAAAGCAAAACGCTGCTCGGCGTGACGACCATCATCTTATGGTGCTTCGCCCTGTTATGCCCCCAGGCCGTGCCCTTCGTGTTGGGTCCGTGGCTGGGGGACGTCTGGATGGTGGCGACGACCCACCTCGGCCTGATCGATTTGCAAAACGAACTTGCTTTTCGGCTGTTGACCTGGGAGCCCATGAGCGTGCGCGCGCCCACCGGATTTTTCCTGTTGGGCGCTTGGAGCCTGGGCCTGGCCCATACTCGCCGCTCCTCGCCGCGACTGCGCTTGCTGCTGGTGCTGATGCTGCTGACTTTATTGGCTGGCTGGATCGGACCGCAATTGCTTCCGTGGATTCAGGGCGAACCGTTGAAGGGGCTGACGTTTTGGGAGTATCGCCAGCGGCTGGCGATCGTCATCGCCAGCGCCTTGGCGTTGGGGCTTGCACTATCCAACTGGCCGCCGTACGTCATGGGGCGCATCGCCACGGTCAGCATTGCGCTTGGCTGGCTCGGAACCTTGCTGCTACCTGGTTTCAGCGCGCCGGTGAAGCTCGCCGCGAATGACCCCATCGAACAGGTCATCGAGCATATTCAGGCTGCCGCTGCCTGGGTGGCCACCTTATGGCCGTTGCTGGCGCTGTATGTCGCGGTTCGATGCGGACAGCACAGCGTCATCCCGAAAAATCAAGTGTGATGGCGTTACCGGCCGGCCCTTGCTGGCAGGGATGCCGGATGCGAAATGAGCGATAATACCGAGCATGGGTTATTTCGAAAAACACGTTTTCGTTTGCACGAATCAGCGCGCCGCCGGCGAAGCCTGCTGCCAGGGCCTGCGCGCGCTGGAGATGCAGGCCTACGCCAAACAGCGCCTGCAGTCCCTGGGCCTGAGTGGTACCCGGCGGATCAGGATCAACAAATCCGGCTGTCTGGATCGTTGTGAGCTAGGTCCGGTTCTAGTCGTCTACCCGGACGGTGTCTGGTACACCTTCGTTGACGAAACCGACATCGACGAAATCATCGACCGGCATTTGCTGCAGGGGCAGATCGTCGAACGCCTGCGCCTCCCCGATGCTCAACCGAATGCTGGGCCCGTATGAACCAGCAGACGCAGCGTGTCATATGGCCTGGGCCCCAAGGCGCGATCGAGGCGGCGATCGACCTGCCGCCCGCCGAAGCGCGCGGCCTGGCCCTGGTTGCACATCCGCACCCGTTGTTTGGCGGCACGCTCGACAACAAAGTCGTACAAACCATCGTTCGGGCTTTTCTGCAACTGGACCAGGCCTGCGTGCGCATTAATTTCCGCGGCGTCGGCGGTTCTGCCGGCGTGCATGACGATGGTCACGGTGAGCTCGACGACTTGTACTGGGCACTTACCCATGCGCAACGCATAATCAGTGCCGGTGCCCTGGCCCATGCGCCGCTGGCCCTGGCGGGGTTTTCTTTCGGTGCTTTCGTCATGTCGCACCTCGCCGCCCGCCTGGCGGCAGAACATCGCCCCGTCAGCAGCCTGACGCTGGTCGGCCCGGCAACCAGCCGTTTCAGGCTGGCGCCGGTGCCGCCCGAGACCTTCGTCATTCATGGCCAAGACGACGACACCGTGCCGCTGTCCACCGTCTTCGACTGGGCTCGCCCGCAAAACCTCCCCGTGACCGTATTGCCGGGCGTCGGGCACTTTTTCCATGGCCGGCTGCCGCAGCTGCGCGATCTCATTGTCGCTCGCTACCGCCCTGCGCTTTCCCCAACCCTAACATCGCCTGCACAATGAAACTTTTTTTCTGGAATACCTTACGCACTGCCGGTTGGCTGCTCATGACCCTGTCATTCGGTTTGACGGGCACTGCGGCGCAAGCCCAGATTCCGGCGCCATCTGTGGCCGCCAAAGCCTACGTGCTCCTCGATCTGACATCCGGTCAAGAGTTGGCGGCTTTGCATGCCGATCAGCGCGTGGATCCGGCGTCGCTCACCAAGCTGATGACGGCTTACCTGGTCTTCGCCGCCATTAAGCAGAAGCATCTGACGCTGAACCAAACCGTCAATGTCTCGGCCAAAGCCTGGAAGACTGGCGGCTCCCGCATGTTCATCGCTCCGAACCGACCCGTTACCGTGGACGAGCTGCTGCACGGCACGATCATCCAGTCGGGCAACGACTCGTCGATCGCGCTGGCCGAAGCGATCGCCGGCGACGAAACTACTTTTGCTTCTTTGATGAACCGGGAAGCTCAGCGCATGGGCCTGAAAAACACGCATTTCAAAAACGCCACGGGCTTGACAGACCCGGAGCATTATTCGACCGCAGCCGATCTAGGGCGGCTGACCGGCTACCTCATTCGCGACTTTCCCGAGTTCTACAAACTCTACTCGCAAAAGGAATACACCTACAATGGCATCAAGCAGCCGAACCGCAACCGCTTGCTCTGGGTCGACTCGAGCGTGGACGGTGTCAAAACCGGGCATACCGAGGCGGCTGGCTTCTGCCTGATTTCCTCTGCCAACCGTAGTCTACCCAACGGGACCCAGCGTCGTCTGCTATCCGTCGTACTCGGCACGCCATCGGAGGACGCGCGTGCGCAGGAAAGCTTGAAGCTTCTGAACTACGGCTTTCAGATGTTCGAGATTGCACGGCTGTACGCCAAAGGCCAGGTCATCATTTCACCAACGGTTTACAAAGGCAAAATCAATACCGTGAAAGCCGGTTTCGACCATGACATCATCATCGCCGTGCCGCGTGGCAGCTCGAACCGCCTGCGCGCCACGGTCGAGCGGCGCGACATGCTGATGGCGCCGATCGTCAAAAACGCCCAGGTTGGTACCCTGAAGATTTCGCTGGACGGCAAACTGCTCCAAACGGTTCCGGTGCTAGCCTTGGAAGAGGTCGAAACGGCTGGCATCATCGGCCGGCTCTATGATGCCGCGCGTCTCTGGATCAAGAAATAAACCATGACGGAACAGCCCCCGGAGCGAACGACACTGCTCACTTTTCCTTGCGATTTTCCTTTGAAGATCATGGGCAAAAGAACTGCTGAGTTCGCTCAAACCGTAGCAGCCGTGGTGTTGGAGCATGCGCCGGATTTCGCCGTCTGCACGATGGAGATGCGGCCCAGCCGGGAAGGTAACTATTTGGCGTTGACATGCACTGTGCGGGCTGTGTCGCAGGCGCAGCTCGATGGATTGTACAGGGGGCTGTCGAGCCACCCAGCCGTCTCTGTCGTTTTATGAAATTTGTCTCGAGTAGAGGCATACCTGAAGCGCTGATAGTTATCTGAACCGGCGAGGACTCAAATCAAAAGTCTTTGAGCCCGCGCTTCTAATTACTTGCGAATCAGAACATCGTTTTTGACGCTTTTGACGCCTTTGATTTCGCGAACGATCGCTACTGCCCGTTGCGCCATTTCACTGGAGTCGGCAAAACCGCTCAACTGCACGACCCCACGGTAAACATCGACTTTCATTTCTGTGAACTTGACGTCCTTTGCTTCAATTAACGCCAACCGCGCTTTGGTCGCGATCGCTGTATCGTCCGTGTACTCACCGGTGCTGCGCTCGGTCGCGGTCGAGGCACAACCCGTGGCCAAAGCGGCCGCCAAAACAAAAAACAATGTGCGAAATAGGCGAACCAACATAAATTACTCCCGATAAATTAAAAGAATGTCGAGTACTTCAGCAAATACCATACCTAAGCTTTTTTGCGCCAAGGCAATTTACGTTCTCCGCAGAAGCGTGAGATAGGCGACAAATCAAATGTGAGGGGGTACGCCCCTGCAAATCAAGCTGAACGGCGCATCTCCGCGGCCGGCACTTTCATCAAGCCACGGTATTTGGCAACTGTACGCCGCGCGACGATGACCCCCTGACCGGCCAGCATTTGCGTCAAGCAAACATCGGACAAGGGCGCGGCGGCATCCTCTTTTTCTATCATCTCGCGCAGCAGTGCCCGCACGGATGCCGCCGAACAGGAGCCGCCGCTTTCCGTGGCCAACTCGCGTGAAAAGAAATTTTTCAGTTCGATGATCCCCGCTGGTGTCGCCATGTACTTATTGCTGGTGGCGCGGGAAACCGTCGACTCGTGCAAGCCGAGCTCTTCCGCGACTTGCTTTAGTCCCATGGGTTTGAGGGCGATTTCGCCATACTCGAAATAAGTGCGCTGCGTCCGCACGATGGTTTCGGCTACGCGCAAAATGGTCGCGAACCGCTGTGCGACGTTACGCAGCAGCCAGCGCGCCTCTTGTAGCTGCTCGGCCATCGGCGTCTGCTCCTTACTACGGGTCTGCTTGAATAAATCGGCGTACACCGTGTTCAGACGCGCTCTGGGCATCACGGCCGGATTGACGGCGGCGGTCCATTTTCCCTTAACTTTTCGCACGATGATATCGGGAATGATGTAACCGTCATCGGTCTTATCAAACTGCGAACCAGGTCGCGGATTGAGGTTGCGGATCAGGGCGCAGGCTTGCTGAATGTCGTCTGCGGCGCATTTCAGATGACGCTTGATTTCTGCGTAATCGCGTTTTCCCATTGCTGATAAAAAATCGCGCACAATGTTCATGGCGATTTGCTGAATCCGGGTGGGTTGCGGCTGCGCCGCCAGTTGCAACAATAAGCATTCAGAGAGATCGCGGGCGCCAAGCCCGGCCACGTCTAGCTGCTGAACGAGATGCAAGGCGGTCGAAAGCTCCGCGTCCTCCGCGGGCGGGTCGAAGGCAAACTGACTGGCCAGCTCCGCCAGATCCTGTCGCAAATAGCCATCGTCGTCCAGCGCTTCTATGACCATGGAGGCTAAGGTATGATCGCGATCACCAAGGCGATAAGTGCCGAGCTGCGCCCGCAGATGTTCATGCAGCGAAGGCTGGATGGGGGTCCAGTCGGATATGTCGCCGTCGCTGTCGCCTTTGCCGTGCCCCGTGCCGGACTGGCCGTAATCGCCATTGAACGCCGACTCGTCGTGTGTCGTTTCATAATCGGCTTGCGTGGCAGCCATGTCGTTTTTGTCCGTTGAAAAGTCATCGGTCGCTCGTAGCTCAGATGCTTCACCGTCAGACTCGGCGGGCCGCTCGGCTGCTTCGCTTTCGTAAGCGCTATCGTCCTCCGCAAGCTCCTCGATCTCTAAAAAAGGATTGCTTGTCAGTGCCTGCTGCAGCTCTTGCTTAAACTCAATGGCGGACAGCTGCAATAATTTGACCGACTGTTGCAAACGAGGGGTCAAAGTCAAACTCTGCTTGGCGCGAACATCGAATACGATCTGGTTCATACGACTCCTTTTAACGACTGCTCAACAACTCACCGGATAGCTGAAGCAGGATCCGCGCCAGGTTGCCACGGAAAATATTTTTTCTTTGTAGATCAAATGGTTAAGATGGTGGCCGAGTGCTTTGTTTTCTGAAGGCGCAGGCGCGCCTCACAAAACCGACGACCAATTGAATTTTTTGGAAGTTTTTTGTAATTTAGGAACGACTCTTGCTTCAGAACGGCACAGTTCAACTTCATCAGGAGTTTTTCCATGACGCAGGAAGCAGCGCGCGCCGTGCGTGATCTTGAGTAAGGATGAAATGCCGATCCCTTCATTGCGCAACTTGCTGCTTGCGTGCGCGCAGTCCGGCGCATCATGTGCGGAGCTGCTGGCTGCAACGCTTCGTTCGAGCAAGCCAGTTTCTCAACGTCACGACACGCATGGCAGCGACATGAAAATGTACGCTACGACAATCAATCTTCCTCCAGAAAGGACCTTTCATGATGAACGGTAAGAAAGGACTCATCGTGGGCATTGCCAATGAACATTCCATCGCCTGGGGCTGTGCTCACGCCCTATATATGGCGGGCGGCGAGTTTGCATTGACCTATTTAAATGACAAAGCCAAATCTTATGTGGAGCCACTGGCCACCCAGGTCAAAGCGCCGATTTTCATGCCGCTCGATGTCACGGATGAGGCGCAATCGGCTGCGCTATTCGCAAAAATAAAGCAGCGCTGGGGGCGGCTGGATTTTCTGGTGCATGCTGTTGCATTTGCGCCCAAAGACGATCTGCAAGGTCGTTTCACAGACTCAAGCAGCGCAGGATTTTCAACCGCAATCGACATTTCCTGCCACTCTCTCGTTCGCCTGGCAAAAGCGGCCGAGCCCTTGATGGCAGACGGCGGCGCTATCTTGACGATGAGCTATTACGGTTCCGAGAAAGTCATTTCAGGCTATGGGCTTATGGGCCCGGTGAAAGCGGCCCTTGAAGCTTCTGTGCGCTATCTCGCAGCCGAGCTGGCACCGCAAGGGATCCGTGTCAACGCACTGTCACCCGGTCCTATCAAGACCCGTGCTGCGTCGGGGCTTACACATTTTGATCGCTTGCTTCAAAAAGCAGCCGATGAAGCTCCGTTGCATCAGCTTACGACTATCGAACAAATTGGTGAAGCAGCGACTTTTTTGCTGTCAGACAATGCTCGCCATGTTGTTGGGCAGGTTCTCTATGTCGATGGCGGCTACAACATCATGGGGTGATGAAAAATACCAAGCTTACCTGGCCAGAGTGGCACTTTGATTGATGGGGAGAAGCATGCGTAGTGATAATAATTATTTCGATTTTGTCGATAAGAAGTTTCAGGCGAATCTCGGCCGATTGACCGCAGGCGTCAGCCCTGCCGCCTTGATGACTTCATGCTACTCCTGGCTGACTCAACTGGCGCAGTCCCCCGGCCGCGTGCTGGAGCTGGCCTTGTATCCGGCGGTGCATTTTCGGGATTGTGCAAACAAGAATTGCGGCAACAGTCAACCGGGCGATGAAGCCGACCCCCGTTTCAAGGCCGAGCGCTGGCAACATTTCCCATGGCATCTGTGGGCGGAAAATTTTTGTTTGACCGAGAACTGGTGGCAGCGCGCCACGACTGAGCTGCCGGGCCTGCCCAAGCATGTCGAGCGCACCATGTCCTTCCTGGCGCGGCAAATGCTCGATGCATTGTCTCCGGCGAATTTTGTCGCCACCAACCCTGAATTATTTCAAGAAACCATAGACAGCAGTGGAAGGAATCTCGTGCATGCTGCAAAAAGCGCACTCGCGGACGCTCAGCAACGTATTAGCGGAGCACCTGCGCCGGGGCTGGAAAACTTCGTGGTGGGCGACAACCTCGCCATCACGCCTGGACGGGTGGTGTTTCGTAACCATCTGATCGAACTGATCCAATATACGCCGCAAAGTGAAACGGTTTATAAGACACCGGTTTTGATGATTCCAGCGTGGATCATGAAATATTACATTCTGGATTTGTCGCCCGACAACTCGCTCGTCAATTGGTTGGTGCGGCAGGGCCATACCGTGTTCATGGTCTCGTGGCGCAATCCGGATGCGACAGACCGCGACTTGGGCTTGGACGATTATTACCGGCAAGGCGCCATGGCGGCGATCGACTTTATTTCCGCCTTGATGCCCAAACCCGGCATTCATTTGATGGGTTATTGCCTGGGCGGAACGCTCGCCATCATCACCGCTGCCGCGATGGCAAATAACGGTGACGAGCGCCTGCGAAGTCTGACCCTGCTGGCTGCGCAAGCAGACTTTACCGACGCTGGCGAGCTGATGCTGTTTGTTACGGAAAGCGAAGTCGCTTTCCTTAAAAACATGATGTGGGACAAGGGCTATCTGGAAGGTGAACAAATGGCCGGCACTTTTCAGATGCTGCACTCCAGCGAATTGATCTGGTCGAGGATGATTCACGACCTGATGATGGACAAGCGTCGCGACGCGATCGACCTGCTTGCCTGGAATGCCGACGCCACCCGCATGCCTTACAAAATGCACAGCGAGTATTTAGAAAAATTATTTTTGCACAACGATTTCGTCGAGGGGCGCTTTTCAGTAGAAGGCGAAGGGGTGGCGCCGGCGAGTATCAGGCTGCCGATCTTTGCCGTCAGCACAGAAGAAGACCATGTGGCGCCTTGGCGTTCCGTCCACAAAATTCATCTGATCGTGCCGTGCGAAGACATTACTTTTGTATTGACATCCGGCGGCCACAACGCCGGAATCGTCAGTGAACCGGGCCACCGGGGCCGTTTTTATCACATTCATACCACGACGGCGGGCGAACCCTATCGTGCTCCGGACCGCTGGCTGGAAGGGGCGCAGGGGCGTGAAGGGTCCTGGTGGCTGGCATGGCACGACTGGCTGGTTCAAAAAGTCGATCAGGAAAAAACTGCACCGCCGATTTTGAATGAAGGCCTCTGTCCGGCGCCCGGAAGCTATGTGTTGCAGAAGTGAAAGCTCAGCCGAGGCGCTCAAACGCGCAGACAAAGTCGAAACATCGGTGATTAAACCTCCAGGCTGACCGAAGGCAACGCACTACGCACACTCAAATTTAGCAACCAATCAGGGAAACATCATCATGCAACGCATCGTTCTCATTACCGGCGGCACAACAGGTATTGGCGCGGTTACCGCAAAAGCTTTCAAAGCCAAGGGTTATCAGGTCGTCGCCAATTATGCTTTTGATGAAGAGAGCGCCCGAGCCTTTCACAAGGAAACAGGCATCGCTATTTTCAATTGGAACGTAACGGATGCCGACGCTTGTATCGCAGGCGTCCAAAAAATTGCGGCAGAAATCGGAGCGGTCGATGTGCTGGTGAATAACGCCGGCATCACGCGGGACCATACCTTGCAAAAAATGCCGGTCGAGGATTGGCATGCGGTGCTCGACACGGATCTCAGCGCGTGTTTTTACATGGCACGCGCGGTGATTGGCGCGATGCGCGACAAAGGGTTTGGCCGAATCATCAACATCAGTTCGATCAGTGGTATAGCCGGGCAGTTTGGCCAGACCAACTACGCCGCAGCCAAGGCAGGGATTCTGGGGTTTACCAAGGCGCTGGCCCTGGAATCTGCGGCCAAGGGCGTTACCGTCAATGCGGTGGCGCCAGGCTTTACCAAGACCACTATGCTGGACACCATACCTGAGAAAATGCTTACAGCGCTCATCGAGCGTATTCCGGTTGGACGTTTGGGACAGCCGCAAGACATTGCGCGCGCAGTGCTATTCCTTGCCGACGATGAGGCCAGTTTCATCACGGGCGAAACCCTTGCTGTCAATGGCGGTTTGTACATGGGGTAGGCTTTCATCAAAGCCTGCTGGTCACCCAGGTACCAAGCTTCCACTTCTTCGATAGCCAAGCGAAACATCGTGTTCGGTATCGGTGTGCAACCTGCGGCCAAATCCTTCAGCTCAGCCAAAAATTCGACGCAATTCCGCTTATCGGTGTCCAGCACGACCACGACGGCATCAACACCGGGCGTCTTGCCGTAGCCCTGCAACAAGCGCGGCAGTTGATCGAGCAAAATACGCTTCGGCGGATCGCTGCCCGCTTTCAGGTTTCTCGGGATGCGCCCAATCCCTTTGTAATCATGTACGCGCCAGCTGTGCGGGTCGCCCTGCCCGCCGAACAGTTTAAGCAAGACCTCATTCAGCAGCTTCTGACCGGAGCTGTCTTCCACCAGTATCTCGGTTTCCTATTTTCTTGTGAAGAATGGCAGCCGCGCTCAGCACTTTAAACCATCTCGGCCCACGCGCAACGCCAAGCGCCTATGGTAAATTGTGGGCGCGTAAGCTTCCGCATCCGACGATCGGATCGAGTACAAGGAGACCAAATGCATAACGTCCAATCGGACGACGAAGATCTCGACCAATTGGAGCACTTTCTGCTCTACGAAGTCGATAGCGATGAGTGCATGACGCTCGACATGCTCGATGGTTTCCTGCATGCGATCGCGATTGGACCGACCACGATACACCCCGAACAGTGGTTGCCCAAGATCTGGGGTACGGAAGAGATGATGCCGCCGATGGGTTCGATCGATGAGATCAACCGTGTCCTGCGAATGGTCATGCGCCACCTGAACGGCATCATCGCGGGGCTGGAAGCCGATCCGCGCGAAATCGCTCCATGTTGGCCCATAATGCCGTACTGCGGTAGGCAGTATGAGGACGCCGAAGGCTGGGCTTATGGTTTCGTCGAAGGCATGAGGCTCAACTGGAAGGACTGGAAACCGCTACTGGACACGCCCGAAGGCCGGGCATGGTTTCGCCCAATCGGTTTGCTGGGCGAACTCGATTTCTGCCCTGAGCAGGACAAGTTCACCAAAACTCCGGCCAAGCGCGCCAAATTGGCGCTAGAGATTCCTGATGCAGTCTTGAACATGCATGCTTTCTGGCTTCCGCTGCGCCATGCCATTTATGAACGGAAGGTCGCCAAAACCCTGCAACCAAAAGTCGGGCGCAACGAGCCGTGCCCGTGCGGCAGTGGAAAGAAGTTCAAGAAGTGCTGCGGCGCAGCTGCTGACCTGCACTGAAAAAGCACGCCAGACTAAGGCGTCCTGGACGCGTTCCTTGAAATCGCCGATCATCGAAATACTCGACTGTGGTTTACGAAGGCGACATGCGCTGTGTGCAAAGCGATCATCAGCTCCTCGTCGGTGGGTATCACAGCGATTTGCAGCTTGCTCGAAGGCAGGTCGAGCCGTTCGTGCCCGCCGTTGTTGGCGCTTACGTCGAGCGCTGCGCCTAGCCAGGCGCAGGCCTGACAAACCCGTTCACGAATGGGCGCGGCGTGTTCGCCGATCCCGGCGGTGAACACCAGGGCATCGATTCCGCCCATGGCGGCAGCCATCGAGCCGATTTCACAGACGATTCGATAGACGAACAGATCGATGGCCTGCGCGGCATGAGGCTCAGTACTGCCCAGCAAAGTATGCATGTCGCTGCTAATGCCCGAGACACCCAGCAAGCCTGATTGCTTATAGAGCAAGTCGCTCGCTTCATCGGCGCTCATGTGCAGTGCTTGCAATAGGTAAAGCACCACGCCGGGGTCCAGGGTGCCGCAGCGGGTTCCCATGACCAAACCATCGAGCGCAGAAAATCCCATCGTCGACGCGACACTTTTCCCATCGACCAGGCCACACAAACTCGCGCCGTTTCCCAAGTGAGCAACGACCACTTTGCCCCGGGCCCGCTCTCCGAGCACGCGCGGCAGTCGAGTGGCGATGTACTCATACGACAAGCCGTGAAACCCATACCGTCGAACGCCCTTATCCGTCATGGCGCGAGGCAGCGCATACGCCTGGCTGATGACGGATTGCGTCGTATGAAAGGCGGTGTCGAAACAGGCGACCTGAGCAATCCCGGGCCAGCGGGCGCGCAGCGCCCGTATCACCTTGAGACTATGTGGCTGATGCAGGGGCGCCAAGGGCACCAGCGCATCGAGGTCGCGCAACACGGCATCGCTTATCCGGATGGGTGCCGAATATATTTGCCCGCCGTGGACCACGCGGTGTCCGATTGCGTCGAAAGTCCATGCCTCGGCCTGTTCGTCGAACCAGGCAAGCAGTTGCGTGATGGCGGCGTCGTGGTCGAAGCGATCGCTGGGCGAAGCCTTTGCGACCAGAGCAAGCTCGATACCCTTGGCATCTTTAACCAGCAATTCGACCTTGGCACCAACTTGCGCAACATGCCCCTTGACCTTCGGGTGCAAGACGCCCACCGAGGTTTTTTGCTCAAGAATAGAAAACTTGATGCTCGATGAGCCTGCATTGAAAACCAGAATCGTGCCCATCAACCCGCAGCGCCTGACAGGGCGGCTTGCCTGGCATGGACAACCAGCAACGCCAAGGCGCATGAGGCAACCCGCGCCAAAGCGCCATCGGCCCGGCTGGTCAGAATGATCGGTATCCGCAAGCCCATGACGATCCCGGCGGCCTGCGCATCCGCCAGGTACTGCAACTGCTTGGCGAGCATATTGGCGGCGTCCAGGTTGGGGGCGACCAGGATGTCCGGGTGCCCGGCCACGGGCGAGACGATGCCCTTGTCTTTCGCGGCTTGAGCGGAAATAGCGTTATCGAATGCCAAGGGGCCATCGACGATGCCGCCGGTGATTTGCCCACGGTCCGCCATCTTGCAAAGTGCTGCAGCATCCAGCGTGGCGGTCATTTTTGCATTCACGGTCTCGACTGCGGCCAACACCGCTACTTTGGGCATTCCGATGCCCATGGCATGGGCCAGATCGATGGCGTTTTGGACGATATCGCGTTTGGCATCGATGTCGGGTTCGATATTGATCGCTGCATCCGTGATCAGCAATGGCTTCGGATAAGAGGGCACGTCCAGAACGAAGACATGGCTGGCGCGTCGGTCGGTGGACAAACCATCGGTGTGCCGGAATATTTCGGCCATCAGCTCATCGGTATGCAGACTGCCCTTCATCAGTGATTGCACTTCACCCTTGAAGGCCATGGTGACCGCCAAGGCTGCGGCCGCGTGACTGTGCGGTGCATTCACTATTTTGTAGCCGCCGAGATCGATCTTGGCATTTTGTGCAACGGCGCGAATCTTGGTTTCGGGCCCCACCAAAATGGGCACGATGAGCCTCTTCTGCGCGGCCTGAATGGCTCCCAGCAAGGCCTCCTCGCTGCACGGATGAACGACTGCCACGGAAATGGGGGGCAGCCCCTGCGTCAACGCCAATAACTGCCGGTATTGCAGCGTTTTGTCGGAAAGATGGACCTGCATCGGCGCCATTCGAACGCGACGAATTTTTTCGGTTGGCGCCAGTACCAGCGCGCTGCCCGTGATAACCGCATCGCCCGCCTGATTTGTGCAGCAGCACTCGAAGGTGACGTGATGTTTATGTTCGTCCTTGCTTGAGACGGTCAGGCGAATGTCGATGGTGTCTCCGATGTGGACGGGCTTTAAAAAATTCAAGCTCTGGCTCAAGTAAATCGTTCCCGGGCCGGGATACTCGGTCCCCAGCACCGTCGAGATCAATGCCGCACCCCACATGCCATGCGCAATGATGCCGTGAAACTGGGTGTTATTGGCATACTCGGGGTCGACGTGGGCGGGATTGACGTCGCCCGACATGGCGGCAAATAGCTGAATATCCTCGGCCTGCAACTGACGAAGCAGGTGAGTTGTATCGCCGATTTCGATTTCTGCAAACGTATGGTTTTCGATCATGGAGACCGCGCTCGGCTTCACTTGAACGCCTTGATCAAGGCGTCGAACTGCACGCGCAAGGATTTGTCGTGTGGCGTGACCGGCGGAATTTTGTGATCGATACCCAGCAATTCGTACACGGCCATTTGCGCCGCGCGCACGGAATACTCGACCGTGAAAACCACATCGTTCGGAATCTCGACGAACTGGCTGATGAAGGCCAGATTTTTCGAGCCGCGTGGCACTGGCGGCGGTCGATCGCCGTATGCGCGTGGCATGAACATGCTGGTGATGTAAGGCATTCGGCAAGGAATGCAGTTCGCCGACTCGACCATTTCCAGGTCGAATCGCAAATGCCCGCAAAGCTCCTGCAGAATTTCTGCACCGTTGCAATCGGCCAGCGGCTTGGCAACGAAATTACCGATCCGGTCTCCCGACAGCGCGTAGCCCCAGAATATCTGCACGTCGGCAGGCTGGTTGCGAAAATGCGGCTGATGGGCCAGGACGATGGACATCAACCAATTCGAATCTTTGAACGTCACCAGTCCGCCGATGCCGGCCGGATTGCCGCTGAACCGGTTCATTGCATCGAAGAAGGCAGTATTTTTCAGCGTAACGGTGAAAGACTCCCACCAGGACTGCGCGATGCAACTGTTAAATGTGGCGGGATTGCCGAACTGTGGCCGGCCTTGCGCCAACTTTTCCCACAGCGTCCAACCGTTGCTATGTGCCTTGGTCAGCTTGCCAGGCGCGCTCGACATCGAACCCAGGCTGGAGGCATCGGTCATGGAGCCGTTTTGCAGAAAGACGAGGTCGCCTTCATCGACGCGTATCAGTTCGTTTTTATCGTGTAGCCGGCAATGGATGCCGGTAACGGTGAACTTGTCATCGACAGTGACGTGATCCAGATCAGTCACCGTGCAGTCACGAACCAAACGGACGCCTTGCGCTTCGAGCCAGGCCTGCAAAGGAAGCACCAAGGAGTCGTACTGATTGTAGATGGTCCGCTTGACGCCGGCCAGCGTTTCGATGCGGGAGAATTCGATCATGAAGCGGTGCAGGTAGCGTTTGAATTCCACCGCGCTATGCCAGGGCTGGAAGGCAAACGTCGTGGCCCACATGAACCAGAATTCAGTCTCGAAAAAAACGGGAGAAAGCCAGTCGGTGATGCAGCTCGCGCCCAATTCGTCTTCGGCGGCATTGCTGAGTTTCAGCAGTTCGACGCGGTCCTGCATGGAAAACCCCATCGACGTCACCGGCACCTTGGCGCGACGGCGGTCGACCAGCCGCGCCATGGCGTGCGAGGGATATTTCTGATTGAACGCGACGGTTTCTTCGTACACGGTCTCGTTCTGGTTGTGCAGCGACGGAATCGATTTGAACAGGTCCCAGGTGCATTCATAGTTGTCGGCGGTCAGCATGCGCCCGCCGCGTAAAGAATATCCTTTGACGGGGTCTCCTGAGCCGTCCAGGCTGCCGCCCATGACCGGCATTGCTTCGAAAATCGAAATGTTTTTGCCGGCCATTGCGCCGTCGCGGATCATGAAGGCGGCGGCCGATAGAGACCCAATGCCACCACCGATGAGGTAAGCCTTTGCTGGGGTGTGCATATGGTCTATTTCCTTAATGAGTGCCGTTGCGGGTCGCATGAAATATGCTCGATTGAGCTTGCGCGCACACAGTGGATCGGTCTGTTCGATAGCCCACTCAGGCAAGAGATTTCACGCCGCTGCGCTGTAAATGGAAAAAGCGGGGGGGCAGGAGCAGATAAAACTTGGCGGACGGGTTTCCGGCAGCGTCGGCGGCAACATTCGCGGCCCGCCAAAAAGACTTCGCCCCTGCGCATAAACCAATGCGACAGGGGTAAATGTTGACTCAGGCGGCTTTGGCCGCCTGAAGTGATACCGAATTACTTGGCGGCGGGTGCAGCAGCCTCGGTAGCGGCAGGAGCAGCGGCTTTTTTGTGATGATGGTGCTTGGCCGGCGCTTTTTCCTTCTTCTCGTCAGCTTTCGAAGTTTCTTTTGAGACTACAGCGGTATCGGCCTTGGCAGGGGCTGCGTCAGCGGCCACGGCGGAGAAAGAAACAGCGGCGACGACAGCAGCAATCATTAGAGAGAAAAATTTGCTCATTGATAACTCCGATTTAGTGGTGGGTTGTACGACACGCGTGTGTCAGGCAATACAACGACTTGAGCGCTTAACTGGTTGACGCAAGTTGGACAAGGCGGCTGTCAGGTTGTGTTTCTTCTGTCCGCCGACCGCAGCAACTGATTGATTTCGATGGTTGGCAGCGTCATCGCCAGCGCATCGGTTTCGCTCTGCATGGTTCAATAGACGTAAGATTTTTCGGTACTGTGGCTATGGTGCTGATAACGCAAGCACTCGCGTAGCAAATCGAGCAAACGGGCGGGCTGCAAAACAGGAATGGAGTGTTTCATGGTAAATTTATATTTGGGTGTTTATCCTGTTTATGAATGCACAAGCTAGGCTGCAAGCGGCTTTCGGAAGATAGAAGTGATGGATGTATCCGACTGCTCCGGTTTTATCCTGCAGGTTTTGCGGTAGATATTACGTTATCAATCTCACCCTTCCGAGCACATTGCATGATAGTACTTTTAGTTTTAACTTCCCTTTGTACTTATCTGAAAAAGGTAGGAGGTCAATTAAGAAGCTATTCACAGGATACAATTTTACCTGAATCCGTGGCCCCGGGTCACTCGTTTGATCCAAGCCATTGATTTTAATATAATAATCTGGCTTTCCACTCGTCACCCATTTCGCCATGCCGCGTTTTGAACTGAAGCAATCGAGCAAGCTGCAACTGACCTCATACTCTGGGCTGGCCTTG